>DASWMS010000078.1:0-97313 GCA_036399655.1 Allosphingosinicella sp. | reverse complement strand
ATGACGACGACGATGAGGACGGCCGCTTCATCGCGGCGCCGGCACCCGCTCCGGCGCCCACGCCGGGCCCTGCGCCGGCTCCGGCACCCGACCCCGCGCCGGCACCCGCTCCTGCACCCGCACCGGCACCGGAGCCCGCGCCTGCACCCGCACCTGCGCCCGCACCGCCTCCCGAGCCCGCGCCGCCTCCAGCTCCGGCTCCCGAGCCTGCGCCGCCGCCGGCCCCTGCACCCGCGCCCGCGCCGGCTCCCATGCCTGCGCCCGCCCCGGATGCCGGCGTGCCGGTCCCGACGACCCCGCCGCCGCCTCCGCCGCCCACCACGCAGCCGAAGGACCCGGGCCTCTGCGTTCTCGGCCTCATCTGCCTCTAACCCGCTGGCGCGGCACGGCTTATCGCTAACATTTCTTCAACCCTGTCCTGCTAGGCCTCCAATTGCCGCGGCATGAGGCCTGCGGCACCGGGGAGTGGGATCAAGGATGCGATGCCGTGCGGCCCTTCTCGGCGCCTTGCTGCTGCTCGCGGCGAACGGGCAGCCCGGGGCGCCCTCCCGGGTGAACGACAGCGACACTTCAGGCGGGGGCGGCGGCGAGCAGGTCCAGTCACCCTCCACCGAGCCGCCGGAGCCCGGCGAGCAATATCCGGCCAGCGTGGCCGAGCAGGAGCGGCCATCGACGCCTGAAGGCGCCCGCCGCCGCGCCGGCCGCCGCACCGGGCCCGACTGGCGCCTCTCGATCGACGCCAGTCTCGTCGCGGACAGCAATGTGACCAACTCCACGGACGCCGAAAGCGTCGACCTGTCGCTCGACGGCGTCGTGCTTCCCGTCCCGCTCGATCCCTCCCTGCGCGAGCATGGCGGCATCGGCGTCGGCCTGTCCGCTTCGCTCCGCGGCCGCGTGCCTATCGCGCCTGGCGTTTCGGCCGCGATCGATGCCGAAGGGTTCGTGCTCGAACAGCAGGGCCGCACCGACGACGCCTCCGTGCTGATTGCGGCGGGTGCCGAGATCCAGGCGCCCGGAGGCGGGACTGTGCTGATCCAGGCGACGGGCTTCGACCGCCGCTACGCCGGAGTCTCGGCGATGCGCGGCGCCGGGCTTCGCGCCCGCTTTCGCCAGCCGACGGGGGAAGGGGAGGCGCTCTCGCTGTTCGTCGACGCGCGCTTCTTCGATTCCGGTTACGGCGAGGATTTCGGCGGCACCGAGGCGGGGGTCTACCTCACCTACGAAGCGGTCATCGATCCGACGCTCTCAGGCTCGGCCGGCGTCTATTACCGCGCGAGCTGGCTCGGCGCGGACGCTTATTCGAGCCGGGAGTTCGGACTCCACGGCGGCCTCAGCCATTATCTCACCGCGGACCTGATCGGCGGCGTCACGGGCGGCCTCGGCCGCGTCGAATATGACGGCCCGATCCTTCTCCTCTCGCCGGAGGCACGGGCCGACTGGCGCGCATACGCCAGCCTCTACGTCGCGACGCGCCGCCCGATCCTTGTCGGCCTGACGCCGTCGCTCACCTACACCTACAACCGGACGTCGAGCTCGATCGAATTCTACCGCGCCGACCGCCACCGCCTGCGCCTCGGCCTTTCCCGGACCTTCTGATGCCCCGCATCCCCGCGCCCGGCCGCGCCTTCGCCGGCTACGCCGCACCGCTCGCCGCCGCCGCCGCGGCCGGGCTCCTCCTGATCGAGACGGGCGCCGGGATCGGCCTCGACCGGCGCCTTTCGGAGTGGCGAGACGCATTGCGCGAGCGCCCGGCAACCGGCGAGGTCCACATCGTCGAGCTCGACGCCCGCTCGATCGACGCCATTCGTCAGTGGCCGCTGCCGCGCAGCCTTCACGGCCGCGCCGTCGACCGGCTGCGCGAGGCGGGCGCGCGGACGATCGCCTTCGACATCGATTTTTCCAGCCGCTCCAGCCCGGCCGAGGACGCCGCCTTCGGCGCAGCGCTGGCGCGTGCCGGCGGCGGCGTCGTCCTCCCGACCTTCACCCAGGCGGCCGGGCACGGCAGCGACTCGGCGATCGACTCGGCGCCCATTCCGGCGCTTGCCGACCATGCATTCCTCGCCACCGCCAATGTCGACCCGGACGCCGACGGCGGGCTGCGCTTCATGCCGCTCGGCGGCGAGACGCTCGGCGTGCCGCGCCCTTCGCTCGCAGCGATGATCGCCGAGACGACCGAAAACGCCGCCGCCAGCTTCGCCATCGACTATGCGGTCGATCCCGCCTCGATCCCGAGGCACAGCTTCATCGACCTGATCGAGGGCCGCATCCCCGCCGCCGCGCTGAGGGGGCGCCGCGTGATCATCGGCTCGACCGCCGTCGAGAATGGCGACCATTATGCAGTACCGCGCCACGGCGTTCTCCCCGGAGTCGTCATCCAGGCGGTGGCGGCGGAGACGCTGATGGCAGGCTCGACGCGCATGCCCGCGGGCGGCGCGCTGCCGCTCGTGATCGCATTGCTGCTGGGCGCCGGCGCGACCGTCCTCGGTCCAACCCGCCGCGGCATTGCGGCGCTGCTCGCCGGCACTGCGCTCGCTCCCGTCCTCGCTTTCAGCGCGGACCGCGCCTTCGCCATGTCCTTCGAAGTGGCGCCGGCCCTCGGCGCCCTCGCCGCCGCCGCAGCGGCCTCCGCCGCTGCACTGCGCCGCCGGCGCGAGCGTCACCAGGCCCGCAGCGACACCGCATCGGGCCTCCCCAACCTCCTCGCCCTCGAAGAGGCGGCGCTGGGCGCCGGTGGGGTGGAGATCGCCGTCGCCCGCATCGCCGGTTTCGCGACGCTCGCCGCCGCGCTCGGGCCTGAAGCGACGGCGCGCCTCGTCGCGGCGCTGGCCGAGCGCCTCGGTCTCGGCACCGGCGGCGCGCGCATCTACCGCACCGACGAATCAAGCCTTGCCTGGATCGCGAGCGGCGCCGCCGTGTCGCTCGACGGCCTCGCCGCCCTCGCGCGCGATCAGGAAGTGGACGGCCGCCGCGTCGAAGTGCCGCTCCATTTCGGCCTTGCCGCAGGAGACGGCGCCGCCGCGGGCCAGCTCGCCGCCAATGCCGCACTCGCCGCCAGCCAGGCCGAGCGCAGCGGCGCCCGCATGAGTCGCTTCACCGAAGCCGATTCGGAGGAGGTGAGCCGCAACCTCGCGCTCATGGGCGAGCTCGACGCAGCCTTTGCGAGCGGCGCCATCCGCAATTACTATCAGCCCAAGCTCGATCTCGCGGCAGGCCGGATCGTCGGGGTCGAGGCCCTGGTTCGCTGGCAGCATGACGAGCGCGGCCTCATCCCGCCCGACGCCTTCCTGCCGCTCATCGAGGAGCATGGCCGCGGCCGCGATCTCACCCGCCTGGTCCTGCGCGACGCGCTCGCCGACACTCTCGCCTGGCGAGACGCGGGGCTCGACCTCGGAGTCGCGGTCAATGTCGGCGCGAGCCTCCTGAGCGACGCCGACTTCATGGCCGAGCTGCGGGAAACGGTTCGTGCGGGGCGGCTGTCGCCCGAGCGGCTCACCATCGAAGTCACCGAGACCGCCGCCATGGACCAGCCGGAGGCCGCCATCGCCGCGCTCGAGGCGTGGCGGGCGCTCGGCGCCGGCGTGTCGATCGACGATTTCGGAACCGGCCAGTCCTCGCTCGGCTACATCCGCATGCTGCCTGCGACCGAGCTCAAGATCGACCGCAGCTTCGTCGGCGACATCGGCGCCTCGCCCAGGAATGCGATCATGGTGCGCTCCACCATCGCCATGGCGCACGAGCTCGGGCTCGAAGTGGTGGCGGAAGGAGTGGAGGACGAAGCCTGCCTCGATGCGCTGCGCGCCATGGGCTGCGACCTCGCGCAGGGATATCTGATCGGCCGTCCTCAGCCGGCGGCGGGGATCGCCGAGGTTGCGAGGAGGTGGGGCGCGGCCGAGCCCCGGGCCGCGGCCGGCGCCTGAGCCTTAGCGGACGACCGAGAAAGCGGCGCCGACCATCGGCTCGGCCCGGTCTGCCTTTGCCGCCTCCTTGGCGAGCTCCGGGCTTTGCGACTGCGGCGCTTCGCGGGCGAGCTTGGTCGCGACGGGCGGCGGCACCGTCTCGCTGAGCTGGGCGAGATAGGCGTCGACGGCGGCGGGATCGGCCGCCGTGTCGGTCGGTTGGACGGTCGCCATCGTCGCGGCATAGAGCGCGCCGGCGCCGAGGCCGCTCAGGATCAGGGCTGAAAATCTACGGTTCACAAGGCATTAACGCGCCTCGCCGACTTCGGATGCATCCCGTTGCCGGGAAAATCGGCAGAAGCGGCGGCCGGAGGGCGGCCGATGCCGCTCTTTCTCGGTTCGAGGGCCGTCGCGGAAGGCCGCACGAGGCTGGTCGCCGCCTTCAATTGAGCTTGGAGCGCGCCTCGCTTCGGCGTGGAAGAGACTGAAATCTATTGGCAAGGGGCGGCGGAGCGCGCACTGTTCCCGGCAAGGGAATCGGCGGGGCCGGGGGGACATGGCTGAACATCGCAGCATAGCAAGGCGCATTGCCCGCGCCTTTATCGTCGTTGGAGCGCTGGCGGCCGCGCCGGCCTTTGCGCAGGACTCGCTGGCGGACCCCGCCGGCTCGGGCGTCATCGTCGCCGCGGTGCGCTGGCTCGAAGGGACTTTGCTCGGGACGATCGCGACGGTCGTCGCGGTGATCGCCGTCGCCTCGGTCGGCTTCCTGATGCTGACCGGCCGGATCAACTGGCGCTACGGCGCCGTCGTGATTCTGGGCTGCTTCATCCTGTTCGGCGCTGCGAGCATCGTCGCCGGCATCCAGTCCACCGCCCAGCTGGGGCAATAAAAGGTGAGCCGGATCGAACAGGATCCGCTGTTCGTCGCCCTGACGCGGCCGCAGATGTTCGCGGGCGTCACCTACAGCTATTTCATCGTCAACGCGGTTCTCGCGACCGAATTGTTCCTGATCTTCAGGACGCCGTGGGTGCTGCTCGCGGCGCTCGTCGTCCACGGGGTCGGCGCCGTCTTGTGCGTGCGCGAGCCGCGCTTCTTCGATCTCTGGCTCACCAAGGTCCGCCGCTGCCCGCGGGTCCGCAACCACGCGATCTGGCGATGCAACTCCTACCGGCCCTGAGCCAGGACGCGGCCGCCGCCGCGGCGCGCGAGCTTCCGGCGGGCAGGCACCTCCCTTATGCGCGCCATGTCGACGATCATACGATCGAGACTCGCGACGGCCTGCTCATGCAGGTCATCCACCTGCGCGGCCTCCTGTTCGAGACGGCCGACACGGACGAGATCAACTACAGGAAGCGCCTGCGCGATGCGATGCTGCAGGCGGTCGGCTCGTCGCGTTTCGCCCTCTATCACCACATCGTCCGGCGCCGGATCGAGCCGGAGCTATCGGCCGATTATTCCGACAGCTTCTCCCGCACGCTCGATACGGCCTGGAAGAAGCGGCTCGCCACCAAGCACCTCTACGTCAACGACCTTTTCCTGACGCTCGTCCGCCGCCCCCTGCAGGGGAAGGTCGGCGTGGCGGACCGCGTGCGCGCGCTGCTCGGCCGCGCGACGTTGCCGGCCGGGACGAACACGGCTTACGAAAAGAAGCAGCTCGACGCGGCCCGCGATGCGCTGCTCGCAGCCCTGGGGAGCTACGGCCCCCGGCTGCTGGGCGCCTACCACACGCCGCACGGCCCCTGCTCGGAACCGCTCGAATTCCTCTCCGCCCTCTACAATGCCGAGATGCGGCCGGTGCTCCTGCCGCAGCAGGACCTCGGCGACTATCTGCCCTACCGCCGCGTCAGCTTCGGGCAGGAGACGGTCGAGCTCGGGCGGGCCGGAGCGACGCCGCGCAGCTTCCAGGCGATCATCTCGATCAAGGATTATCCCGGCCAGACCGAGCCCGGCATGTTCGACGATCTGATGCGCCTGCCGTACGAGATGACGGTGTCGCAATCGTTCGGCTTCGTCGAACGGCGCGAAGCCTTGTCCGGCATGAACCTCGCGCTCCGGCGCATGCGCTCGGCCGAGGACGAGGCGCTGAGCCTTCGGGCGGAGCTTTCCGGCGCGAAGGACAATGTCGCGGCCGGGCGCGCGGCGTTCGGCGAGCATCACATGACCATCGCCATCCGCGCCGAGAGCCCGGAGCGCGTCGACGAAGGCGCGGCCGAAGTGCAGGCCGCGCTTGCCGATCTCGGCATCATCGCGGTACGCGAGGAGATCGGACTGGAGCCTGCCTTCTGGGCACAGTTTCCGGGCAATTTCAAATATATCGCGCGGCGCGGGCTCATCTCGACCGCGAATTTCGGCTCCTTCGCCTCCAGCCACAATTTCCCGATCGGCACCGCTCAGGGCAATCACTGGGGCGAGGCGGTCACGCTCCTCGAGACGACGGCGGCCGGACCTTATTATTTCAACTTCCACCAGGGCGACCTCGGCAACTTCACGGTGATCGGCCCGTCCGGCTCGGGCAAGACGGTGGTGCTCAATTTCCTCCTCGCCCAGGCGCGCAAGTACCGGCCGCGGATCATCTTCTTCGACAAGGACCGCGGCGCCGAGCTCTTCATCCGCGCCATCGGCGGGCGCTACGACGTGCTGCGTCCGGGCCACCCGTCCGGCCTCAACCCGCTCCAGCTCGCCGACACGCCGGCCAACCGCCAGTTCCTGATCGACTGGCTGGCGCTGCTCGCCGGCGCCAGCGACACGGACGAGATCGCGCGGATCAAGGATGCGCTCGATGCGAGCTTCGCCCAGCCGCGCCACCACCGGCGCCTCCGCCATCTCGCCGAGCTTTTCCGCGGCGGCCACCGTCCGCATGCCGCCGACCTCTGGTCGCGCCTCAGGCCCTGGTGGGGCGACGGCGAGCATGCCTGGCTGTTCGACAATGAGGATGACCTGACCGATCTCGCCGCCGACACGGTCGGCTTCGACATGACCCAGATTCTCGACGATCCGCAGCTCAGAAGCCCGGCGATGATGTACCTCTTCTACCGCGTCGAGGAGCGGCTCGACGGCACTGCCGCGATCGTCGTCGTCGACGAAGGCTGGAAGGCGCTCGACGACGACGTTTTCGTCCGGCGGATCAAGGATTGGGAAAAGACGATCCGCAAGAGGAACGGCATCGTCGGCTTCGCCACGCAAAGCGCTCAGGACGCGCTCGAAAGCAAGATCGCGAGCGCCATCATCGAGCAGGCGGCGACGCAGATCTTCATGGCGAACCCCAAGGCGCGCGAAGCCGACTATGTCGACGGCTTCGGCCTGACGCCGCACGAGTACGAGATCGTGCGCACGCTGCCCGACGATGCGCGCTGCTTCCTCATCAAGCACGGAGCGGACAGCGTCGTCGCGCGGCTCAACCTCGGCGGCGAGAAGGACCTGCTCACCATCCTTTCGGGACGCGAGCGGACGGTGCGGCTCCTGGACGAAATCCGCGCCGAGACGGGCGACGAGCCCGAAGCCTGGATCCCGCGCCTGCTGGAGCGCGCCTGATGTTCGGCGCCTGCCCGGCCTTCCTGCCCGAAGGCGCGTTCCTGCAGCGCATCCTCGCGATGGTCGACTGCCACGCCCAGTCGATCGGGCAGGGCGGCTGGTCGGCGCTCGCCCAGCCCGGCTCCGCCGTGTCGCTGGCGCTCGCCGGCGCGCTCACCATCTTCATCGGCCTGTTCGGGTACCGGCTTCTCTACGGCGAAGTGCCGAGCGTGCGCGACGCGACGCTGATGGCGGTGAAGATCGGCGCCGTGCTGATGCTGGCGACGAGCTGGCCCGCCTTCCGCACCCTCGTCTACGACGTGACCCTGCGCGGTCCGGCCGAGCTTGCCGGCAGCATCGGGCGCCCGTCCGGGCTTCCCGGCTCCGACGGAGGCATCGCGGTGCGGCTCCAGGGCGTCGACGATATGCTCGCCGAGCTGATACTGCTCGGCGCCGGCCGGCCGCCGCCCAGCGAGGAGATCGTCGGCGCGACCCCCGCACTGACGCCCGAGCAGCAGCAGCAGGAGCTTCGCCGGCTCGAGCAGCTCCAGTCCCGCCCGCGCTGGAACCCGGCCGAGGAGGCCAAGATGCTCGGCCAGGCGCGGACGCTCTACCTCACGGGCGCGATCGCGGCTTACGCCTCGGTTCGGCTCGTGGCGGGCCTGCTGCTCGCGCTCGGGCCCTTGTTCGCGCTCTTCCTGCTGTTCGATGCGACCCGCGGCCTGTTCGAAGGATGGGTGAGGGGCCTCGCCGGCTCGGCGTTCGGCGCAGTTGCCACCTCCATAGTGCTGGGCGTCGAACTCGCCTTGCTGGAGCCGTGGATGGCGACGGTAATCGCGACGCGACGCGCCGACGTGCCGACGCCGACGGTGCCCGTGGAGCTCCTGGTCATGACCCTCGTCTTCGGCCTTGTCCTGATCGCGGTGCTGATCGCCGCGGCGCGACTTGCCTACAGCTTCCGCATTCCGCAGGCGGTGCGCACCGCCTCGTTCCAGCTCTTCGATACGCTGCGGATCGCCGGCGCTCAGCCGGCGCTCGCCGGAGCGGCGGGAGCCGCCGGTGCCGCCGGGAGCGACGCGGCCTCCGGCAATGCCGAGCGCACCCGCGCCGTCGCGATCGCGGAAGCGGTGGCCGCGACGCAGCGGCGCGAATCCTACGCGCCGCCGCCTTCGGTGACGCCGCTCGCCTCGGTGGGAGTGGCCGCCGCCGCGGGCCGTGACGCGAGCACCGCGCCGCAGGCCGCCATGCCCCTCGGCCAGAGCGGCCGCCGGCGCACGCGCGGCCGTGTCTCGGGCGGCGCGCAGAGGCGGGACGGAGCCAGATGAACAAGAGATCGCAAGAATCGCTCGACGCTTATTACAAGGAAGCGGAGAGCTGGGCCGGGGACCGGCAGCAGGAGCTGCGCAAATCGCGCAAGGTCGCCTGGATGGTCGCGGGCGGCGCCTGCGCGCTGGCCTTGCTCGAAGGGCTGGCGCTCGTCCTGCTCGTGCCGCTCAAGACGGTCGAGCCCTATACGTTGCTGGTCGATCGCAACACCGGCTTCGTCCAGGCGGTGCGCCCGCTGGACGAGCAGCGCGTCGCCGCCGACACTGCGCTGACCCAGTCGCTCCTCGTCCAGTACGTCGCGCAGCGCGAAGGGTTCGATCACGACAGCGTGCAATCGGCCTATCGGCACGTGACCTTATGGTCGGCCGAGAGTGCGCGGGCTGATTATGTCGCCGCCATGCAGGGTTCGAACCCGCAGAGCCCGCTCGCCCGCTATCCGCGGGGCACCGTCGTCGAAACGCGGGTGAAGAGCGTCTCGCCCGTTGCGCGCAACGTGGCGATGGTGCGCTTCGATACGGTGCTGCGCAATCCCACCGGCCAGGTGACGCCGCTCGGGGCCTGGGTGTCGGTGATCCGCTACCGCTTCACCGGCGAGCCGATGACCCAGGAGAACCGCTTCGCCAATCCGCTGGGCTTCCAGGTCGTGCGCTACCGCAAGGACCAGGAGGCGCTGCCCGCGCCCGATCAGGTCCAGCCGGCCCAGCCGGGCGCCGCCGTGCAGCAGCAGGGCGGGCAGCAGCAGCCGACGATCGCCGTCCCCGGCATCCAGCGTCCGCAGGCGGTGGTCCCGCCGCAGCAGGCGCCGCAGCAGCAACGGCAGCAGCCGCCGCCCCAGCCGCCCCAGCCGGAGGTGGAGCTGTGAGGCTCGCGCTCGCACTCGCTCTGACCACGGCCTTCGCGGCCGTGCCTGCCGCCGCGCAGGTCCGCCCGCAGCCCGGCGCGGGCGACCGCCGCCTCCAGAGCGTCGACTATGCCGCCGATCAGGTCGTCGTCCTCGAAGTCGCGGCGGGATACCAGCTCACCGTCGAGCTCGCGCCCGACGAGCAGATCGAGAATGTCGCGCTCGGCGACAGCGGCGCCTGGCAGGTGACTGCGAACCGCCGCGGCGACCGGCTGTTCATCAAGCCGCTCCAGTCGGGCGTATCGACCAACATGACGGTGATCACCAACGCCCGCCTCTACGCCATCGATCTCGTGCCGCTGGCGAGCCCGTCCCCCGAAATGGCCTATACGGTGCGCTTCAACTATCCTGAGACGGAGCGCACCGGCGAAGGTGGCGGAGACGAAGCCGCTGCCGCCGATGCCGCTGCGCCGGTCGACGGGCGCTACCGGGTGAGCGGCGCGCGGGCGCTGCGGCCGAGCCGGATCGGCGACGACGGCCGCCACACCTATATCGAGTGGCCCGCCGACCGTCCGATCCCCGCCGCCTACGCGGTCGACCCGGACGGCGAGGAGTCGCTGGTCAACGGGATGATGCGCGACGACGTCTTCGTGATCGACTCCGTCGTGCCCCGCCTCGTCTTCCGGATCGACCGGCAGGCGGCCCGGGCGGTGCGCGTCGAGCCGCGCCGGGCGCGCCGCTGATGGCGCTCGCGCCCGGCTCCTTCTCGCCCGATCCGCGGACCCTTGCGCCCACGCCCGCCGAGGAGGGAGTCCGCCCGGTCGTCGCCGTGCCGCGGCAGGGGCTTCCGGTCTGGGCGCTGGTGCTGCTGGCGGTGCTCGCCTTCGCCATCCTGTTCGCCATCCTCGATTCGCGGCGCCGATCGCGGGTGGAGGTGACGGAGACGACACCGCAGGCGACCGGCACCGCCGTGCCTGCGCCGCCGCTCATCGTCCCCGGACCGGTCCAGCAGCCGATGCAGATGCAGCCGCAGCCTCAGCCGCAATATCAGATGCAGCCGCAGCCCCGGATCTTCGTGCCGTCGGCGCCGGCGCCGGCGCCCCGTTATCAGCCGCAGGTCCAGAGCCAGCCGCAGATCGTCTACGTGCCCCAGCCCGCGCAACCCCAGCCGCAAATCCCGCAGGCGCCGCAGCGCATGTCGGGCGATCCCACGCTCGTCATCGACACGACCGCCGGCGGCGCCGGGCCGACGGCCGCGGAAGGCGCTGCCGCCGCCCCCGCAGCCCCGCCGGGGCCAGGCGGAGGCGGCGCCGGGATCGCAGGCACCCGCGCGCGCGCCGGCAGCTTCGCCAACCGCACCACCACCGTGCCGCAGGGGACGCTCATCCCCGCCGTCATGGAAACGGCCTTCCACTCGAACCGGCCGGGCCTCGCCCGCGCCATCGTGTCGCGCGACATCAGGGGCTTCGACGGCAAGCGGGTCCTGATCCCGCGCGGCAGCCGGCTCGTCGGGGAATATCGCTCCGACATGCAGCCCGGGCAGCGGCGCGCTTTGGTCAACTGGATCCGCCTGATCCGGCCGGACGGCGTCACCATCGCGATCGGCTCGCCGTCCACCGACACGCTCGGCCGCAGCGGCATCCGCGCGAACGTCAACACCCACTTCTTCCAGCGCTTCGCCGGCGCCATCCTTCGCTCCACGGTCGACCTCGGCCTGACGCTGGCGGCCGGCGCGGCGAACACGCCGCTCCTGGTCGTGCCGGGCGGCAACCCGCTCCAGGGCCTGCAGACGGCGAACATCCCGCCGACGCTCACCGTTCGACCGGGCGCGAGCATCAGCGTCTTCGTCGCCCGCGACCTCGATTTCACCGGCTCGGACCGCAGGCGGTGAACGCAGCCTCGGCAGGGGCGGGGGCGGGCGAGCCGGGCCTGTATCTTCGCTCCTATCTCGCGCCGCTCGCCGGTGTCCTGGCGCGGCCGGACGTCACCGACATCTACGTCAACAAGCCGCGCGAAATCTGGATCGAGACGACGGGCGGCGCGATCGAGCGGATCGAGGCGCCGGAGCTCGACGATGCGACCCTCGGCCGCCTCGCCCGGCAGATCGCGGCGCTTTCGCACCAGGGGATCAGCCGCGAGCACCCTTTGCTCTCCGCGACGCTTCCGGACGGCGCGCGTGTCCAGGTCGTCGGGCCGCCGGCGACGCGGGGGCCGCTGGCGCTCGCGATCCGAAAGCATGTCGAGCCGGACCTGACCCTCTCCGATTACGTCGCGAGCGGCGCCATGTCCGAAACCGCGGTCCGCACGAAGCTCGACAGGAGCGGCACGGACGCGCGCCTCAAGGCGCTGCTCGACGAGGGCGACATCGCCGGCATGCTCGCCGCCGCCGTCAAGGCGCGGCGCAACATCCTCGTCTCGGGCGGCACCTCGACCGGCAAGACGACGTTCCTCAACGCCCTCATCCGCGAAATCTCGCCCGACGAGCGCCTGATCTTCATCGAGGATACGCCCGAACTCACCATGCGGCACCCGAACGCCGTCGGCATGCTCGCCGCCCGCAGCGCGCTCGGCGAGGCGCATGTGACGGCGAACGACCTCGTCGCCGCGTCGCTGCGCATGCGCCCGGACCGGATCATCCTCGGCGAGCTGCGCGGCGAGGAGGCCTTCGCCTTCCTGCGGGCGGTAAACACCGGCCATCCCGGATCGATGACGACGGTGCATTCCGACAGCGCCGAAGGGGCGGTGGAGCAGGTCGCCCTGCTCGTCCTCCAGACGGGCACGCGGCTCAGCCGCGAGGACGTGCATCATTATGTGAAGCAGACGGTCGACGTCTTCGTGCAGCTCGGCCGCACCGGCGGCAAGAGGCACGTCGCCGAGGTCCTGCTCAACCGCTGAGGGCGGCCTTCAGCTTCAGGCGAAAGGCGTGGAGCAGGGGCTCCGTATAGCCCGAGGGCTGCGCCGCGCCTTCGAAGATCAGCGCGGAGGCCGCGGCGAAGGCGAGGCTCCTCTCCGCATCGGGGAGCATCGGGCGGTAAAAGGGGTCGCCCGCGTTCTGGCGGTCGACCACTGCTGCCATGCGAACGAGCGCGGCGCGGACCTGCGCCTCCGTGACGATCCCGTGGAGGAGCCAGTTGGCGACGTGCTGGCTCGAAATGCGGCAGGTGGCGCGGTCCTCCATCAGGCCGACGTCGTGGATGTCCGGCACCTTGGAGCAGCCGACGCCCTGCTCGATCCAGCGCACCACGTAGCCGAGAATGCCCTGCACGTTGTTGTCGAGCTCGTCCCGAACCTCCCGCTCCGTCCAGCGCGGCGCGGCGGCAACCGGGACGGCCAGCATCTCGCGAGGCCGCACCGGCGCCCGCGCGGCGAGCGCCCGCTGGCGCGCGGCGACGTCGAGGCGGTGATAGTGGATTGCGTGAAGCGTTGCGGCGGTGGGAGAGGGGACCCAGGCGGTGGTGGCGCCCGCCTCCGGGTGGGCGGCTTTCTGGGCCAGCATGTCGGCCATCCTGTCGGGCATCGCCCACATCCCCTTGCCGACCTGCGCCCGGCCCGCAAAGCCGCAGGCGAGGCCGACATCGACATTGTTGTCCTCATAGGCGGCGAACCAGGGCGCCGCCTTCATCTCGGCCTTGCGGATGGCGGGGCCGAGCCGCATCGCCGTGTGAATCTCGTCGCCCGTGCGGTCGAGAAAGCCCGTGTTGATGAATGCGACGCGGTCCTTCACCGCATGGATCACGGCCGCGAGGTTCAGCGAGGTGCGCCGCTCCTCGTCCATCACGCCGATCCTGATGGTGCGGCGCGGCAGGCCGAGCAGGTCTTCCGTCCGGTCAAAGAGGCGGTTCGCGAAGGCGGCCTCGTCGGGCCCGTGCATCTTCGGCTTCACGATGTAGATCGGCCTTCCGCGGCCCGCGTGGAGCGCGCAGAGCGCCGTGATCACCGCGTCGGCGAGGCCTTCCCGAACCTCCTTGCCGTCCAGGCGCATCATCGGGCTTGTCATGAGATGGCCGACATTGCGGACTAGGAGCAGGGCGCGGCCGCTGAGTGTGAGCGTGCTGGCATTCGGCGCGGCGTAGCTGCGGTCGGGTGAGAGACGGCGGTGGACCTCCTCGCCGCTGCGGACGAAGCGGGCGGTGAGGTCCCCCTTCATGAGGCCGAGCCAGTTCCGGTAGACCCCGACCTTCTCTTCCGCATCGACGGCGGCGACGCTGTCCTCGAAGTCCATGATCGCGGTGAGCGCGGATTCGAGGACGATGTCGGCAATTCCGGCGCGATCGTTGCCGCCGATCGGGTGGGCAGGATCGATGACGATCTCGATGTGGAGGTCGTGGTGGCGAAGCAGAATGCGTCCGTCGGTCCAGCCGGCGAGCAGCGCCGGGTCGGCCAGGCTGCCCCTATCGGTGACGAGCCGGTCGTCCACGACCCGGTAATATGTCACATCGGCGTGGCTTCCGCCGGTGAGTGGCGCAATCTCGTCGAGGAAGGCGCGGCCCCACGCCACCACGCGCGCGCCGCGCTCCGGATCGTAGCCGCCCGGCTGCGGCGGGTCGCCGAGCGCGTCGGTCCCGTACAGGGCGTCGTAGAGGCTCCCCCAGCGCGCGTTCGCCGCATTGATCGCATAACGGGCATTGTCGACCGGCACGACGAGCTGCGGCCCGGCGATCCGCGCCACTTCGTCGTGCACGCCGCTCGTGCCGATGGCGAAGGGCGCGGGCGGATCGACGAGATAGCCGATGCCGCGAAGGAAGCGTTCCTCTTCGTCGGGGGCGGGAATGCGGCCTCCGAGGCCTGCGTTGCGCGCATCGATCAGCGCCTGAAGCTCCTCGCGCCGGGCGAGGAGCCGCTCATTCTCGGGCGTCAGTTCGCGAAGCAGCGATTCAAAGCCTGTCCAGAAGGCGCCAGGATCGATCCCGGTTCCCGGCAGCGCCTCCTCCTCCAGGAACCGGCGGAGGAGCGGATCGACATGGAGGCCGGGGGCGTGTGCATCGTGCGTCATCAGCGCCGTCGCATGCGCCGCGGCCGCTCTCGCGTCCAGTCTCGCGCCGGCTCGTTGCAGCTGGGCGCCCTATTGCGGAACGACGATCGCCTCAGCGCGCGGCAGTGGCCGCAAGGCAGGGCACGTCGTCGGCCGTCCAGTCGATCTCGTAGGTCGCCGGCACCCGGCCGCCGCCTTCGCGAGAGCCCGCCTCGGACGCGTCGTAGGTGATCGTGGCCATGCTATTGTCGAAGGCGGGGATGCGCGCATTGTCGCCCCGCGCGGCCGCGGCGTCTATCTCCCGCTGCTCGATGCGGGAGCCGCGGACCATGCGGATCGCGCCGTCCCGCAGCTCGAACCCCCGACGATAGGTCCGGCCGAAAAGACGCGTGTCGAAGGAGGTGTTGAACGACCAGTGCCGCGGGTTCGTCGATTGCGGCAGCCGGACCGTCGTCACGTGGCAGTTGAACTCCGGTTCATTGTAATAAGGGACGTCCTGGTTCTGCTCCGCCGCGCGCATTCGCCGCTCGGGTGGGATGAAGCCGCCGCCGGGAAGGGTCATCCACCGGGCGCCGCCCGTATCGCCTTCCCAGTCCACGGTCCCTGATCCGCTGACCGTCAATATGCTCGCCCGCGCCCTCGCATCGTAGCGCCACTGGGCGTCTTCGATGGTCTGCCACGGGCTGCCCGCCACCTGCTGGCGAAACAGGTTGAGCAGCTGGCTCTGCGTCATGGCAGAGAATTGAACCTGTTGCTGCAGCCCCTGTACCCCGCGCAGGATCGTCGTGGTGGTGATCTTCGCCGGCTGATCGAAGCCGGCCCGTGCGTCGATCTCGTAGAGGTAGAGTTCGTCGGGGCTGGCCGCGGCGCGCCAGTCCCGCCGCTCGATCGAATTGCCCTCAGCCGTCACCGGCAGAACCCACCGATAGGGGATCACCGGTGCCTCGCTCGGTCCGGCGACCGGCGGCATCGTGCCGTCGAGCCAGTAATCGGCGCCCGCGATCCGGGCGCGCACGACGACATGATCGAACAGGCGCGGGCTCGGCAGCCGCTCGTCGAGTCCGTCGTCCGTTCCCCTGTTGCTGACCAATACCGGGTAGCCTTCGATGCCGAGCTCGCCGAGCAGCGCCAGCAGCAATGCGGTCTTGCCCTTGCAGTCGCCATAGCGGCGCTGCCAGGTCTCCGCCGCCGTCGCCGGCGTCAGGTTCCCGCCGTCGAGGCCAACATAGACGTAGCGGACCTGCTGCTGCACGAGCTCCAGCGCGGCCCGTGCGCGGTCGAGCGGCGCGGCATGGGCGGCGGCGATCCGCCGCGCCTCGGCCTTGAGCGGCGAACCATCCGGGAGCGTGGCGGCGCGGGCGTAGAGCGGCGCGAAGTGCCGGGAAACGGCGGCCCAGTCCGCAAAGTCGCTATATTCGACGATGCGCTGCCAGCTGTAGCGGGCCGGCGCGCCTTCGGGCGGAGCGAGGGCGGCCGGATTGGTGAAGTCGAACGTCACGCGCCGGCTGTCCTGCACGGCGACCGCAACCATGTCCGGCGTCATCCTGAAGTTCGGCTTGTGACCCTCCTCCCAGCTCAATCCGATCCGGAAGCGGCCGGGCGCGGGATCGGGGCCGAGCATCAGCAGTCCGGCATCGTTGCGGCCGAGCGTCGGATCGCTCGTCGGGATCGTCATGGCGACGTCGAGCTCGTCTCCGACGCGAAGATCGGGGACGCGAAGTACCGCGGTGAGGATGCCGTCGAGGCTGGCGGCTTCGAGCTGGTCCTCACGGCGCAGGATCTCGAAGGAGGCGTTGGCAAGAACGTCGATCGCCTCGTCGCCGCGATGGACCCGGATGACGTGCACCGCGGGCGTGCCCGCCGAAGGGTTCCACGATATCGCAAGATTGCCCGCTTGCAGTGCGTTCGGGTGGAGGATCTTGATGCGATAGGCGAGGTAATGCGACTGCCCCTGCGGGCCGAGGTGGACCTGCGCTTCGTGCCGCCGCACGAACACGAGCCCGCTCGGGCTGGACGGCACCGGCATCAGCTCGGCTGGCACCGCCCAATTGGGCACGGGTCCGCGCCGGATCTGGTCGTTCTGCGCCTGGGCCGGCGCCGAAGCGACGATCGACGCCGCGAAGATTGAAGCTGCGATGCGCACTGTGTCCCCCCGTTCTTCGCGCCATGATGGTCGGGAGCGGCGAGGATGCAAGCGGATTCGGATGAAAAAAGAGGATGTTGCGGCCGCGCCGGCGGGCTCCTGTGCGTCAGCGGTCCGGCGGAGCGGTTCCGAGCCTGCGGGCGAGCCAGGCGCCGACGGTATCGGTGACGACGGGCATGGTTCCATCCTCCGGGGCGGCCTGGCCGGGCGGCAACGGCGCGGCGCGGGTGAGTTCGTGGGTCATTCCGGGTACCGCGACGATGAGCGCGTCCGGATTGTCGGCGAGCGCGGCGACGGCGGCCGCGTAGCTGAGCTCGGGCGCGATGATGTCGTCCCGCGACCCGTAGATCGCCAGCACCGGCGCCCGCACCGCGCGCAGCGCACGGTCGGGCGCGACCTCGTACATCGAGAGCACCACAGGATTGTCGAGCACGTCGAGCGCGCCCGCGCCCAGGCCCATGGCGGCGAATGCGGAGACCGCCGCCTGCCGCAGCGGCGCGACTTCGGAGGCGGCCGCGCCGCGGCTGCGCGCCTCCATCCACGCGCCGACGGCCGCGGACGCATGCGCGATATCCGCGGGGCTCTTGCCGCCGGAGGCCAGGTTGGCCCGCAGGATGCCGAGGAACAGTTCGCCCCGCGGTCCCACCGGTCCGGAGAGCATCACCACGGCGGCGATGCCCGGATCGCGCGAGGCGACGAGGGGCGCCGCGACCGCGCCCTGGCTGATGCCCATGAGGGCGATGCGGCGGGGATCGATGTCGCGGCGCGTGCGCAGGAACGCGGCCGCGGCGGCGACGTCCCGCTCCATCGCCGGAATGGTGTCTTCGAATTCGCCGGTCGACGCGCCGAGGCCGCGCTTGTCGTACATGAAGGTGGCGATGCCGCTCGCCAGCAGCCGTGCCCGGATGTGCACCCAGCCGCCGCGCACCCACGGACCGGTGCCGGACACGATGACCGCCACCGGGAAGGGGCCGGCGCCGAACCCGCGCGGCGTCTCCAGCGTGCCGGCGAGCATCGTGCCGGGATCGGAGGCGAAGCGGACCTCTTCGCCGGGCGGTGCCTGGTCGGCTGTCCTGGCCGAAACCGCAGGCGAAGCGATGCACAGCATCAGGAGGGAAAGCGCCGCCGCGATTTGTCGGAAAGCCGAGTCCATGCGGAACCTCCACGTGCAGGCGGAACGATGCGTGGCCGCCATGTTATAACGTAAGATCGACGCGGCCCACAACGTCGGCGGGCCCGGCAGTCGGCGCCGGGTCAGGTCTCGTTCGTGAACCGTTTCACCTTTACCGGAAGGTCCTTGCCCTTCGTGCGGCGCGACGGGACCTGGATGGGGTTCTTCTTCTTCCACTGTGCCCAGGTCATCGGGCCGTCCGGCGTCTGGATGATGTCGTCGTCCATGCTCATGGCTCACTCCGCGTCCTGTGCCCGGGTGCGCAATCCCACGACGGACATCGGTCCGCAATGGTTTGCGATCCTTGCTGCCGCCATCTGAACTTGCTCCCTGCTCGGACGTACTGGCTCGATGACAACGTCCGACGGGATCTTCCCGACCTTCTTCCTCTCCGGTTTCGAATGCTCGACCTTCGTCTGGAAGGACGTCGGGCGCAGGGACCTCAACCGGGAGACGCAGCATTACAGCCACTCGGACGAAGACTACGCCTTCCTGCCCAGGCTCGGCATCGGCGTCGCGCGCGAGGGCATTCCCTGGCCGCTGATCGATCGCGGCAACGGCGAGTATGATTTTTCGTGCATCGACGACTTCCTGGCAGCGCAGAGGCGGCACCAGGTGCTGCCGATCTGGGACCTGTGCCACTATGGGTATCCGGAGGGACTCGACCCTTTGAGCGAGGCCTTCGTGGAGCGCTTCGCCGCCTACGCCCGCGCCGCCGCCCGATACGTCGCCGAACGGGCGCACCATGGACCGCTCTTCTTCACGCCGATGAACGAGCCTACTTTCTGGGGCTATATGGGCGGAGAATGGGGCTGGTCGGCGCCCTTCGGCGACAGCGCCGAGTACCGCCGCCGATTCACCACGGCGCTCGCGCGTGCGGACATCGCTGCCGTCGGAGCGATCCGCGAGGATTTCCCGGATGCCCGCATGGTCCATATCGACCCTCTGATCTGGGTGGTGCCGCCCCGCGATCGTCCCGACCAGGCCGCAGCGGCGCACCGCGAAAGCTATGACGATGCGTATCTGGCGTGGGACATCATTGCCGGCATCAAGCATCCTGAGCTCGGCGGCTCGCCGGAGACGCTCGATATCATCGGTCTCAACAATTACAGTTTCGGCCAGATGGAATATCGCGAGGGCGGCCCGCACGCCGCGCTCGAACCGGGCGACGATCGCATTCGCCCGCTTTGCGACCTGATCGAGGAGGCATGGCGCAAGTACCGGCGGCCGTGCATCGTGGCGGAGACATCAGGCCTGAAGGGTGGCCGGCCCGATTGGCTCAACGACATCGTGGGCGAAAGCCTCGCAGCTTTCCAGCGCGGCGTGGACCTGCAGGGCATCTGCCTCTTTCCAGCCGTGGACATGCCCGACTGGCACAATGGCGAGTGGCTCCACAACGGCATTGCCGACGTGGAGCTGCTTCCGAACGGCACCCTGATGCGCGTTCCCTATCTTCCCTACATCCAGGCGCTGCACGGCTGGCAACGCCGGTTGGGACGCCCTGCCCGGCTGGACGACGCGCCCTTCGATCGCGCGGTCGACCTTGGCGACATCCGCGAGGCGGCCAAGACGTTGGATGCCCGAGCTGATGCGGATTGGCATTAGGGTTGCCGGCGCCGGCAGGATGCGGATGCGCTCGCGCGAAGATCCGCCAACGCCGCCTCATTGACACGTTCAAGGCCGTGCGAGGGAGCCTGCGGCCCTGCCGTCCGAACTCTCAATTGCGTCTGTGTTCGATCACTGTGGCCGCGCGTAATTCGATTATGGGCTCGCCGTTTGCGACGACCTCCAGACAGTCCCAGCCCGTCGCGATCATAAAGCTGAACTCGCAGCCCGGCATGAACCAGGAAAGGAAACTTTCCTCCTGCCATTTATGACCCTTCACCTTGAACGTCGTACGGGCGGGGCGAGGGGAGTCGGCTGATGCGTTCCACATGTCGACCAGCCCGTGTTCGTCCAGCACGCGGAACGCACTGACGCTTGCGAAGGCGAAGACGATCGCGGCGCGCTTCTCGCGGCTGAGGAAGGTCGCTTCCAGCCTGCCGAGCCGGTCGGTGCCGGTCTCCGGCAATTCGAGCGAAAAGCCTTCGGTGGGGAAGTCGACCCGTCTGCAACTTTCGCCGTAGCTCAGGCTCACAAGCCACAGCTCGTCATTCTCGACGAGCGTCGGCCACGGTGCGAATGTTATTCCGCCGGGCTGTGGGTGAGGATCATTTGTCATGGTGTGTGCGGCGAAGCTTCATGGCGCATCCGCGGCAACGCGCCAATGGCGAATGGACCTGGAGCGGGCGTTCGCGGCCCCCGGCGCGGCCGCTGCAGCCGGCCGCTCCTCCGCGCTCACGCGAGGGCCGCCTCGAGATCGGCGACGAGGTCGTGCGGGTCCTCGATGCCGACCGAGAGGCGCAGGAGGGTGGGGCTGATGCCGGCGGCGGCCTGGGCTTCGGGGGGCATGCCGCGGTGGGTCATGGTGGAGGGCAGGCAGATCAGCGTGGAGAGGCCGCCCAGCGACGAGGCCAGGGTGATCAGGCCGAGGCCTTCCAGGAACGGGCGCACGGCTTCGTGGCCGCCGGCGAGGCGGAAGCTCAGCATGAAGCCGGGACCGGATTGCTGGCGCTGCGCGAGGGCATGATCGGGGTGCGTGGGGAGGCCGGGGTAGAAGATTTCGGCAACCTTGGGATGGCTGGAGAGGCGCGCGGCGATCAGCACGGCGCCGGCTTCGGCGCGATCGACGCGAAGCGGGAGGGTGCGCATTCCCCTCAAAGTCTGCCAGCTGTCGTGGGCGGAGGCGTTGAGGCCGCCGGCGTTCGACCACCAGGCGAGGCGTTCGACCAGCGCCGGGTCTCTCGCGAGGAGGGCTCCGCCGATGATGTCGCCGTGGCCGTTCAGCGCTTTGGTGGTGGAATGGAGGACGAGATCGCAGCCGAGTGCGAGGGGGCGCTGGCGGCAGGGGGTGGGGAGCGTGTTGTCGGCGAGGACGAGGGCGCCGGCCGTCGTTGCGAGCGCGGCGCAGCGGGCGATGTCGGTGACGCGCAGGAGCGGATTGCTCGGCGTCTCGATCCAGATCAGCGCCGGGCTCTCCGCGATCGCCGCGGCGAAGGCGGCTTCGTCGGTCATGTCGACGAAGCGGCTCCTCAGGCGCCCTTCGGCCTCCATGCCGGCGATGAGGCGGTACGTGCCGCCGTAGCAATCGTGCGGCGCGACGACGAGCGCGCCCGCGGGGAGGAGCAGGAGGGCGAGGAGGGCGGCGGACTGGCCCGAGCCGGTGACCACGCCGCCCGCCGCGCCTTCGAGCTCGGCGAGGATCTCGATCAGCATGTCGCGGTTCGGGCTGACGGTGCGCGTGTAATCGTAGCCCGGCTTGTCGTCCGGATCCTCCCAGCGGAAGGTGTCCGAGGTCCAGAGCGGCGGCGAGACCGCGCCGTAGGCCGGGTCCCAGCCCGGGCGGGCGGCCGCAGTGACGGTGGCGTCAGGGCGGCGGGGAGATCGGCGGCGGGTCATGCGGCCTCCAGGAACCGGGCGACGAGCGGGGCGATGCGGGCGGTTTCCTTGAGGAACATGTCGTGGCCGTACAGGCAGGGGAAGATGTGGAGCTCGGACGACGGGAGCGCGGCGGCGAGGGCTTCGAGCTGGCACGGCGGGACGAGCTGGTCGGACGAGGCGCCGATGAGGAGCACCGGGCAGGCGATCCGGCCCGGGTCGATCTCGTGGCGGTCGATCGAGGCGGACAGGCTGAGGAAGCGCTGCGGCGTCATGACGTCGCGATACGCTTCGCCGCGGGCGCGCAGATAGGCGCCGGCCTCGGATGCGGCGAGCGGGTCTTCCGAGGGAAGGCCGCCGGCGAAACGCGCGCCGAACTCCTCGCGGGTGCGATAGCTCAGCATCGCAATGCCGCGCGCGATGGCGAGCGCTTCCTCGCCGCGGCCGGAGGCGAGGCCGAGCGCGACGGTGCGGCGCTGGAGCTCGCGCGCCGCCGTCGCCGCCGGGTGCGGCGCCGCGGGCGCCGAAAGCGCGGCGACGCGGGCGACTCGCTCCGGGTGGCGCTCCGCCAAAGCAAGCGCGACCATGCCGCCGTAGGAGGCGCCGAGGACGAGGTCGGCGCGCTCCGCCCGGGCGGCGTCCAGCGCGGCGCAAAGGACGCGTGCCTGGTCCCCGGTGGACGGCGCGGCGCGGCCGGTGGGGTCGGCGGCGAAGTCGAGGCCGAGGATGCGGTATCGGGCGGGGTCGATCGCCTCGCCCGGGCCGACAAGGGCGGCCCACCAGCCGGGCTGGCCCGTCGCGCGGGTGCAGACGTGGCGGTCGGCGGAGATGCCGCCGATCGCCGCGACCAGCGGCCCGGCGGGATTCCCCGAAAGACGCGCCGCAATGGTCTTTCCGAAACGATGGAGGTCCGAGGGCAGGGGGACCTCCACGTCCCGGCAGGGCGTCGCCGCCGGGTGCATCAGCATGTCGCGCTCTCGGCGGCGAGGGCGGCGGAGAGGCGGGCGAGATCGGTGAGGATCGAGGCGGAGGTCGGATCGCCGCCGGCGCCGCGCCCGCTGCAGGTGAGCAGGGTTCCGTCGGCGAGCGTCACGACGGCGCAATTGGCCTCGTCGCCGACGGGCGGGAGCTGCGGCGCGAGGCGGAGCGGGACGAGCGTCACGCTGGCCGCGTCGCGCGTGACGCGCGCAAGCTGCACCCAGGGTTCGCCGCTGCTTTCGATCCGCGCCACCGCGGCCTTATCGAGCGCTTGCGTCTCCACGTCCACCGTGCGGGGATCGGCGCTCCAGGCCTCGGCGGCGATCAGGCGGAGCTTGGCGGCCGCGTCGGCGCCGGACAGGTCCTCGCTCGGATCCTCCTCGGCAAAGCCCGCGAGCCGCGCCTGGGCAAGCGCGTCGGCGTAGCCCTGGCCGGCGGCGAGGCGGGTGAGGATGTAGCCGACCGTGCCGTTCAGCACGCCTTCCACTGAGACGATCTCCCCGCGCGAGCGGGCCGCCGCGACCGTCTCGAGCACCGGCGCGCCGCCGCCGACAGCCGCCGAATAAAGGAGTTCGGCGCCGCTCCCGCCTGCCGCAGCGCGCAGGAGCGGGAGGCAGCCGCTCACCACCCGCTTGCTCGCGCTGACGACATGCACGCCGCGTCCAAGCGCCCATTCGCTGAGGAGCGCGCCCGTCTCGGCGCAGGAGAGGACGTCGATCAATATGTCGGCGGGTGTTTCGAGGAAGGCCTTGCGGTCGGCGGTGAGGGGGACGGGCGGCCGGGCGGCCCGAGGCCGCGCCGGGTCGCGAACGAGGATCGCGACGATCTCGTAGCCGGTGCGGGTCTTGAGGTTCTCCGCGAGCGCCTGGCCGACGACGCCGAAGCCCGCGAGTGCGATCCGGAGCGGGCGCGGCACGGCGGACATTCCGGGCGCTTCCCGAGGCGCTTCGACGGTCTGGAGAGAGAGAGCGGTCATGATCGATCCTTCGCATTCGAAGGACGATGTTGCCTGGAGCACCCTATTGGTTGCCGTCCGGCCGCATCGTCCCGTTGGGGACTGCCACCTTGCCCGGGTTGGGCAGGTTGGCGCAGGCGACAAGGCCTGCTCTGGATGCAGAAGCGCTGCTCCCGTGCGGGATTCGCGCCTCTCCCGCCTCCGTAAGGCGGCGACGGGCGCTGCGTCAAGCGGGTTGGGAGAGGCGCGGCCCTGCGCGGGCTGCGGCGGCCTCAGGTGATCGAGCCGATCTTCTTGCCGGCGTGCCAGACGTCGCAGACCGGACAGTCGACGTCGTCGCGCGTCGCCTGCACAGCCTGCCTGTCGCCGTCGGCCAATATGTCCTTGGTCTTCACCACCGCGCCGTTCGGCTTGGCGAGCTTGTTGACCCGGTAATGCTTCACGTGGGGGCCCCTCCCGATGAGCCGCGAGCGTATATCGGGGGACCGCGCCGATGCAAGCGGCGAAGGCTGGCGGGGAGAAGGATATGGTGAGCCCTGCTGGGTTCGAACCAGCGACCTACTGATTAAAAGTCAGTTGCTCTACCGACTGAGCTAAGGGCCCGTGCCGCGTCCACCTAAGAGGGGCTGGGGCGCGGGTCAACCGGCCGGCGCCCCGGCGCGCGCGGGCAGCAATCCGCATGCGGCCGATTCGGCGCGGCGTTGCGTCTTGGCAAAGCCGCGCGCCTGTCTTACCCCTTCACCACTTGCATTCCAAAGGGGGCTTTATGGAACAGGTTCATTATCCGCAGGCGAATACCAATACGATGGGCACCGCCGCGATGGTGCTCGGCATCATCGCGCTCGTTCTCTCGTTCATCCCGGTGATCGGCATGATTTCCTGGATCCTCGCGCCGCTCGCCATCATCTTCGGCATCATCGGCCTCAACCGCGTCGGCGTGCCCAAGGGCGGGGCCATTGCCGGGCTCGCCACCGGCGGCGTCGCCCTGGTCATCTGCCTGCTCTGGGCGCTGGCGTTCGGCGCGGCGGTCGGCAATGCGGCGGCCGAGGCCGAGCGCATGAACCAGCAGCTCTACAGCAACTCGCTCTGATCGCTAGGGCGCCGGCGCGCGCGCCGGGCCTTGAGCCGGAAGAGAAGCTGGCGGACGGTGAAGCCGCTCACGGGATCGCGCCAGCCGGGTGCGATCTCGGCGAGCGGCTCGAGGACGAAGCGGCGGCGGCGCATCTCCGCATGGGGAACGACGAGGCCGTCCGTCCCCCAGGCGCCGCCGGACCAGAGCAGGATGTCCAGATCGAGGACGCGCGGGCCCCAGCGGCGGCCGGGGCGGCGGCCGAAATCGCGCTCGATCGCCTTCAGGGCTTCGAGCAATTCGGGCGGGTCGAGGTCGGTGGTGACGAGGGCGGCCGCGTTGGCGAAGCTGCGGCCTGCCGGGCCGAGGGCGGGCGTCGTGCGAATGCGTGACGCGGCGTCGGCTCCCAGCGCTTCCAACGCGGCGCGCACCGTCTCGGCCGGCGCACCGCGGCGGGAGCGGCGGTTGGAGCCGAGCGCGAGGGCGTAGCTTGTCTTCCCCATCGCGGCCCGACTAGACGCGATCCATGCTCCACGAAAGCCCGGTCCCCGCGCACGAAGCGCCGCGCGATTGCCCGCTCTGCCCGCGCCTCGTCACCTTCCGCGAGGCGCTGCGGGCGGAGCATCCGGACTGGTGGAACGCACCCGTGCCGCATTTCGGCGATCCCGAAGCCTGGCTCGCCATTTGCGGCCTCGCGCCCGGCAAGCACGGCGCGAACCGGACGGGGCGGCCGTTCACGGGCGATCATGCAGGCGTTCTGCTCTACGAGACGCTTGCGAAGTTCGGGCTGGCCGAGGGTGCCTACGAGGAGCGGCCGGACGACAGCCTGCGCCTCGTGGGCGTCGCGATCGTCAATTCGGTGAAGTGCGTGCCGCCGCAGAACAAGCCGACACCGCAGGAGATCGCGACCTGCACCGCGGCTTATTTCCGGCCGGCGCTCGGCGCCCTGCCCAAGGTGCGGGTGCTGGTGGCGCTCGGCAAGATCGCCCACGACGCGGCGGTCAGGGCGGTCGGCGGCAGGCTCGCCGCCTATCCCTTCGGGCACCTCGCCGAGCATGCGCTGCCCGACGGGCGCGTGCTGGTCGATAGCTACCATTGCTCGCGCTACAACCAGAATACGGGCCGGCTGACGGCGAAGATGTTCGAGGACGTGTTCGCCCGCGCGCTGGAGCTTCGGGAGGCGCGTTAGGCCAAAGCCGTCATCCCGGCGAAGGCCGGGATCACGGGGGGTGAAGGGCGCCGGCGTCTATGGAGCGCTGCACATCCGGCGGTGTTTTTCACCCGCCGAGATCCCGGGCTTCGCCGGGATGACGTTGTTGCACTGGCTCTTAGTGATCCTGCGCGATTCTTCCGTAGAGGTCGGGCCTGCGGTCGCGGAAGAAGCCGAAGGCGGCGCGGTGGCGCTTCACCTGGGCGAGGTCGATCGTGGCGGTGAGGACGCCGGTTTCCTTCGCGCCGAATTCGGCGAGCATGTCCCCGCGCTCGTCGCAGATGAAGCTGTGGCCGTAGAAATGCTGGCCGCATTCGTCGCCGATGCGATTGGAGGCGACGACGGGGACGACGTTGGACACCGCGTGGCCCACCATGGCGCGGCGCCAGAGGCGGCTGGTGTCGAGATCGGGATCGTGCGGCTCGGAGCCGATGGCGGTGGGATAGAAGAGGATTTCGGCGCCCATCAGCATGAGGGTGCGCGCGGTTTCGGGATACCATTGGTCCCAGCAGATGCCGATGCCGAGCGTCGCGCCCGGCGTCTTCCAGGTCTTGAAGCCGGTATTGCCCGGGCGGAAGTAGAATTTCTCCTCATAGCCGGGGCCGTCGGGAATGTGGCTCTTGCGGTAGACGCCCATGACGCCGCCCTTGTCGTCGATCATGGCGAGAGAATTGTAATGGTGCGGACCGTCGGCTTCGAAGAAGCTCGTCGGGATGAAGATTTCGAGCTCGGCCGCGAGCGTCTGCATGGCGAGGACGGCCGGGTGCTCGTCCGCGGCGCGGGCGTTGACGAAGAGGCTCTCATCCTCCGTGCGGCAGAAATAGGGGCCTTCGAAAAGCTCGGGCGGGAGCACGACCTTGGCGCCCTTCGCGGCCGCCTCGCGCACCAGCTCGGAGACGTTGCGGATATTCTCCTCGAGGTCCTCGCCGAATGCGAGCTGGAGGGCGGCGACAGTGAGTTGGGTCATTGTGACTCCGTCATTCCCGCGAAAGCGGGAATCCAGTGCTGAGTTCGAAACGGGCGGTGCGTATGACAAGGGCCGCTGGACTCCCGCTTTCGCGGGAGTGACGGGAAAAGCAAGCGCGCTACAGCGGCACCTGCTGACTGATGCAGTGGAAGCTGCCGCCGCCGGTCAGGACATGGTCGGCCCTGAGCCCCACGGCGCGGCGGCCGGGGAAGAGGGCGCCGATCGCCTGCACCGCCGCTTCGTCGTTGGCGGCGCCGTAGAGAGGCACGATCACGGCGGCATTGCCGATGTAGAAGTTCATGTAGGAGGCCGGGATCACCTCGCCGTCGCGCACCACGCGGCCGGGTGAGGGGATCGGCGCGACCCTGAGGCCGAAGGCGTCGGCGCGGGCGCGGGCGTCTTCGTAGACGGCGGCGTTCGGGTCGTCGGGCCCGGCGGAGACGGGGAGGGCGAGGACCCCTTCCGCCACGAAGCGGGCGAGGTTGTCGACATGGCCGTCCGTATGATCGTTCAGCAGGCCCTCGCCGAGCCAGAGCAGGCGTTCGATCCCGAGGTCGGAGAGCAGGCGCGCCTCGATCTCGTCGCGGCTCATGCCGGGGTTGCGGTTCGGGTTGAGGAGGCACTGCTCGGTCGTGACGGCAAGCCCGGTCCCGTCGACGTCGATCGCGCCGCCTTCCAGGATCCAGCCGAAGCGCCTTGCGTCCATGCCCGCGGTCTCGGCGAGGCGGAGGCCGATCGTGTCGTCGCCCGGCAGCTCGTATTTGCCGCCCCAGCCGTTGAAGCCGAAGCTGTGGGCGGCGCGTGCGCCCGCGCCTTTGAGCACGATCGGCCCGGTGTCGCGGAGCCAGATATCGCCGAACGGCTGTTGGACGACCGTCGCGATCGGCGCGAGTTCGGCCGCCCGCCGCGCCGCCTCGGCATCGGCCGTTATGAGGCGCACCTCCTCGCCCGCGCCGTCCGCGTGAACCGCGGCGGCGAAGGCGGCGACTTCCTCCTGGCCGGGCGCGAGATCGTCCTCCCAAAGATCGGCGTGACTGGGGAAGCCGATCCACACGAACTCGTGTTCGGCCCATTCAGGCGGTTGGCGGGAATTCAGAGGCGTCATGGCCGCGGGCAGATAGCGCCGCAGCTGAGCCGTTGACAGTTATAACTTCTAAACTTAGTAAGATTACAGGGAGTACACGATGAGCAAGTATGAGCCCCTGGCTCAGGCGCTGCGCCGCCACCGTGACCATATGTGGATCGCCGGCTTCGACGAGGTGGAGCGGATACTCGGATTTCCGCTTCCGGCCAGTGCACGCAACTATCGCGAATGGTGGGCCAATCAGCGCAGCGGCGGACACAGCCAGACAAAGGGATGGCAGGACGCGGGCTGGCAGGTGTGGAAGGTGGATCTCGCAGGGGAGCAGGTCACGTTTCGCCGTGTCGCGGGCGAGGGGCCGTCACGGCAACCGCTCCACGAGGACGAGACGACGGAGCTGCTGATCGATCGTGCCGGAGAAATGCTGGGCATCGCCGATCGGGACAGCATCGTGCGCGAGGCGCTTCGCAGTCTTATCCGGAGGGAGGCGGGACGGCGCCTGGCGGCACTCGGGGGGACGATGCCTGACCTGGAAGCGCCGCCGCGTCGGCGCTTCCCGGAATGATCCTTGCCGACACTTCGGTCTGGATCGACCACTTCCGCTGCAGCGTGCCGCGCTTCGGCGGTCTTGTTTGCGAGGGCGAGGTGCTGATGCACCCGTTCGTGCTCGGCGAGCTGATGCTCAGCGGTTTGCATCGCCGCCTGAACGACATGCGCGATCTGGAGGCACTGCCGGCCGCTGCTGTCGCCTCCTCCGCTGAAGTGGCGCACTTTATCCGCGCGCGCAGCCTCGACGGGCGCGGCATCGGCTATGTTGACGCTGCGTTGCTTTCATCCGCGCTCCTGTCGCCGGGCACGCGCCTGATGACGCACGACAAGGGGCTGAGCCGCGTCGCTGCGGAACTGGGTGTCGCCGCCGAACAGGCAGGCCCTTAGCTTACTGCCCCGCGCGGCTGCGGTCGCGGATGGCGCGGAATTCGTCGCCCTGGTTCCAGTTGGGCCATTCGCGGCTGTTCGCGAGTGCGGTCATGACCTCGTAATAGACTTCGAGGTCGCGCACCGCGCCGGTCCAGTCCCAGCTCGTCAGGAATTCGTCGCCGGACTGGTGGTAGCGGTTGGCGCGATATTCCGCCGCCCAGGCGCGGCCGGTCGCGCTGCCGCCGCTGACGAGGTCCTCGCCGCCGCGGGCGTAGATCATCGGCACGCCCTGGCGCGCGAAGCTGAAATGGTCGGAGCGGTAATAATAGCCGGCTTCGGGCGTCGTCTCGGGCGCGAGGCGGATGCCGCGGGCGGTGAGCACCCGCTCCAGCCAGCGGTCGAGCTCCGACTTGCCGGCGCCCGTCGCGATGAAGTCGCGCGTGACGCCCGCCATGTTGAGCGAGTCCATGTTGATGCCGGCGACCGTGCGATTGAGCGGAAAGATCGGGTTCTCGGCATAGTAACGCGAGCCGAGCAAGCCGGATTCCTCCGCGGTCACCGCGATGAAGACGATGGAGCGCTCCGGCCTTTGCCGGGCATGCGCCTGGGCGAGCGCTGCGAGGGCGGCGGTGCCGGTCGCATTGTCCGTGGCGCCGTTGCAGATGCGGTCGGCGCCCGTCTCCGCGCAGATGCCGAGATGGTCCCAATGCGCGGTGTAGAGGAGATATTCGTTCGGGCGCGTGCGGCCCGGGAGGATGCCGACGACGTTGCGCGACTGCTGGCGCTCGATGGTGCTGGTCACGTCCATCGATGCCTTGAGGCGGCCGAGCGGCACGGGGCGGAAGCCCTGCTGGCGTGCCCGCGCGGAGAGGGCGTCGAGGTCTTGCCCGCCGGCGGCGAACAGCCGCCGCGCCGCGTCTTGCGTCAGCCAGCCGTTGACGATCGTCTGGTCCATGTTGCCGCCGGGCCGGTCGAGATAATGCTGCGGCCCCGTCCAGCTGTTCTCGACGACGTTCCAGGCGTAGGAGGCGGGCTCGGTCTGGTGGACGATGAAGGCCGCCGCCGCGCCCTGCCGCGCCGCCTCCTCATATTTGTAGGTCCAGCGGCCGTAATAGGTCATCGCCCGGCCGCCGAAGGGGCCGTCGAGCGTCGGCGTCTGCCAGTCGGGATCGTTGACGAGGATGACCACCGTCTTCCCGCGCACGTCCAGCCCCTGATAGTCGTTCCAGCGGCGCTCCGGCGCATTGATGCCGTAGCCGACGAAGACGATGTCGCTGCTCGGCAGGCTCACCTGCGGCTGCACCCGGTAGGTGCCGGCGACCATGTCGGTGCGGTAGGCGAAGCTCAGCGGCTGCGCGCCCCCGGTGACGCGCAGCGCCGGCCGCCCCTGGGCGGTGATCTGCACCAGCGGCACGTTCTGGAAATAGCTGCCGTTATTTCCCGGCTGCAGCCCCGCCTGGCGGAATGCGCCGGCGAGGAGATCGACGGTGAGCTGCTCCCCGCGCGTGCCCGGCGCGCGGCCTTCGAATTCGTCGGTCGAGAGCTGACGGGTCAGGCTCTGGAGCGTGTCGAGCGGAATGACCGGCTCCGCCGCCTGCCGGCTGGGCCTCTCGCCCGCGCCGCTCGTGCACGCGGCGGCGAGGAGGGCCAGGAGCGGGATCGGGAGGGAAGCGAAGGGGAGTGGGGTTCGCATCGGGGCGGCCTCTCATCTTGGCGTGGATTGCGGAGCGCTTATCCGCGCGCCGCGGGCGCGGCAAGCCGGGCGCCCGTTCGATCTACCCTTCAACGCACCGGCGGGCGAAAGGGCGCTTGCGGACGCGCCCGGGTCCTGATCTATTCCGCGCGGGGATGAAGGGGGATACAAATGCAGGGAAATGAAGCGCTTCTCGCGGGCCTGAAGGCGCGCGCCGTACGGAGCCGGGGGCGCCTCCTCGCTTTTGCCTGCGCCTCCGCCATGCTCCCGGCCGGTGCCCAGGCGCCAGCCCAGGGCCCAGCCCCAGCCCCAGCCCCAGCCCCAGCTCGAGCGCAAGCGCAGGCCCAGGCGCCAGCCGATCCTGCGGATGCCTTTGGCGCGCGCGAGAGCATCGAAGACATCAGCCTGTCTCCGGACGGCCGCCGCATCGCCTATCTCGCGCCGCATCAGGGGCAGGGCAGCCGGCTCTTCACCGTCGATCTCCAAAGCGGAGAATCGGTGCAGGCCACTGCGGTGGACGGGCGCAGCCAGCGTCTCGGCGGGTGCGGCTGGGTGTCGGGCAACCGGCTCGTCTGCACCGTGTTCGCGCTCCGCCGCGTCCAGACCGATGTCGCCGGGGCGCACCGCTTCGTGGCGCTCGACAGCGACGGCACGAACATCGTCACGCTGGGTGAGCGCGACAGCAGGACCGGCAACGGCGCCTGGCTTCGCAGCGTGATCGACTGGCGGGCCGGCGAGGGCGAGTCCGTTCTGATGACGAGCTTTCTTCCGGACGCGGGCGCGGCCGGGAATTACGGCATGGGCGTCGTCCGGCTCGACACGCGCTCCAACCGGTCGAGGCTGGTGCAGCCGGCGATCGTCAGGGCGTCCGACTTCCTTTCGGACGGGCGCGGGCGAGTCGTCGTGCAGGGCGTGCAGCGGGTGCGGGGCGAAACCGGGATGATGTCCGGCGAGGTCGAATTCCGCCACCGCCGGCCCGGCTCGGAGGACTGGCACCCGCTCGGCGTCTACAATACAGCGACGAGGGACGGGCTGCACCCGCTGGCCGTCACGGCCGAAGGCGAGGCCGCCTTTGCGCTCGACAAGCTCGACGGGCGCACGGCGCTCTACCGCGTTTCGCTCGATGGGTCTGCGCGGCGCGAACTACTCGTGAAGCACGACCGGGTCGACGTCGACGGCGTCCTGACGCTCGGGCGGCGCGGCCGCGTCATTGGCGCCACCTATGCGACGGAGGCGCGCCAGGCGGTCTATTTCGATCCTGAACTGCGCACGCTCGCCGAACGGCTGTCGCGGGCGCTGCCGAACCTGCCGCTGGTCCGCTTCCTGGGCGCTTCCGATGACGAATCGGTGCTGCTCATCTGGGCGGGGAGCGACCGCGATCCGGGCCGCTATTTCACTTACGCGAAGAGCGACCGGCGCTTGAACGAGATCATGGTTGCGCGTCCGCAGCTCGAAACGGTGCCGCTCGCCGAAGTGCGCGCGGTCAGCTATCCCGCGGCCGACGGCACCCAGATCCCTGGCTATCTGACATTGCCGCCGGGCAGCTCGGGGCGCGGCCTGCCGGCAATCGTCATGCCGCACGGCGGGCCGGGCAGCCGAGACGAATGGGGCTTCGACTGGATGGCGCAATATTTCGCCCATCGCGGCTTTGCCGTGCTGCAGCCCAACTTCCGCGGCTCGGCGGGCTATGGCGATGCCTGGTTCCAGCGCAACGGCTTCCAGTCGTGGCCGCTGGCGATCGGCGACGTCAATGACGCCGGCCGCTGGCTCGTCGCGCAGGGCATCGCCGATCCCGCGAAGCTCGGCATCGTGGGCTGGTCCTATGGCGGCTATGCGGCGCTGCAATCGGCCGTGCTCGACCCGGGCCTTTATCGCGCCATCGTCGCCATCGCGCCCGTCGCGGACCTCGAGATCCTTCGCGAAGAATCGCGCGGCTGGTCCGACTTCCGGCTGACCAGGGACTTCATCGGCAGCGGCCCGCACGTCCGCGCCGGCTCGCCCGCGCAGAACGCCGCGGCCTTTCGCGCGCCCGCCCTCATCTTCCACGGCGATCATGACGCCAATGTCGATGTCCGCCATTCGCGCCTGATGCGCGACCGGCTGCAAGGCGCCGGAAAGCCGGTCGAGCTCGTCGTCTTCCCGGGCCTCGACCACAATCTCGCGGACAGCGAAGCGCGGGCGCGGATGCTGCGCGAAAGCGACGCCTTCATCCGGCGGAGCCTCGGCATCCAGTGATGTGAGCCGGACAAAGAAAAGGCCGGGCTTGCGCCCGGCCTTTCCTCGTCCGCTTCCGTGAGCGAAGCCGCCGGTCAGCGCGAGTAGAACTCCACGACCAGGTTCGGCTCCATGCGCACCGGATAGGGGACCTCGTCCAGCGTCGGGATGCGCGTGTAAGTCGCGCGCGCCGCGCCGTCCGGCGTGATGTAGTCGGGGATCTCGCGCTCGGCGAGGCCCTGCGCTTCGAGAACCAGGGCCATCTGCTGCGCCTTGGGGCCGAGCTCGATGACGTCGCCGACGCTGACGCGCGCCGAAGCGATGTTGAGCTTCTTGCCGTTGACGCGGATGTGGCCGTGGTTGACGATCTGGCGGGCGGCCCAGATGGTCGGCGCGAACTTGGCGCGGTAGACGACCATGTCGAGGCGGCGCTCCAAGAGGCCGATCAGGTTCTGCGAAGCGTCGCCCTTCATCCGGGTCGCTTCGGTGAACGTGCGCTTGAACTGCTTCTCGGTGACGTCGCCGTAATAGCCCTTCAGCTTCTGCTTGGCGCGAAGCTGGATGCCGAAGTCGCTGATCTTGCTCTTGCGGCGCTGGCCGTGCTGGCCGGGGCCGTATTCGCGCTTGTTGACGGGGCTCTTCGGGCGGCCGAAGACGTTCTCGCCCATGCGCCGGTCGAGCTTGTACTTGGCGCTGCTGCGCTTGCTCATCTGATAACACTCCAATTCGCGTGCCCTCCGGCCCGAAGACCGGTTCCCGCCTAAAGGGGAGGGCTGTTGTTCCCGGATCCGCACCGTCCGGCCGAGCAGGGTTCCCATCAAAGTAGTACTTTGATGGGGTCCTGTGCCGAACGCGGCATCCGCTTCACCGGGGGTGCGGAGCCAATTGCGAAGGCGCGCACATGGCTGCTGCGGCGCACAAAGTCAACCTCGACAGCCTCCTAGCCGACGCTAAAGAGGCGGCATGACCGAGAGAGTGAAGCCCGCCGACTGCCGGACCATGACCGAGGTGCGTGCCGGCGTGGACGCGTTGGACGCGGAGCTGATCGCGCTCATCGGCGAACGCTTCCGCTACATGGACGCCGCGGCGCGGATCAAGCCGAAGCGCGGCGCGGTGCGCGACGAGGCGCGAAAAGCCGAGGTGCTGGCGAACGTGGCGCGGCATGCCGCGGGCGCGGGGGTGCCGGACGCGATTGCGGCGGATTTGTGGGAGCGGCTGGTGGAGGCTTCGATCGCGTATGAGTTCGAGCGGTTCGACGCGCTCAGGAAGTAAGAACAAGCCTCGACTTCGCTCGGACCGAACGGGTGGAGGAGCCGGAGAATGATTGCCGACTCCCCGTCCGTTCGCTTCGAGCGAAGTCGAGAAGCCCGTTCGAGCGGAGCGAGAACTCGGGCGTAAGCGGAAAGGATCAGCTCCCCCGCCGCCTCCGCTCCTCAGAAAGCGCCCGCACGACGCCGCGCAGCGCCTGCACCTCCCGGTTCGACCACCCCGCCTTTGTCAGGATCGTGCGCATCGTGTTCTGGGTCGTCGGCTTCCGGTCCGGCGGATGGTAATAGCCCGCCGCCTCCAGCGCCCCTTCGAGCTGCACGATCAGGCCTTCGAGCCGTTCCTGCGTCGCGCGCGGCTCGGCCTCCTCCCCGCCGATCGTCGGCATCGCCAGCGCTTCGTGCTTCGACCATTCGTAGGCCACGAGGATCACGGCCTGGGCGAGGTTCAGCGATCGGAAGTCCGGATTGATCGGCACGGTCAGGATCTTGTGCGCGATGGCGACTTCGTCGGTCTCGAGGCCGGAGCGTTCGGCGCCGAAAAGGATAGCGGACTGCTCGCGCTGCGTGCGGATTTCGCGCGCTGCTTCTTCCGGAGTCACCACCGGCACCACGAGCCCGCGTTTCCGCACGGTGGTGGCATAGACACGGGCGCAGTCGGCGACGGCCTCGGCCACCGTTTCGAACACGCGGGCCCGCTCCAGCACGATGTCCGCGCCTGAAGCAGCGGGACCGGCCGACGGGTTCGGCCACCCGTCCCGCGGGGCGACGAGGCGCAGATCCGCGAGCCCGAAGTTCAGCATGGCCCGCGCGGCCTTGCCGATGTTTTCCCCGAGCTGGGGACGGACGAGGACGATGGCGGGGGAGGGGGCAGGGGCGGTGTCTCGACGGCGCATCTTGGCTTCGCTCGATGCTGGCTCGACACGAACGGAGGGCACGTCCGCGGCTTCGCGACTCCGTTCGTCCCGAGTAGCCGTCGAGCTTGTCGAGACGGCGTATCGAGGGATTTCGCGGAAGGCCGGCTTGCGTGCGCCCCAACTCACCCGATCCCAATCACTCGAGATCAGCCCTTCCTTCTTCATCTGCGACCAATTCTTGATTTGCCGTTCCGCCGTCAGGGCCTCTTCTCGCGTCGGGAATGTCTCCGACCAGACGAGCTCAACCGGCCGTCGCTTCTGCGTCCAGCCCGGTATCTCGCCCGCTTGGTGAGAGGCAATGCGCGCCTCGAGATCCTCCGTGTGGCCGACGTAATATTTACCGTCGGAGCAGCGCAGCATGTAGGTCCAGAAGCTCATGCGCGATGCCTCGATATGCGCCCTCGACAGGCTCGGTCGCTACTCGGCACGAACGGTACCTTAAGCGCACGATCGTTCGCGCTGCGAGTCCCCCTCACTCCTTCACCGTGCCCGCGAATTCCTCGAAGTCCCGCGCTTCGGTGAAATCCTTATAAACGCTCGCAAACCGGATATACGCCACCGGGTCGAGCCCCTTGAGCCCGTTCATCACCAGCTCCCCGATCGCGGCGGACCCGATCTCGCTCTCGCCGCTCGTCTCGATCTGGCGCTGGATCGACGAAACCAGCCGCTCGATCCGATCGGGCGCCACCGCGCGCTTGCGGCACGCCGTCACGATCGACCGTTCGAGCTTGCCGCGCTCGAAAGGCTCGCGGCGGCCGCCCGATTTCACCACGGTGAGCTCGCGAAGCTGGACGCGCTCGAAGGTGGTGAAGCGCGCGCCGCAATCCTCGCACTGGCGGCGGCGGCGGATCGAGGCGCCGTCTTCCGTCGGACGGCTGTCCTTCACCTGGCTGTTTTCATGGGAGCAGAAGGGGCAGCGCAATTACAGGTCCTGATAGATGGGAAAGCGGGCGCACAGCGCACGGACGCGGGTGCGCACCGCGGCTTCGACCTCGCCATTGCCCTCGTGGCCGTTGTCGCGAAGGCCTTCCAGCACGTCGGCGATCATGTCGGCGATGTCGCGGAATTCCTGGACGCCGAAACCCCGGGTCGTGCCGGCGGGCGAGCCGACGCGGATGCCGCTGGTCTTGACCGGGGGGAGCGGATCGAAGGGGATGCCGTTCTTGTTGCAGGTGATTGCGGAGCGCTCCAGCGCCTGGTCGGCGTCGCGGCCGGTGATGCCGAGCGGGGTCACGTCGACGAGGGCGAGGTGCGTGTCGGTGCCGCCCGCGACGAGGTTCGCGCCGCGCTCCTGCAGGCGTCCGGCGAGCGCCCGCGCATTCTCGATCACGGCCTTGGCATAGCTTTTGAAGCCGGGCTGCAGCGCTTCGCCGAACGCCACCGCCTTGGCGGCGATGACGTGCATGAGCGGGCCGCCCTGCAGACCCGGGAAGACGGCCGAGTTGATCTTCTTGGCGATGGCCTCGTCGTCGGTCAGCACCATGCCGCCGCGTGGCCCTCGCAGCGTCTTGTGGGTGGTGGTGGTGACGACATGGGCGTGGCCGAAGGGGGAGGGGTGCTCGCCGGCGGCCACCAGGCCAGCAAAATGGGCCATGTCGACCATGAAGATCGCCTCAACTTCGTCGGCAATGGCGCGGAAGCGGGCGAAATCGATGTGGCGGGGATAGGCCGAGCCGCCGGCAATGATGAGGCGCGGCTTGTGCTCGCGGGCGAGCGCTTCGACCTGGTCGAAGTCGATGAGGTGGTCTTCGGCGCGCACGCCGTATTGGATGGCGTTGAACCACTTGCCGGACATGGCCGGCTTGGCGCCGTGGGTAAGATGGCCGCCCGCATCGAGGCTCATGCCGAGGATCGTGTCGCCGGGCTTCGTGAGCGCCAGCATGACGGCGCCGTTCGCCTGCGCGCCCGAATGCGGCTGGACGTTGACGAAGCCGCAGCCGAACAATTCCTTCGCGCGCTCGATCGCCAGCGTCTCGACTGCGTCGGACGGCGCGCAGCCCTGGTAATAGCGTCGGCCGGGATAGCCCTCGGCATATTTGTTGGTGAGGACGGACCCTTGCGCCTCCAGCACCGCGCGCGACACGATGTTCTCCGATGCGATGAGCTCGATCTGGTTCTGCTGCCGGTCGAGCTCGGCGGCGATCGCTTCGGCGATGGCGTTGTCGGCGCCGGCGAGCCGCTCGGAGAAGAAGCCCTGGTGCTGGACGCCGGAGAGGTCGTTGGCGGGACGGCTGCTCATGCTGGTTCCTCGGTGGAAGCGGGGGAGAAGGCTGGGTTGGAGAGCTTGTCGACGCGCCGCTGGTGGCGCCCGCCGGCAAAGGGGGTCGTCAGAAACACGGATACACATTCGCGCGCCTGCTCGATGCCGACGAGCCGCGCGCCAAGAGCGATCACATTGGCGTCATTATGCTCGCGGGCGAGGCGGGCGGAGAGGCTTTCGGAAACCAGAGCACAGCGGCAGGCCGGATGCCGGTTCACCGAGATCGAGATGCCCACGCCCGAACCGCAGAGCGCCACGCCCTTGTCGGCGCGCCCGGAGGCGATCGCCTGGGCGAGGCGGTAGCCGTAATCGGGATAATCGACGCTGTCGGTGGAGGTCGTGCCGAGATCGAGCACCTCGTGGCCGAGGTCGCCGAGATACTCGGCGATGTCGCGCTTCATCTCGAATGCGGCATGATCGGAGACGATGGCGATTCGCTCGGCCAAGGCTGCTTCTTTCTCGAGTGACGGGGCGCTCAGACCCTTAGCGAAGGCGCCGCCGAGTGTCGATTGAGGATGAACCCGAACGCGGCTTCTGATAGTTATTGCCGCCATGAACAGATCGAGCGGAATGACGGTCCTCGAGGAGACGCCGGCCCGGTTCACGGCCGACGAGTTCCTGGAGATCGCGGCACGTCCGCCGATCTCCGATTGGCTCGGCAAGGTGGAGCTCGTCCATGGCATCATCGTTCGAATGGGCCCGGCGCACGTGCCGCACTGGAACGCGCAGCGCGTCCTTTACGAGCGGCTCTACGAAATCGTCCGCAGGGCGTCGCAGGAGTGGGTCCTCGGCGTTGAGCCGGCGGTGAGGCTTGCCGGAGACACGATCCGCGAGCCGGACATTGCGCTGCTCAAGGATCCCGATCTCTCCGGCAAGTTGATCGATCGCACCGCGCTTTTCCTCGCCGTGGAGATTGCAGACTCCAGTCTGGTCGGCGACGGAACGGTGAAGCAGCGCAGCTATGCGGAAGCCCATGTCCCGCATTATTGGGTTGTCGACCTCGAGACGCGCGTGATCCACGTGATGAGCCATCCGCGCCACGGCGACTATCGAGAGGGGAAGTCCGTGCCGTTCGGCGTTGCGGTGGACGTTCCCGGGGTCGGCGGCACGATCGTCGTGGACTGATTGGCGAACGGGCTCACGCCGCCAGGCGCATCTCCAGGCGGCTCCAGATTTCGACCAGGGCGCCGGCGAGCTCGCGCATCATCTCTTCGGTGTGGGCGGGGCCGGGGGTGAAGCGGAGGCGTTCGGTGCCGCGGGGCACGGTCGGGTAATTGATGGGCTGCACGTAGCAGCCATATTCGGCCAGGAGGATGTCACTGATCCGCTTCGCCTTGACCGGATCGCCCACCATCAGCGGCACGATGTGCGTCGTCGACGGCATGACGGGCAGGCGGTGCTCGTCGAAGATCGCCTTCATCCGCTCGGCATTGGCATGCTGCGCCTCGCGCTCCGCGGAAGACGCCTTGAGGTGGCGGACGCTGGCGAGGGCGCCGGCGACGAGGACGGGGGAGAGCGACGTCGTGAAGATGAAGCCGGGCGCGTAGCTCCGCACCACGTCGACGATGTTGCGGTCGGCCGCGATGTAGCCGCCCATCACGCCGAAGGCCTTGCCGAGCGTGCCTTCGATGATGGTGAGGCGGTGGGCGACCCCGTCGCGCTCCGAAATGCCGCCGCCCCGCGCGCCGTACATGCCCACGGCGTGGACCTCGTCGAGGTAGGTGATGGCGTTGTACTTGTCGGCGAGGTCGCAGATGGCGGCGATCGGCGCGACGTCGCCGTCCATCGAATAGACGCTTTCGAAGGCGATGAGCTTGGGCGCGCCCACGGGCGCGGCGGCGAGCAGCTCCTCCAGGTGCGAAAGGTCGTTGTGGCGGAAGACCTGCTTCTCGCAGCCTGAATTGCGGATGCCGGCGATCATCGATGCGTGGTTGAGCTGGTCCGAGAACACGATGCAGCCGGGCAGGAGCTTCGCGATCGTCGAGAGCGTCGCCTCGTTCGAGATGTAGCCGGAGGTGAAGAGGAGGGCGCCTTCCTTGCCGTGGAGATCGGCGAGCTCCGCTTCGAGCGCGACATGGTAATGGGTGTTGCCGCCGATGTTGCGCGTGCCGCCCGAACCGGCGCCGACGTCGTGCAGCGCGTCTTCCATCGCCTGGATGACGTCGGGGTGCTGGCCCATGGTGAGGTAATCGTTCGAGCACCAGACGGTGATCGGCTTCGGCCCGTTATGGCCGGCGAAGCAGCGGGCGTTGGGGAAAGCCCCCTTGTTGCGCAGGATGTCGATGAAGACGCGGTACCGGCCTTCGGCGTGTAGCCGGTCGATCGCCTGCGCGAAGATGCGGTTATAGTCCAACGAGAGTCCCCGGGTGCTCGGCCCGCTATAGTGGATTTCAGCCGGGATTGGCTAGACCCCCGCTTCGTCCTGGCGCCTCACAGCGTCGAGACGCGGGTGAGGCCGAAGCCCGCGAGGCCGGGCGTATATGGGCGCCAGCTCTCGTCGCGGCGGGTGAAGACGGCGATCCCCTCCGGCGCCTCGCTGGGCCAGACGCGGCCGGCGAGGAGGTGCGCCGTGCGCCGGGCAATCCCTTCCTTGCCGTCGACGAAGGCGAGGGGGCGGAGCGCGGCCGCTTCGAGTTCCGCCTGGACGAGCGGGAAGTGCGTGCAGGCGAGCACCACCGTGTCCACCGTCTCGCCGCCGGCCTGACCGAGGAGGCCGTCCAGCACGGCGGCATAAGCCTCCGGCCGCGTCTCCTCGCCCCGCAGCTTCGCCTCGGCGAGCTCGACAAGGTCGGCGGAGCCGTGGCGCAGGACGAGGCAGTCGGCGGCGAATTCGTCGGCAAGGCGGTCGACATAGGGCTGGACCACCGTCGCGGGCGTGCCGAGGACGCCGATCGCCCGCGTCTTCGACAAAGCCGCCGCCGGCTTGATCGCCGGCACCGTGCCGACGACGGGCAAGTCGAGCGCGGCACGCACCGAATCGAGCGCGATCGTCGAGGCGGTGTTGCAGGCGATGACGATGAGCTCGGGATCGAAGCGCTCGGCGAGGCGGCCGAGGAGGGCGGGCACGCGCGTCTCGATCTGCCGGCTGGTCTTGGTGCCGTAGGGGTAGCCGGCATTGTCCGCGACGTAGACGAACGGAGCGTTCGGGAGGAGCGCGCGGATCGGCTGGAGGACGGACAATCCGCCGACGCCGGAATCGAGGACGAGGATGGGCTTCACGCCCGGCGCTTTACCGGCGGCGGAGGCGCGGCGTAAACCGCTCATGCGCGGTGCCGGGAATCGCCTTGTTGCCCGCGCGGCGTCGTTCGTTGTAGTTTCGCTTTTCGAGGGGTGACGGTTTGACGTTCGACATATTCATTGGGCCGGTGGGTGCGCTCCTGATCGGCTATCTGCTCGGCTCGATCCCGTTCGGCGTGGTGCTGACGCGCTTCGCCGGGGCCGGCGACCTGAGGCGGATCGGCTAGGGCAATATCGGCGCGACCAACGTCCTTCGCACCGGCCGCAAGGGCCTCGCCGCCGCGACCCTCCTCCTCGACGCGCTGAAGGGCGCCGCGGCCATCCTCCTCGTTCGCCTCATCTTCCCGGACGAGCCGCAGCTCGATCCGCTCGCCGCCTTCGGAGCGCTGACCGGCCATCTCTGGCCGGTGTGGCTGCGCTTCGCCGGAGGGAAGGGCGTCGCGACCTTCCTCGGCATCCTCGCCGCCCTTCATTGGCCCACCGCGCTCGCCGCCGCCGCCGCCTGGCTCGCGATGCTCGCGCTCAGCCGCTATTCCTCCCTTTCCGGCATGACGATGGCGCTCGCCTCGCCCGTCGCCGCCGCGGCCTTCGGCCGCTTCGATCTCGCACTCCTGTTCCTCGGCTTCGGCCTCATCGTCGTCTGGAAGCATCGCGGCAATATCGACCGGCTGATGAGCGGCACCGAGCCCAGGGTGGGCGCCGGGAAGCCGGAAGCGGGCGCGGTCGCCGCCGATGCCTGATCCGGCCGCTCCTGCCGACACGATCGCCCGGCTGCGGCTGATCCGGTCCGAAAATATCGGGCCGATCACCTATTTCCAGCTCCTCGCCCGCTTCGGCTCGGCCCAGGCGGCGATCGACGCGATCCCCGACCTCGCCGCCCGGGGCGGCGGCCGCGCGCCCCGCCTCGTGCCCAGGAGCCAGATCGAGCGCGAGATGGAGGAGGTCGAGCGCATGGGCGCCCGCTACCTCTTCCTCGGCCACCCGCCCTATCCGCCGCTCCTCGCCGAACTGGAGGCGGCGCCGCCGGCGCTCATCGTCAAGGGCCACGTCTCGCTCCTCGATCGTCCCTCGGTCGCCATCGTCGGCGCCCGCAACGCGTCGGCCGCCGCCTGCCGCTACGCCCGGCAGCTTGCGCAGACGCTCGGCGCCGCCGACGCGGTCGTCGTGTCCGGTCTTGCCCGCGGTATCGACACGGCGGCGCACGACGGCGCGCTGGACAGCGGCACGGTGGCCGTCATCGCCGGCGGCATCGACATCTTCTACCCGCCCGAAAACGAAGCGCGCCAGCGCGCCATCGCCGAGCGCGGGTTGCTCGTTGCTGAGCAGGCGCCGGGGGTGGAGCCGCGCGCCCGCCACTTCCCCTATCGCAACCGGATCATCGCAGGCCTTGCCGCGGGCACGGTCGTCGTCGAAGCCGCGCCGCGCTCCGGCTCGCTCATCACCGCGCGCTTCGCCGCCGAGTTCGGGCGCGAGGTGATGGCCGTCCCCGGCTCGCCGCTCGATCCCCGCGCCCAGGGCTGCAACCAGCTCATCCGCGAAGGCGCGACCCTCGTCCAGTCCGCCGAGGATGTGCTCGAAGCGATCGAGCCCGGCCAGGTCCGCCCCTTCCGCGCCGCCGAACGCCCCTTCGCCCCGCCCGATCTCAGTGCGGACGCCGAAGAGCGCCACCGCCAGATCGTCCTCGACCTCCTCAGCGTCACCGCCGTCCCCGTCGACGAGATCGTCCGCCAGGCCGACGTGCCCGCGCCCATCGTCCAGACCGTCCTCCTGGAGCTCGAGCTTGCCGGCCGCCTCGAGCGCCACGCCGGCGGCAAGGTCAGCCTCGCGGCATGACTGTGGCGCCCGTGCACCGGCCCGACCGATGAATGTGCAGGCGTTCAGGCGCGTCACCGACGACGCACTTCGCGCGGAGGGGCTGGAGCCGCACCTCCTCCTGCCGCGGAGGCTGAGGGTTTGGACCCTCCCGGGCGGTGACGTCGTCCGGTTCTTCTCGCCTCACGCCTACCGGCGGCCCTGGGGGTTCGTCTACACGGGCGCGATCGGTGTCGAAGTTCCGGCGCTCCGGCAGTGGCTGCGCGCACACAGGCCAGGTGGGGAGGCGGGCATTTTTCACACCGCCTTTGTCAGCTGGCACCTCGCGAACGAGGACGTTCTCGGCGTGCTCGGCGTCGAACATGGTGAGCCCGTCCCGGCCGATTACTGGGCCGGTCTTCTGAAGGAGCGGCTCTCCCGAATTCCCCCGACGCTGGACGGCCTCGTCGCAGCCTACCGGCGGAACAAGGAAGCGCTCGGCTGGCTGGCGCACCCGCACGAGCGGCACGCCTGGGACTTTCTCCTGAAGTGGCGGGACGGCCCGGACGCGTCGCTGCACGTGCCGATAATGCTGCCCGACGGGAGCATCGCGTGATTTCGGGAGTCGCTGCCCACGTAGTTTCACCCCCGCTGCGTTAACCGTTGCGAGAGGCCCGCCGTGCCATCCTCGCTTTGGGGGAACTCCGTCATGCGGCGGATGTCAGCGGGAGCGGCGTGTGAACGACAACGGGGACTCTCTGGCGCCGCGGCCACGCCCGGCGGCTGCGACGCCCCGCAACTGGCGGCTTCCGATGCTCGCCTTCATGCTGGTGATGATGCTCGTCGCCACCGAGGTCGGCGGGTTCCTGTTCACCTCTCACCACCAGCGTGCCCTGATCGACCTGCGCAACGATACGCGCGAAATGCGGATCCTGCAGCAGGCGCTGGTCGACCGGAAGGAAAGCGCCGAGGATTATCTCCTGACGAGGGACGCGCGTGCGCTTCGCGGCTTTCACGCCGCCGCGGCGGCGCTCGGCGGCTTGAGCGCAACCGCGCTGCCCCGCCTCGACGCCGCGGCGGCGGAGGGGCGAACGGCCCCGTCCCGCACGCTTGCGGAGCTCAGCGCCGTCTGGACCCGCGCCGTCGGCCTGGCCGAGCGGGGGCAGGCGAGCGAGGCGCAGCAGCTCCTCGCGCAGGGCGACGCGCGCACCCTGGTCAGCGACCTCAGAGGCGCGATCGCGGCCTATCTGGAAAGCAGGAACGCCGTCGGCGACACGTTCGAACGGCGGATCGAGCTCGGCGGCGCCCTGGTCCTCATCCTCCAGATCATGGGCGGCTTCATCACCATAGCCTTCCTGGCCTTCGCGTTCCGCTCCCATTCCAGGGAAGCCGCGAAGCGCCGTGAGGCGGTCGAGGAGGCCGTCTCCGCCCGCCGCGAAGTGGAAATCCTCTTCGACATGGCCGATACGCTGCAGAGCGCCGCCGGCTATGACGACGCCCAGGCGGTCTTCCGCGCCACCGCCTGCCGCCTGCTTCCGCAGCTTTCGGGCAAGCTCTACGTCTTCAACAATTCGCGCGACCGGCTCGACCTCATCGCCGAATGGGGCGAGGAGGAGCGGCTGCTGGGCCCGATCTCGCCTTCGAGCTGCTGGGCGCTGAAGCGCGGCAAGGCGCATTTCAACGAAAGCGCGCAGGGCGCCCTTCGCTGCGAGCATTTCGAAAGCGACCGAGACACGCTCGAAATGCCGATGATGGCGCGCGGCGAAGTCTACGGGCTGCTGAGCTTCAGCGGCAGCGGCGCCAACGCTGCGGCCGATCTCGCGGAAAGCACCAAGATCATCGCGGCGCTCGCCGACGGCATGTCGCTGGCGCTCTCCAACCTGTCGCTGCGCGAGAAGCTTCGCAACCAGGCGCTGCGCGACCCGCTGACCGGCCTCTACAATCGCCGCTACATGGAGGACATGCTCGACCGGTTCGTGCGGCTCGCCGTGCGCAAGGAAAGCTCGCTTGCGGTCGTGATGATCGACCTCGACCATTTCAAGCGCCTGAACGACCAGCACGGCCACCTGCTCGGCGACGCCGTCCTCCGCGCCGTCGCCGGCACGATCAGCGAGGCGTTGCGCGAGACCGACGTCGCCTGCCGCTACGGCGGCGAGGAGCTGATCGTGCTCCTCCCCGACTGCGACATGGACGCGGCCGTCTCCAAGGCCGAAGAGATCCGCCTCCGCATCGAGGAGCTGTCCGGCGCCCACGGCGTCGAGATTTCGGCATCGCTCGGCGTCGCCGCTATCCCCTCCGCCGCCACGACGGTGCAGGAGCTGGTCAAGGCCGCAGACGTCGCGCTTTACGAAGCCAAGAGCGCCGGCCGCAACTGCGTCAGGCGAGCGCCCGAAAACAACCGGGCGCAGCCGACGCTGATGGCGGCCGAATAGGCGCTTTCCTCACCAGTCGCCGAGCGGGCCGGTCAGGGCGCGCCAGAGTTCGCCGAGGAGGCCCGGCAGCAGGAACCAGAGCAGCGAGAGGCCGAGCCAGGCCAGGATCGCGAGCTTCGCGCGCCGGCCGGTCAGCCACTTGCCGGCCGCCACCGGAACGCGGCCCTTCTTCCAGGCCCAGGCGCCCAGCCCCGCCGCCGCGCCGTTCACCCACAGCCAGGCGAACACCGCGTCGGAGCGCAGGAAGGCGGGGAGCCGGAAGCCGGTCGCCGCGCTCAGGATCAGGTAGATGACCGCAACATGCGCCAACGCGACCGGCACCGCCCACATCGCGGTGCGCGCAAAGGCATGCGCCTCCCGATGCGCATCCGTGTCGGTGTCGGCATCCACGGCGACGATGTCCTCGCCCTCTTGAGGCTCGTGCGGAAGGGGGCGGCGGTCCACGCGCGCCTTGTGCACAAGGCGGCCGCCTACGCCAAGCCGTGCAGCGGCGCGAGTTGCTCTTTCCTCGGGCGCTTGTTCAGCCTATGTTCCGCCCATGATCATTCGTCACCCGTTGCGTCGTACCGTGCCGCTACGCGGCCGGCGCATCGGTGGGCCCGAATGTTGACGAAGTTGACAAAACGCGGCGGTTTGAAAGCCACCCTTGTCAATTTCGGATGACCGCATCAGGCGCTTGACGGCCGCCGCGGCGGGTCACCACCCTATGCGCGTACGCGTGAGAAGGTGTTTGCTGTGAAACTTGTCGTCGTCGAATCGCCTGCCAAGGCCAAGACCATCGAAAAATATCTGGGCGCGGGATTCCGGGTCCTCGCTTCCTACGGACATGTCCGCGACCTGCCGCCCAAGGACGGCTCGGTCGATCCCGACGACGGCTTCGCCATGCAGTGGGAGACCTATGCGGACAAGTCGCGGCAATTGAAGGCGATCACGGACGAGGCGAAGAAGGCGGACGGCCTCATCCTCGCCACCGACCCCGATCGCGAGGGCGAGGCGATCAGCTGGCACGTCCAGGAAGTGCTCCGCAATCGCAAGGCGCTGCCCAAGGAGGTGGAGCGCGTGACGTTCAACGCGATAACCAAATCGGCGGTGACCGAAGCGATGAAGCGGCCGCGCGCGCTCGACGAGGACCTGATCGACGCCTACCGGGCGCGCCGCGCGCTCGACTATCTCGTCGGCTTCACACTTTCGCCGGTTCTCTGGCGAAAGCTCCCCGGCGCAAAGTCGGCGGGGCGGGTGCAGTCGGTATCTCTGCGCCTGATCGTCGATCGGGAACGCGAGATCGAGCTGTTCAAGGCGCAGGAATATTGGTCGGTCGCGGCGCTGATGGAAGCGGACGGCACCGAGTTCCTCGCGCGCCTGGTGCGCTTCAAGGGCGAGAAGGTCGAGCGGCTGTCGATCGGCGACGCCGGCACGGCCGACGCGGCCAAGGCTGCGGTCGAAGCCGGCCGCTTCTCGGTCGCCTCGGTCGAGACCAAGCCGCTCACCCGCAACCCGCCGCCGCCTTTCATGACCTCGACCCTCCAGCAGGAAGCGGCGCGCAAGCTCGGCTTCTCGGCGAGCCATACGATGCGCGTCGCGCAGGACCTCTACGAAGCCGGCGCGATCACCTACATGCGGACCGACGGCGTCGATGTCGCGCCGGAAGCGATTTCCGGCGCCCGCAAGGCGATCGCCAACCGGTTCGACGCCGGCTACGTCCCGGACAAGCCGCGCGTCTACACGACCAAGGCGAAGAATGCGCAGGAAGCGCACGAGGCGATCCGGCCGACCGATTACGGCGCCGACCGCCACGGCTCGGGCGACCATGCCCGGCTCTACGATCTCGTCTGGCGCCGCGCGCTGGCGTCGCAAATGGCCTCGGCCCGGCTCGAGCGCACCACCGCCGAGCTCGCCGACGGCACCGGGCAGACCGTTCTGCGCGCCACCGGCCAGGTCGTGCTCTTCCCCGGCTTCCTCGCCCTCTACGAAGAAGGCCGGGACGACGAAGCCGACGAGGATGCGCGCCGCCTGCCGCGGCTTCGCGAGGGCGAGGCGCCGGCCAAGAAGCGCGTGATGGCCGAACAGCATTTCACCCAGCCGCCGCCGCGTTACTCCGAAGCGAGCCTCGTCAAGAAGATGGAGGAGCTCGGCATCGGCCGGCCGTCGACCTACGCGTCCATCCTCCAGACGCTGAAGGACCGCGACTATGTCCGGCTGGAGAAGAACCGCTTCATCCCGGAGGAGAGCGGGCGGCTGTTGACGGCATTCCTCGAGCGCTTCTTCGAGCGCTACGTGTCGTTCGATTTCACCGCCCATCTCGAGGACGAGCTCGACGACGTTTCGGGCGGGCGGGCGGACTGGCAGCAGGTGCTCGACGCCTTCTGGAAGGACTTCAAGCCCAAGACGCTGGAGATCATGGAGAGGAAGCCCTCCGAGATCACAGAGGCGCTGGACGAGTTCCTCGCCCCCTGGCTGTTCCCGGACAAGGAAGACGGCACGGACCCCCGCGTGTGCCCGGCCTGCGCGGAAGGGCGCCTGGGGCTGCGCGGCGGACGCTTCGGCGCCTTTGTCGCCTGCTCCAACTATCCCGAATGCAAGTTCACCCGCCGCTTCGGCCAGGGCGGCGACGAGGCGGGCGGCTCGGACGGCCCGGAAGTGCTCGGCCAGCATCCCGAGACCGGCGCCGACATCGTCCGCAAGACCGGCCGCTTCGGCCCCTATATCGAAACCGGCGAAGGCAAGGAGGCGAAGCGCGCCTCGATCCCCAAGGATGCGGGCGAGCTCGACCTCGATCTTGCCGTGCGCCTGCTCTCGTTGCCGCGCACGGTCGGCGCCCATCCCGAGTCGGGCAACCCGATTACCGCCTCGATCGGCCGCTACGGGCCCTATCTCGCCCATGACGGCAAATATGCGAAGCTGCAGAGCACGGCCGAAGTCTTCGAAACCGGCATGAACGCGGCGGTGGTGAAGCTCGCCGAAGCCGCGGCGGGCGGCGGGCGGGCGCGGGGATCGCGCGAGCCGTTGAAGGTGCTCGGCGCGCACCCGCGCACCGAGCTCGAGCTCAAGCTGATGGAAGGCCGCTTCGGTCCCTACGTCACCGACGGCACGACCAACGCGACCTTGCCCAAGACGCTGGCCCCGGATCAGCTGACGCTGGAGGAGGCGGCACAGCTTATCGACGAGCGCGCTGCCAAGGGCCCTCCCGCCAAGAAGGGCAGGGGCCGCAAGGCCGCGCCGGCGAAGAAGGCGGCTCCGGCCAAGGCTCCTGCGGCCAAGGCTCCTGCGGCAAAGGCCAAGGCGCCCGCGAAGAAAAAGCCGGCGGCCAGGGCGAAGAAGAAGGATTGAGAACGATGCGGGTTCAGCTTCTCACTGTCCTTGGAACGGCAGCAGCTTCCGTTGCCTCGGCCGGGGCGCAGCCGCTGCCGCCGCCCGCCCCGCCGCCTTTTCCCGTCATGCGCTTCAAGCCGGACACGCCGACCGAGCCGGTGATCCTGCGCTTCCGTGCCGATGCGCCGCGCTGCGCCGGCGCGGAGGTGCGGCCGGTCTTGAGCGAGGAACCGTTCCCCGGTGCCCTCATCAGGGAGTCGCCGGCCGTCGCACAGGGCATGGGCACGGTACGGGTGCGCTTCCGGATCGATCGGTCTGGCCGTCCGCACGGCATTGAAGCCCAAATCCCCGCCACGGGCTTCCGCTTGGACGCGAGCGACGTCGCGCCCGCCTTAGCGACGTGGCGATTCCGACCGGGCGTGGAGCGGCGGAACTGCGAGCTCGACTTCCGGATCATGGCGGAGCCGGTCGCCCGGGCGGCCCCCGAGACGCTCTACCGCTACGTCTCTTTCCAGCCTTTGCTCGGCCGCTCTGCGCCCGCCGAGGTCGGAGCGGCCGCCTTTGAGCGCCTCCGTCCGGAAGGCGCGAACTGCCGGCCGCGGCCCGATTTGCGGGTCGATGCCTCTCCGCCGTTCGAGCGCATCCCGCAGGCGCCGGGCACTTTGTCCTACAGCTTCTTGACCTACGACATCGATGCCGCCGGCGCCCCGCGCAACGTGCGGCTCGTATCCACCGCGGGGAACGGAATGCTGGACCGGGAGTCGCTGCGCGCCGTCGCCGCCTTCCGCTTCGCGCCGGGCACCGCGCGGACCGGCTGCACTCAATATTTCTTCCGCCGCGGCGAGGTCTCGGGAGCGCCGCTCCCGTCGGAGCCGAGCGCCTACCGCCGCCCCGACGCGACCTGCCCGAAAGAGCGGCGCGAATGGGCGTACACGCCCGCCCTGGTCTTTCCGGAGCCCTTCAACCGGCGCGGGATCGAAGGCTGGGCGGTCGTGCGCTACGATCAGGCCCCGAACGGCGCGACTCGCAACGTCGAGGCAGTGGACTATTTTCCGGCACGCGGGTTCGCCGACGAAGCGGTGAGGATCATTGCGGGCGCCCGCAAGACCGGGGACGGGCGCGCTTATTCGGGCTGCATCGGACGCGTGGTCTTCGAGCTGCCGAAGAACGGCCCGCCCCCGCCGAAGGGCGGCTAGGCGGCGCCGCCGCCGCGCCCGGCCGTCCCGCAGGTGCGGCAGGCCGGGTCTTTGAAGATGTTGAGGCTGCGCATCGAAGGCTTCAGCGCCTCGAACAGGTGGAGCTTGCCCGCCGCGTCGCCGCCGAAGCCGACGATCTGCCGGATCGCCTCCAGCGCCGCCCAGCTTCCCGCCAGCCCCGCCGCCGCGCCGAGCACGCCGAGCTCGGAGCAGCTGTCGCAATCCTCGGCGTCGAAGGCGTCGCCGACGTAGCAGCGGTAGCAGGGCCGCCCCGGCTCCCAGCCGCGGAACGTGCCGATCTGGATCTGAAACTGCCCGATCGCCGCCGAGACCAGCGGGATGCGGAGCCGGGTCGCCGCATCCGAGACGGCAAGGCGGGTCGCGAAATTGTCGCTCCCGTCCAGGACGACGTCTGCGTCCGCCAGCAGAGCCGCCGCATTGTCCGCCCCGATCCGCTCCCGCGCCCCCTCGAACCGCACGTCCGGGTTGAGCCGCGACACCGCCTCTCCCGCGACATCCGCCTTCGGACGCCCGACGTCAGCCGTGCCGAACAGCACCTGCCGCTGGAGATTGTCGAGGCTCACCTGGTCGTCGTCGATCACCCGCAGGCGCCCGACGCCGGCGGCGGTGAGATACTGGATCGCCGGCGCCCCGATGCCGCCGGCGCCGATGACGACGACGGTGGCGGAAAGGAGCTTTCGCTGCCCCTCTCCGCCCATCTCCTTCAGGACGATGTGGCGGGCGTAGCGGTCGAGCTGCGCGTCGGTGAGGCTCACCTCCCGGTCGAGCCGAAGCCGCCCGCGCCGCGCTCGGTCGCGTCGAGATCGTCCACCTCGTCGAAGCTTGCCTTGAGCACCGGTGCGGGAACGAGCTGCGCGATCCGCTCGCCGCGCACCACGTCGAAGGGCTCGGCGCCGAGATTGGCGAGGATCACCTTCACTTCGCCGCGATAGTCGCTGTCGATCGTGCCGGGCGTGTTGAGGCAGGTGATGCCGTGCTTGAGCGCCAGCCCCGAGCGCGGACGGACCTGCACCTCGTAGCCTTCCGGAATGGCGATCGCGAATCCGGTCGCGACGGCGTGCCGAGCACCGGGCGCAAGCGTCAACGTCTCGGCCGCCACGACGTCGAGCCCGGCCGCACCGGCGCTTGCGTAGGAGGGGAGGGGGAGGCCTTCGCCGTTCGCGAGGCGCTTCAGCCTTATGCCGACTTCATTGAAGGGCATCGGCGATCCTTTCTGCGAGGCGGCGGGCGACTTCCTCCTTGGGCGCTTCGGCCCAGCTTTCGGCGCCTGCGGCCGTGACGAGATGGACGGCGTTGCGCGCGCCGCCCATCACACTTCCGGAAACGTCGTTGGCGACGATCCAGTCGCAGCCCTTGCGGTCGCGCTTGGATTTGGCCTGGGCAAGGACGTCGCTGGTCTCGGCCGCGAAGCCGACGAGGAGCTTCGGCCGGTGCCGGCTCTCGGACAGCGCGAGGAGGATGTCGGGATTGGGGTGCCACTCGAGCGGCGGCGGCCCTTCGGATTTCTTGAGCTTGTGCGGCGCCGGCTCCACGCGCCAGTCCGCTACGGCTGCGACGAGCACTGCCGCGTCGGCGGGAAGCGCGGCCTGCACCGCCCGGTCCATCTCCCGCGCAGTCTGGACGTCAACGCGGTGGACTCCGGCAGGGGTGGCGAGGCTTACCGGGCCGGCAACCAAAGTCACGCGCGCGCCGAGCCGCGCCAAGGCTTCCGCGATTGCGAAACCCTGCTTGCCGGAGGAGCGGTTGGCGATCACCCGCACCGGATCGATCGGCTCGTGCGTCGGCCCTGCCGTGACGATGAGGTGCTTGCCGGTCAGCCGCGGCGGCGCCGCCCGCCCGCTCAACGCCGGATGCGCTTCGATGGCCTCGAGGATCGCCGCCGGCTCCGGCAGCCGCCCCCGCCCATATTCGCCGCACGCCATTTCGCCCTCGTCGGGCTCGACGACGGTGATGCCGTCCGCCCGCAGCCGGGCGACGTTGCGCCGCGTCGCCTCATGCTTCCACATCCTGACGTTCATTGCCGGCGCGGCGAGCACCGGCTTGTCGGTGGCGAGGAGGAGCGTGGTGGCGAGATCGTCGGCGATCCCCGCCGCCATGCGCGCGAGAAGGTCCGCCGTTGCCGGACAGACCACGACGAGGTCCGCCTCGCGGCTGAGCTGGATGTGCCCCATCTCGACCTCGTCCTTGAGGTCCCATAGCGATGTATGCACCGGCTGCTCGGACAAAGCCGCCAGCGTCATCGGAGTCACGAACTGCGCCCCCCCGGCCGTCAGCACGCAGCGCACGGTGAAGCCGCTTTTGCGAAGCAGCCGGATCAGCTCGCAGCTCTTGTAAGCCGCAATCCCGCCGCCGACGATCAGGAGGATGCGCTTGCCGGTCATCGCTTCAATATTCCGTCAGGAGCGCGTCGAAGGCGTCGATCAGCATCAAAACGCGCGGTATCGATCAAGTGGCAGCCCGTTCTTCTCCACCCAGGCGTTGATGCCCTCGATAGCTTCGCGGTTCTCCTCCTGCCAGGCTTCTCGAACGGCGGTCTCCACCTCGGTCTGGCTGCGGCCGGCGATGGCGACGTGGAGGCGGCGTGCCTCGGCGAGGAGCTTGGGTGGAAGCTCGGAGCCTTCCGGCTTGGGGGCGGTGGCGGCCATGATCCTAAGCTATGCCTCAGCCGCCGCGTGTCAACTGAGGGTCAGCGCCGCCGCCGCGCCGGCCGCGGCTGCGAGGAGGGCGGTGAGGAGGTAGCGGCCGTAATGGTGCGGCTCGACGATGAGGATGTCCGGGAGCTTGGGATCGGGCGGAGCGGCGCCGGGCGGGGGGTAATAATGGTCGAGCCGTCGGATGAGATCGGGGAGGCGGCGCAGGGTGCGGAAGTCGCGGACGAGGGCATCGGCGATCTGCGCTTCGGGGCCGAGCTCGCCGCGCACCCATTCGCGAAGGAAAGGCTCGGCGGTTTCCCACATGTTGATGTCGGGATCGAGAGCGGTCGCGACTCCTTCCTCCATCACCATCGTCTTTTGCAGAAGGAGGAGGTGGGGCTGCGTCTGCATGTCGAAGTCGCGGGTGATGACGAACAGGCCGTCGAGCATCGCTCCGATCGAGATGTCCTTGACGGGGAGGCCGCGGATCGGCTCGCCGACGGCGCGCAAGGCAGTCGCGAACTCGTCCACATTGTGGTGCGAGGGGACGTACTGCGCTTCGAAATGGATTTCGGCGACGCGCCGGTAATTGCCGACGATGAGGCCGTAGAGGATCTCGGCGAGCCAGATTCGCGCCTGCCGGTCGACGCGGCCCATGATGCCGAAGTCGATCGCGGCGAGGCGGCCGTCGGGGAGCGCGAAGAGGTTGCCCTGGTGGAGATCGGCGTGGAAGAAGCCGTCGATCACCGACTGGCGCAGGAAGGCACGCACCAGAGTCGCGGCAAGGGCCTTGAGGTCGTGCCCGGCCTCGACGAGCGCGTCGCGGTCGGTGAGCTTGATCCCGTCGATCCATTCCAGCGTCATCACCCGGCGTGCCGTGCGGCTCCAGTCGATCTCCGGCACGTAGAAGCCGCTCTCCGCCACCAGGTTCTCGCGCAGCTCCGAGGCGGATGCGGCCTCGCGGCGCAGGTCGAGCTCGCGCATCGTCCACTGCCGGAACGTCGCGATGACGACGCGCGGGCGCAGGCGCGAAACTTCGCCGCCATAATGTTCGGCATGGGCGGCGGCCCATTCGTAGGTATCGAGTGCGCGGGCGAAATCCTCCTCGATGTTCGGCCGGAGGACCTTCACGGCCACCTGCTTGCCCTCGGTGGTGATGGCACGGTGCACCTGCGCGATCGAGGCGGCGCCGACCGGCTCCGGATCGATGTGCGAGAAGACGTCTTCGATCGGCTTTTCGAGCGCCTGCTCGATCGACGCGCGGATCTGCTCGAACGGCGCAGGGGGGAGGCTGTCCTGCAGGCGGGTCAGGTCCCGCGCCGCCTGCTCGCCCACCAGGTCGGGCCGCGTCGCGAGCGCCTGGCCGAACTTGATCGCTGCCGGCCCGAGCGTCTGGAAGGCGGAGGCGTAATCGGGAACGGCCTTCTGGCGCGTCCCGAAGCGCGCGATGCGGGCGAGGCGCCGCACCGGCGCGGGCGTGTTGGCGTCGCGTTCGATGCCGCGCAGGGCGCCGTGGCGCGCCAGCACGCGTCCCCACTTGAGGAGCCGCCAGACGTGGACGACGGGTCTGGTCACACTTTCCAGCCGCTGTGGATGGCGACGAGGCCGCCGAGGATCGGCTCGGCGCGCACGTTGGAGAAGTCGGCGCGGCGGATCATCGCCGCAAAGCTCTCCATGTCCGGAAAGCGCTCGATCGACTCGATGAGGTAGCGGTAGCTGTCGGCATCGTCCGCGAAGAGCTTGCCCAGCCGCGGCACGAGATCGCGGCTGTAGCGCTCGTAAAGACCCGCGAAACCCGGCCAGCGCGTCTGCGAGAATTCGAGGCAGTAAAAACGGCCGCCGGTCTTGAGCACGCGCTGTGCTTCGGCGAGCGCCTTTTCGATGTGCGTCACGTTCCGGATGCCGAAGGCGATGGTGTAGGCGTCGAACTGCGCATCGGCGAAGCTCAGCGCCTCGGCGTTTTCATGCGCCCAGAGGAGGCCCTCGAGGCCCCGCTTCCGGGCGCGCTCGATGCCGACGTCGAGCATGTCTGTGTTGATGTCGGCGACCGTGACTTCGGCTCCCGAGCGGGCGAGGCGGAAGGCGACGTCGCCCGTGCCGCCCGCCATGTCGAGGATCCGCTCGCCGCGTCTCGGGCGGACGCGCGAGACGAACATGTCCTTCCACACGCGGTGCATGCCGCCCGACATGACGTCGTTCATCAGGTCGTAGCGGCGAGCGACGTTCGTGAAGACGCCGTGCACCCGCTGCGTCTTTTCCTGCGGCTCGACGTCCTCGTGACCGAAACTGACCTTGTCCATCGCCCGCGCCTCTAGCAGGGGTTTCCGGAGATGTGCACGATTCAAATTGCGCAGGCTGGGCGCCATGCCTGAGCTTCCCGAGGTCGAGACCACGGTGAACGGGCTGCGGCCCGTCCTTGAGGGGCGGCGGCTGGCGCGGGTCCAGCCGCGGCGGGCGGACCTTCGCCGCGCGTTCCCGCCTGACCTTCGGCAGCGGCTGACCGGCGCGAGGGTGGTCTCGCTCGGCCGGCGGGCGAAATACGGGCTGATCGATACCGACCGGGGCGACACGCTAGTCTTTCACCTCGGCATGTCGGGGCGCTGGCGGATCGATCCGAGCGCGCTCGGCACGCACGATCATTTTGTGCTGGAGACGGACGAGGGGCGAGTGCTGGCGCTGAACGATCCGCGGCGGTTCGGGTCGCTCGATCTCGTGCGAACGGAGGAACTCGACGCGCACGTGCCGTTCGCGAAAATGGGGCCGGAGCCGCTTTCCGACTCGTTCTCCGCCGCCGCGCTGGAGGAGGCGCTCCAGGGCCGCTCGGCGCCGATCAAGGCGATGCTCCTCGACCAGCGGATCGTCGCAGGCCTCGGCAACATCTATGTCTGCGAGGCGCTCCACATGGCCGGCATCGCGCCCGGCAGGGCAGGGGGGCGGATCTCCCGCTACCGGCTCGAGAAGCTCGTCGCCGCGGTAAAGGAGGTGCTCGCCGCAGCGATCGTCGCGGGCGGCTCGACTCTGCGTGACTATGCACGGCCGGACGGCGAGCTCGGCTACTTCTCCAAGCAGTGGCGGGTCTATGGGCGGGAGGGCGAAGCCTGCCATTGCGGCGCGGCGATTCGACGGCGAGTGGATTCGGGGCGCTCCACCTTCTTTTGCGCGCGCTGCCAGCGCAGTTGAGGTTGACCTGTGCCCCGCCTCCCGGTAGAGGGCGCGTCGAGCGGGTGCGGTGGAAAGCCGCGCCCTTTTCATTTCGAGATCAGAGGCATCAAAGATGGCGAACACGCCGCAAGCAAAGAAACGCATCCGCCGCAACGCCCGCCGCGCGGAAATCAACGGCGCGCGGGTCAGCCGTATCCGGACCTTCGTCAAGCAGGTCGAGGCGGCGATCGCTTCCGGCGACAAGGCGCTGGCCGAGGCAGCGATTCGCAAGGTCCAGCCGGAGCTGATGCGCGGCGTCTCGAAGGGCGTCTTCCACAAGAACACGGCATCGCGGAAGTTCTCGCGACTCACCAAGCGAGTCGCCGCTCTGGGTTGAGCCGGTCTTAATCTGCGTTACGATGAGCCCGCCCTTACCGGCGGGCTTTTTCGTGCCGGGTACGTAGCGAACGACGCCCGCGCGAAAACCCTAGGAATTCCCGCGATTCGCGCGATGCAGGTTTGAAAAACGGCAGAAAACCGCGGGTTTTCGAAAAAGCCCGCAAAACCGTGTGTCAACGGATTTTTATGACGGTCGCGTGAATTTTCCGGTTGCGGAGCCGGTTCCGAACCCTCAGAAAACCATTCCCGGCGGCTCGCCCGTCGGGGCCAATGCAAAACGATAATCCAAAGCGGCAGGCCGGGGGGCATTTCGCCGCGGGGGGACGTTTGCGCCGAGAACAGGGCCGTAGCAAAGCGGCCGACCGAGTTTGAAGAGGGGGTTGTTGCGTGAACCATACGCCGGCCAAAGGCGACGCTATGACCGGGTCCCCGGCGACACGAATGTCGGCCGGGACCGCGATGGGCGGGATCGACGAAGTGCTCGACTCGATCCCGGCATCCTGGGAGCTGATCCGCTCCAGCCTGCGCCGCGATTGCGGTGCGCGCACGTTCGACGGCTGGCTGCGCCCGATCGCGCTCGGCAGCTTCGACCCGGAAAGCGCCACGCTTCGCCTCGAGCTTCCTTCCCAGTTCATGGCGGACTGGGTGCAGACCCATTTCTCCGAGCGGCTGACCATGGCGTGGCGGGCGACGCTTCCCGCCGTGCGCAACGTGAAGATCGGCGTCGGCGCCGCCGCGCCGCGCACCGCCGCGATCGTCGAAATCCCCGCGCCCGCGTCCGACTCGGCGCCGGCGGAGGCCGCGCACATCTATGCCGTCGCGCTCGAGCCCCGCTACCGCTTCGAGAATTTCGTCGTCGGGAAGGCCAACGAGGTCGCCTACAACGCCGCCTTGACCCTCGCGACGGCCAAGACCGTGGTCTTCAATCCGCTCTTCCTCCACGGCGGCACGGGACGCGGCAAGACCCACCTTCTCCACGCCATCGGACATGAATTCCACCGCCTGAAGCCGCGGGCGAAGATCATCTACATGTCGGCCGAGAAGTTCATGGTCGAGTTCGTTGCGGCACTGCGCGCCAACGAGACGATCCGGTTCAAGCAGCAGCTGCGCTCGGCGGACCTGCTGATGATCGACGACGTGCAGTTCATCGCCGGCAAGGAATCGACCCAGGAAGAATTCTTCCACACGATGAACGAGATCATCTCGGCGGGCAGCCGCCTGGTGATCAGCTCCGACCGTGCGCCGCAGGACCTCGACGGCATCGAGCCGCGCATCCTTTCGCGCCTGAGCTGGGGCCTCGTCGCCGACATCAACCAGGCCGACCTCGAGCTGAGGCTCGGCATCATCCTCAAGAAACTCGAGGCGCTGCCCGACGTGCAGGTGCCCGAGGACGTCGTCATGTTCCTTGCCAAGAGGATCAGCTCGAACGTCCGCGAACTCGAGGGCGCGCTCAATCGCATCGCCGCTTATTCGATGATGCAGAACCGCCCGATCGATCTCGATTTCGTCGGAGAAGTGCTGGCGTCGACCCTGCGCGCCAACCAGCGCCGCATCTCGATCGACGAGATCCAGACCCGCGTCTCCGACCATTACCGGATCCGCAAGGCCGAGATGACTTCGGCCCGCCGCGCGCGCGAAGTGGCCCGCCCCCGCCAGGTCGCCATGTACCTCTCCAAGCAGCTGACCCCCCGCAGCCTGCCCGAGATCGGACGCCGCTTCGGCGGGCGCGACCATACGACGGTGATCCACGCCGTGAAGCAGATCGAGAAACTGCGCGCGCAGGATCCGGAACTCGATTCCGACATCCGCCTCCTCACCCGCCAGCTCGAAAGCTAAGCGGCAGCGAGGGCGGCGGCGCGATGAATCCGCTCTGGATGGCCGCGCTGGTCGGCGCTTTCCTTGCCGGCTCCCTGGTGGCGCTTCAGGCGCCGACCAATGCGATATTGTCGCGGGCCGTCGCTTCACCGGTAAACGCTGCGCTCGTCTCGTTCGCCGTCGGCTTCGCAGCGCTTATCGTGGTCGCGCTAGCGATGGGCGCCCGGCCGAACGCGGAGGCGGTGCGGGGCCTTCCCTGGTACGCCTGGACGGGCGGGCTTTACGGCGCGGTCTTTGTCGCCATCGCGGCGTTCGCCGCGCCGCGGCTCGGCATCACATTCTTCCTGATGGTCGGCATTGCGGGACAGCTCGCCATGGCCCTGCTCCTCGACAAGGTGGGCGCCTTCGGCCTCGCCGCGCAGGAGATCACGCTCCAGCGAGTCGCCGGCGTCACCCTGGTGATCGCCGGCGCCTGGCTCGTCCAGCAGCGCTGAGGCGCTGAGGCTCTAGCCCCGCACGCCCTGCCGCTCCGTCACCCAATCGTCGACAACTCGCTCGAGAACGTCGAGCGGCATGGCGCCGGCGGCGAGCGTCGTGTCATGGAAGGAGCGGATGTCGAAGTCGGCGCCAAGGCGGCGCTTCGCGTTCTCGCGAAGCTGCACCCAGCGGGTCTGGCCCACCTTGTAGCTGGTCGCCTGGCCCGGCCAGACGGCATAGCGCTCGACCTCGGTCGCGACCGAGCTTTCCTGATCTCCCAGCGCTTCCACCATGTACTGGATGCCCTGTTCGCGGCTCCAGCGCTTGTGGTGGAGCCCGGTGTCGACGACCAGGCGCGCGGCGCGGAACATGAAGCTTTGCAGATAACCGACGCGGCCGAGCGGATCGTTCTCGTAGACGCCCATCTCGTCGGCGAGCTGCTCGGAATAGAGGCCCCAGCCTTCCGTATAGGCCGAGAAGTTGGAGAGGCGGCGGAGCATCGGAATGCCCTCCGCCTCCAGCGCGAGGGCGATCTGGTGGTGATGGCCGGGGAGCGCCTCGTGATAGGTGAGGGTCGGAAGCGTCCACTTCGGCCATTCGGACGTGTCGCGCAGGTTGATGTAGTAGGCGCCGGCCCTTGAGCCGTCGAGCGCCGGCGGCTGGTAGTAGCCGCCCGGCGCGCCGGCTTCGATCGCCGGCGGCACGCGTCTGATCTCGACGTTCGCGCGCGGCAGGCGGCCGAAGTAGCGCGGGAGGCGGCGGCGCATGTCGGCCATCTGGCCGTTGAGGTCGGTAAGAAGCTGGGCCTTGCCGGCGTCGGTGTTCCGATAGACGTGGCGCGGATCGCTTCCGAGCGCGCGCATCCGTTCGGCCACGGTGCCCTGGGTCATGCCTTGCGCGCGCAGGATGGTGTCGACCCGGCCGCCGAGCTCGGCGATCTGGTCGAGGCCGAGCTGGTGGATTTCGTCCGCGCTCATGTTGGTGGTCGTCGCGTAGCGCAGGCCGTAGGCGTAATATTCCTCGCCCTTGGGGAGCCGCCAGACGCCTGCATCGTGCACGGCGGACGCGCGCTTGCCGCGAATGACCTCCGCCTGGCGCTGGAGGGCAGGGTAGACTTCCCCGGTGACGATCCGCTCCGCCCGCGCCGCCCAGTCGCCGGAGATGTTCTTCTCGCGGGTGCGGCGGGCGAGCGAGGTGGCGAGGCCGGACTGAGCCGCAGGGGTCGAGGTCAGATTGCCGAGCTGGGTCAGCGTCTTGTCGATGACGAAATCCGGCGGGGTGACCCCCGACGCATATTCCGCGCGCAGACGCCCGGTTTCGTTGTCGAGTTCGCGCGCAAAGGCGGAGAGGCGGGAGAGATACGCCTCGGCGTCCGCTGCGGTCTCGATCCGGTGCTGGCTGTCGAGGAAATCCGGAATGCCCTGATAGGTCCCGCCGAGCTGGCTGACGGTGTAGGGCTCGGGCCAGCTGTGGGTGCCGTAGGTGAATGTATCGTAGGCGCGGATGACCGTCTCGCCGTAAGCCTTCAGCGTGTCGTAATTGACTGCGTCCATCCCGCTCAGCGACTCACGGTCGATGGCGAGGAGCGCGTTGTCGAACTGCCGCATCTGATCCTGGCGCCGGCGGATCGCCGCGGGCGAGCGGTCCTGGAGCTGCGACTTGGCTGCGGCATGGGCGCCGGTGTCGAGGCCGAGCGAGGTTCGCGCCTCGGGATCGCTCAGCACCAGCTCCTGGTAGCCGCGCTCCATCAGCGCATCGAGCGCCGCCGCCGCGCCGCTGCGCCTGGGTCGCTGAGCGAGCGCCGCGGCGGGGCGGCCCGCCGCGAGCACCGCCGCGAAGGCCGAAGACGTGAGGATGAAGCGTCGGCGGTCGAGCATGGCGGATCTCCGGCAGGGCGTGTGCCTAGCCACCGTAGAACGCCGCTGCGCCGGACGCAAAAAAAGCGAGGACCGGATGGCCGGCCCTCGCTCTTTCGTCCGTTTCGCTCGCGCCTCCGCTTAGCGGCGGTCGCGCCTTGTGGGGACGGTGATGCGCACCGTCTCACCGGAGCGGCCGGGGAAGCCGGTGAACATCGCTTCGATGAGGTTGGGAACGAGCGCGGTCAGATCGTCCGTGGTCGAACGCGCCTGCGCGCGGCCTTCGAACAAGGGCTCGCCGCCCTTGCCGCGGATGTTCATCTCGAGGTCGCTCGTATATTCGGTGTAGCTCTCGATCCGGTCCTGGAAGCCGCCGCCGTACCAGTAGGGATCGTTCCAGCCGTAGTAGAACGGGCTGCGATACCCGCGGCCGTAGCCGTAGCGCGAGTAATAAGGGCGCCGGAAGCCGTATCCCCAGCCTCTGGACGGGAAGGGATCGGGGCGCGAGACGATCCGCTGGCGGCCCTGATCGACGCCGTAGTCGAGCTCGACGACGAAATTCGCCGAGTCGGCGGACGGCGCTTCGCGGTAGCCGAGCGTCGAGAGATGACGGCTGACGAGGCTCGCATATTGCGAGAATTCGAGACCGCCCTTTTCGCCCTCGGCGGGCACGACGACGAAGCTCTGGCCCTGCGGGACGGGCATCGCCTGGAAGCGGGAAACCTGGGTGGGGAGCCCGGTGGCGCAAGCGCTGAGGCCCATGAGAGCGATCGGCGCGGCGACCGCGAGCAACTTCTTCTGGAGAGACATGTACGCGGCCCTTCCTTCGGAGAATTTCCGGATATAGCTGTATATAGAAGGACTTGCCCTTACCACAAGCCGCTGAACCGTGCCTGAAGGAAGATGGGCTGCGGGAAGCTGGATCGGGCCGGTGCGCGTGAAGCGGGCTTCGACAGGCTCAGCCCTGGCGGAGTGGATAGAATCCGACGTCTTGCCGCAGCCGAAGCTGCGGGAGCTGCCACTCCCGCCAGCCCTGAGCTTGTCGAAGGGCGGTTTGCGGCGCCTAGGCCTCAGGCCGAACGCCTCAGCCCCACCGCTTCGTAGGCGGCGTCCAGCGTGGGCCGGGCCATTGCGCTCGCCCGCTCGGCGCCGCGGGTCAGGATGCCGTCGAGCTCGGCGGGGTCGCCGCGCAAAGCGTCGAGGCGGGACTTGATCGGCCGCAGGGTCTCGACGAGGAGGTCGGCGAGAGCGGGCTTGAAGGCGCCGAAACCCTGCCCGGCGAAGCGGGACAGGACGGCCTGCGGAGTCTCGTCGGCGAGGACGGCGTAGATGGTGACGAGATTTTTCGCCTCCGGGCGGTGGCCGAGGTCGGCCATCGACTCCGGAAGCGGTTCGGCGTCGGTCTTCGCCTTGCGAATTTTCTGCGCGACCGTGTCGGCGTCGTCGGTCAGGTTGACCCGGCTCATATCCGATGGGTCCGACTTCGACATTTTGGCACTGCCGTCGCGCAGCGACATGATCCGCGCGCCCGCTTCGCCGATCAGCGGCTCGGGAAGGGCGAAAATCTCGCGATAGTCGGTGTTGAACTTGGTGGCGATGTCCCGGATGAGTTCGATATGCTGCTTCTGGTCCTCGCCGACGGGGACGTGGCTCGCCTGGTAGAGGAGGACGTCGGCGGCCTGGAGGATCGGATAGGCGTAGAGGCCGATGCTTGCGCCCTCGCGGTTCTTGCCCGATTTCTCCTTGAACTGCGTCATGCGGTTCAGCCAGCCGATGCGGGCCGTGCAGTTGAGGATCCAGGCGAGCTCGGGATGGGCGGACACGCGCGCGTGATTGAAGAGGACGGACTTCTTCTCGTCGACGCCGCAGGCGATGAGCGCCGCCGCCATTTCGCGCACGTTGGCGGCGAGCTCGGCGGGATCGACGAACACGGTGATGGCGTGGAGATCGGCGAGGAAATAGAGGCATTCCGCCTCGTCCTGCATCTGCACCCAGCGCTTGATCGCACCGAGGTAGTTGCCGAGGTGGAGGTTGCCGGTCGGCTGGATGCCCGAGACGATACGCATCATCAATTGCCTTCGGAGAGCGGCGCTTCTTCCGGCTTGGCGCGGCGGAAGAGTGTCTTGAAATCCTCGCGGCCGATGCCGCCGATCACCCAGGCGGTGCCGAAATAGACGATGCCGCCCGTGCCGACGATCAGGGCGAGGCCGATCGCGCGGTGTCCGAAGCCGCCGGTGAAGATGTCGCCGAGGAGGCGCTGGAGGAAGAACAGGACGATCCCCATCAGCACCGCCGCGGCGAGCTGGCGCGCGAGGCGTGAGACGAGCCAGCCGGGCAGGCGGAAGTGGCCGCGAAAGCCGAGGATCGCGAACAGGAGCACGAAGTTCAGCCATGCCCCGATCGAGGTCACGGTCGGGAGGCTGTAGATGCCGAGCACCGGGATGAGGGCGAAGTTGGCGACGATGGAGCCGGCGAGGATGGTCATTGCGATATAGACCGGCGTTTTGACGTCCTTGCGGGCGTAGAAGCCGGGCGTCAGCACCTTCACCAGCACGTAGGCCGGAAGGCCGAGGACGAGAATGGCGAGCACCTGGCCGGTGATCGCCGCATCCGAAGCCTGGTAGTTGCCGCCCTGGAAGAGCGCGGCGATGATCGGATACGCCGTGACGGACAAAGCCAGCGTCGCGGGCAGGGTGAGCAGCATTGCGAGATCGAATGCGCGGGCCTGGATGTCGGAGGCGGTGTGGTCTTCGCGCCGCTCGATGGCTCGACTGATCGAGGGCAGGATCGCGGTGCCCAGCGCGGTGCCGATGATCGACAAGGGAAGCTGGTTCAGGCGGTCGGCGTAGAAGAGGTTGGTGAGCGCGCCTTCGCCGAGCCGCGAGGCGAAGAAGGTGTAGAAGAGCTGGCTGATCTGGTAGACGCCCGCAGCCACCGTCGCGGGCAGGATCAGGATGACGAGCTCCTTCACCGCGGGCGTCAGGCGCGGGCGGCCGAAGTGGAGCTTGATGCCGGCGCGCCTGACCGCGGCCCAGCACATGGCGAATTGCACGATGCCGCCAAGGAAGACGGCGATCGCCATGTAGCGCACCGTCGTCGCGAGCTGCTCGGGCGTGTCGCCGCCGGGGCCCACGAGGATAGCTATGATGAGGACGATGTTGAGCAGGGCCGGCGCGAAGGCGGCGATGGCGAAGCGGGTCAGCGAATTGAGGACGCCCGAAAGAAAGGCGACCAGGCTGATGAAGAGGAGATAGGGGAATGTGTAGCGGGTGAGTTCCACCGCCAGCTCGAACTTGCCCGGCGTCTCCGCATAATCGGCGACGATCAGCCACAGGAAGCCGGGCATCACGATCTCGAACAGAACCGTGATGAGGAGCAGGGTCGGCATGAAGACGGCGAGGATGTCGTTCGAGAATCTGGTCGCGTCCTCCACGCCGCCCGAGGACAGCCGGCGGCTGAACAGCGGCACGAAGCCGGACGCGAAGGCACCTTCCGCGAAGAGCCGCCGGAAGATGTTGGGAAGGGTGAAGGCGACGTTGAACGCGTCGTTGGCGTGGCTCGCACCAAGGATGCGCGAGCCGATCATGTCGCGCGCGAAGCCGAGCAGGCGGCTCACCAGGGTGAGGCCGCCGATCGTCCCGATCGCCTTCATGAGGTTCATGATCGTGCCCCCTTCGTAGCGAGGCCGCGCGTCAGGCTTGGCCGAACACGTCCCCGGTCTGGGCGCCGGTCTGCTCGGCCTGGAGCTGCGCCTGGCGCTGCATGTAGAGCGAGGCGAAATCGATGGGATCGAGCATCAGCGGCGGGAAGCCGCCGTCGCGGACCTGATCGGCGATGACCCGGCGCGCGAACGGGAAGAGGATGCGCGGCGCTTCGGCGAGGAGGAAGGGCTGGAGCTGATCCTCCGGCAGGTTCCGGATCGCGAACAGGCCCGCATAGAGGACGTCGCACTTGAAGGCCGTGCCTTCGGCCGCCTTGGCGGTCACTTCGATGCGAAGGGCGACTTCGTGCACGTCGTCGCCGACCTTCTGGGCGCCGATGTTGAACTGGACGTCGATCTGCGGCTGGCCCTGCCACTGGAAGACCGCCGGGGCGGCCGGATTCTCGAACGAAAGGTCCTTCACATATTGCGAGATGACGCCGACTTCGGGGAACTGATCGCCGCCGCTCATGAAATCCGCTCCGCCCGCTGCGCCCTGCTCGTCGGCCATCTGTCTCGAAACCCTTGAAAAAATGGAAGGAATAAGCGGCCGCATCCGATGTCCGGCCACAGGGCGGCGGGCGTAGCAGGGGAGCGGGTCGCGCGCAACATGTGCAGGCTGCCGCGCGTTCCATGTCCGCCATTTGAATCGCACGCCGTTCCGACCTATGTAGGAGGGCGCGTTTAGGAGTAGATCGTGACCTTCGAAATCGTCCTGCTTGCCCTGGTGGCCCTGTTCGTCGGCCTCCGGCTCTACGCGGTACTCGGCCAGAGGACGGGTCACGAGCAGCCGGTCACCCGGCCCGAGGCGGCCCCCGCGGCCGACGTCGCGGTTCCCGCGGCGGGCGCCGAGCCCGAGCGCCGGGAAGTGCCCGGCCTCGTCTACGAAGAAGGCGCCGCGTCCGGCATCCGCGCGATCATCGCCGCCGATCCGGGCTTCGACGTCGCCCGTTTCCTCGAAGGGGCGGAAGGCGCCTACCGGATGATCCTGGAAGGCTTCTGGAAGGGCGACCGCGAGGCGCTTCGCTTCCTCACCTCGCCCGAAGTCTATGCCTCGTTCGACCAGGCCATCGCCGAGCGCGAAGCGGCGGGACACCGGCTCGACAACCGCCTGATCGCGATCGAGCGGGCGGTGATCGACGATGCACGCCTCACCGGCCGCACCGCCGAGATCGAGGTGCGCTTCGACGCCGCCATCGCAGCCGTGACCCGCGACGCGTCGGGCGAAGTGGTCGGCGGCACGATGAACGATGCGGTGGGCTCCAACGACATCTGGACCTTCCGCCGCACTCTCGGCACCGGCGATCCCAACTGGCTGCTGGTCGACACCGACGAGGTCGGCTGAGGCGGACGAGGCGGCCCCGGGCCGTAACATCCGCGACTATCGGAGAGCGCGCCGATCCGGCTATGCCCAGGTCATGACCCTGCGTCCCTTTCTCCTCGCCGCCCTGCTGCTTGCCGCCGCCTGCTCTCGCGTGGTGCCGCGGCCCGAGCCCTTACCGGCGCCGCAGCCGGAGCAGCCCGCTCCGCAGCCTCAGCCCGAGCCGCCGGCGCCGACGCCGGTTCCGCCGCCCGAGCCGGCGAACGCCGTCGCGGCAGGTCTGACTCAGGGACCGTCCTACGATCCTGCGCCCGACGCGGCGGAGCGGGCGTGGCGCGCATTCCGCATTTCCTGCCCGTCGCTGCTCAGCCGGGACGATCCGAGCGGGCTCACCCGCCGCGAGGATTGGCGGCCGCTTTGCGAGGAAAGCGCGGCGTTGACCGCTCCGACCGCGATGGCCGCCTTCTTCCGCGATCGGTTCGAGCGCGTGCAGGTCGGCGACGGCACGGCCTTCGCGACCGGCTATTACGAGCCCGAAATACGGGGCTCGCGGGAACGTCGGCCCGGCTACGACGTGCCGGTCTATGCCAAGCCCGCCGACCTGCTCGACGCCGATCCGCAGACCGGCGCACGCGGGCGCGGGCGGGTGGACGAGACGGGCGCCTTCGGCCTTTATCATGAGCGCGCGGAGATCGAGGCGGGCGTGCTCGCCGGGCGAGGGCTGGAGATCGCCTGGGTCGCCGATGCGGCAGACCTGTTCTTTCTCCAGATCCAGGGTTCGGGGCGCCTGCGCCTGCCCGACGGCGGCGTCATGCGGATCGGCTATGCCGGGCAGAACGGCCGCGAATATGTCGCCATCGGGCGGCTGCTGCGCGAGCGCGGGCTGGTCCAGCCGCCGGTCTCGATGCAGCGCATCCGCGAGTGGCTCGCCGCCCATCCCGAGGAGGGGCGGGCGCTGATGCGCGAGAATAAGAGCTACGTCTTCTTCCAGGAACTGACCGGACCGGGGCCGCTCGGGGCACTCGGAAGGCCGGTGACGCCGCGCGTCACGGTCGCGGCCGATCCGCGCTTCGTGCCGCTCGGCGCCCCGGTGCTCCTCGTCGCGATGTCCGATCCGCGCGCCGACGGGCTTTGGGTGGCGCAGGATACGGGCGGGGCCATTCGCGGCGCCAACCGCTTCGACACTTTCTGGGGCCCGGGCGAGGAAGCGGCGGCGATCGCCGGGGGCATGCAGGCACGCGGACGGGCGTGGCTGCTCCTGCCGCGCGGAACCATCGAGAGGCACCGGGCCGGTGCGACGCCAACTCAGCCCTGACGAGCGCGCCCTGTGGGCGAAGGTGGTCGCGACCGTGCGGCCGCTCGAGCCCGAGGCGGCCGCGGCGGCGTGTGCGGAGGCGGTGAAGGCGGAGCCTGCGCCTGCGCCTGTGGCCGCGACAGCGAAGCCGAAGCGGGCGGCCGCGCCTGCGCCGGCTCCCGCAGCGAAGAAGCCGAAGCCGAAGCCGGGGACGACGCTCGACGGAACATGGGACCGGCGCCTGTCGCGCGGGCTCGCCTCGCCGGACGTGACCGTCGACCTTCACGGCCACAATCTGGCGACCGCCTACGACCTCCTCGACCGCAGGCTCGACCAGGCGATCGCCGACGGGGCGCGGCTTCTTCTCCTGATCACCGGCAGGCCGCCGTCGGACGATCGCCGCCCCGTGGCGCGCGGCGCGATAAGGGCTGCGGTGGGGGACTGGCTCGCCGGCTCGCGCCACGCCGCGGACATTGCGGCCGTGAGGAACGCGCACCCGCGGCATGGCGGGCAGGGGGCGCTCTATATCGTGCTCAGGCGGAAGCGGGAGGGTTGAGGAGCACCACCTCGTTCGTACCGAGCGAAGTCGAGGTGCGCTGCACTGCCGCTGAGGATGCGCCCCTCGACTTCGCTCGGGACGAACGAGGTCGGAAGGTGATTATGTCCCGTGCGCCGCCCGGATAACGCGGGCGTAGATTCTCGCCAAGCCCTGGATATCCTCCACCGCCGCCGCCTCATCGAGCTTGTGCATGGTGGCATTGGGGAGGCCGAAGTCGATGACCGGGCAGAGCGCAATCAGGAACCGGCCGTCGGAGGTGCCGCCGTGGGTGGAGAGATTGGGCTCGATGCCGGTCTCGGCGACGATGGCTTCGCGGACGATCTCGTAGATCGGGCCGGCGGGGGTCAGGAAGGCTTCGCCGGAAATCCTGGCTTCAACAGTCGCGCCCGGCGCGGCCTCGGCGGCGGTGCGGCGGACGAGGGCGACGAGGTCTTCCCCGCGTTGCAGGTTGTTGAAGCGGATGTTGAGCTGGATGCGGGCGCGGCCGGGGATGACGTTGGTCGCCTTGCTCGAGGTCTCGACCGCGGTGACTTCGAGGTTGGACGGCTGGAAGCTGTCGGAGCCGTCGTCGAGGCGGAGGGCGCCGAGTGCGGCGAGGACGCGGGCGAGCTTCGGCACCGGATTGTCGGCGCGGTGAGGATAGGCGACGTGGCCCTGGGTGCCCGGAACGTCGATCCACATGTTGACCGAGCCGCGGCGGCCGATCTTGACCACGTCGCCGAGGCGGGCTTCCGACGTCGGCTCGCCGATCACGATCATGTCGGGGCGGATGCCGCGTGCGGCCATCCACTCCATGAGCTTCGGCGTGCCGTAGGTAGCGGGCCCTTCCTCGTCGCCCGTGATGATGAGGCTGACCGTGCCGGGGCCGGGCGGGACCTGGGAGCAGGCGGCGACGAAGGCGGCGATCCCGCCCTTCATGTCCACGGCGCCACGGCCGTAGAGGAGCCCGCCGCGGATTTCCGGCTCGAACGCCGATCCGGTCCAGCCTTCGCCGGGCGGCACGACGTCGAGGTGCCCCGCAAATCCGAGATGCGGCGATCCGCTGCCGCGCGAGGCAAAAAGGTTCTCGACCGGGCCGTCGGGGGCTTCACCGGCCACGAAGCGGTGGACTTCGAAGCCGATGCTTGCCAGCGCCTCTTCGAGAACGTCGAACACTTTGCCGGTCGCCGGCGTGATGCTGGGGCAGGCGATGAGGCGCTGCGCCAGCGCCACGGGATCGATTGAACCGCTCATGGGCTGCGGCCTAGTGCATTGTCCCGGAATATCCACCCACTCCGTTCGCGCTGAGCTTGTCGAAGCGCTGTCCTTCCTGCTTTCATGCGCCCGGAAGAAGGGCAGGGCTTCGACAAGCTCAGCCCGAACGGGTGGGGAGGCCTCCGCCTCTTGCGACGGAGTGAACCATGCCGAAGCTCGACCTCGACGCCATCGAAAGCACGAACCGAACCGGCTATCCGCCGCCCTTTGCCGAGGCGATGGCGAAGCGGCATTACCGGCGGCTTTCTCCGGCGGCCGGGCTGGAGGATTTCGGAGTCAGCCATGTGACGCTGGAGCCCGGCGGAATATCGAGCCAGCGGCACTGGCACGAGGGCGAGGACGAGCTGGTGGTGATGCTTTCGGGCGAGGCCGTGCTGATCGAGGAGGAGGGCGAGACCGCGATGCGGGCGGGGGACGTGGCGGCGTTTCCGAAGGGGGCTCCGAACGGGCATCATCTGGTGAACCGGTCGGACGCGCCGTGCGTGTTCGTGGCGGTGGGGCGGGTGGTCACGACGGACTGCCATTATCCGGACGTGGACATGCATCTCGATGCCGCGAGTGGGCGGTTCACGCACAAGGATGGGAGTGCTTACTGAGGCGGAGGGCTGGCTCTGCGGCCAACATCCGTTCGGTCCGAGCGAAGTCGAGGACCGTTGCCGAGCGAAGTCGAGGCCCTTCTTCTTTTCCTCCAGCGCTCGGGTTCTCGCTTCGCTCGAAGGCGGTTCTCGACTTCGCTCGAACCGAGTGGCGAGGTTCGTGCTGGTTTCCACCAGACCCTGTACTCGCGGCCTTGTGCCGCGCCGCCTCAAGCCTCCGGCTGCGTCTCGTACTTGTCGATGACCCAGGGCTCTTCCTGCGCGGCTTCGATCCATTGCTGGAGCCAGGGGTGGTCCAGCATGGCCTGCATGTAGGCGGCGGCGAAGCGCGGCATCGGGACGGAATAGGTGACGAAGCGGGTGACCACCGGCGCGAACATGATGTCGGCGGCGCTGAACGTGCCGAAGAGATAGGGGCCGCCGCTGCCGTGGCGGGCGCGGGCTTCGGCCCACAGCTCGAGGATGCGCTTCACCTCGGCGGCGACTCCGTCGGCGAGTTGCTTCGGCGGGAAGCGCGTGCGCAGATTCATCGGAAGCTCGCGGCGCAGATTGTCGTAGGAGGAGTGCATCTCCGACGCCATGGAGCGCGCCATGCCGCGGGCGGCGTCGTCGACCGGCCAGTAGCGCTCTTTCGAGGTCTTGTCGGCGAGCCATTCGACGATGGCGAGCGAGTCCCAGATGACGGCCTTGTCGTCCCACAGGACGGGGACCTTGCCGCCCGAAGGGGCGAATTCGTCGCCGGCGCGGCGCTTTTCCCAATCCTCGTCGAACATCGGGACGGTGATCTCCTCGAAGGCGATGCCCGATTGCTTCACCGCCAGCCAGCCGCGCAGCGACCAGGAGGAATAGGCCTTGTTGCCGATGATCAGTTTCAGCACGCACGTCTCCAATCAACGCCGTCATTCCCGCGAAAGCGGGAATCGAGGCGGCCTGTGAGAAGTTCCGGCGAGGACCGATGCTCCCGCTGGATCCCCGCTTTCGCGGGGATGACGGGAAAGAGGATCGTCAGACCGCCGCCGCTTCGACCACCGCACGCCTCAACCGATCGATGCCCAGCCCGGTTTCGCTCGACGTGACGATCACTTCGGGATGAGCGGCGCTGTGGGTGCGGGCTTCGGCTTCCGTGGCGCGGGTGACCTCGTCGAGATCGGTCGCCTTGATCTTGTCGGCCTTGGTGAGGACGAGGTGGTAGTTGACCGCAGCGTCGTCGAGCATCTTCATGATCTCGCGGTCGATGTCCTTCACGCCGTGGCGCGCGTCGATCAGGACGAGGGCGCGCTTCAAAACGGCGCGGCCGCGCAGATAATCGTTGATCAGGAAGCGCCACTTCCTGACGACGTCCTTGGGCGCCTTGGCGAAGCCGTAGCCGGGCATGTCGACGAGGCGGAAGCGCAGCGGCTCGCCGACTTCGAAGAAGTTGAGCTCCTGCGTGCGGCCCGGCGTGTTCGACGTGCGGGCGAGGGCGGCGCGGTTGCACAGCTTGTTGAGGAGCGAGGACTTGCCGACGTTCGAGCGGCCCGCGAAGGCGACTTCGGGCACGGTCGGGGTCGGCAGGAACTTCAATTGCGGCGCGGACAGCAGAAAGGCGATCGGCCCGGAAAAGAGCTTCCGGGCCGTCTCGTCCATGGCCTCGTCGGCGACGGCGCTTTCTTCGTCGGTCACGCCTTGCCCTTGCCCTTGCGGCGCCCGCCGCCGGTGCCCTCCGGTGGAGAAGGCGGGGATGGCGGATTGGCGACCGCTTCCACCATCGCGGGCGGGGCGCTCAGCGCCGGATGGCGGCTGTAGAGCAGCTTCTGCTGGGCGATCGAGATGATGTTGTTGACCGTCCAGTAGAGCTGGAGGCCCGCGGCGAAGGGCGCCATCAGGAACATCAGGATCCACGGCATGAAGGCGAAGACCTGCTTCTGCACGGGGTCCATCGGCGCCGGGTTGAGGCGGAACTGGAGCCACATGGTGATGCCGAGCAGGATCGGCAGCACGCCGATGGCGAGAAAGCCCGGCGGCGTGAAGTCGAGATAGCCGAACAGGTTGACCGGCGAGAGCGGATCGGGCGCGGAAAGGTCCCGAATCCAGAGCGCGAACGGCTCGTGCCGCATTTCGACGGCAAGGAGCAGCACCTTGTAGAGCGCGTAGAAGATCGGGATCTGGAGCAGGATGGGAAGGCAGCCCGCGGCGGGGTTCACCTTCTCCTCCTTGTAGAGCTTCAGCATCTCCTGCTGCATGCGCGGCTTGTCGTCGGCGTAGCGGTCCTGGAGCGTCTTGATCTTGGGCTGGAGCGCCCGCATCGAGGCCATGGACGCGAACTGGCGCTGTGCGATCGGGAAGAGCAAGGCGCGCACGATCAGCGTGAGGCAGATGATCGCCACGCCGAAATTGCCGATCGCGGCAAACAGCCAGTTCAGGAGCGAGAAGATCGGGATCATGGCCCAGCGGAACCAGCCCCAGTCGATCGCCCGCTCGAGCGGCGTTCCGAGCGCTTCCGAATAGCGGTCGAGGAGCTGCACTTCCTTGGCGCCCGCGAACAGGCGCGAAACCGTGCGCTGGCCCTGGCCCGGCTGGAGCACGGTGGGCTGGCCCTGGTAATCGGCCTGGTAGGCGCTGCCGACCTTGCGGAAGGTCGCCTCGACGCTCGCGCCCTGGTTCGGGATCACGGCGGCGAGCCAATATTTGTCCGAGAAGCCGAGCCAGCCGCCCCGCGTGTTGAAGGTGCGGGTGGCTTCGTCGACCACGTCCCAATTGTTGTCGTAATCGGCGCCGCCGTTGAACACGCCGACCGGGCCGACATGCATGGTCCAGCTGTCCGGATCGGGCGATGGGCCCGCGCGGTTGACGAGGGCGTAGGGGCGCGCGGCGAAGGCGCCGGCGGAGCGGTTGGTGACGCGCTGCTCGGCGGTGAACATGTAGCCCTCGTCGACGGAGAGGACGATCTCGAAGAGCTGGCCGCGGCCGTTGTCCCAGCTCAGCGTCACCGGCGTGGACGGCGTCAGGCGATTGCCGCTCGGGCGCCACACGTCGTTGGGGCCAGGGAGCGCGGCGCCGGCGCCGCTCCAGCCGAAGCTGCCGTAATAAGCGTGGCCCGAGCCTTCGGGAGCGAACAGGCGCACGGGCGGGCTGTTCTCGGCGATGGTGGCGCTGTGGCGGGTGAGGAGAAGATCGTCGATCCGCGCGCCGCGAAGGTTGATCGAGCCGCGCAGGTTCGGCGTCTCGATGGCGAGGCGGGGCGCGGGGGCGGGGCGCGCGGGCCCGGATGTCGCGGCGGTAGTGGCGGCGGGCGCGGCGCCGGGGCTGCCGGTCGGCTGGCCGCTCTTCTGCGCGACCGGAAGCTGGCGGCCGTCCTCGATCTTGGTGGAAGGCTCGCTCGCCGTCGGCATCCAGCTGTCCATCGCCACCTGCCATCCGAACAGCACGAGGGCCGACAGGACGACGGCGATGATCATGTTCTTGTGGTCGTTCACTTGGAGCCTTCTTCCCTAACCGGCACTGGCCTCATCGGCACTGGATCGTGGCCTGATCCCCCCCAGGGGTGGCAACGGGCGAGACGCTTGGCGGTGAGCCAGCTTCCGCGCAGGGCGCCATAGCGCTTCCACGCGGTGATTGCATAGGCCGAGCAGCTCGGCTGGAACCGGCAGCTCGGCGGCAGGATGGCGGACGGGCCCACTTGCCAGCCGCGCGCGATCAGGATGAGGAGCTTGGCGATCATGTGCTCGGTCCGCGTTCTGCAATCCGCCCTTCGACAGGCTCAGGGCTGGCGGTGGGGGGTAGACCCTCATTTCCAACGGGTCCTCCCTTCACCGCTAGGGCTGAGCCTGTCGAAGCCCGGTTCGCCGCACCGGCGCCGCCGGCGAGCTTGCGCAGGGCCTTGAACAGGTCCTCACGCAGCGCACTGAAATCCCGCTCCACGCCGCCCGAGCGGCCGATCAGGACATGGTCGGCGCCGGGCATGCCCGCTTCGGGCAAGACCTCGCGCGCCAGGGCGCGGAAGCGGCGCTTCATGCGGTTGCGGACGACGGCGTTGCCGATCTTCTTGGTGACGGTGATGCCGAGACGCATGGACGTGTCCCCGTCATCCGCGCGGGGGCGGACGAGGAGGACGAAGCCGGGCATGGGCGCGCGGCGGCCGCGGTTGGCGGCGAGAAAGTCGGCGCGGCGGGTGAGCGTCGCCGGCGGGGGCAACGCGGCGATCGGCCTTAGGCCGACAGCGACTTGCGGCCGCGGGCGCGGCGGGCAGCCAGGATCTTGCGGCCGCCGACGGTGGCGGTGCGGGCGCGGAAGCCGTGACGGCGCTTGCGAACAAGATTGCTCGGCTGGAAGGTGCGCTTCATCGCTCATTCCTCAGTACGTACGTGAATAGAAAAGGGCCGCGTCCAACGGAAGCGGCCGTGCTTGGGGGCGGATATGCAAGGACGCCCGCAAAGTCAATCGCCCAGATAGGGCTGGGCCTCGGCCCGCGCCGCCATCTCGTGCGCTTTCGAAAGCTCCTCGCGGCGGGCGGCGCTGGCGCGGCGCAGGCCCCAGTCGGCCCAGCGGCCCTTGTTCGGATGCTTCTTCTTGAAGCGCACGTAGAGCCGCTTCGCCCAGCCGCTATATTTGAGGACGAGGCTGAGCCCGGCCGCGAAGACGATCACGCCGCCCGGACCCGGGATCGGCCCGACGAGCGGCGTCAGCGCGATGAGGAAGCAGCCGACGCCGACCAAAGTGTAGCGCACCGGTGCCGTCCGGCTCACCCGCTGCCATGTGTCCGCCCAAGCCATTAGGTCCAATCTGGTGTCGATCGGGGCTTTCGCCAAGTGATCGGAAATGCTCAGAGATGGACTGCGTTTCATCGGAAACGGATGAATATCGGGGGGTCCGGATGGTGGCGCACGTCGCAACGGTCGCTTTTCTCGGCCTCGAGGCACGCGCCGTGGAAGTGCAGGTGCAGATTGCGAGCGGCCTCCCCGCCTTCGTGATCGTCGGCCTGGCGGACAAGGCGGTCGCCGAGAGCCGGGAGCGGGTGCGGGCCTCGCTGGCCGCCATCGGCCTCGCGCTCCCGCCCAAGCGCATCACCGTCAACCTCTCGCCCGCCGACCTTCCCAAGGAAGGCTCGCATTACGACCTTCCCATCGCCGTCGGCCTGCTTGCCGCGATGGGCGCGGTGGATCGGGAGACGATCGCCGGCTACGTCGTCGTCGGCGAGCTCGGGCTCGACGGACGGATCGCGCCGTCGCCGGGCGTGCTCCTTGCGGCGCTGCATGCCTCGTCGGCCGGCCTGGGACTGATCTGCCCCGCCGCGCAGGGACCGGAAGCGGCCTGGGCCGGGACGATCGAAGTGATCGCCGCGCCGGACCTCATCGCGCTCCTCAACCACCTGCGCGGCGGCGCTGCGCTCTCGCCGCCGCGTCCCGGCGAGGCGGAGCGCGTGGCCGGCGGGCCGGATCTCGGGCAGGTGAAGGGGCAGGAAACGGCCAAGCGCGCGCTCGAGATCGCGGCGGCGGGCGGGCACAATCTGCTGATGAGCGGGCCGCCCGGCGCGGGCAAGTCGCTGCTCGCCGCCTGCCTGCCCGGCATCCTTCCGGAGCTGACGCCGTCCGAGACGCTCGAAGTCTCGATGATCGCAAGCGTCGCGGGGCAGCTCGTCGACGGGCGGCTGGTCCGTACGCGGCCGTTTCGCGCGCCGCACCATTCGGCCTCCATGCCGGCGTTGGTCGGCGGCGGGCTGAGGGTCCGGCCGGGCGAAGTCAGCCTTGCCCATCTCGGCGTGCTGTTCCTCGACGAGCTTCCCGAATTCCAGCGCAGCGTCCTCGATTCGCTGCGCCAGCCGCTCGAGACCGGCGCTGTGCAGGTCGCCCGCGCCAACGCCCACGTCACGTTCCCGGCGCGCTTCCAGCTCGTCGCGGCGATGAACCCGTGCCGCTGCGGCCATCTCGGCGATCCGGCGCTCGCCTGCTCCCGCGCCCCGCGCTGCGCCGCCGATTACCAGGCCAAGGTGTCCGGCCCGTTCCTCGACCGGGTCGATCTTCATGTCGAGGTGCAGGCGGTCGCCGCCGCCGACCTCGTGCTGCCGCCGCCCGCGGAAGGGTCCGCGGAGGTGGGCGCCCGAGTCGCCGCCGCGCGAGCGGTCCAGACGGAGCGCTACGAGGGGAAGGGCATCAGGACCAACGCCGAAGTCGACGGCGAGCTGCTGGACTCGGTGGCGACGCCCGACGAGCCCGGCCGCCGCCTGCTCGGCCAGGCGGCCGAGGCGATGCGGCTCTCGGCGCGCGGCTATCACCGTGTGCTGCGCGTCGCCCGCACGGTCGCGGACCTCGCGGCAAGCGACGAGGTCCGCAGGGTCCATGTGGCCGAAGCGCTGAGCTACCGCCGCCACGCGCCGCGAAATTGAGCGACCGCGCGGCGGGAGGCGCCTCGATTACTTCGAAGGCGCGGTCGTCGGCAGCTCGGGCGTCTTGATGTCGACGTTGATGTCCGTCTTGTCGCTGCCGCCGCCGATCAGGCCCCGGCCGAACATCAGGAACAAGATGATCAGGGCAACGATGAGCACCAGCACCGCGATGATGGTCCCGCCGCCGCCGCCGCGGTCGCCGCCCGTGGAAACCACCGTCGTGTGGCGCTCCACCACCGGCTCGCGCTCGACTTCTACGATCCGTTCCCGTTCGTCCATGGCACATCACTCCTTTGGCGTAACGAACCCGCTCGCGGGCCGCAGGTTCCTCCGCAGCCTCTGGACGGCGCAGGCGCGGCGCTGTCTACTCGCCGCGACGAACGACAGGGGAAGCCTCATGACCGACCAGAGAGACCGCGGCTTTGCCGCCGACCGCCGCACGATCCTCGCCGCCGCAGGCGCGGCCGCGGCAGTTGCTGTCGCCGCGCCGGGCGCGGCCCTCGCGCAGGGCAGGAGCAGCCGCGATCGCGACGCAATCCGTGCGGCGGCGCAGGAGGGCTACCAGGCCTCGGTCGAGCGCATCCGCGACTGGATCAAACTCCCGACCATTGCCGCCGAGCGGCTGAACGTCGCCGAGGGCGCGGACTACATGGCCCGGCTCGCTACCGAGGCCGGCTTCACGCGGGTGCGCAAGGTCGAGACCGGCGGCGTTCCGGCCGTGTTCGGAGTCATCGACGCCGGGGCGCCGCGCACCGTCGGCATCTACTTCATGTACGACGTCAAGCAGTACGACCCGGCCGAATGGGCCTCGCCGCCGCTCGAGGCGCGGATCGTCGACCATCCGCTCGGCCGGGCGATCCGCGGCCGCGGCGCGGTCAACCAGAAGGGGCCGGAAGGCGCCTTCCTTGCCGCGCTCCACGCCTTCCGCGCCTCCGGACGGCGGCTGCCGGTCAACCTCGTCCTTCTTGCCGAAGGGGAGGAAGAAATCGGATCGCCCAACTTCGCCAACGCGATGCGCGATCCCGAAGTGCTTGCCGCCATGCGCCGCGCCGAGGGCGTCATCATCCCGTTCGCGCAGCAGGACGCGCAAGGCGCGGCGACGATCAACCTCGGCGCGAAGGGGATCATCGAGCTCGAGCTGGTCGCGACGGGCGAACGCTGGGGCCGCGGACCGGCGCGCGATGTCCATTCGAGCCTGAAGGCGGCGGTGGACAGCCCGGTCTGGCACCTCGTCCAGGCGCTGAACACGCTCGTCGCCGACGGCGGCAACACGCCCGCGATCGACGGCTGGTTCGAGCGGGTGCGGGCGCTGACCGCGCGGGAGCGGGCGCTGATCGCGGAGAGCGCGCGCCAGGACGACGAGGGTGAGATGCGGCGCGGGCTCGGCGTGCCGAGGTGGATCGACGATCTCCCCTACACCCAGGCGATGGAGCGGCTGGTGTCGCAGCCCACCGTCAACATCGAGGGGCTGGTCGCCGGCTATACCGGGCCGGGCGGCAAGACGATCCTGCCGTCGCGCGGCGTCGCCAAGCTCGACCTCCGGCTGGTGCCGAACATGACCGTGGCCGACTCGCTTCCCAAGCTCAGGGCCCATCTCGAACGGCGCGGCTTCGGCGACATCGAGGTCAACATGTCGGGCGGCTACGATCCGACCGAAACTGCGGAGGACAGCCGCGTCATCCGCGCGCAGCAGGCGGTGTTCACGCGGGGCAACGTGCCGTTCACGCTCTTCCCGCGCCTCGCCGGCTCCTGGCCCGGCTTCGTCTTCACCGGCGATCCGCTGCGGCTTCCCGCCGGCCAGTTCGGACTCGGCACCGGCGGCGGCGCCCATGCGCCGGACGAGTATTTCGTCATCGAGCCGAGGAACCCGCGCGTCGCCGGCCTCGTCGACCAGACGATGGGCTATGTCGACTTCCTCTACGCGATGGCGGAAGCGCGATGACGCCCGCCGGCAACGTGCGGCTCGACCTCAGGACATGGCCCGAAGTCGAAGCCTATCTCAGCGAACGGCAGGACATCATCGTGCCGATCGGCTCGACAGAGCAGCACGGGCCGAACGGGCTCATCGGCACCGACGCGCTTTGCGCCGAGCTCATCGCGCGGGCGGCGGCGGAGCGTTCGGGAACGCTCGTCGCGCCGACCATCGCCGTCGGCATGGCGCAGCATCATCTCGGCTTTCCCGGATCGATCTCGCTGCGCCCCTCGACGCTGATCGCGGTGGTGGCGGACGTGATCGCCTCGCTCGCGCGGAACGGCTTCACGCGCATCGCCTTCCTGAACGGCCATGGCGGCAACGTCGCGACCGTGGGCGCGGCGTTTGCCGAATATTACAGTGCGTCGAGCTTCGCGCCGGCGTCGAATGCGGCGCCGGCGGAGTGCCGGCTCACCAATTGGTGGGAGCTTCCCGAGGCGGCGCGGCTGCGCGAGGCGCTGTACGGCGAAGCCGAGGGGAGCCACGCGACGCCGGCCGAGGTCGCGATCACGCAGGCCGCCTTCCCGGACCAGGTCAAGCAGGCCGAGATGCACCCGGCGATCGCGCCGGACGGCAGCTTCTCGGACGCGGCCGACTACCGGCGGCGCTTCCCGGACGGGCGGATCGGCTCCAATCCGGCACTGGCTACCCCGGAGGCGGGGGCGCGGCTCCTCGAGGCGGCGGCACAGGATTATGCCCGCGCCCACCTCGCCTGGATCGGCCGCGCCTAGAAGGCCAGCCGCCTAGCGCGCCTGATTGCCGGTCTCTTCCGTCTTTTCATCACGAGCGGCGTCGCCGACGCGGTCGGCGGCGTTGCCGGCGCTGCGGGAGGCGTCTCCGATGGTGTTGCCCGCGTCGCGCGCGACGTCGCCGAGCTCGTTGCCCACGTCGGCGGCGACGTTGCCGGCGCCGTTCACCAGATCGGCCGCGCCCGCCTGCACGTCCTCGATCGCATTCTGGGTCGAAGCGTCGTTGCTGGAGACGTTGACGTTGCAGGCGCCGAGCGCGAGCACGCCCGCGGCGGCGATCAATGGCAGCTTCCTCATGTCCGGTTCCTTCCCCGTTTCGCAGCCGTCACCATGGGGCAGCCGCGGCCCGGCGTCCACTGCGGACGCCCCGTGGAGACGGAGCGGGCGCCGTGCGTTCGCCGCGCATGCGCGTCTTCATCGATTTCGAAGCCTCTTCCCTCGGCAAGGAGAGCTATCCGATCGAGGTCGGCTGGGTGTTCGAGGACGGCTGCTGCGAGAATATGCGGATCCGCCCGCCGGCCGAATGGACCGACTGGGATCCGCGCTCCGAGGCGATTCACGGCATTGCGCGCGCCACGCTGCTTGCGGAGGGCCTGCCGGTCGAAGCGGTGGCGCACCGGCTGCTGAGCGCGCTCGGCGGCCACGCGGTCTATGCCAGCGCGCCGTCGTGGGACGGCAAGTGGCTGAGCCAGCTCCTGCGCGGCGCCGGCCTGCCGCGCCATGCCTTGCGGCTCAAGGACACGGAGGAAGCGCGCGCGGAGACGGCCCGCGCGATCCTCGCCGCCGCGTTGCCCGAGGCGGAGGTGGAGGCAGCCGTCGCGCGGGTGCTGGCGCGGGCGGCGGAGGCAGGGCGCGCCGCGCATGTCAGTCACCGCGCCGTCGAAGATGCCGAACGCGAGCGGCAGGTGTGGCTCCAGGTCGCGCGGCTGGCGGAAGAGGAAGCGGCGCGATAGGCTGGCGCCATGCTCTTCGCGCTCGCTTTTGCCGCCCTCGGTCTTCAGGCGCCGCCGGCCGCGGCCGTGCGCAATCTGCAGGAGCGCCTGGCGCAATGCGGCGTGGACGCCGGGCGCGTGGCGGTCCGCCATGAGCGGGCGCTGCAATCGGAGGTGGTCTTCATCGCGGGTGCCGGCGTTCCGCCCGACGCGACGCTGGCCTGCGTCGCGGCGGCGTCCGCCGATACGGGCGTGCTGACCCGCTTCGACGATCCGGACGCCGACACGCGGTACGGCGACGCCTGGGCCGCCGTCGTCGCCCGCCGCGCGCGGGACATGGCCCGCCGCTGGCTCGCCGAGAGGGGGCGGCTCGAGGCACTGCCCGCCTTCGATCCGCAGCAGCAGACGCTGGCCGAATTCGGAGCGCGGCTGGAAGCCTTTTGCGGCACTGCGGCCGGCACGGGCCTGCGGGTGGAGGCGGGCATCCTCACCCTTGCCGGCCCGAAGAACGGCGTGCCGCGCCTCGGCGACGCGCAGCGCGACTGCATCGTCAACGCGGCCTCCGCAGCAGGGGTCGGGTTCGGCTTCCTCGTCTACGAAGCGGCATCGGCCGGCAGCGGCGGAAAGGACCGCTGACCGGCGCCCTTCGGCGGGGAAGGCCGCGCCCGAGCGCGGGAGGTCACGGTCTCCTGCGACCGGAACGGGGTGCTGGTGCCGTCGGGAGCCATGATCCAGCCGGAGCCGCGCCAGGTTCCGACGCGCTCTGTTCGACGAAGACGTGGCGGATGCCGCCGACATAGAAGCCGATGGTGCGCGGCGCCGTCCCGAAGTGGGTGCGTACGGCGCGGTTGAGGTGGGGCTGGTCGGCATAGCCCGCCTCCGCCGCAACATCGGCCCAGCGCGCGGTATCGAGCGAGAGGATGAGGGCACGGCGGACGCGCTGCACGCCGGAATATTGCTTGGGCGAGAGTCCGGTCGCCGCGGCGAAGCGGCGGCGGAGCTGGCGCGGGCTCAGCCCGGCCGCGGCCGCTGCGGCCGCGATCGGGGCGGTGCCGCCGCTCGCGATCAGGCGATCGACGGCGTGCGCCACCGCCGCGTCGCCGCGCCGGAGCCCTAGCCACTCGGCCTCGGCCGCGCCGAGTGCCCAGTCGGGCTCGTCGGCGGCGAGGCGGGCGAGGGCGGCGAAGAGGGGATCGAGGCCTTCCATGTCCTCGCTGGTGCCGACGAGGGTGGCGGGGTCGCGGCCGGTCACCGAGGCGACGCATTCGGGGCGGAGGCGCAGGCCCGCGTAAAGCCAGCCCGCGTGGATGGGTCCGCTCTGGACGGCGACGCTCGGCCCGACGAGGCGGCGGACCTGGGTGCCGTCCGGCCCGAGGACGAGGAGGAGGTTTCCGGTGCCGTCGGGCGGAACGCTGTGGAGGACGGTCTCCGGATCGCCCGGCTCCATGGCGAAGCGCCATGCGCAAAAGGCGGCGGCACGGGCCGCCGGGGGCAGGGCATGTTCTCTGTAGATCATGCGCCTGCCCCCCGCACCTCGCCTTATTCCTCGGGGAGGAAGTCGGGGACGGAGAGGTAGCGCTCGCCGGTGTCGTAGTTGAAGCCGAGGATGCGTTTTCCGGGGCCGGCTTCCGCGAGCTTCTGGCGGATGGCGGCAAGCGTCGCGCCCGAGCTGATGCCGACGAGGATGCCTTCCTCGCGAGCCGAGCGGCGGGCCATTTCCTTGGCGTCGCTGGGATCGACCAGGATCACGCCGTCGAGGAGGGCGGTGTGGAGGTTGCCGGGGACGAAGCCGGCGCCGATGCCCTGGATCGGGTGCGGGCCCGGCGCTCCGCCGGAGATGACGGGGGAAAGCGTGGGCTCAACCGCGAAGACCTGCAGGCCCGGCCATTCCTTCTTCAGCACCTGGGCGCAGGCGGTGATGTGGCCGCCGGTGCCGACGCCGGTGATGAGGATGTCGATCGGCTCGTCGCGGAAATCGGAGAGGATCTCCTGGGCGGTGGTGCGCAGGTGGACTTCGATGTTCGCTGCATTCTCGAACTGCTGGGGCATCCAGGCGCCCTCGATCTCGCCGACCAGCTCCTCGGCCCGGGCGATGGCGCCCTTCATGCCTTTCTCGCGGGGGGTGAGATCGAAGCTCGCGCCGTAAGCGAGCATCAGGCGGCGGCGCTCGAGGCTCATGCTCTCGGGCATGACGAGGATCAGGCGGTAGCCCTTGACCGCCGCGACCATGGCGAGGCCGATGCCCGTGTTGCCGGACGTAGGCTCGACGATGGTGCCGCCGGGGCGGAGCGCGCCGGACCGCTCGGCATCCTCGATCATGGCGAGCGCGATTCGGTCCTTGATCGAGCCGCCGGGATTGCCGCGCTCCGACTTCACCCAGACTTCGGCGTCGCCGAACAGGCGGTTGATCCGGATGTGCGGCGTGTTGCCGATGGTGTCGGTGATGCTGCCCGCTCTCATGGCGATTGCTCCTTCGCTCGATTGTCTTCTGTCACATCGGGTGGATCGAAGCTTCGCGCAAGGCGCAGCTCGGGAAACCATTTCGCCCAGAGGAGGGTGACGAGGATCGCGCCGATGCCGCCGCCGACCACCGCCGCGACCGGGCCGACCGCCGCGGCGAGGAAGCCCGATTCCGCTTCGCCGAGCTCGTTCGAGGCCGAGATGGTGAGCTGCGATACGGCGCCGACGCGGCCGCGCATGGCGTCCGGCGTGTAGAGCTGGATCAGCGACTGGCGGACGAAGACGGAGAACATGTCGGCCGATCCCACCACGAACAGGGCGGCGAGCGACAGCGGCATCCAGGTCGACAGGCCGAAGGCGACGGTCGCGACGCCGAACACGACCACCGCCGCGAGCATCTTCACGCCGACATTGGTGCGCAGCGGCCGGAACGAGAAGAAGAAGGCGGTGACGACCGCGCCGAGCGCCGGGGCGGCGCCGAGCTGGGCGAGTCCTTCGGTGCCGACCTTCAGGATGTCGCGTGCGTAGATGGGAAGCAAAGCCGTGGCGCCGGCGAGGAAGACGGCGAAGAGATCGAGGGTGATCGCCGCCTGGACGAGGCGGTTGGTGCGCACATAGGTCAGCCCGTCGATCATCTGGCGGATGGGGTGGCGGCCCCGCACCACGGCGGGACGCGCAACCGGGCCGATCGCGAACAGGCAGAGCAAGGCGATGGCAAAGAGGGCGGTGGCGGCGAGGTAGGAGGCTTCCGGGCGCCAGTCGTAGAGATAGCCGCCGAGGCCCGGGCCGGCGACCATCCCCGCCTGCCAGGAGATGGAGGAAAGCGCGATGGCGCGCGGCAGCGTCTTGGCCGGGACGAGGTTGGGGGCGAGCGCGCCGAGCGCCGGGCCGGAGAAGGCGCGGACGATGCCGGTCAAAAAGGCGACCGAGAAAAGGATCGTCAGGCTTGGCGTGCCGGACCAGGTCGCCCAGGCGAGCACGGCCGCACCGACGATCTGCATGGCCAGCGTCGCACGGGCGATGTGGCGGCGGTCGAGCCGGTCGGCGGTCCAGCCGGTGATCGGCGTCAAGGCGAAGAGCGGCACGAACTGGATGAGGCCGATGAGGCCGAGCTGCGCGGCGGCGGCGGACATGCTCATCCCGCCGGTGCGGGCGACGTCGTAGACCTGCCAGCTGATGATCAGCATCATCGCCGATAGCGCCAGCGTCGCCGAGAGGCGGGCGGCCCAATAGAAGCGGAAGTCGCGAATCCGGAACGGGTGCGGGCCTATGTCTTCGCGCGCGGCCGGCGGCGGAACTGGGGGCGGGGCGGTGGAGGCCATCAGGGGCGCGCCTTAAGGGTGCTCCGGTGTCGGGGCAACGCCCGCAATCGCGACGCCGCGCTTGTCCGCTACGCTCGCTCGGCTAAGCTTCGCGGATCATTGCTTTGGGGGGAAGGCGGATGGCGTCGAATGCGGACGATCAAGTTTTCGAAAGCGCGCGGGACGATTATCTCGCGGGTCGCTGGCGCAGGTGCGGCGCAAGGCGGAAGAGGATGCGGCGGGCGAGCCGCTCCGGCCGGTCCACGTCTACCGCGCTTTCGACGCCGAGCTTCGCGGTGGGAGGCGTCGGCGCGGGTTCGGCGACTGGCTGCAGGACAATATGTTCCTCGTCCTCGCCGTGCTGCTCACCCTGGTGTTCGGCGCCTTCGGGCTGTTCCACCCGGACGACGGGGACGTGGCGGGCTTTCTCGACATCGCCAAGATCTTCGCGGGCGCGGTGGTCGGCGGCGCGGCGGGCGGGGCGCTGGCGGGGCGCGGCGGCAGGGGTTCAGATTAGCCGCGAAGGCTCGTGCAGGCGCCGGCCGGCGCGGCCAAGCGCCCAGTCGGCAGCCAGCGGGAGGAGGCTCAGCGCGAGGAGCGAGGCGAGCAAGGTGGGCGACACGAGATCCCTCGCCCCCCGCGCCGCCGCGAGCCCGCTGCCCGCATTCGCATAGATGACCAGGGCCGGGAGAAGACCCGCGAAGGTCAGCGGCACGTAGGTGCGCAAGCGCATGGCGGTGAGCCCCAGGGTGAGGTTGACCAGCCAGTAAGGGACGAGCGGGTTGATGCGCAGTGCAAGGAGATAGGCGGCGCCGTGGCGCGCGAAGCCGCGGTCTATCGCGGCGAGGCGGCTGCCGAACCGGGCGTGCACTGAGGCGCGCAGCAGGTGGCGCGAGCCGAGGCAGGCCAGCGTCGACCCGATCGTGAAGCCGAGGCTGAGGAGCACGAGCCCCGGCCAGAAGCCGAAAAGGGCGCCGCCCGCGATGCCGATCAGCGGCGCGGCGGGGAAGCAAAGGGCGGAGGCGGCGATGCAGAGGAGGAGGAAGGCGGCGGCGGAAAGGAACGGGCGCGCTTCGACGAGGGCCGCGAGAGCGTCGCGGCTTTCTTCGAGGCGCTCGATGCTGAGCCAGTCGCCGGCGGGGGAGATGAGGGCGGCCGCGATGAACATGGCGATTGCGGCCGGCACTCCCACCCTTGCTGCGCTTCCAAGCTCCACGTGCGATCCCCCTTGCTGATGCGACGTGTGATGCAGGGAGTGTGCCAGGGCGCGCGGGGCGGCGGAAAAGCTGGGTTTGTGAGTGAAGGAGGCGGGCCGGGCGGCGGAATGCGCCGCCGCCGCTTGGGAATTGGCACTAGCTGTTGGCGCGAGATGCCGGGTGCGGGGTCAGTCGCAAGGCGCGGGTCAGTCGGCGGCGCTCAGCCGGTCCGCCATGTCCATGAAGTTGCGCGCCGCATCGCGTTCGCTCGCGTTCTTGAAGGCGACGTCGAGATCGGGCGCAGCGCCCAGCATGTGCAGCACCGCCCAAAGCCCGAACCTTTGCCCCGGATCCCGCGCCAGCCCGAGATCCACCCGCATCCGCTCCACCCCCGCCGCCAGCGCGCCGGGCTCAACGTTCGCCAGCTCCGCGGTGCCGAAATAGCGGCCGAGCAGGTCGTCGAAGTCCATCAGATCATGTCCCCGAAAATAAACCAGATCGCCGCGAACCAGAGAGCAAGCGCGGCGACGCACACCGCCGCCGTGAGCAGGCGGCCGTCGCGAACGGGCGGGTCTTCTTCGGTCATCTGGGCTCTTTAAGACGGCGGAGGCGGGGCGAACAGGGGTAGCACTCGTCGCCTGTCAATTGACACTTTGCGGCATAGACGGCAAAAGGCGGCATGCAGATCGGCAGCATCCGGAACAAGGCGCTGCGCAGGTTTGCGGAGACCGGAACGTCGAAGGGCTTGCCAAGCGAAGTCGTGGAGCGGTTGCGGAACATGCTCGCCTTCCTCGCGGCCATCGAGGCCGAGGACGAACTTACGGTGCCGCCGAATTTCGGGGCGCACAGGCTGACCGGCGACCGCAAGGGCGAATGGTCGCTGACGGTGACACGGAACTGGCGGCTGACGTTCGGGATCGGTGAAGACGGGGCGATCGAGGACATGGACCTGGAGGATTATCACTGATGGCGATCAAGCTTCACCCCAGCTTCGCAGTGCATCCGGGCGAATGGCTCCGCGCCGAGATCGTCGCACCCGCGGGTCTCAGCGTGACGGCGCTCGCCGAGCGCCTCCACGTCACGCGCCAGGCGGCGAGCAACCTCCTCAACGGCAATGCCGGCCTTTCCGCTGAAATGGCGATCCGCTTCGAAAAGGCGTTCGGCCTTAAGGCGGACACGCTGATGCGCATGCAGGCGGCGCACGAACTCGCAGTAGCGCGGGCGCGGGAGGCTGAGATCGTGGTGGAGGCGGCTTAGGACGCGCGATTATGTTCCGGAGGCCCAGTCGTTGTGGGCGTTCCTTGGTTCTCTTGCTGCCCGTCCGTGTGCGTGTTGCTATTTCTCAGGCCATCCGACGGAAATGAGCAGCGCTCTTGATGGGCTGGAGCGTTGTTAAGCGGGGACAATTCTTCACGCGCCGCGCGCATCAGGTCCATCAGCGCATCGTGGGTTATCCCGAATGAGTCACTGACGCTGGTGGCGAGTGCCCTGTCCCTGGGGTTCCGGCGCATTTCCCGCATCCCCAGTCCGACATTGTTCGCGTTCAGAGAGTACAGCCAGAACGATCTACAGAAGTTGGGGCTGAAGTAGGGATCATGGGTGCTCACATAAGTGAGAGAGCGATTTAGCGACGTCAACAATTTTGCGTAGTCAAACGGTCGATCGCCATGATGTGACTCGCCAAGCAAAGCCCAAGAGCGATCAACTTCTTCGCTAATCCGTTCCCAAATTTCAGCCCGTCTTACTTTAATCAGCTTGTGCTGCTCTATCGTCTGATCATTCTCACGGAGACGGTTGGAAAGCTGATGTCCAGCAAATACCAGCGCCGCTGGAGTCAGCACCGACGAGATCAGCTTAGCCACTTCGAGCGAGTTCCACCTCGATCGACCACTCTGAGACGGTTCTGGGACAGTCATAACGCTAGCTGATAATCGGACGATATCTGCCACGTTGACCAGTAGAAAACAACGATGTCCCTCTCAGGCCACCGTCACGAAACTGTCCAGCACCCGCTTCCGCCCCGCATGCTCGAAGTCGATCTCCAGTTTGTTGCCTTCGATCTCGGCGACGGTGCCGTAGCCGAACTTCGAGTGGAAGACCCTCTGACCTAGTGCGATGTCGCCGCGGCCCGGGTTGCCGAGGCTGACCGCCGACGCTCGGACTTCCTGGACGCGGCTGGGCGCGCGTTCGAAGGCGCCTCCCGTTGCCGCCCGCTGCCAGCCGGGGCCGCGGCCCGTGCCGCGGGCGACGTCGGCGAAGGGGTCGGCGCGTTCGGACCAGTTGGCGCGCCAGAGGCTTTCGCCGCCGCTCATCGTGTGTTCCTGGTCGATGTGGGGGTCGGGGAGCTCGCCGACGAAGCGGCTCGGGATCGAGCTCGTCCACTGGCCGTAGATGCGGCGGTTGGCGGCGTGGAAGATGAAGCATTTGCGGCGGGCGCGGGTGATCGCGACGTAGGCCAGGCGGCGTTCCTCCTCGAGGCTCGCCTGGCCGCCTTCGTCGAGGGCGCGCTGGGAGGGGAAGACGCCTTCCTCCCAGCCGGCGAGGAAGATCGTGCCGAATTCGAGGCCCTTCGCCGCGTGGATGGTCATGATCGTGACCTTTTCCGTGTCCCGGTCGGCGTCGTTCTCCATGACCAGCGAGACGTGCTCGAGGAAGGCGCCCAGCGTTTCGTATTCCTCCATGGCGCGGGTCAGTTCGGCGAGGTTTTCGAGGCGGCCGGCGCTTTCGGCGGAGCGGTCGGCCTGGAGGGCGGCGGTGTAGCCGCTTTCGTCCAACACGAGGCGGGCGAGCTCGGGGTGGGGCAGTTCGGCGAGGCGGCTCCTCCACCGGGCGAAATCCCCGACGAGGTTGCTCAATGAGCGGCGGGCGGCGCCGGTCAGTTCGTCCGTATCGAGGATGACGGCGGCGGCCTGCATGAGCGGGAGACCTTCGGCGCGGGCGAGACTGTGGATTTTGGCGACGGCCTTGTCGCCGAGGCCGCGCTTCGGCACGTTGACGATGCGTTCGAAGGCGAGGTCGTCGGCGGGCTGGGCGATGACTCGCAGATAAGCGAGCGCGTCGCGGATCTCGGCGCGTTCGTAGAAGCGAAAACCACCGACGATGCGGTAGGGCATCCCGATTGCGATGAAGCGGTCCTCGAACTCGCGGGTCTGGAACTGGGCGCGGACGAGGATGGCGGCGTCGTCGAGCGAACCGCGGCGCTGGATGGTCTCCAGCTCCTCGCCGATGCGGCGCGCTTCCTCCGGACCGTCCCAGACGCCGACGACCTTGACCTTCTCGCCCTCGCCTTCCTCGGTCCAGAGCGTCTTGCCGAGGCGGCCGCCATTGTGGGCGATGAGGCCGGAGGCGGCGGCGAGGATGTGCGGCGTCGAGCGGTAATTCTGCTCCAGGCGGATGATCTTGGCGCCGGGGAAATCAGCCTCGAACTTCAGGATGTTCGCGACCTCGGCGCCGCGCCAGGAATAGATCGACTGGTCGTCGTCGCCGACGCAGCAGATGTTCTTGCGCTCCTGGGCGAGGAGGCGGAGCCAGAGATACTGGGCCTGGTTGGTGTCCTGATATTCGTCGACCATGATGTAGCGGAAGCGCTGCTGGTAGAGCTCCAGCACCTCGCGCTGGGTGCGCAGGATCGTCAGCATGTGGAGGAGGAGGTCGCCGAAGTCGCAGGCGTTGAGGACGCGCAGGCGCTCCTGATATTGCCGGTAGAGCTCGGCGGCGCGGCCGTTGCACCAGGCTTCCGCCTCGCCGGCATCGACTTGGCTCGGGCCCCAGCCCTTGTTCTTCCAGCGATCGATCAGGCCTGCGAGGGCGCGGGCGGGCCAGCGCTTTTCGTCTATGTCCGCGGCCAGGATGAGCTGCTTCATGACGCGCAGCTGATCGTCCGTGTCGAGGATCGTGAAATTGGACTGGAGGCCGACGAGCTCGGCGTGGCGGCGCAGCATCTTGGCGCAGACCGAGTGGAACGTGCCGAGCCAGGGCATCCCCTCGACCGCGTCCCCGACGATGCGGCCGACCCGCTCCTTCATCTCGCGCGCGGCGCGGTTGGTGAAGGTGACGGCGAGGATTTCCGACGGCCAGGCGCGGCGCATGGCGATGAGGTGGGCGAGGCGGGCGGTGAGCGCGGCGGTCTTGCCCGTGCCGGCGCCGGCGAGGACGAGGACGGGGCCGTCGGTGGTCTCCACGGCCTCGCGCTGCGGCGGATTAAGGCCGGAAAGGTAGCGCGGCTCGGACGAGAGGGAGCGGGAGTCGGTCACGGGTGAACAGCTAGGGAACGGCGGGGGCCGAGGCAAGGTTGGCGGCGCTGGCGCCACTGGCAAAGCGCTCTGCTTGACAGAGCGCACCGCTGTGCCTACTCTGCGCTTCAGAGTGAACAACAGGAGGCTCAGGTGGCGATATCCCAGGCGGAAGCGGCGAGCGCGCTGCGCGAAGTCGATGCGACGACGGCGCGGACGATCGAGGCGCGCGCTTACAATTACGCCAGTCCGCATCTCCTTCTTTGGGGCGCGGTCTGGATCGTCGGCTACGCCGCGATGGGCGTGAGGCCGATGGAGGAGTGGGGGTTCATCTGGATGGCGCTCGATTTCGCCGGCGTTGCCGGATCGGCGGCGATCGGTGCGCATGCGCGGACCTTGGCGCGGCCCGCCGCAGTCCGCCCGCCGAGCCTCGGCGCGCTGGTCGTGTCGCTGCTCTTCATCGCTTTGTTCGTGGCCGCGGTCTTCACCGTGTTCGCGCCGGCCCGGCCCGAGCCGTACCTCGTCTTTCCGGCCCTGTTGCTCGGGCTGGTCTATGTGGTCGCGGGCTCGTGGAAGATGCGGCGGTTCGCGTGGATCGGCGCCGCGGTGTTCGTGCTGGCGATGATCGGCTTCCTGATGCTGAAGCCGTATCTCGCCTTCTGGATCGCGGCCGTCGGCGGCGGCGGGCTGGTGCTGGGCGGGCTGTGGCTGAGGAAGGTCTGATGACGGGGCCGGACGAGATCATCCACCAGTCGCTGCGCCTGCGGATCATGGCGGCGCTGCATGCCGAGCGGCAGGGCGAGCCGCTCGAGTTCACGCGGCTGCGCGCGCTTACGGAGGCGACGGACGGCAATCTCGGCAGCCACCTCTCGACGCTGGAGAAGGCCGGCTATGTGCGGCTCGAAAAGGACTTCGTGGGCAAAAAGCCGCGCACGCGAGTCGCCGCGACCGAGGCGGGGGCGAGCGCCTTTCGGGGGCACATTGCCTATCTGAGGGACGTGCTGGGCGGGGTGGAGTGACTTCGCCGTCATTCCCACTGCTTTGTCCGTCATCCCCGCGGAAGCGGGGATCCAGGGCGGCGCTCCCGCTGCCGGTGCGGGTGGAGAGGTCGGCTGGATTCCCGCTTTCGCGGGAATGACGGGAGGGTGGGGGCCGTGTGACTTCGCCGTCATTCCAACTGCTTCCTCCGTCATCCCCGCGGAAGCGGGGATCCAGTGCGGCGTTCCCGCTGCCGGTGCGGGTGGAGAGGTCGGCTGGATTCCCGCTTTCGCGGGAATGACGGGAGGGTGGGGCGCCGTGTGACTTCGCCGTCATTCCCACTGCTTCCCCGTCATCCCCGCGGAAGCGGGGATCCAGGGCGGCGTTCCCGTTGCCGGTGCGGGTGGATGGGTCGGCTGGATTCGCGCTTTCGCGGGAATGACGGGGACGGGTCTCAGAAGATGCGGCGGCCGCGGCGGCTGCGGCGTTCTTCATATTCTTCGGGGAGGTCTTCCACTTCCCATTCGTATTTCTCGATGAGGTTGGAGCGGATCGGGCGGCCGGCGCCGTCGCGCGCCGGGTCGTAGCGGAAGCGGCGCTCGATCAGGTTGCAGGTGATCTCGTCGATCGTGCGGTGGCCGCTCGTCTCGGTCACCGTGCAGTTGGAGACGCTGCCGTCCGTCTCGACGACGTAACGGACCCACACGACGCCGCTCGGCGCCTGCTCGACGAGGCCGGCGGGATAGTCGCTGTCGGATAGGCGGCCGCGGAGGCGCCGCGGGGGGCGGAGGCGCCCGGCGCCGCGTCCGCCGCCGCCGCCCGCGCCCTGGCCGCCGCCGCCGTCGCCGCTCCCCGTGCCGGTGCCGGTGCCGCCGCTTCCGGTGCCGGGGCCCGGGACGGGCGCGGCGCCGGTGGTGGTGTCGCTGCCGGTGTTCGCCTTTTCCGCGGCGCGGACGGGGGAGGGCGCCTCACGGGTCGGCGCGACGATCGCTGTTGCTTCGGAGTGGATGTTGGGGGCGGAGGCGGCGCCTTCCTCGCGCGGATCGCCGGTGCGCTCGGAGTCGGTCTCGCCGGGATCGGAGACGGGCGGCGGGGGCGGGATCTGCACGACCGCAGGCGGCGGCACGATGCCCACGACGTTGAGCTTCGCCTCCTCTTCGACGGCGGGTGCGTCGCCGACCGCGAGGCCGCGGAGCAGGGCGAAGGCCAGCACGGCGTGCACGGCGAGCGACGGCAGCGCGCCGCGGAGACGCTCGGTGACGGTCGGGTGCGCGGCTGCGATCATGGGCAAGCTTTCGGCGGCAAGCCTATGGCAGGCAAGGTGAACCCGGCCTGATCCTCAGCCTTCCCGCCGCAGCAGGACGATCGTCGCCTTGCCGAAGCGGCGCTCCGCATCGAGGGTGAGGCCGCCGGGCACCGAAATGTCTTCGCCGTTCAGCTCGACGCTCACCCAAGCGCCGGGGGCAAGCCAGCCCGGCGCGGCGATGCGGTCGAGCGCCTGCTGGGCGAGGCCGGCCTTGTAGGGCGGGTCCATGAGGACGAGGTCGCAGGGCACCATGGGGAGCGCCGCCTTCTCCGCCGACTGTGCGCGGACTTCGGAGCGCTCGAAGGCGCCGAGCTTGTCGATGTTGCGCTTCAGGACCTTGAGCGCGCCCGGGTCGCGCTCGACGAAGGTGCAGCGCGCCGCTCCGCGCGACAGGGCTTCGAGGCCCAGCGCGCCGGTGCCGGCGAAGAGATCGGCGGCTTCCAGGCCTTCGAAGCTTCCCAGGCGGCTCGCCAGCATCGAAAACAGGCCTTCGCGGGCGCGGTCCGCGGTGGGGCGGGTGTCGCGCCCCTGCGGACTGAGGAGGGTGCGTCCGCGCCAGGCACCGGAGATTATGCGCATGGGGAAGGACCGGCGGGGGAAGTGCCAGTTTCCAGACTCGTTCGTCCCGAGCGAAGTCGAGGGGCGCAGGCTGGGACTCGGTGCAGTCGCCCCTCGACTTCGCTCGGGACGAACGAACGCTTCGTCTGGTTCGAAGTGGCTCGAGCGGTCATCTCTTCATCCCCTTCCGGAATTCGACCAGCTCGTGCTGCCTCACTTCGTCGACCATGCCCGGCGGAAGGTCGCCCAGATAGAAGGGGCCGTAGGCGGTGCGGATCAGCCTCGACACCTGGCGGCCGAGATGCTCGAGGACGCGGCGGACTTCGCGGTTCTAGCCTTCGCGCAGCTTGAGCTCGATCCACTGGTTGCGGCCCGTTCGGCGTTCGAGATTGGCGTCGATGGGGCCGTAGCGGATGCCCTCGATCTCGATGCCTTCGATGAGCGTTTCGAGCGTCTCCTGGCTGATCTCGCCGAAGGTGCGGGCGCGGTAGGTGCGCTCGACTCCGGTGGTGGGAAGCTCGAGCTGGCGCTTGAGGCCGCCGTCCGTGGTGAGGAGGAGGAGACCTTCCGTGTTCATGTCGAGCCGACCGACGGGCATCATTCGGGGGAGTCCCTTGGGGAGGCGGTCGTAGATGGTCGGGCGGCCGCCCGGGTCACGTTCGGCGGTGAGAAAGCCGGCGGGCTTGTGGAAGCGGAACAGGCGGGTGGGCTCGGGCGCGGCGACGGGCTTGCCGTCGACGGTGACGCCGTGGAGCGAGGTCAGGATCGTCGCCGGCGTTTCGAGGACCTTGCCGCCGATCGCGACGCGGCCTTCCTCGATCATCCGCTCGATCTCGCGGCGCGAGGCGATGCCGGCGCGGGCGAGGAGCTTGGCGATGCGCTGCGGCTCGCCGGCGCGCTCGGCCTGGGCGGCGCGGGGTTTCGCCGCGGCGGGTGCGGCGGCTTCAGCCGGGCGGGGGCGTGCGGGACGCCTGGGCCCGGCATCCCGGGCTGCGGGTGCCGCGTCCGGACGGGTCCGATCCGGGCGCTGCGGACGCCCTTCGCGGCGGGCGACGGCTTCCGGCGTGCTCGTGCGCGCGGTGCGCTGGGGCTTGGCTGCGCGGCGGTCGGCGGCTTCGCCGGGACGGCTTCGATCCGAACGCTGGGGCCGTGCCTCGCGGCCGCCGACGGAATCGGTCGGGCGCTTCGGACGCGTCGGCTTGGCCTGCGGCCTGTCGGTCGCGGCTGCGTCGGCCGAGCGCGGGGAGCGGCCCTCGGCCGCAGGGCGCGCGGGACGGCCGGTGCGCTTCGGCGGGGCGCGGCCGCCGGCATCGGAAGGAGGAGGGCGGCGGGGGGGCAAAGGGGCTTCTCCGGCAATCGGAATGGGTTTCGCGCCGAGGCGATGCGACGCGTCGGCACCGACGGGACCTTCGCTCGTTACGTGAGGCGAACAACCCATCGGGAGGCGCGCGGGACTTACATGCTCTTCGGCAAACGTGAAAGGCTGATCCGCCGCATCCTGATCGTCGAGGACGAGCCGCTGGTCGCGTTCGACAACGAATTCTCGCTCGGCGAGGCGGGATACGAGGTGGTGGCGACGGTGGACAACCTGGCCGCGGCGCGCGCCGTGATCGAGAGCGAGGAGGAGATCGACCTCGTCATGACCGACATCCGGCTGAACGGCGAGGGCGACGGCACGGGCGTGGCGCGGATCGCGCGCGGGCGCGGCGTGCCGGTGCTGTTCGTCACCGGGCATTGCCCGGAGGAAGCGCAGACGCTGGCCGTCGGCTGCCTCGCCAAGCCTTATTCGGACAAGGTGCTGAAGGCGGCCTTGGCGTGTCTCGACGAGGTGCTGCAGGGCAAGGAGGTGAAGAAGCTGCCGCCGCAGCTCAGCCTGTACGAACGGGCCGCCTGAAGGACGTCTTCGTTCTTCAATCCGGGCTTCGACAGGCTCAGCCCTAGCGGTTTCTTCATTCTACCCGACCGCTAGCCCTGAGCCTGTCGAAGGGCGGTTCGGGCCGCGCTGTCTCCTCAGATTAGGCCAGCGCCTTTTCCACCTGGCTGTGAAAGGCGTGGATGCCGGTCTCCAGGGTGCCGATTGTCAGATCCTTCAGCGAGCCGGAGCTCAGGCCCTGCTGCTGAAGGGCGGCGGCGCGGAAATCCTCGGCGGCGAAGACGCCCTGGTCGAGGATGCGCCAGCTTTTCTCCCAGTGATGCTCCTCCTCGCTCGTCCTCGGCGGCTCCGGAATGAGCATGAAATCTTCGACGAGGGTGCGGCCGGTTTCCTGGGGCATCAGGACCATGAGGTTCACATAGTCCGGGCTCATGATCAGGATCGTCGCGGGGAAGAGCTGGTAGGCGAAGGTGATGACGGCGCGCAGGGCCGGCCAGTCGGCGCTCTCGAGGCCGCTTACGTAGTCGGTGCGGCCGACCGCGGAGCGCTGGTGGACGCCGATGCGGTCGGCGGCGGTGATGCCGTCGGCGAAGAAGCGGGCGATCGTCGGCGCGTGGAGGCGCTGGACGTGGTAGCTTTCGAGGAAGGCGTCCATGACCAGCTTCCAGTTCGCCGCGACATCGTGGATTCGGCGCCGGAAGAGATGGTGGCCGGCGAGGCCGAAGGCGTCGAATTCGGGCGCGAGCGCGTCGGCGTCGGAGAAGTCGGCGCTCTCGCCGCGCGCGAACCAGATGAGTCCGCCGGCCTCGCGGCTCGGAAGCTCGGCGAGGCCGTGCGCCGCCTTGTCGATGCCGGGAAAGGTGTCGGCGCGCGGCATGCCGGCGAGGCGGCCGTCGCAGGCGTAGCTCCAGGCATGGTAGGGACAGACGAGACGGGGCGCCGTCACCGCTTCGGCGCCTTCGACGAGGCGCGTGCCGCGGTGGCGGCAGACGTTGAAGAAGACGTGCGCGCGGCCTTCCTTGTCGCGGGTGAGGAGGAGGGGGAGGCCGAAGCCGTCGTGCGGCACCGCCATGTTGGCGCGCGGCAGCAGCGCGGACGGGGCGATCACAGCCGGCAGCCGCCCGAACAGCCGCGCCTGCTCGGCCGCGAAGCGGGCGTCGTCCGTGTAGACGGAGGCGGGGACGGTCAGCACTTCGCCGCCGAGGCTCTCGCTGCCGCTCGCGATCGCGCGGGCGAGGGCGAGCTGGCCGTCAGTCGGGCGCTGCGTCGTCGGCATGTCCATGGCGGCGGATCGTGCGTCCGCACGGGCGGGAAGGCAAGCGGGGCCGCTTTGCAATCGCGGCAAACTCGCTAAAGCTCCTCGCGCCTGAACCAACGGAGAGTGCGCGTGGCCCCAGTGGCGGAAACGAAGAAACCTGGCTGGCGCACGCTCCTACGCTCGCTGCGCAACCCGAAATCGGGCTTCATGGCGCTGTTCGGGTTCGCGTCGGGCCTGCCGTTCGCGCTTTTCCTCGGGACGCTCTACGCCTGGTTCACGGAGGCCCAGGTGGACCTCGAGACGATGGGCGTCTTCTCGCTGATCGGGCTCGCTTACTCGTTCCAGTTCCTCTGGTCCCCCCTGGTCGACAAGGTCGACATCCCGTTCCTGCGCCGCCTCGGCAAGCGCAAGCAGTGGATCGCGCCCGCGCAGCTCCTGCTCGGGATCATCCTCATCACGATGAGCCTGCTCAATCCCGCGACATCGATCGGGATGTTCAGTCTGCTGGCGGGCGTCGGCGCCTTCACCAGCGCCACGCAGGACATCGCGATCAATGCCTGGCGCATCGACATCGCCGACGAAGAGGCGACGATCGACATCCTCTCGACCGTCTACCAGATGGGCTTCCGCCTCTCCTCCCTCGTCGGCGGCGCGCTCGGCCTGATTATCGCCGCGCGGATCGGCTGGCCGCAGACCTACGTCATGCTGGGGCTGATCCTGCTTGCGATCGGCGTGGCGGGCCTGTTCGCTCCCGATCCGGAAAAGACCGGCGCCATCATCGCCACGGGCGAGGAAATCGAAAAGCTCTACGAGCCCGGCGAGCTGCTGCCGAAGATTCGGACCTGGGGCCTTCTCGCAGTGGGGCTGCTGTGGGCGTTCGCCGTCGGCACGGTTCTCGTGTTCATGATCCGCTCCATGATCGCCGTGCCCGAGGACCGCCCCAATCCAACCGAGTTCACCGCGACCTACGGACCGCTGATCATCATCGCCACGATCGTGCTGCCCGCCTTCATCGCGGCCTGGCTGGTGAAGCTCCGGCGAGAGGGGCGGCACGTCATCCCCGCGGACGGCGGATCGCAGGCGCGCGCCAGCCAGGTGACGGATCACTTCTACCGCGCGCTGGTGATGCCGCTCGTCGAATTCGTCGGCCGCATGGGCTGGTCGCTGGTGCTGATCCTCGCTTTGGTGCTGACCTACCGGATCTGCGATTCGATCTGGGGCACCTTCGCTTACCCGTTCTACCTCGGCGAGCTTCAGTACACGAACGACGAGGTCGCCTTTGCGTCCAAATTCTTCGGCATCGGCGCGATCATCCTCGGGCTGGGGCTGGGCGGCTGGATGATCCTGGTGCTCGGGCGCATGTTCACGCTGACGCTGGGCGCGGCGCTCTCGGCGGCCACCAACCTGCTCTACGCCGATCTCGCCGTGGGCGGCGCGACGATGTCGGCGGTGAGCAAGGCGATCGGCTTCACCTGGGCGGTGGAGCAGTTCGGCGGCAGCGAGAAGCTGGCGCGGCTGATGATCACCATCGGCGGCGAGAACCTCGCGATCGGCATCGCGGGCGCCGCCTATATCGCATGGCTCTCTTCGATCGTCGCCAAGGGCTATAGCGCGGTGCAATATGCGCTGCTCGCGTCGCTGACCTTGCTCGTCGGCACGCTGGGACGCGGCGCGCTCGGCCAGATGATCGAGCAGCGCGGATATTATTTCGTGTTCATCTTCACGGCGCTGATCGGTGTGGTCGCGGTGGTGCTGTGCGTGCTCGAATGGATTCGCGAAACGCGCGCCGGTCGGGCATCGGGCGTTGTGGCGCCCGAACTCGGGGCGACGGCAGACGACACGCGCATCACCGAGGGCAAGACGGTCGGCTGACGATGGGCTTCCTGACCGTCATCGTCGTCCTCCAGATCGCCTGCGTCATCCACTGCATCAACAAGGGCCGCAATCCCTGGTGGATCGTCGCGATCCTCGTCTTCCCGCTGATCGGCAGCGCGGCCTATTTCGCCTTCGAAGTGCTCGGCGGCCGGGCACGGCGGGAGCTTCGCATCGCGAGGGAAGCGGCGGTCAGGAAGATCGATCCGGACGGGGAGGTCCGGGCCGCGGCCGAAGCGCTCGACACGGCGGACACGGCCGCGAACCGGATCGCGATGGGCGACGCGCTCGCCGGGCAGCGCAAATGGTGGGAGGCGGCGGAGCAGTATCGCGAGGCGTTGGCCAAGTCGCCGCTCGGCGATCGGCCGACGCAGATGAAGCTCGCCAAGGCATGGCTTGAGGCCGGCGAACCGGACGAGGCCTTGCGGCTCGTCGAAACGCTGCCGGAAACCGGATCGGCGGCGGAACGCGACCGCGCCGAGTCCCTGCGCGCGCAGGCGCTGGGCGAACTTGGGCGGACCGAGGAGGCGCTGGCGATCCTGCGCGATGTCGGCACGCGCATGCCGGGCGGGGAGGCGCAGTGCCGCGAAGCCGCCCTGCTGATCGCCGACGGCCGCGACCGCGAGGCCGCCGCGCCGCTCGCGGAAGCGGTGCGGCGGGCGAAGAGCCTCGACCGCTACGAGAAAGTGCGCGATCGCGACATGTACGCCTGGGCGGAAAAGACGCTGGCGGAGCTGAGAGCGCGGGGGCTCTAGATCCTCCCCATGCGGACCGCATGGGGAGGGGAACCATGCGAAGCATGGTGGAGGGGTAACTGGCTCCGCGCTCCGAGTAACTCGCGCTTACCCGCCGACTAGTGCGATCTACCCCTCCACCACCCTTCGGGTGGTTCCCCTCCCCATCTTCGATGGGGAGGCTTTCAGGTCGGCGCTTGCCCGTTCTTCTTGAGGATCTCACCCGCCAGGTACAGCGAGCCGAACAACAGTACGATGGGCGGCCTTGCACGGTCGGCGTGTCTCGCGATCCAGCTCAGCGCCTCCTCGACGCCAGATGCGGGCACCGCGCTGAGCCCGCTCTCCCCCGCCGCTCTCGCCAGGTCCGCGGGCGCGTGGTGCTCGTGCGCCGCCACCGGGATCGGGTGGAAGGTGACCGAGCGGCCCTGGAAGGGGCGCAGGACGCCGCCGGCGTCCTTGTTGGCGAGGAGGCCGAAGACGATGTGAAAGGGCCGGTCGGCGGGCACGTAGGCGCGGAAATAGTCAGCGACAGCGCGGGCAGCGGCGGGATTGTGGCCGCCGTCCAGCCAGAGTTCGGATTCGCGGGGCAGGAGCGCATGCAGCGGCCCGTCGGCGAGGCGCTGGAGGCGGGCAGGCCAGTCTGCCCAGCCCATGGCCGCTTTCAGGGCCACCTCCGGCACCCGCAGCGCCTGCTGGTGGCGGAGCATGGCGACGGCGAGCGCCGCGTTCATCGCCTGGTGCGCACCGCGCAGGCGCGGGAGGGGAAGGTCGAGCGTGCCCGCCGCGTCGCGGTAGTGGAGCTGCTTCTGGTAGACGCTTGCGTCCCACCGGCCGCCGCGCGGCAGCCAGTCGGCGCCTGCCTTGGACGCCGCTTCGCCGATCCGGTCGGCGAGCGCGGGAGGATAATGCTGGGTGACGAGGGGCACGCCCCGCTTCGCGATTCCGGCTTTCTCCGACGCCACCTGCTCGATGCGGTCGCCGAGGAATGCCTGGTGGTCGAGTCCGAGCTGCGCGATGCCGCACACGGCGGGGGCGGGGAGGACGTTGGTCGCGTCGAGGCGGCCGCCTAGGCCGACTTCGACGATGCAGGCGTCGGCCGGCGTGCGCGAGAAAGCGAGGAAGGCGGCGGCGGTGGTCGCCTCGAAGAAGCTCACTTCCATGCCGTCCGCCGCGTCGAGGGTTTCGGCGAGGAGGGCGGCGAGGGCCTCGTCCTCGATCAGCTTGCCGGCGAGGCGGATGCGCTCGTTGAAGCGCACGAGGTGCGGGCTCGTGTAGACATGGGCGGTGAGGCCCGCCGCCTCGATGGCGGCGCGCAGGAACGCGCAGGTCGAGCCCTTGCCGTTGGTGCCGGCGACGTGGAGCACGGGCGGCAGGCGCCGCTCGGGATTGCCGAGGCGGGCGAGGAGGGCGGAGATGCGCTCGAGCCCGAGCGTGTCGGCGCCCGGCGACAGCGCGGCGAGGCGATCGAGCTGGGTTTGGACGAGGGGTGAGTCGGAGGAGGCGCGGTCCAATCTATCCTCCCTGCGCCGAAGGCGCGGGGAGGGGGACCATGCGGAGCATGGTGGAGGGGTAGGCGGCGAGGCCTCGACCAATACCCCTCCACCACCCTTCGGGTGGTCCCCCTCCCCATCGCGGCG
>DASWMS010000077.1:0-14832 GCA_036399655.1 Allosphingosinicella sp. | reverse complement strand
GCGGATGATGTCGTTGCCGTTGCCGCCGACGATCACGTTGTGGCCGCCATTGCCGCGGAAGTCGTGGCCGATGTCGCTCGCCGCGCGCAAATTCTCGAGCGTGTCGGTCAGAACGAAGATCGTCGCCTGCGTGCGCACTTCGTCGATGCCGTCGCCGGCCAGTTCGATCACCGTGTCGCCCGCATCGATGAAATAGACGTCGTCGCCCGCCTGGCCGCGAAGCACGTCCGAGCCGCCGAAGCCGATCAAGGTGTCGTTGCCCGCGCCCCCGATCAGCGTGTCGTCTCCCATGCCGCCGAACAGGACGTTGGCAAGATCGTTGCCGGTCAGGACCTGACCCGAGGCCGACGTGCCGGTGAGGTTCTCGACGTTTGCCGTGAGGCTGTAGCTCGCAAGCCCGGTGCGGACCTCGTCCGTGCCTTCGTCCGCCGCCTCGACGACGCTATCGCCCGCATCGTCCACTACGTAGACGTCGTTGCCGCCGAAGCCGCCCATCGCGTCTGCGCCGGTGCCGCCGTCCAAATGATCGTTGCCCGCGCCGGCGTTGAGCGAGTCGTTCCCCGCGCCCCCGAACAACAAGTCGTCGCCGCTGCCGGCGAGGATGACATTGGCGAGGCCGTTGCCGACGAGCGTCTGCCCGGTCGAGAGGAGGCCGGTCAGGTTCTCCACATAGTCGGTGAGCGCGTAGGCGGCGAGGCTGCTGCGCACTTCGTCCTTGCCGTTCGGATCGTTCGGCACCTCGGAAACGAGGTCGCCTTCGTTGTCGACATAATAGATGTCGCTGCCGATCCGGCCGCCCATCTGGTCCGCGCCGGCGCCGCCGTCGAGGATGTCGTTGCCGTTGCCCGACATGATCTCGTTGTCGAGCGCATTGCCGGTCAGCCTCTGGCCGCCGAACGCCGTCCCGTTCAGGATCTCGACGTTCGCCGCGAGCGTGTAGACCGCAAGCGCAGTCTGCACCTCGTCGAACTGGCCCTGGCCGGCCGCTTCGATCACGATGTCGTCGGCATCGGCGACGATATAGGTGTCGTTGCCCGTCCCGCCCTGCATGGTGTCGGCGCCGCCATTGCCGCGCAGCAGGTCGTTGCCACCCGCGGCGGTGATGACGTTCGCGGCGCTATTGCCGTTCAGCATCTGGCCTGCGTTCGAAGTGCCGGTGAGCTTCTCGACATTCTCGGCCAGCGTGTAGGCGGAAAGGGCGGTGCGGATCTCGTCCGCCCCTTCACCCGCCATCTCGACGACCTGGGCGTCGTGGCTTTCGACGAAATAAAGGTCGTCGCCCGCTCCGCCCTGCAGCTGGTCGTACCCGCCGCCGCCGCGGATCACGTCGTTCCCGGCGGCGCCCTGGATGAAGTTCGACTCGGCGTTGCCGGTGAGCGCCTGGCCGGAACCGGACGTGCCCGTCAGCTTTTCGACGTTCTCGGTGCCGACGAGCGAATAAGCGGCAAGGGCGGTCCGGATCTCGTCGTAGCCGCTGTACAGCGCTTCCACGACGACGTCGCCGAGATCGTCGACGATGTAGACGTCGTTGTCCTCGCCTCCGGCCAAATGGTCCGCGCCTGCGCCGCCGTCGAGGAGATCGTCGCCCCAGCCGCTCTGGATGCGGTTGGCGAGCGCGTTGCCGGTCAGGATCTGCGCGCCGAATGACGTGCCGGTCAAATTCTCGAAGTTTCCGAGCGCCGCGAGGCTGAAGCTCGCCAGGCCGGTCTGGATCTCGTCGGTGCCTTCGTTCGCATTCTCTTCGGCCACGTCGCCGGCCTGGGCGACGACGTGGACGTCGTCTCCGGCGCCGCCGCGCATCGTGTCCGCGCCCGCGCCGCCGACGAGCAGGTCGTTGCCGTCCCCGCCTTCGAGCAGGTCGTCCGAGGCGAGGCCGCGCAACGTGTCGTTGCCGCCGAGACCCTGGATCGTATCGATCTCGGGCGTGCCCTCCAGCACGTCGTCGTTCGGAGTCCCGACGATCGGCCTCGGGCCGGGCGGCGGGCTGGCGCCCTCGGTGACGACGTCGGCCGCCGCGATGCTGCCCTCGACGCGGATTTCCATCGTCCCCGCGGCCGAAGTCACGGTGACCAGGGTATAAGCGACCGCCCCGTCCATCGCTTGCGCAAAGGCGACCTGGACCGGCGCCAGCGCGCTGACGTCGAGCAGGTCGACCCCGCTCTGGAAGTCGAGGATCCGGTCGCGCGCCGCAGCGGTCGAGTCCGATACGGCCCCGTAGACGAAACGGTCGCCGCCGGCACCGCCGGTGAGGGTGTCGGCGCCGCCGGCGCCCACGATCCGGTCATGCCCGGCGCCGCCGTTCAGGGCATTCGCGCCGTCATTGCCGGTGATCGTGTCGGCAGCCGCGCTGCCCGTGACGTTCTCGATGTTGGCGATCGTGCCGCTGCTGCCGTAGCCGTCGCTCAGCGTGCCGCTCGCAAGGTCGACGGTCCAGCTTCCGGGCATCGCGCCCGCCATGTCCGCGAGGCCGTCGCCATTGCCGTCGGGGCGGAGGAAGCCGCCCGTACTGCGCAGGAACAGGAGGTCGGTGCCCTCGCCGCCGTCCACGATCGCGGCGGCCGTGCCCATTTCGAAGCGGTCGTCGCCGCCATGCCCGTAGACCTTGTCGCCGCCGCCGCCGGTGATGAAGCCGTTGGCGCCGTCGTTGCCGTGGAAGGTGTCGGCGAAGGCCGTGTCCCCGCCGAGCGACTCGATGCCCGACATCGTCTCGGCATTGCCGAAGCCGTCGTTGGAGACGATGCCGGTGCGCAGGTCCGCGGCCGCACCCTGGGTCGCGCGCAGCTCGTTGAAGCTGATCCGGTCGCCGAAGACGCCGCTGCCCGCCGCCGAGCGGTCTTCGCCGCCGCCCTCAAAGCTGTCGACGCCTTCGCTGCCGCGGAACGTGTCGTTCCCCTCGCCGCCGACCAGCACGTCGTTGCCGCCGTTCCCGGCCAGGAAGTCGTGCCCGGCGCCGCCGGTGATGAGATTGGCCTCGGCATTGCCGAACATGTTCTGGCCGGTCGCCGAAAGGGCGGTGAGCTTTTCGACATGGGGGCTGAATTCGATGGTCACGAAGGTTGATGCGCTGCGGACCTCGTCGACGCCTCCGTCCGCGGCCTCGATCGCCTCGTCCCATTCGTGGTCGAAGATATAGACGTCGTCGCCGCTGCCGCCGTTCATCTCGTCATAGCCGGCCCCGCCGTCGAGCTCGTCATTGCCGGCGCCGCCGAACAACATGTCGTTGCCCGCTTCGCCGCGCAGGACGTCGTCGCCGCCGTTGCCGCGCAGCGTGTCGCCGCCGCCGCCGTCACCGCCGGAGATGACGTCGTTGCCGTCTGCGCCATCGATCGTGTTGTAGTTGAAGTTGCCGGTGAGTGTCTGGCCGAGGCCGGACGTTCCGGTCAGGTCCTCGATTTCGCCCGCGAGCGTGTAAGCCGCGAGTCCGGTCTCGACCCGGTCCCTGTCGAATCCGGTCTCGACGATCGTATCGCCGGCATCGTCGACGACATAGACGTCGGCGCCGAGGCCGCCCTGCATCTCGTCCGCGCCCGCGCCGCCGTCGAGGACGTCGTTGCCGGCACCGCCCTTCAGGACGTCGTTGCCGCCCAGCCCGAACAGGCTGTCGGCGCCGATGCCGCCGACGATCTCGTTGGAAAGGCCGCTGCCGGTGAGGCTCTGTCCGGTTCGCGCGGTGCCGGTCAGATTCTCGACATTGGCCGTGCCCTCGATGCTGTAGACGGCGATGGCCGTCTCGACCGTGTCGGTCCCTTCGCCGGCGAGCTCGACGATCGTCTCGCTGCCGAGCGCGACATAGGTGTCGTTGCCCGCGCCGCCGTAGAGCGTGTCCGCTCCGGGGCCGCCGTCGATGATGTCGTCGCCGGCGAGGCCGTAGATGCTGTCGTCGCCGCCGAGGCCGACCAGCGCGTCGGCGCCGCTCGTCCCCTGGAGCACATCCGCTGCCGCAGTCCCCGCAATGGGCGAGGAGAAGATGCGCGCCTTCACGTCCATATCGGCATTCTGCCACGTGGCGACGAGGCGGTCCGAAGCGGTGACCGTGATCTCGACCTGCGTATTGTAATCGACGGGCTGGTCGTTGAGGTCGAAGACTCCGCCGATCCTGTTGCCCTCGCCGTCGAACAATTGCGCGCGAACGATTTTCTGATCCTGGAACTGGCCCGCGAGGCCGGACCAGGCGACGACGAAGCCGCCCCAGCTGAACGAGGCGATCGACGTCTCGTACCAGGCGAACGTCCCCGGCTCGCTTGCGGCGATCTCGGGGCCGATCTTGTTTCCGGAGGCGTCGAAGACCTGGACGCGCGCCTCGTGAAGCTGCGTCGCGACGTTGTAGCCCTGCCAGACGGCGGCGAAGCCGCCGCCGGCGAGCGCGGTCACTTCCGGCGTGCTGTCGGAGCCGGCTGGGTCGGCCGCCAGGTGGAAGTCGCCGGTGACGGGATTGCCGTTCGCGTCGAAGATGCGGCCCTTGACGTCCTGGCCGCTGTCCTGCTCGCTCCATGTGATGACGAAGTTGCCGTTGGCGAGCGCGACGCCGTCCGGGCTGCCCTGGCCGCCGGCAAGCGTCGCATTGACGGTGAACTCCTGGCCGACCCTTGTGCCGTCGGCGGCGAAAATCTGCGCCTTGACGTCGGCACCGGCCTGCGAAGTCGATTCGGACCAGCTGAGGACGAAACCGCCGTTCGCGAGGGCGAAAGCATGCGAACCCTTCACCGTTCCACTGAAACCGGCCGTGTCGACAGTGAACTCGGCGCCGCCATTGCCGGCGGCATCGTAGACGCGGCCCTTGATGGCGGTGTCGAAGCTGTTGGCGGCCCAAGTCACGACGAAGCCGCCGCCGGCGAGGCCGGTGACGAACGGCTCGAGCTGGTCGCCGTCGGTGACCTGGTTCACCAGGAATTCGCCGCCGACGGGGACGCCGTTCGAATCCACGCGCCGGGCCTTGATACCGTAGCCGCTCGAATCGCCGCCGACGCGGCTGCTGTCGATCCAGACGGTGATGAACTCGCCCGTCGTGAGCGCAGCGACGCTGTGGAACCACTGATATCCGGCGGTGATCGCATTGACCGTGAACGCGCCGCCGAGCGGCTTCATGAAGCTGACCATATTTCCCCCTTGAACTCCCCGGCACGGCGCGCGCCGTCTGTGCGCACGCCGTCTTGGCACGGCTGCGACCCCACCCTCGTTCCGGGCCTTCTGCAGGGAAATCAAAGAGTTTGGAAGCTCGCTTTGCGAAAGTCGGTCCGATTTCGGACCTAACCCCCATGCTCATGGGGTGCCGACCCGGCCGGGCGCGGGACTGCGCCTTCGTTTGCGCTCACTGGCGCAGGGAGGGCGCGCCGGTTATCGCCGCCGGCATGGTTGGCGTGCTCAGCGGAATCAGGATCGTCGAACTCGCCGGGCTCGCGCCCGCGCCCTTTGCCGCGATGATGCTCGCGGATCACGGGGCGGAGGTGATCCGGATCGAGCGCGACGACCGTCCGCCCGTCATTCCGCCCGAATTCGACATCCTGGCGCGCGGCCGGGCGGAGACGATCCGGCTCGATCTCAAGAGCGGGGAGGGCGCCGCGCGGGTGCGCGCGCTCGCCCGTGACGCGGACGGGCTGATCGAAGGCTTCCGGCCGGGCGTGATGGAGCGGCTGGGGCTCGGGCCGGAGGTGCTGCTCCGCGGCAATCCCCGGCTCGTCTACGGGCGGCTGACCGGCTGGGGGCAGGAGGGGCCGCTCGCTTCGGCCGCCGGCCACGACATCAACTACATCGCTCTCGCCGGCGCGCTCCACACCTACGGGCGGGCAGGGGAGGGGCCGGTGCCGCCCGCCAACGCCATCGGCGATTTCGGCGGCGGCGGGATGCTGATGGCGTTCGGGATGCTGGCCGGCATCCTCTCGGCGCGGGCCACCGGCAGGGGGCAGGTGGTCGACTGCGCGATGGTGGACGGCGCCGCCTTGCTCTCCGCGCTCACCTGGTCGCTGCGCGCCGCCGGCATGTGGAAGGACGAGCGCGGCACCAACCTCCTCGATACGGGCGCGCCTTATTACGACGTGTACCGATGCGCGGACGGAATGTGGGTGTCGGTGGGCGCCCTCGAGCCGCAATTCTTCGCCGTCCTGAAGGAAAAGCTGGCCCTCCGCTCGTCGCAGCATGACGGCGAGACCCTCCGGGCCGAGCTCCGCGCCGCCTTCGCCGCCCAGCCGCGCGCGCATTGGGACGCGCTCCTCCTCGGCAGCGAATGCTGCTACGCGCCCGTGATGAGCCTGGCGGACGCCCCGGCCCAGCCCCACCTCGCGCTGCGCGGCACCTTCGCGAACGACCGCGGCTATCCCGAACCCGCGCCCGCACCCCGTTTCACCGTCCTGGAGGACTGATGCTCGACACCGCCCGCCGCTCCTTCTTCACAGACGACCACCATCTGTTTCGCGACCAGGTGCGCCGTTTCCTCGCGCGCGAGCTCGTCCCCCATCTCGACCGCTGGGAGGAGGAAGGCATCATCGATCGCGGCTTCTGGAACAAGGCCGGCGAAGCTGGCCTCCTGTGTCCGACGGTGCCCGAGCGATATGGCGGCCCCGGCCTGGACTTCGGCTTCAACGCGGTGATCGACGAGGAGCTGGCCTATGTCGGCTCCACCGCCGGCATCACCCTCCACTCCGACATCGTCGCCGACTACATCGTCGCTTACGGCTCGGAGGAGCAGAAAAGCCACTGGCTCCCGCGCATGGTCTCCGGCGAGACGGCGACCGCAATCGCGATGACCGAGCCGGGCGCCGGCTCCGATCTCCAGGGCATCCGTACCTCCGCCCGGCTCGAAGGCGACCGTTACGTCCTGAACGGCTCCAAGACATACATCACCAACGGTCAGCATGCGGACCTCACCGTCGTCGTCGCCAAGACCGACGCGTCGGCAGGGGCCAAGGGCGTGTCGCTGATTCTCGTCGAGGCGAACCGCGCGGGCTACGGGCGCGGCCGCAACCTGGACAAGATCGGCTTCCATTCGCAGGACACGTCCGAGCTCTTCTTCGAGGATGTGCGCGTACCGGTCTCGAATTTGCTGGGGCAGCAGGGCATGGGCTTCGCTTACCTCATGAACCAGCTTCCGCAGGAACGGCTGTCGATCGCCTGCGCCGCGCAGGCCGGGGCGCAGCGGGCGTTCGACGAGGCGGTCAGGTTCACGAAGGAGCGAAAGGCCTTCGGCAAGACGGTGTTCGATTTCCAGAACACCAAATTCACGCTCGCGGATCTTGCCGCCAAGCTCCAGGTCGGCTGGGCCCATCTCGATTGGGCGCTCGCCCGTCACGTCCGCGGCGAGCTCGATGCGGCCGAAGCCTCGGCCGCCAAGCTCTGGCATACCGAGCTGCAATGGGAGGCGTGCGACGCGTCGCTCCAGCTCCACGGCGGCGCCGGTTACATGAACGAATACCTCATCGCGCGGCTGTGGCGCGACGCGCGAGTCACCCGCATCTTCGGCGGCACCAACGAGATCATGAAGGAAGTGGTCAGCCGCTCGATCTAGGCGTTCGATCCAGGCGTTCGATCCAGCCGCTCCGTCGAGCGTGCCGCTTGAAGGCGCAGCGCCGCGCGCGCATGGTGGCCCGATGGGAGGCGAGACGCGCGCACCGACGGCGATGTGGACGATCGCCCTCTTTTTCGCGATCCTCGCCGCCGCGGGGCTCGCCGGGCTGGACGGCATGATCGACCGGCACCTGCCTGCGCCGGTGCCCGGCTCGATCTGGGCGCAGGGCATCGCGCTGATCGATTTCCTCTCGACGAAAGAATCCGGCGACTGGCTGCTGCCCTTCATCCTGGCCATGGCGGGCCTCATCCTCCTCGTCCTCTCCTCGACCCGGCCGATCGGCTACCCCCTGCTCTATGCCGGCCTGGTGGCGCTCCTCGCCTACGGGATTGCGGACCTGTCGACGCCGTATTTCGGCCGTGTCCGGCCGTCGGAAGTGGTGCCGGGCGTCGATCTGTGGTTCGTCGCGGGCCGCGCCTTTCCGTCCGGCCATGTCGCCTTCTACGCCGGTCTCCTCCTCCCGCTCGCCCTCCTCTTCCCGCGCCTGTCGCCGCTCTGGCTGGCGCCGCCGCTCCTCGTCGCGGCCGCGCGGGTGATGCAGCACGATCATTATCTGTCGGACGTCAGCGCCTCGCTCGCGCTCGCGGCCGCGTTGGCGGCAGGCTTCTCCTTCGTCGCAGAAAGGGGCCGTGGCTGATGGCGCGCTTCAGGATCATCGGCAGCTATGCCAGCCCTTATGTGAGGAAGGTCCTCGCCTGCATGGCGGTGAAGGGCCTCGACGATTACGAAATCGATCCGATCACGGCCTTCTTCGGCAATGCCGAGTTCGAGCGCCTGTCGCCCCTGCGCCGCATCCCGGTGCTGATCGACGGCGACCTGGCGCTGAGCGACAGCTCGGTCATCTGCGCCTATTTCGACGAGGCCTGGCCGGAGCGCCCGCTCCTCCCCGAAACCCCGCGGGACCGCGCCCGCGCCCGCTGGTTTGAGGAATATGCCGACACACGCCTCGGCGACGTCTTCATCTGGGGCCTCTTCTACCAGAAGATCGTCCACCCCCTGATCTGGGGTACGCCGGGCGACCAACTGAGGATCGAGCAGTCCCTTGCCGCCGACATCCCGCGCGAATGGGACTTTCTCGAGCGCCATCTCCCCGAAAGCGGCTACCTATTCGGCGACGTGATCGGCCTCGCCGACATCTCGATCGCGACGTTCTTCCGCAACGCCGCCTATGCCGGCTTCGAGCCCGATCCCACCCGCTGGCCGCGCCTCGCAGCTTACGTGACCCGCGCCCTCGCGCAGGATTGCTTCGCCCGTTTCCTTCCGTTCGAGCTGACCCAGCTCTCCACAGACCCCCAGGGCCGCCGCGCCGCCCTCCTCACCGCCGGCGCCCCGCTCACGGCAGAGTCGCTCGGCACGCGCGAAGCCAAGCCGGGTGTGATGCGGCTCTGAGCGTCAGGCCCCGGCCCTGATCCAGGGCCAATCGGCCGGCAGGAAGCGTGGCGTCTTCGCCATGGAGCTTCGGATATGCGTCCGGGCCCGATTCGCAAGGTCTTGGCGGATTTGCGCCGGCGACTTCCCGAGATGAGGTTCGCGGAAGCAATAGTCGCCGTAAGCGAGCTTCTTGGAAGTGCGTGTCGTCATGGCGCAAGTAACCGACGACTTCACGGGGCGTTCCCGCCGATCGCGCTAACTTGGTTTAGGGGAGGCGTTCAGTCTGTTCTGCAGCGGCTCAATTCCTTGACATGGATCATGGCCGGAAATGCTTGCGCGGCCACAACGACAAGGCCAAGCCCAGGATCAGGATCAAGAGCAGGCCGAGGCTGATCCAGGAGCCCGGCGCGGCCGCCTCGCGCGGGGCGGCCTGAACGGCGGCAAGGAGGCGCCGGGCGAACTGCTCGGTCAGCAGAACAAGGAACAGGAAGGGCGCCATCGAACGCCAGCGAAGCAGCACGGCGACGCCGATGAGGACGAGCGGCAGTTGCGCGAGGCTGAGGGCGCGGAACAGCTGCAGGATCGTCTCGATCGCGACTTCACCGAGTCCGTCCAGCACGATGCCGTCCGCGCCGGTCGCGACGGAGCGGGCGTTGAACGTGCCGTTCAATCCGATGATCGCCTTGAGAGCGATGAAGAGCCCCAGCAGCCACAAAGCGGCCGGTCGTCCGGCATAGCTCTCGCGGTCGGCCCGCGCCGGGAACAGGCGCTGGATCAGGCGCGCGCTCATTGGCCGTCTCCGTCCTCGACGAACTCGAGCAGGTCGCCCGGCTGGCACGCGAGCGCGGCGCAGATCGCCTCCAGCGTGGAGAAGCGGATTGCCCTGGCCTTGCCGGTCTTGAGGATCGAAAGATTGGCGAGCGTGATCCCGATCCGGTCGGCGAGCTCGGTGAGCGTCATCCGGCGGGCGAGGAGAAGATCGTCGAGGCGTACGCGGACGGCCATGTCAGACCGTTGCCTCGAGTTCGTCGCGCATCGCCGCGCCGTGCGCGAACACCCGCGCCAGCACGAAGAGGAGGAGCACGGCCAGCCAGCCGGTGAAGGAGAAGGTCCAGTCGATCCTGGCATTCTCCCGCGACAGCCACCCTGCCATGGCGCCGAAGCCGAGGTGGAGGATCTGCGTTCCGAGGAGCGCCCAGGCGATCGTCGTCAGCCGCTCCGCATTGGCGGGAACGAAAGGGTCTCCCGCCCGCACGGTTTCGACCACGGCCAGCAGCCGGGCGGCGATTAAGTGGACCAGCGGGAACATGAACAGCCCGAGGATCATGAACAACCGGAAGCCGAAAACGAATGCCGCCGCATCCCCCCCGATCGCCCGACCGCGGAAATGCTCCACGACCGCTTCCTCGTAGACGATACTGAAGAGGATGGAGCCGGCGACGAGCGCCGCCAAGGCGATGTTGAGGACGAGCAGCAGCTTGAGGAGCGCGCGCGACCAGGACAAAGCGCGTGTATCGAGAGCGGGCATCAGGTTGCTCCGGGCGGAGCGCGCATGTTGCGGCTCCTTATCGATAAACAATAAGCAGCCGCGGGCAGGTGGTCAAGACGAATTATCGATATTCGATAAGTCCGCGGCATCAAACGCGCCCGCCAAGGCTGCGCCCGTCAAGGCCCGATCGCGATCTGCATGTGCAGCCTCATTCAACGGTGCTGCGGACGAACTTGCGGCGCCGGGTAGCTTGTAAGGTCAAGCTCAGGAAGACTGGTCCTGTCCATCGCCGGCGCGGGCGACGGCCGCGGCGACGGCGCGTTCCGCCTCTTCGTGCGCGGCGGCCACGGCCTCGAACGCGGCGGCAATCTGCTCAGCCGATGCCTGCTGTGCCTCGGCACGTGCGGCCGCATCCGTACTTCCGGCGGCTCCGGCGGCGGACGCCTCTGCGTCGGCGGCGCCGTCTGCATCTGCGGGCGGTGTCTTTGTTCGAGCCATGATGGACTCCTTTTCTCGTTCGAATTGGACGTGATCGATGCGGTCTCGCCCGGCCTGAGGCGACGCGCTCAGCCGGCGGGGAAGTCCGTGACGATCCTCGCCGACGCCGCACCGATCGCGGCATAGTCGGCGATCGCCTGGTCGACGAGGCCGCGGCTGCGGTCGAGCGCATCCAGGAACCGCGGGTCGCCGGTGGCGAGATATTGCGCAAGAGCGACACCCGCGGCCGTGGAGGCGATCGCCGTCATGGAGCGAAGCGCGTCGGCGGCGTCCTGGACGGCGATCGCAGCGGCCTGCGCCACGGCGTGATAGGCCTTTCCCGCTCCGTCGGTGCGGACGACTTGATGGTCCAACGTCGCGGCCTGCGCCTCGTCGATGGCGTCGACGATTCGAGAATCGACGGCCGGCCAGCTCATGTCTTCGCACCGGCGGCGGCGGGCTTCGCGGCGGACCGGCGGCGGGGCGCCGCGGCCGCGCCTGCAGCGTCCGCTTTGCCGGCAGCCGCCACTGCCGCCGCCGCGGCGGCGGCGATGCGCTGGAGCGCGTCGCGCGCCGCGCCTGCGTCGCCCGCTCCCGGTGCCAGCGAGGCGAGGATGCCGATCGCCGCCTGGGCCTGCGCCTCGGCGGCACCGAGCAGACCCTGCTGACCGGGCGCCGGGGCGGGAGGGCTGGTTCCGAGCATCCGGGCGCACATCGCAGCCACCGCCGCGGCGTTGATCGTAGCGTCCGCCTGCTGCCGCGCCACGGCATTGTACATGCCGAGCGCGATCGTCTCCGTCGCCGCGAGGCTCAGCATCGCCGCCGAAGCGGCAGGCGCGGAGCCGGCGGCGAGGGCGGCTGTGGTCGCGACGGAATCGACGATCTGGTCGTTGAGGCTCGTCCGCGCGGCGGCCGCCTCCTTATCGCCGGAAGCCGGTCCCGCCGTGGCGGCATCGGCGTCTCGCTGGTCGCTCATCGTGCGCGCTCCTGCTCCTTGCGCGGCATCAGGCGGTGGCGGGCCGTGCTTCGGCGGAAGCGGCGGCGGCAGGCGCTTCTGCCATCACCACGCCGCCGAGCGATGCCTGCGCGTAGATGAGTGCGACGCCGGCGGTCGTTGCCGCCTGGGCCGTGATGTTCATCTGCTGCTGAGCGGACGCCGCATTGTGCGCCGCGTTGGCGAGCGCCTGCGCCGTCGCCTGGTAGAGATTGGCGAGGGCCACGGCGGGGGCGCTTGCGAGCACCTCGACGTTCGACTGGGTGACGGAGTCGGTGATCTGGCTGTTGACTGCGGTCGGAAATGCCATTGCTAATCTTCCTTTGGTTTCCGGGTCCGGACGGGCCGAGCGGAGAAGGCCGCGCGCAAAGCAGCGCGCGGATCGGTCGTCGTCACGCGACTAGATGCTGCCGGAGATGTCCGCCGTGTCGAGCGCGTAGAGGGTCGCGACGCCCATGGTCGTCGCCGCCTGGGCGGTGACGTAGGACTGCTGCTGTGCGTTGGTCGCGTTGTGCGCGGCGTTGGCGAGCGCCTGCGCAGTCGCCTGGTACAAATTGCCCATCGCGACCGCCGGCGCCTCGCCGAGCACCTTGGTGTTGCTCTGCGTCACGGAGTCGGTGATCTGGTCGTTGATCGAAGTCGGAAAAGCCATCTGTCCCCCCCCCTGGCCGGCAGGCTTCGTTCGCGTGAACGTGCCGGCACCGGAGCGGGGTTAACGCAGATTCGTTTCGCCGTCGATCCGATCTCGTGTAACTTTTGGTCCATTTCGGACCACCGTCAGCGGTTGCGCCGCCCCTCGATCAGCCCGTCCACCAGCGCCGGATCGGCGAGCGTCGAGGTGTCGCCCAGGTTGGAAAAGTCGTTCTCGGCGATCTTCCTCAAGATACGGCGCATGATCTTGCCCGAGCGGGTCTTGGGGAGGCCGGGGGTGAAGTGGATGATGTCCGGGCTGGCGATCGGGCTGATCTCGGTGCGGACGTGGGCGCGCAGCTCCTTTTCGAGGTCGGCGCTGTCGGGCACGCCCTCCATCAGAGTGACGTAGCAATAGATGCCCTGGCCCTTGAGGTCGTGCGGGTAGCCGACCACCGCGGCTTCGGCGACGGACGGATGGGAGACGAGTGCACTCTCGATCTCCGCGGTGCCGAGGCGGTGGCCCGAGATGTTGAGGACGTCGTCCACCCGTCCGGTGATCCAGTAATAGCCGTCCTCGTCGCGGCGGCAGCCGTCGCCGGTGAAGTAGCGGCCGCGGTAGGTCGAGAAATAGGTCTGCTCGAAACGCTCATGGTCGCCGTAGACGGTGCGCATCTGGCCCGGCCAGGAGGCGGCGATGCAGAGATTGCCGGAGGCGGCGCCGTGGAGGACCTCCCCCTCCGGGTCGACGAGCTGCGGCACGATGCCGAAGAACGGCCGCCCCGCGGAGCCGGGCTTCATCGCGTGCGCGCCGGGCAGCGTGGTGATCATGATCCCGCCCGTCTCGGTCTGCCACCAGGTGTCGACGATCGGGCAGCGGCCCTCGCCGACCACACGGTGATACCAGAGCCAGGCTTCCGGGTTGATCGGCTCGCCGACGCTTCCGAGGAGCCGGATGGACGAGCGGTCGTGGCGCTTCACCGGTGCTTCGCCCTCCCGCATCAGGGCGCGGATCGCGGTGGGCGCGGTGTAGAAGATGTTGACCTTGTGGCGCTCGACCACGTCCCAGAAGCGCGAGAAATCCGGATAGTTGGGCACGCCTTCGAACATGAGCGTCGTCGCCCCGTTCGCGAGAGGTCCGTAGACGAGATAGGAGTGGCCGGTGACCCAGCCCACGTCCGCGGTGCACCAGAAGACTTCGCCCGGCTTGTAGTCGAAGACGTGGGCGAAGGTCGTGGCGGTCCAGACGGCGTATCCGCCGGTCGTGTGAAGGACTCCCTTGGGCTTCCCCGTCGAGCCCGACGTGTAGAGGATGAAGAGCGGGTCCTCGGCGTTCATCGGCTCGGCCGGGCAGGTGTCGGGAACGAGCGCGGCAATGTCCGCATACCAATGGTCGCGGCCCTCCTTCATGGTCACGTTGCAGCCGACGTGGCGGACGACGAGCACGGCGTCGACCGCCCCGTCCTTGGCGAGCGCCGCGTCGACATTCGCCTTGAGCGGCACCACCCGACCCCCGCGCATGCCGGCGTCGGCTGTGACGATGAAGCGGCTGGCGCTGTCCTCAAGCCGGCCGTGAATGGCGTCGGGCGAGAAGCCGCCGAAGATCACGTTGTGGACGGCGCCGATCCGCGCGCAGGCGAGCATCGCCACCGCGGCTTCCGGGATCATCGGCATGTAGAGCGTGACGCGGTCGCCCTTGCCGGCGCCGAGCGCCTTGAGACTGTTCGCCATGCGGACGACGTCGCCGTAGAGTTCGCCGTAGCTGAGCGTGCGGGTGACGCCCGGCTCGTCGCCTTCCCAGATGATCGCCGCGCTGTCGGACTTGTCGGCGAGGTGCCGGTCCACGCAATTGTGGCAAAGGTTCAGCACCCCATCCTCGAACCAGCGGATCTCGACCGGATCGAAGGACGCGTTCGCGATGCGCGTCGGCGGCGTCACCCAGTCGATCCGCCGCGCCTCATCCGCCCAGAAGCCGTCCGGATCCTCGACGGAGCGGCGGTAGAGCGCCTCATATTGCTCGGCCGTCACCGACGCGTTGCGGACGATCTCTTCCGACGGTGCAATGCGTTCGCTCATGGAACCTCTCTGGCTTGGGGCGGCTGGTCGGAAACGCTCTAGGCTGAATCGACATTCAGCGCATCCAGATCATTGTTGCAGCGAGTTGGATGAAGCGAGGAAGTGGATTGCCCTTCGGTCGTAGCGCGTTGCGAAGCGGCGGAAGTGTTTGAGTTTGTTGAAGCATCGCTCGATGCGGTTGCGCAGTTTGTAGATTGCCTGGTCATGCGGGATGATGCTCTTGCGCGAGCGGTTGGA
>DASWMS010000076.1:0-24475 GCA_036399655.1 Allosphingosinicella sp. | reverse complement strand
CACCATGCTGCGCATGGTCCCCCTCCCCATCTCCGATGGGGAGGAACGCGCATGACCGAAGCCGCACGAACCCCGTTCGATCCCGCCGACGAGACGGGCGTCGCGCCGTCCCACGGCCGCGATCTCTTCTCCAAATTCGATCCGCTGATCGCCGAGCGCAAGGCGCTGCTCGACACCGGCGTGCGCGATCCCTTCGCGCTGGTGATGGAAAAGGTGCTCTCGCCCACGCGGGCGATCATCCAGGGTAAGGAAACGATCCTGCTCGGCACCTACAATTACATGGGCATGACCTTCGATCCGGACGTTGTCGCGGCCGGCAAGAAGGCGCTCGACGAGTACGGCGCCGGGACCACCGGCAGCCGCGTGCTGAACGGCACCTACCAAGGCCACCGCGAAGTGGAGGAGGCGCTGAAGGAATTCTACGGCACCGAGCACGCGATGGTCTTCTCGACCGGCTACCAGGCCAATCTCGGTCTCATGTCGACCATCGCCGGCAAGGAGGATTACATCATCCTCGACGCCGACAGCCACGCCTCCATCTACGACGGCTGCGCGCTCGGCAACGCCCAGATCGTCCGCTTCCGCCACAACAGCGTCGAGGATCTCGACAAGCGCCTCGGCCGGCTCCCGGCGGAGGGCGGGCGCCTCGTGGTCCTGGAAGGCGTCTATTCGATGCTCGGCGACATCGCGCCGCTCGCCGAAATGGTGGCAGTCGCGAAGAAGCACGGCGCCATGATCGTGGTCGACGAAGCCCACGGCATGGGCTTCTTCGGCGAGCATGGCCGCGGCGTCTTCGAGGAAGCGGGCGTCTCCGATGACGTGGACTTCGTCGTCGGCACCTTCTCCAAGTCGGTCGGCACGGTGGGCGGCTTCGTCGTCTCGAACCATCCCAAGTTCGACGTGATGCGCCTCGTCTGCCGCCCCTACGTCTTCACCGCCTCGCTGCCGCCCTCCGTGGTCGCGACCGCCGCCACCTCGATCCGCAAGCTCATGCATGCGGGCGAGAAGCGCGCGCACCTCTGGAAGAACAGCAAGCGGCTCCACCAGGGCCTGCGCGATCTCGGATTCAACCTCGCCACCGCGCAGGCGGAATCCGCGATCATCGCCGTGCTCCTCCCCGATCAGGACACCACCGTCCGCATGTGGGCGGCGCTCCTCGAACAGGGCCTGTACGTCAACATGGCGCGCCCGCCCGCAACCCCGGCGGGCATGTATCTCCTGCGCTGCTCGCTCTGCGCCGATCACACGGACGAGCAGGTGGGGCAGATCCTCACCATGTTCCAGGCGGCCGGTGCGGCGACGGGCGTCCTCCCCGCCTGATCTGCATTGGAACGCCGACTCTAGCCGAGCGCCGTTCGCTCGCGTAGCGTCTCCCCTTGAGAGGCCGAACAGGCCCACTGAGAGGAGACGGGCCTTGGAGGCTTCGACGCACGCAAAGAGCAGCCACATCAGGCTGACCTCGCATCCGGGGTCGCGCGGTCCCGCGCGCTTTCCGCTGACCTGGGGCGCCGCCACGGCCGAAGAGCGCGGCCCGGTCATCGCCACCGTCAATTCCAAGGGCGACCGCAACGCCATCGGCGCCCATGGCGGCTCCTATTCCATCTACCGCGCGCTCGCGATCAGCTCCGGTGCGATGGACCCGCAGGCGCGGCCCGACCTCCACGACACCTCGCCCGTCTGCGAGATCGGCCCGCACCGGCAATGGGGCGACCCTTCGAAGATCGTCTCGCTCGATCCCTGGGGACACCGCATCGCCAGCGACTTCGGCGCCATGATCGAAGCGGGCTCCGACATCCGTCCGTCCATCGCCATCACCAAGGCTCGGCTCACGCTTCCCGAAATCCAGGCCGCCATCGCCTCCGGGCGGCTCAAGGTGGACGGCGAGATCGTCCACGAAGCCGGCGACGTTTCGGTGACCAAGATCGCCGTCGACCCGGTCTGGTGGCTGCCGGGCGTCGCGGAGCGCTTCGGTGTGGCCGAGGCGAGCCTTCGCCGCTGCCTGTTCGAGCAGACCGGCGGCATGTATCCCGAGCTCGTCACCCGACCGGACCTCTCGGTCTTCCTCCCGCCGATCGGGGGCATGACGCTCTACATCTTCGGCGACCCGGCCTATCTCGGCGACCGCTCGAAGACGCTGACGTGCCGGGTCCACGACGAGTGCAACGGCTCGGACGTGTTCGGCTCCGACATCTGCACCTGCCGCCCGTATTTGACGCACGGCATCGAGGAAGCGACGGTGGGCGCGCAGGCGGGCGGCGTCGGCCTCATCGTCTACAACCGCAAGGAAGGCCGCGCGCTCGGCGAGGTCACCAAGTTCCTCGTCTACAACGCGCGCAAGCGCCAGCCGGGCGGCGACCAGGCCGCGACCTATTTCGAGCGCACCGAATGCGTCGCCGGAGTCCAGGATGCCCGCTTCCAGCAGCTCATGCCGGACGTCATCCACTGGCTCGGCATCGACCGCATCGACCGTTTCGTATCAATGTCCAACATGAAACACGACGCCCTCGTCACCGGCGGCATCGAGATCGGGGAGCGCGTGCCGATCCCCGACGATCTCGTCCCGCCGGATGCGTCGGTCGAGATGGAGGCCAAGAAAGCCGCGGGCTACTACACGCCCGAAGGCGCCCCGAGCGAAGACGCGCTCAAGAAGGTCGTCGGCCGGGACCTGGGGAAATTCTGAACCCGTGAACGGTGCAGCGATACGAAGCCTGCTGACGGCCGCCGCCGTTCGCGAGCGGGCGCACGAGATGCTGGCGCTGGCTCTGGAAGGCAGGGTCGAGGGCTGGCGCGTAGACCTCGACCGCCTACACGACGCCGCCGATCTCACGGCGGCCGTCACTCGCGAGGCTTACCCGGACCTGCGCATCCCTTTCCACGCCCGCTTCCGCCACTTCGTCGCGGGGCCGCCCAGGCTCCCCGTGGGCGACCCCGCGGAGCGCGGACGCGCGGCCTTCGACCTCGTCATACTCTCCGTCCTGCTCGACGCCGGGTCCGGCCCCGGCTGGCGCTACCGGGACTCGGAAAGCGGACGCACCTTCACTCGCTCGGAAGGGCTCGCGGTCGCGAGCCAGCGCATGTTCGAAGCCGGTGCGCTTCAAGACGTCGCTTCGCTCGGTACTGAGACGCTGGCGCAAGGCTTCCAGGTCTCGGACGACAATCCTCTGGCCGGCCTGGAAGGCCGCGCGAACCTCCTGCGCCGCCTCGGCGCGCAGGTCGCCGCGCGGCCGGACCTGTTCCCCGGCGGGCGCCCGGGCGGACTGTTCGACATCCTTGCCGCGCGGGCGGGCCGCGGCCCGCTCCCCGCGCCGGCCATCCTCGAACTGCTGCTCGCAGCGCTCGGCCCCGTCTGGGCGGACCGGCTCGAAGTGGGCGGCGTCCCGCTGGGCGATTGCTGGCGCCACCCCGCCATTCGCCGCGACGACGCGACCGACGGCCTCGTCCCGCTCCACAAGCTCTCGCAATGGCTGAGCTATTCGCTGATCGAGCCGCTCGGCGAAGGCGGCGTCGAGGTCGTCGACATCGACGGGCTGACCGGCCTTGCCGAATATCGCAACGGCGGCCTGTTCGTCGACACGGGCGTGCTCAGCCTCGCCGATCCCGAGGACGCGAGCCGCGCCCACAACGTCTCCGACCCGCTGGTCGTCGCCTGGCGCGCGATGACGGTGGCGCTGCTCGACCGCATGGCGCCTTTGGTGCGCGAGCGGCTCGGCGTTTCGGAAAGCCAGTTCCCGCTCGCCCGCATGCTCGAAGGCGGGAGCTGGGCCGCGGGGCGGCAGATCGCGGCTGAGCTTCGACCCGGCGGCGGACCGCCTTTCACCATCATCAGCGACGGAACGGTATTCTAACATGGACGGCCTCACGATCGTTTCGCACCCCTTGGTGCAGCACAAGCTCACCATCCTTCGCGACCGGACGAGCTCCATCCAGCTCTTCCGCACCGTCGTGCGCGAGCTCGCGACCCTGCTCTGCTACGAAGTGACGCGCGACCTCCCCGTCGAGCGCGTCGCGGTCGAGACGCCGATCGCGTCGGCCGAGCTGCCGGCCATCGCCGGCAAGAAGCTCGTCTTCGCGCCGATCCTGCGCGCCGGCCTCGCCATGGCCGAGGGCATGCTCGATCTCGTCCCTTCGGCCCGCGTCGCCCACATCGGCCTCTACCGCGATCCGGCAACGCTCGAAGCGATCGAATATTATTTCAAGACGCCGGAAGACGTCGCGGACCGCCGCGTGATCGTGGTCGATCCCATGCTGGCGACCGGCCACACCGCCACCGCCGCGATCGACCGCCTCAAGGAAGCGGGCGTCACCGACATGCGCTTCGTCTGCCTCCTCGCCGCCCGCCCCGGCGCCGAGGCGCTACGCGAAGCGCATCCGGACGTGCCGATCTGGGCGGCGGGCATGGACGAGGAGCTGAACGAGCACGGCTACATCGTCCCGGGCCTGGGGGATGCGGGCGACCGGACCTACGGGACGCGCTGAGGTCCGGGCTCTGCAAACCGGGCTCGACAGGGCTCAGCCCTAGCGGGGTGGGGTAAAGGTGCGTGTCCTTCCCCCAGCCGCCAGCCCTGAGCCTGTCGAAGGGCGGATTGCAGTGCTCCGAGCGTCGCCACCCCCTTCAGAGCGGCCGCGGTCGCCCTGCCTTGCCGCGCCACATGCTCCAACGCGAGTGCCAGGAGATGCCGGTGAAGCGCGGATCGCATTTTAGCCACGTATCCACGATCCGCGCGACGCCCTGGAGAGCGAGAGTATCGCACGGGACGAGCATCGCTCGCCGTTCCCTTTGCATCCGATCCTCGAACCTCACCTCGTGGAACTGGTCCTCCCACCAGGCGAACCGGACCCGCTCCGCGCCTTTATCCGCCGCCACCGTCATCCGTTCCATTGCCGCCAGGTGCGCGCGAAAGGATGCGGCGAGCTCCGCCGGGCCGAGCTCCGGCGCAGCCGAGAAGCGCACCCGGTTCCGCGAGAAGCGGCGGAAGCGGCGCGCGCCCGGATCGTCGGCGTAATCCGCGAGACCGGCCTCGCCGAGGCGCTTCAGGATCGCTTCGTCGCGGCCGGCGTAGCGGATGCAGTTCATCTCGCTCGCCCAGATCGCTCCGATCATCCCGTCTGTCTCGGTCTCTCCTTCGGGCTGGCGGAGGAGCACGCAGCCATCGTCGCCCCATCCGAAGAGCTTCGGAGCCTCCTCATGCGGCACGCCGCATTGCGTGCAGCAATCGGCTTTGATGTAGAAGGGGCCCGTCTCCGTCATCCGGCGGATGTTGCCGCAAGATGGATCAGGGCGCCAGAGCGCGCCAGATGCCGTACAGGCTGGTGACCAGCAGGGCACTCCCCACCAGGATGAGGAGATGCTTAGGCGGCACTTTCTTTGCCACAACAGCGCCGAGCGGCGCGGCGAGGACCCCGCCGACCAGCAGGCCCACGGTCGCCGTCGTGAACGCAGCCCAGCCGAGCGCGGCGATGAAGGTCGCGGAGATCGTCACGGTCAGGAAGAACTCCGCCGTGTTGACGGTGCCGATCGTCCGCCGCGGATCCGCGCCCTGAAGGAGGAGGTTGGATGTCACCACCGGCCCCCATCCGCCGCCGCCCGCCGCGTCGAGAAAACCGCCCGCAAAGCCCAGCGGACCCACGAAGCGCGGCGTCTTGCCGGTCGGCGGGAAGCGAAGGCCGCGCCAGATCAGATAAAGAGCGATGGCGCTCAAATAAGCGAGGACGAGCGGGCGCGCCGCGTCGGCGTGGATCTGCGTCAGCACATAGGCGCCGAGCACCCCTCCGATCACGCCCGGGATGACGAGCCGGCGGAAAAGGCGCCAATCCACGTTCTTGTGAAGGACGTGGCTGATCCCCGACGCCGCCGTCGTGAATGTCTCCACCGTATGGACTCCGGCGGATGCGGCGGCGGGCGGCACGCCGAGGCTGATCAGGAGCGTGCTCGAAATCACCCCGAAGGCCATGCCGAGCGCACCGTCGACGAGCTGCGCGGCGAAGCCCACTGCGACGAAAGGCGCGGAGTCGAGCAGGAATTGCGTGGTCAAGCGGCCTCGCCCAGGTCGAAATAGCCGGCGCGCAGCGTGAAGTCGCCGAAGCGCTCGCCCTCGCGGCGTTCGCGGGCATAGCGGCCGAGCATCTCGCCGAGGATTTCCAGGATCGCAGCTTCGCCGATATTCTCGCGGTAGAGGCGGTTCAGGCGTTCGCCGTGGAATCCGCCGGCGAGGTACAGATTGTACTTGCCGGGCGCTCGGCCGGTGAACGCGATCTCCGCGACATAGGGTCGGGCACAGCCGTTGGGGCAGCCGGTCATCCGCATCGTGATCGGCGTGTCGGTGAGACCGTGGCTTTTCAGGATCTCCTCCACCTTGGCCACAAGGTCCGGAAGGTAGCGCTCCGCTTCGGCCATGGCGAGCGGGCAGGTCGGAAAGGCGACACAGGCCATGGAGTTGAGGCGCAGCGCGCTGGTGCGGCCGTTGTCGCTCAGCCCATACTCGGCGAGCACCGCCTCGATCGACGGCCGGTCCTCGGGCGCCACGTCGGCGACGATCAGGTTCTGGTTCGGTGTGAGCCGGAAATTGCCCTTGTGCGCCTTCGCCAGCGCGCGGATGGCGGCCAATAGCGGCTTGCCTGGACGATCGATGACGCGGCCGTTCTCGATAAAGAGGGTGTAGTTGAAGCGGCCGTTGTCCGTCGCCTGCCAGCCGAAGACGTCGCCGTTGGAGGTGAGCTCGAATGTTCGAGCCGGCTCGAACGCGGCGCCCATGCGGCGTTCCACTTCGGCCTTCACCCAGTCCAGGCCCTTATCGTCGACCGTGTACTTGAAGCGGGCGCGGGCGCGCACCTTGCGGTTGCCGTAGTCGCGCTGGACGGAGACGATGGCGTCCGCCGCTTCGATGAGCCCCGCCTTGGGGATGAAGCCGATCACGTCGCCGAGGCGCGGATAGGTGGTGGGCTCGTTGTCGGTGCGGCCCATGCCGCCGCCGATCGTGACGTTGAAGCCTTCCAGCGACCCGTCGGCAGCCTGGATCGCGATGAAGCCCATGTCCTGTGTGTAGACGTCGATGTCGTTGGACGGCGGGACGACGAAGCCGATCTTGAACTTCCGCGGCAGATAGGTGCGCCCATAGAAAGGCTCCTCCTCCTCGCGTTCCGAGGTCGCGACCTGCTCCTCGCCGTACCAGATTTCATGGTAGGCGCGGGTCTTGGGGATGACGTGGTCGCTGAGCTGCTTCGAAAGCAAGGCGACTTCGGCGTGGAGCGCGCTATCCTCAGGGTTGGCCGTCGCCATCACGGTGCGCGCGTCGTCGCCGCAGGCCGCGATCGTGTCGAGAAGGACGTCGTGGAGGCCCTGGATGGTGGGCTTCAGATCCTCCTTCACCACCCAGTGAAACTGGAAGGTCTGCCGTGTCGTCAGGCGGATCTGGTCGCCGCCATGGGCGCGGGCGAGTTCGTCGATCTTCAGCCATTGCTCGGGCGTGCAGACGCCGCCGGGCAGGCGCACGCGGACCATGAAGGTGAAGGCCGGCTCCAGCTTCTGCCGCCGCCGCTCGTCGCGCACGTCGCGGTCGTCCTGCTGATAGATGCCGTGAAACTTCATCAGCTTGTTGTCTTCGAACGTCACGCCGCCGGTGATCCGATCGAGCAGCCCCTGGTCGATCGAACCGCGCAGATAGTCGCTGTTATACTTGAGCGTCTCGTCCGGCCCGAGGTTGGAGAGCGGCTGAGAGCGGTCCGCCGAGCGGTCGACGGTGGTGGTTTGATCAGTCATGTCTTTTCCGGTCTCAGTAGACGTCGCGCTGGTAGCGGTGGCTGGCGGCGAGGTTGCGGACGTAGTCTTCGGCGGTGTCGCGGTCGACGCGGCCTTCCTGAGCGACGATTGCGATGAGGGTCTCGTGGACGTCCCGGGCCATGCTCTTCTCGTCGCCGCAAACGTAGAAATGGGCGCCGTCCTCGAGCCAGGCCCAGAGGTCGCGGGCCTGCTCCATCATCCGGTGCTGAACGTAGACCTTGGCGCCGGCGTCTCGGGAGAAGGCGACGTCCATGCGGGAGAGCGTGCCGTCTTTCAGCCAGCCCTGCCACTCCGTCTGGTACAGGAAGTCGGAGCGGAAATTGCGCTCGCCGAAGAACAGCCAGGACTTGCCGCCGCCCGCGCCCGTCGTCTCGCGCTCCTGAAGGAAGCCGCGATAGGGCGCGACGCCCGTGCCGGCGCCGACCATGACGACCGGGGCATCGTCCTTGGGCAGCGCGAAGTGCGGGTTGTGCTGGATGTAGACGGGGAGGGTGTCGCCCTGGCCGACGCGGTCGGCGAGCTGTGACGAGGCGACACCGGAGCGCGCTTCGCCGTGCAGCTCGTACCGAACGGGGGCGACGGTGAGGTGCGCTTCGTCCGGCACGGCGGCGAGGCTGGAGGCGATCGAGTAAAGGCGCGGCTGGAGGGGGCGCAGGCCGGCGAGGAGGCTATCGGGATCGATGCCGCCGACGGGGAAGCGGCGGAGGATGTCGACCACGTGGTGCCCGCGTAGGTAGAGCATGCGCTCGGCCTGCGCATCCTCGCCGCGAAGGGCCTCGAGCTCGGCGGCGCCGCTCAGCTTCGCCCATTGATCGATGAAGCGCGGGCTGGCGATCGCGACTTCGTAGCGGCTGGAGAGCGCTTCGGAGAGGGGCAGCGCTTCGCCCTTTACCAGCACCTGCGCGTCGCCGGAGAGGCCGGCGGCGTCCAGCACCTGCGCGACCACCGCCGCGTCGTTTAGTGCGGCGATGCCGAGCGCGTCGCCCGGCTCGTAGACGAGGCCGGAAGCGAAGATATCGAGTTCGAGGTGCCGGGTTTCCTTGGAGGAATGGCGGCCGACGATCGGCACGTTTTCGAGCACGGTCGCCGGGAACGGGTTGCGCTTGTCGTGCGCGGTGGCGGCGGCGAAGGCCGAGGCAGCAGCCTGTGCCGGAACCGTGGGCGCGGCGGCGGCGGCGGCGAGGCGGTCGACGACGGCGGAGGCCCAGGCGGCGGCGGGATCCTCATAATCGATGTCACAGTCGATGCGATCGTAGAGGCGGGTGGCGCCCAGTTCCTCGAAGCGGCGGTCGATGCGCTTTCCGGCCTCGCAATATTTTTCGTAGGTCGAGTCGCCGAGCGCCAGGACGGAGAAGCGGACGCCTTCGAGACGCGGCGCGCGCGCGCCTTCGAGAAACTCGAAGAAGGCGAGGGACGGCTGGGGCGGATCGCCCTCGCCGTAGGTGCTGACGATCACCAGCACGTCCTCCGCATCCTTCAATTGCCGGACCTTGTAGTCCGACATGTCGGAAAGCTGCGGCGAAAGGCCGCTCGCCGCGGCCGCGGCGGCGAGCGCCTTGCCGAGTTCGCGGCTGTTGCCGGTCTCGGTGCCGTACAGGATGGTGAGCGTGCGGCCCTGCGGCGCGGGCGCTGCAGCCGGCGCTTCGGGGGCGCCGCTGCGCACGAGGCCAGCGTCGAGGCCGGCGAAATAGCCGCTGATCCAGCGCGCCTGGGCGGGCGTCAGGCTGGTCGCCAGCGCTTCGAGGTGGCCCCATTGCTCGACGCTCAAGGCGCCTTCGGAGAAAGTTTGCCGTACGGTCATCAGATCACCCATTCTTCCGCGCCTTCGCCGCCCGCGTCTCCGGCCTCGACGACCCGTCCGGGATGCGCTTCTTCCGGAGCCACCTCGATCGTCATCAGCACCTGCACGCCCGCGGCGCTCATCAGTTTCGCCACTTCGCGGGCGCGGCGGACCGTCTCGGCCGGATCGGCGGAGGCGAGGCCGCTCAGTGCCGCCTCGTCGAGCACCGCCACCGGCCGGCCGAGCGCTCGGAGACGCTCCGCTTCGCGCGCCGCATAGGCGTCGCCGCCTGCGCCCGAGATCCAGAGGATCGTGTCCGCGCCGCCCGCGTGGCCATGCGCGCTGCGCGGCGCCGCGCTTTCGACCAGCCCGGCGGCGACGGTGGCGTGGGTGAGCTTGTCGATCAGGATGAAGCCGCCGAGGCGGCGGTTCTCCAAATAAAGGAAGGCGGGAACATCCCGGTCGAGATCGATCTCGACGCGGCCAATGTCGTTCAGGCCGAGCGTCACCGCGCGCTTGGGCTCCATCGTGTTGACGTCGGTGACGGGCCCCATGCCGCCAATGCTGGCAGACAGGGTCTGTGCGCCGATCTTGAGCCAGTAGGAGCGGTGCGGCACCATTGCCTCGTCGGACATCCAGACGAGGGTCGCACCGATTCGGCCGGCCGCCTGGGGAGGCGCTTCGGCGGAGGCGATGACGTCGCCGCGCGAGCAGTCGACTTCGTCCGCCAGCGTCAGCGTAACGGACTGGCCGGAGGTCGCTTCGGGGAGGTCGCCGCCGAAGGTCACGATCCGCGCCACGCGCGAGCGGCGACCGGCGGGGAGGATGGCGATCTCGTCGCCAGGCCGGACTCGGCCGCTGGCGATCCGGCCGGCATAGCCGCGGAAATTCTGGTCCGGCCGGTTCACCCACTGGACCGCCATCCGGAACGGCTCCTCGGCCGCCGCGCGCTGGGCGACTGGAACGCTCTCGAGATGATCGAGCAGGGCCGGGCCATGGTACCAGGGCATCGCGGCCGAGCGGGACGTGACGTTATCGCCTGTCAGCCCGGAAACGGGGATCGCGCTGAAGTCCGCGATCCCCGCCTCGCGGGCGAAGGCGCGGTAATCCTCGACGATGGCGTCGAAGCGCGCTTGGTCGTAGCCGAGGAGGTCCATCTTGTTGACGGCGAGAACGAGGTTCCGGATGCCGAGCAGGTGGACGAGGAAGCTGTGCCGCCGCGTCTGGGTCAGCACGCCCTTGCGCGCGTCGATCAGGATCACGGCAAGGTCGGCGGTCGAAGCGCCCGTCGCCATGTTGCGGGTGTACTGCTCGTGGCCAGGCGTATCGGCGACGATGAACTTGCGCTTCTCGGTCGCGAAGAAGCGGTAGGCGACGTCGATGGTGATGCCTTGTTCGCGCTCAGCGGCGAGGCCGTCGACGAGGAGGGCGAGGTCGAGCTTGTCGCCCTGCGTGCCCGAGCGCCTGCTGTCGCTGGCGAGGGCGGCGAGCTGGTCCTCGAACAGCATCTTCGAATCGTAAAGGAGGCGGCCGATCAGGGTCGACTTGCCGTCGTCCACCGACCCGCAGGTGATGAAGCGCAGCAGCGACTTCGAGGACTGGTCGGCGAGGTAGCGCTCCAGCTCCGCGCGCGCCGCTTCGGCGGCGGTGGGTGCACGGTAGGCGGCGGCCATCACACCCCTCCCGTCATCCCCGCGAAAGCGGGGATCCAGCGGGTGTTCGAGACCCGCGGGGCACGTCGAGAATCCGCCTGGGTCCCCGCTTTCGCGGGAATGACGGGGCCGGCGGCAATGACAAACGCCATCAGAAATAGCCTTCCTGCTTCTTGCGCTCCATCGAGGCGCCGCCGCCGTCCTTGTCGATGACCCGGCCCTCGCGCTCGGAGGTGGTGGTGACGAGCATTTCCTGGATGACTTCGGGGAGCGTGGCGGCGTCACTTTCTACGGCGCCGGTCAGGGGATAGCAGCCGAGCGTGCGGAAGCGGACGGAGCGCTCAACCGGGACTTCGCCGGGGAGGAGCGGGAAGCGGTCGTCGTCCACCATCAGCAGGACGCCGTCGCGCTCCACGGTCGGGCGCGGCGCGGCGAGGTAGAGCGGGACGATCGGGATGTCCTCGGCGTAGATATATTGCCAGACGTCGAGCTCGGTCCAGTTGGAGATCGGGAAGACCCGGATCGTCTCCTTCGGGCCCTTGCGGGCGTTGTAGAGGCTCCAAAGCTCCGGGCGCTGGTTCTTGGGGTCCCAGCGGTGGTTCGCGGAGCGGAAGGAGAAGATGCGCTCCTTGGCGCGGCTCTTCTCCTCATCGCGCCGCGCGCCGCCGAAGGCCGCGTCGAAACCGTGGAGGTCGAGCGCCTGCTTGAGCCCTTCCGTCTTCCACATATCTGTGTGGAGGGCGCCGTGATCGAACGGGTTGATGCCGAGCCGCTCGGCCTCCGGATTGCGGTAGACGAGCAGCTCCATCCCGCTTTCCGCCGCGATGCGGTCGCGAAGGGCGTACATGTCGCGAAACTTCCAGGTCGTGTCGACATGGAGGAGCGGGAAGGGCGGCGGGGCGGGGAAGAAGGCCTTGCGGGCGAGATGGAGCATCACCGCCGAATCCTTGCCGACGGAGTAGAGCATGACGGGGCGCTCGGTCTCGGCGACCACTTCGCGCATGATCTCGATGCTCTCGGCTTCGAGCTCTTCGAGGTGGGTCATGAGGCGATCCTGAAGGGGAGGAGGTCGGCAGGCTGCGCGGCGGCGAGGTTGCGGGCGACCCAGCCGATGATGACGGTGACCGGCGCGCCGGCGGGGAGGGCGGCGGCGAGGGCGTGGATGTTGGCGAAGGTGCCGCATGCCGTCGCCTGGTCCGGCCGGGTGGCGGAGGCGATGGCGACGGCCGGCGTGGCGGGGTCGAGGCCGCGCGAGAGCGCCTTGCGGACAAAGTTATCCAATGTTTTCCGTGGCATGTAGATGATGGTGGTGGCGCGGCGGTCGGCAATGGCGCCCCAGTCGATGTCGGGCGGAAGCTGCCCGTCCGAGGCATGGCCGGTGACGTACTGGACGCGCCGCGCGCGGGTGCGCTCGGTGAGCGAGATGCCCAGCGCGGCGGCGGCGCCTTGCGCGGCGGAGATGCCGGGGACGATCGAGACGGGGATTCCGGCGGCGCGGCAGGCGTCGATCTCCTCCGTGGCGCGGCCGAAGATGAGCGGGTCGCCGCCCTTGAGGCGCACGACCGTCTCGCCGGCTTCCGCGAGGGCGACGATCCTGGCGTTGATCTCGGCCTGAGGGACGGACGGGCCGTGGCCGGTCTTGCCGACGGCGACGCGCTTCGCCTCGCGGCGGGCGAGCTCGAGGATGTCGGGGCCGACGAGGTCGTCGTAGAGGATGATCGTGGCGTTCTGGAGCGCGCGGACCGCCTTCAGCGTGAGGAGCTCGGGGTCGCCGGGGCCGGCGCCGACGAGGGTGACGGAGCCGACGGCGCGCTGCGGCGCGGCTTCGAGAAGCGTGTCGAAATCGGCCTGCGACGGCGCCCGCTCGACATTCGCCCACGCGGCTTCGGTGAAGCGCTTCCAGAAGGCGCGGCGGGCGCCGAAATCGGCGATGCGGCCTTTGAGGCGGGGGCGCCAGGCCTTGGCGGCTTCGGCCCAGCCGGACAGGCCGAGCGGGAGGACGCTTTCGATGCGGGCGCGGATCGACTGGCCGAGCATTGGCGCGGCGCCGTCCGTGGAAATGGCGAGCACGACCGGGCTGCGGTTGACGATGGTGCCGAACTGGACGTCGCAGAGATCCGTCTGGTCGACGATGTTGACCGGCACGCGCGCGGCGCGGGCGGCGACGACGAAGCGCAGCGCCTCGGCGCGGTCGGGGAGGTCGGCGACCGCGAGCGCGGCGTCTTCGAGGTCGGCGGGAGCCCAGGCGGCGAGGTGGACGACGTCAGCGCCGGCGGCGGCGATCAGCTCCGCCTTCCAGCGCGCGCCTTCGCCCGTCCCGACGACCAGCACCTTGCGGCCCTCCAGCTTGTGGAAGAGCGGGAGGTTCGGCAGCGGCGCGATGCGCGCGGGGGTTTCGGTGGGCGCGCGGGGGGTCATGCCGCATTGCTCCGGACGAGGCGGCCGTCGGCGCCGACGTGGAGGCCGCATTCCTTCGCGGCGTCGTTCTCCCACCACCAGCGGCCGGCGCGCTCGGGCTCGCCCGGCGCGAGCGCGCGGGTGCACGGCGCGCAGCCGATCGAGAGGAAGCCCTGCGCGTGAAGTTCGTTGACGGCCACGCCGAGCGGCCCGACTTCGGCGGCGACGCGGTCGCGCGTGTAATCGTAGAGCGGGGCGAGCTTGAGGAGGCCGCGCTCGCCGTCCCAGGCGGCGAGGGGGACGGAGGAACGCTGGCCGGACTGGTCGGCGCGAAGGCCCGTCACCCAGGCGGCGGCGCCGGCGAGCGCGCGGCCGAGCGGCTCGACCTTGCGGACGCCGCAGCAGGCAATGCGCGCGTCTTTCGAATGGTAGAAGCCGTTGATGCCGGAATCGGCGACCATCGCGGCGACGGCGTCGGCCTGCGGATAGAAGGCCTTGATCCGGACGCCGTAGCGCTCCTCGGTCGCCTGCCAGACATCGTAGGTCGTCGGGAAGAGGCGGCCGGTGTCGAGCGTCACGACTTCGATCGGCAGCTTCTCGGTGAAGATGTGGTGGGCGATGAGCTGGTCTTCGATGCCGAAGCTGGTGGTGAAGACGAGGCGGCCTTGCACGGCTTGCACCGAAGTCCGCAGGCGCTCGGCGATCGTGTCGCCGCCGATGCGGCCGACCAGCGCGTCGGCGGGCACGTCCGGCACGACCGGATCGACGGCGTCGGGCACGTCGCGGCGGGTGTGGAAGGGGCCAGAGGCGTCTGCCATAGGATGCGGCTTCTTGGAAGATTTTGCTAAAAGGGCAGTCCAGCCGCCGCGCCGGGCACGACGCGGCGACCGTTCAGGACTGCGTGGAGCAGAGATACGGCGGCCATGCGGCGCGATCAACGAGGGGTGGAGAGATAACAGGCTTATTGCGCCGCACCATCGGGAATGTAGAAGAATGTTCTAAAATCGGGAGAAAGATTGGTGGACGCAACCGACCGCAGGATCCTGGCGCTGCTCCAGGCCGACGCTTCGCTCTCGGTCGCGGAGGTGGCAGCGCAGGTGAACCTGTCGCAGACGCCCTGCTGGCGCCGCATCCAGAAGATGGAGGAGGCCGGCATCATCCGCGGCCGCGTCGTGCTCGCCGATCCCGACAAACTGGGCCTCGGCCTCACCGTATTCGTCGAAATCATGACCGGCGATCACAGCGGCGACTGGCTGGAGCGCTTCGCCGGCGCGGTGTCGGAAATGCCGGAGGTGATGGAGGTCTACCGGATGGCGGGCGACGTCGATTACCTGCTGCGCATCGCCGTCGCCAACATGGCGGCCTATGACGCCTTCTACCGGCGGCTGATCGCGCTGTTGCCGCTCAAGAACGTGACCTCGCGCTTCGCCATGGAGCGGGTGAAATTCACCACTGCCTATCCGGTGGACGGCGCGCCCTGAACCCCCCCGACGAAAGGAGGGGCTCCGGCCCTCGCAAGCCGGAACCCCTCCGAGCGCTCGGACCTGCCGTGAGGAGGTCTGAGGCCGCAGGTATCTCTACTGCGTCGGTAGACAACTACTCTGCGCCGAAGCGTTTCGGCCGCGAGACGAGATGCCGCGGCGAGTCGCGCAGCGCGCCAGGCGGTACCGGCCTTCCATGATGTCGGCGACCGGGGGGCGACGGCGTCGGGTCAGCGGCTCGAGAGGACGAGGACGCGGAGCGGCGTCACCCGCGCGGCGTCCAGTCGACGATGCGGCGGCCTTTGAGCAGCGGACGGGCGATGACATTGCGCAGGTGCAGGAGGGTGCGCAGGAAGAAGCGCAGGCTCCTCGGGCTCGTCGTGCCCCAGACCACCCAGGCGAGCGCATGCGCGGAGGCGGCGTCGAGGCCGAGGCGCGCGCGCTCGCGCATGCGGCGGTATACTTTCGGTGAACGGCCGGTCCACAGGCGCGTCGATCCGCAGGAGACGAAGGTCATCGGGTGGAGCCGGTTCGGGGCGGGCGCAGCCTCGCCGAGGGCAGTCTCCGGGTCGGCGCCGCCGGCGACCGCCTCGACAGTGCGGAACATACGGTCGACCATGGTCTCGACCTTTTCCTGGCCGTCGCGCAGGCGGGTCGAGATGCGGGCGTGGCGGACGGTGGAGAGGACCTCCGGAACGACGACGACGCGGCCGCGCTCGGCGATCCGGTAATAGAGGTCGAGGTCCTCCCAATATTCTGCGCGGGCGCGGTAGCCGCCGGCGCGGTCGAAGGCGGCGCGGCGCAGCATGATCGAGCTGTGCGAGAAAGGGGCGAAGGGCGAGCGGCGCAGGAGGCGCCAATGGTCGGCGGGGCGGACCGTGACGCCCTTCTCGTCGATCCCGTCCCAGAGGGTGCCGACGAGATCGACGTCCGGCATATCGCGCAGGATCTCCATCTGGCGCGCGAGCCGCTCGGGGCGGGCGCGGTCGTCGGCATGGGCGACGGCGATGAGGGGCGCCCTGGCTTCCGAGACGACCCAATTGGCGCTCGCGGCGAGTCCGGAAGCGGCTTCCCGGCGCAGGAGGCGGATGCGCGGATCTTCGGCGGCGAGGCGGCGCAGGGTCTCGGTCGTACCGTCCGACGAACCGTCGTCGCCGATGACGAACTCGAAATCCGCGAAGGTCTGGGCGAGGATCGAGCGAACGCTTTCCTCGACATAGGGCATGCCGTTGTGGACGGGCAGCACGACGCTGAGCGGGGGCACGGTCACGCGCCGGTCACCGCGTTCTTCGCGGCGGCTATGTCGCCTCTCTTGTCGAGCATCCGGGCCCCCTGCCACGGAGGCGGCGGCAAGACAATGCCGGGTGGGCGCGGTTCAGATCAGCAGAGGGAGAGGGGAGTCCGTGCGGCGGCGGCGCCGCGGCGTTTCGGGACCCAGCCGCAGCGCGGGCAATCGTGGCCGGTGAGGTCCGCATGGATGCCGTAGGGCCGCGCCCGCGAGCAGAGGACGGGCGCATGCAGCAGCGGGCGAAGCGCGCCCAGCGCATCGACAGGTGCGTCGATCTCGCCGCCTCTCAGCGTTCTTGCGAAAGCGCCGTCCACCCCCCGGTCCCGTTGCCATTGCTCCTGCGCGCAGGCTGTCAGGCGGAGCAAGCGTCGTCAATTCGATTCGGATGTGAAATCTTCGCGTGGGAGCGGGCGGAAAATTGCAGTGTCGCGCCCACCCGTACGGTCCGAGCGAAGTCGAGGACCGCTCCCGAGCGAAGTCGAGGGATCTGAGCCTCTGAAGGTCTCGACTTCGCTCGACAGGGCGTCTCGACTTCGCTCGACGCGAACGGGATCAAGTTCGGTGCAGAGTTTCAGACACTCTCCGCTCCACCGGCCGAACTCAGCCGGCCCCTAAGCCGCGGCCTTCATGGGCTGGATGACCTGGGCGGCGAAGCGGTCCATCTCCTCGGCCTGCGGGCTCATCTGGAGGAGGAGGAGGTGGAGGCCGGCTTCCTCATATTCCTCGATGCGCTCGCGAAGCTGCTCGGGGGTGCCGACGAGATTGGGGCGGAGACCCCGGTTCGAGACGCTGTATTCCTGGAGCTTGAGTTCGCGCTCCAGCTCGGTGCCGGACAGCCACTGGTCGAAATTGTCGAAGCCCTTGGGGGGCTTGGGCGGGAGCGCGGTGATGCGGGCGAGCTCGTTTTTCGCTTCGGCCTCGCTGTCGCGGACGATGGCGTAGGCCGCCATGCCATATTGCATCGGCGCGCCGCCGGCGGCTTCGCGGCGAGCCGACATGTCGGCGACCTTGGGGCGGATCGCGTCGGCCGGATCGCCGTGCATCACATAGGCGTCGCACTGGGTAGCGATCATGGTCTTGGCCGCTTCGCTCTCGCCCCCGGCGTAAATGACGGGGCGGGGCTTCTTCACGGGCTTGGGCTCGCAGATCGCATCCTTGAGCTGGTAGCGCTCGCCCTCGAAGGTGAAGCGCTTTTCGGTCCAGAGCCCGTCGACCACCTTCAGCCACTCGCTGGTGCGGGCGTAGCGGTCGCCATGCTGGTCGAACTGGAGGCCGTATTGCGTGGCTTCGTCGGCCCACCAGGAGGAGACGACGTTCAAGGCGAGGCGGCCGCCAGCGATGTTGTCGATGTTCGCCGCCTGCTTGGCGAACAGGGCCGGCTGATGGAAGTTGGGGCGGACGGCGACCATCAGCTCGATTGAGGAGGTGACGGCGGCGAGCGCGGCGGCGGTGGACCAGGCGTCGAGCGCGGGCTCCTCGACGCCCTTGATGTCGTTCAAGTTCAGCTCCGCGATCAGGGACAGGTCCCAGCCGGTCTCCTCGGAGCGTTGGGTGAGGCGGCGGACATAGTCCCAGCTCGCCTCCATGCCCTCGTCCTCGATGTTGCGCAGCCAGCCGCCGAAGACGGGCATCCAGTAACCGAACCTCATGCGAATACCCTTTTGTCCTGGCGCGCGGCGATGGCGGCTTCGATCGTGTCGATCAGCTTCTCGTGCGGGTCCCAGCCGAGAATTTCGAGCGGCTTGGCCACGAAGTTCGACAGTGCGTTGATGTCGTAGAAGCGGGGTACGCCGTCGCGGTCGTCGATCACGACTTCGACGCCGCCGACGTCGAGCCCCGCCGCCTGCGCGATACGCTCGGCGGCTTCGCGAAGCTCCGGCCCCGGATCGACGGCGGCCATGCGGATCGGGCCGCGCGAGACGGCGCAGGCGTCGGCCGGGCAGAGATCGAAATTGTCGCCGCCGCTCTCGACCTCGATGGCGTAGAGGAAGCGGCCGGCGAGTGTTTCCATCCGGACGATGGAGCCGCCGCGAGGGGGCACGTAATCCTGGACGAGGAGGACGTTGTCGACGCTCTCGGGCGCGGTGCGCTCGGCGATCGATTGGGCCAGCTCCTCGCGCGAGGAATAGCGGACGATGCCGGCGCCGGAGCCGCCGATATTCGCCTTGACGAGCAGCGGCCAGGCCATGGTGTCGGCGGCGGCGAGGAGATCGGCGCGGCGGTGGACGACGCGGGTCTCTGGAACCGCGTAGCCCAAGCGGGTGATGAGCGAGAGCTGGCGGGCCTTGGACGTGTCGATGGCGAGCACGTCGGCGCCGTTCAGCACGGTGGCGCCTTGGGCCGCCCAATGGGCGAGGAGGCTCTGCGCGTAGAAAATGCCGTGCTCGGCCTCGCGAAGGAAGCTCGACATGGCGACTCGGCTGAGGATCACCGGCGCGGGCGGCTCGCCGCGCGCGGGATCGAAGCTGTGGTCGGTGAGGCGGATCTTCTCATAGGAGATGCCGCGCCGGTCGAGCGCCGCGAACAGCGGCTCGAACCAGAGGGGATGCTCGTAGAGGATGGCGAGGTCGGGCGTCATGGCTGTCCGGAAGCGGGGGAGCGCCGCATGTGAGGCCGCGGACGGGATAGTCAAGGTTCCGCTCCCTTGTCATTCCCGCGAAAGCGGGAATCCAGCGGGGCCGTCGGGCAGGGCTGAGCGGGTGGAGGGTTCGTCTGGATTCCCGCTGTCGCGGGAATGACGGGGAGGGCTCAGCGGCTCAGCATCGCCTTTACGGCGCGCGCGGCCTGGCGGATGCGTTGTTCGTTTTCGACGAGGGCGATGCGGACATGGCCTTCGCCTTCCTCGCCGAAGCCGACGCCGGGGCTCACCGCCACCTTCGCTTCGGAGAGGAGCGTCTTGGCGAATTCGACCGAGCCGAGGTGGCGGTAGGGTTCGGGGATCGGGACCCAGGCGAACATGCTCGCTTGCGGAGGCGGGATGTCCCAGCCGGCGCGGGCGAAGCTCGTGACGAGGCAATCGCGGCGGGCTTTGTAGAGGGCTCGGTTGGCGGCGACGATGTCCTGCGGACCGTTCAGCGCGGCGGTAGCGGCGGCCTGGACGGGGGTGAAGGCGCCGTAATCGAGATAGCTCTTCACGCGCGCCAGCGCCCCGACGAGCGTGGGGTTGCCGACGGCGAAGCCGACGCGCCAGCCGGCCATCGAATAGGTCTTGGACATAGACGTGAACTCGACCGCCACGTCGATGGCCCCGGGAACCTGGAGGATGGAGGGTGTGGGCGTGTCGCCGAAATAGATTTCGGCATAGGCCAGGTCGCTGATCACCCACAGGCCGTGGGCGCGGGCGAAGGCGACGACCTGCTGGTAGAAGGCGAGGTCGGCGACGTAAGCTGTGGGATTGGACGGATAGCCGATCACCAGCACGGTGGGCTTGGGCACGGTGTAGCGGATGGCATAGTCGAGGCGGGTGAAGAAGTCCGGGCCCGGCGCGGCGGGGATGGAGCGGATCGCGGCGCCGGCGATGATGAAGCCGAACTGGTGAATGGGGTAGGAGGGGTTGGGCGCGAGCACGACGTCGCCTGGGGCGGTGATCGCCTGGGCGAGGTTGGCGAGGCCTTCCTTGGAGCCAAGGGTGACGATCACTTCGCTGTCGGGATCGAGGGAGACGCCGAAGCGGCGCTCGTAATAAGCCGCCTGGGCCTTGCGGAGGCCGGCGATGCCCTTGGACGCGGAGTAGCGGTGCGCGCGGGGGTTGCGGGCGACTTCGGCGAGCTTTTCGATGACGTGCGGCGGCGGGGCGCCGTCGGGATTGCCCATTCCGAGATCGACGATGTCCTCGCCGCGGGCGCGGGCGGCGGCCTTCATCGCATTCACTTCCGCGAAGACATAGGGCGGCAGGCGGCGGATGCGGTAGAATTCCTCGGTCATGCGCGTGCCTCGGCGGTGAGATGCTGGTGAACGGCGGCGGCGCAGTCGCGGCCTTCGCGGATGGCCCAGACGACGAGCGACTGGCCGCGGCGCATGTCGCCGCAGGCGAAGACGTTCGGGCGCGAGGTCTCGTAGCGGCCGAACTCGGCGGCGACCGTGCCGCGCGGCGTGAGTTCGACGCCTGCGCGGGCGGCGAGGCCGTCCGCGGGGGTGCCGGTGAAGCCCATGGCGAGGAAGACGAGGTCGGCGGGGATTTCAAAGGGCTCGCCGTCCCGCTCGAATTGGAGCGCGACGACGCGGCCGTTCTCGCCGCGCAGGCCTTTGGTCAGCACAGAGAATTCGCGCGCGGCGCCTTCTTCCTGCGAGGACGAAGTGCGCAGCTTCATCGGCCAGTGCGGCCAAGTGAGCGCCTTGTTCTCGCGCGACGGCGGCTGCGGCATGATCTCGAGCTGGGTGACGGAGGCCGCGCCATGGCGGTTGGCGGTGCCGATGCAGTCGGAGCCGGTGTCGCCGCCGCCGATCACGACGACGTGGGCGCCCGCGGCAAGGATCGGTTCGCCCTGCTCCCCGAGGCCGGCGACACGCCGGTTCGATTGGCTGAGATAGTCCATCGCGAAGTGAACGCCTTGGAGGTCGCGGCCGGGGACGGGGAGGTCGCGGGGCTGCTCGGCGCCGCCGGCGAGGACGAGCAGGTCGTAATCGTCCATCAGCCGCTCGACGGAGACGCAGGCGCCGACCTCCATGCCGGTGCGGAAGATGACGCCTTCCGCCTCCATCTGCGCGACGCGGCGGTCAATCAGCGCCTTGGTCATTTTGAAGTCGGGAATGCCGTAGCGGAGGAGCCCGCCGATCCTGTCCGCTTTTTCGAAGACGGTGGGGGCATGGCCGAGCCGCGCGAGCTGCTGGGCGCAGGCGAGGCCGGCGGGGCCGGAGCCGACGATCGCGATGCGCTTGCCCGTGCCGCGCGGAGCCATAAGCGAGCCGATCCAGCCTTCGCGCCAGCCGCGATCGACGATTTCGCATTCGATCGTCTTGATCGTCACCGGCGCGTCTTCGAGGTTGAGCGTGCAGGCCGCTTCGCAGGGCGCGGGGCAGACGCGGCCGGTGAATTCTGGGAAGTTGTTGGTGAGGTGAAGGCGCTCCAGCGCGGCCTTCCAGTCGTCTTCGCTGGAGAGGCGGTTCCAGTCGGGGATCAAGTTGTTCACCGGGCAGGCCGAGTGGCAGAAGGGAATGCCGCAATCCATGCACCGCTCGCCCTGGCGGCGGACTTCGGGGGTGGGGAGCGGCTCGACGAACTCGTCGTAGCCGCGCAGGCGCTCGGCGACGGGGCGGTAGGGGCGGTCGCGCCGCTCGATCTCGAGAAAACCGGTGGGGTTGGCCATCGTGTCTACTCCGCGGCCGCGGCGAGGGCGCGGCGATATTCGACCGGCATGACCTGGACGAAGCTCGCGAGCGCGCGTGGCCAGTCGGCGAGGATGGTACGCGCCCGTTCGCTGCCGGTGAGGTCGAGGTGGCGCTGGACGAGGCGCTTCAGGGTGTCGGGATCGTCCACGGCTTCGAGGTCGACGCTGCCGCGGTTGCAGGTGTCGGCGAGGCTGCGCTCGGGATCGTAGACCCAGGCGATGCCGCCCGACATGCCCGCGGCGAAGTTGCGGCCGACGGCGCCGAGGACGGCGACGAGGCCGCCCGTCATATATTCGCAACCGTGGTCGCCGGTGCCTTCCACGACGGCGACGGCGCCCGAATTGCGCACGGCGAAGCGTTCGCCGGCGACTCCGTTGAAGAAGGCCTCGCCTTCGGTGGCGCCGTAGAGGCAGGTGTTGCCGACGATGATGTTTTCTTCCGCGTCGCGGGCCGTGCCGGGCGGCTGACGGACGACAAGGCGGCCGCCGCTGAGGCCCTTGCCGGCATAATCGTTGGCGTCGCCGACCAGCTCCAGCGTGACGCCGCGGGCGAGGAATGCGCCGAAGCTCTGTCCTGACGTGCCGGTGAGGAGAGCGTGGAGCGCGCCATCCGGGAGGCCGGCGTGGCCGTGGGCGCGGGCGATCTCGCCCGAGGCGAAGGCGCCGACGGTGCGGTCGACGTTGGTGACGGCGGCTTCGATGCGGCCGGTGGGGGCGGCGAGGAGCATTCGGTCGATCCGGGCTTCGACTCGGCGCTCCTCTGAGCGAAGATGGCGGCGCTCGCCTTCGGGCATGTGGAGGAGGCGGGCGAGGTCGACGGTGCGCGCCTTCCAGTGCGTCTCCGGAACCACCGGCGCGAGGAGGTCGGCGCGGCCGATCATTTCGTCGAGGGTGCGGAGACCAAGCGCTGCCATGATGCCGCGCAGCTCTTCGGCGACGAAGAAGAAGTAATCGACGACATGCTCCGGCTGGCCGGCGAATTTGGCGCGCAGCTGCGGGTCCTGGGTGGCGATGCCAACGGGGCAGGTGTTGAGGTGGCACTTCCTCATCATGATGCAGCCCGCCGCGATCAGCGGGGCGGTGGCGAAGCCGAATTCGTCGGCGCCGAGGAGCGCTGCGATCGCGACGTCGCGGCCGGTGCGGAGGCCTCCGTCCGCCTGGACGGCGACGCGGCCGCGAAGGCCGTTCAGGACGAGGGTCTGCTGCGTCTCGGCGAGGCCGATCTCCCAGGGGAGGCCGGCGTGGGTGAGCGAGGTGAGCGGGGAGGCGCCGGTGCCGCCTTCGTAGCCGGAGATGGTGACATGGTCCGCCGTGCACTTGGCGACGCCGGCGGCGACGGTGCCGACGCCGACTTCGGAGACGAGCTTCACCGAGATGCGGGCGGCGGGGTTCACGTGGCGGAGGTCCGTGATGAGCTGCGCCAGATCTTCGATCGAGTAGATGTCGTGGTGCGGGGGCGGGGAGATGAGGCCGACGCCGGGGGTGGAGTGGCGCACGCTGGCGATGTGGGCGTCGACCTTGTGGCCGGGGAGCTGGCCGCCTTCGCCGGGCTTTGCGCCTTGGGCGATCTTGATCTGGAGATCGTCGGCATTGACGAGATATTCCGCGGTGACGCCGAAGCGGCCGGACGCGATCTGCTTGATGGCGGAGCGTTCGCTGTCGCCGCCGGCGAGGGGGCGGAAGCGGTCGGGCTCCTCGCCGCCTTCGCCGGTGTTCGAGCGGGCGCCGATCCGGTTCATGGCGACCGCCAGCGTCGCGTGCGCCTCGCGGCTGATCGAGCCGAAGCTCATCGCGCCGGTGGAGAAGCGGCGCACGATGGACGCGGCGGGCTCCACCTCGTCGAGCGGCACAGGCGCTCCGGCGGGGCGGAAATCGAGCATGCCCCGAATGGTGAGGAGGCGGCGGCTTTGTTCGTTCAATTCGCCGGCGAAGGCGCGGTATTTTTCCGGGAGGCGGCCGCGCACGGCGTGCTGGAGGTTGGCGACGCTGTCGGCGGTCCAGGCGTGCGCTTCGCCGCCGTGGCGCAGGGCGTAGAGGCCGCCGAGGTCGAGCGGCGCGGGCTCGGGGGCGTGGGCGCGGCGGTGGCGGCGGGCGGTCTCCTCGGCGATCTCGGCGAGATCGGCGCCTTCGATCATTGTCGCGGTGCCGGTGAAATACCTGTCGACGAATTCGGTCGAGAGGCCTGCGGCGTCGAAGATCTGGGCGCCGCAATAGGATTGGAAGGTCGAGATGCCCATCTTGGACATGACCTTCAAAATGCCCTTGCCGACCGCCTTGATGTAATTGGCCTGCGCCTCCGCGGGCGGGGCGGCGATGCGGCCGGCGGCGCACAGATCATCGATCGTGTCGAAGGCGAGCCAGGGGTTCACCGCCTCCGCGCCGTATCCCGCGAGGACGCAGAAATGGTGGACCTCGCGCGCCTCGCCGGTCTCGATGACGAGGCCGGTCTGCATGCGCAGGCCCTGGCGGATGAGGTGGTGGTGGACGGCGCCGGTGGCGAGCGCGGCGGGGATCGGGATGCGGTCCGGCCCTTCCTCGCGGTCGGAGAGGATGAGGACGTTGATGTCGGCAAGGACCGCTTCGGTCGCCTGCCAGCAGAGGCGTTCTACCGCCGCGGCGAGGGACTGGGCGTCGCCGCCTTTCGGCCAGCTGGCGTCGAGGGTGCGGGTGCGGAAGGCGCCGTCCAGAGTCTCCTCGATCGAGCGGATCTTTTCGAGGTCCTCGTTGGTGAGGATGGGCTGCGAGACTTCGAGGCGCTTGTGGGTGCCGGCCT
>DASWMS010000075.1:0-164765 GCA_036399655.1 Allosphingosinicella sp. | reverse complement strand
CGAGCGATGCTTCAACAAACTCAAACACTTCCGCCGCTTCGCAACGCGCTACGACCGAAGGGCAATCCACTTCCTCAGCTTCATCCAACTCGCTGCAACAATGATCTGGATGCGCTGAATGTCGATTCAGCCTAGCGGTGTTGATCTTGCCGAATTGCTACGAGGACGATTCCTCCGCCCCAGACACCTCTGCCCCCTTGCCGTGTTCACGTTTCATTCGCTACCATCGCAGCTATGGCGAAACCGCGCACACGCTACGTCTGCCAGGCCTGCGGATCGGCGCAGAACCGCTGGGTCGGGCAATGCCCCGATTGCTCGGAATGGAACACGCTCGTCGAGGATGCCGGCGCGGTGGTCACGCCGTTCGCGGCGCGGCACAATCTGCGCGGCGGCGGGCGGACGATCCAGCTCGTCGGTCTCGATGCCGAAGTGGCGCTGCCGCCCCGCATGTCGACCGGGATCGCCGAGTTCGACCGGGCGCTGGGCGGCGGCCTCGTCGCCGGCTCGGCGACGCTGATCGGCGGCGATCCGGGCATCGGCAAGTCGACCCTGCTCCTCCAGGCCGCCGCGAAGATCGCCTCGCAAGGCCTCGGCGTCGCCTACATTTCCGGTGAGGAAGCGGCCGACCAGGTGCGCCTCCGCGCCCGCCGGCTCGGCTTGGGCGCGGCGCCGCTGCAGCTCGCCGCCGCGACGTCGGTCCGCGACATATTGACGACGCTCGGCGGCGCCGCGCCCCCGGCTCTCCTCGTCATCGATTCGATCCAGACCATGCATTCCGATCTGATCGAGGGCGCGCCGGGAACGGTGAGCCAGGTCCGCGCTTCGGCCCACGAGCTCATCCGCTTCGCCAAGGAGACGGGCTGCGCGGTGGTCCTCGTCGGCCACGTCACCAAGGACGGCGCGATCGCGGGGCCGCGGGTCCTGGAACACATGGTCGATACGGTGCTGAGCTTCGAAGGCGAGCGCAGCCATCAATACCGCATCCTGCGCGCCGCCAAGAACCGGTTCGGCGGCACCGACGAGATCGGCGTCTTCGCCATGGCCCAGGAGGGCCTGACCGAGGTCGCCAACCCGTCCGCTCTGTTCCTGACCGAGCGCGGCGAGGCGGTCGCGGGCGCGGTGGTGTTCCCCGCGCTCGAAGGCACGCGGCCCGTGCTGGTCGAAATCCAGGCGCTGACCGTGCGGCTCGCGAGCGGCGCGACTCCGCGCCGGGCGGTGGTCGGCTGGGATTCGGGCCGCCTCGCGATGATCCTGGCCGTTCTGGAGGCGCGGTGCGGGCTCAGCTTCTCTACGGCGGAAGTGTATTTGAACGTCGCCGGCGGCTACCGGATCAGCGATCCCGCCGCGGATCTGGCCGTCGCCGCAGCCCTGGTCTCCGCCTTGTCGGAGCGGCCCGTGCCGGCGGAGAGCGTAACGTTCGGGGAGGTGGCCCTCTCCGGCGAGCTCCGCCCGGTGGCGCACGGCGCGCTCCGGCTCAAGGAATCCGGCAAGCTCGGCTTCACCCGCGCCCTCGTGCCGGCCTCGCTGGGCGGCGAGAAGAGCGGCATGGCTGTCACGGGCTTCCGCACGCTCCACCAGCTCGTCGATCACATGCTGGGGAAATAAGCATCCTCCCCATGCGCAGCATGGGGAGGGGGACCACCCGAAGGGTGGTGGAGGGGTAAAAGGCGGAGGACTCAGGCGTTTCGCCCGCGAACTTCCCAAGCCAGCGCCGTCTACCCCTCCACCATGCTGCGCATGGTCCCCCTCCCCATCCCGCGGATGGGGAGGAAACGATGCTCTTCCCCCGCGTAAAATCCTCCTCTAACCCACGCCTATGACCGCACTCGATGTCATCACTCTTCTCCTCGTCGGCGGCGGCCTCGTGCTCGGCGCGATGCGCGGGTTCGTCGCCGAGATGATCGCGCTCGCCTCGTGGGTGGTCGGCATCGCGGCCTTGAAGCTCCTCCACACGCCGGTCACCGGCGCGCTGGAAGGCACCGTCGGGAGCTGGGCGGGGGCGGCGGTGCTCGCCTTCGCGCTCATCTTCGGCATCGTCTTCATCACCGGCAAGCTCCTCGCCTGGAAGCTCGGCGGGGCGGCGAAGCGCTCGGTGATCGGGCCGGTGGACCGGATCCTCGGCGGAGGCTTCGGAGCCTTGAAGGGCCTGATCGTCGCCACCCTGCTCTATCTCGCCGCCAATCTCGTCTACGACATCTGGGCGGGGCGGCAGGCGCCGCGTCCCGACTGGATGGCGGACAGCCGCACCTATCCGCTTCTCAACGCCAGCGGGCGCGCGATCGTCGACTTCGTCGATTGGCGCCGCGGCCCCGCGCCGGCCGAGGAGCCGGCCGGCGGCAACTCGATCGGGAACGACACGCGGACGACGCCGTGATCCGCCTCCACGACACCATGGCGCGGGAGAAGCGCGTCTTCGAGCCTGCCGACCCGAAGCGGGTGACGATGTACGTGTGCGGGCCGACCGTCTACAACCGCGCCCATATCGGCAATGCGCGCCCGGCCGTCGTGTTCGATGTCCTCGCCCGCCTGCTCCGCCACAGCTACGGCGAGGACGCGCTCGTCTATGCGCGCAACGTCACCGACGTCGACGACAAGATCATCGATGCCGCACGCGAGGAGGGCGTCGACCCGTCCGTCGTCACCGCCCGCTACGAGGATTTCTACCTCGCCGACATGGGCGCGCTCGGCGTCCGCCCCCCGACCATCGCGCCGCGTGCCACCGCGCATGTCGAGGCGATGATCGCGATGATCGCCCGGCTGGTCGAGGCGGGCCATGCTTACGAGGCGGGCGGCCACGTCCTCTTCAACGTCCCCTCCGACCCGGACTATGGCACGCTGGGCCGCCGCGACCGCGAAGCGATGATCGCCGGGGCACGCGTCGAAGTCGCCAGCTACAAGAAGGATCCCGCCGACTTCGTCCTCTGGAAGCCCTCCGATCCGCACGTCATCGGCTGGGACAGCCCCTGGGGCCGCGGCCGCCCCGGCTGGCACATCGAATGCTCGGCCATGATCGAGGCGCATCTCGGCGAAACGATCGACATCCACGCCGGCGGGCTCGACCTCATCTTCCCGCACCACGAGAACGAGCTCGCGCAGAGCCGCTGCGCCCATGAAGGCGCGCCGCTCGCCCGCTACTGGCTGCACAACGGCTTTCTCTCCATGGCCGGCTCCGAGAAGATGTCGAAGAGCCTCGGCAACGTGGTGACGGTCGGCGACCTGCTGGAGCAGGGCCACAAGGGCGAGTCCCTGCGCCTCGCCCTTCTGTCCGCGCATTACCGCCAGCCGCTGGAATGGTCGGCGCAGCTCGTCGCCCAGTCGAAGGCGACGCTGGATCGCCTCTATCGCGCCGCCGGCGAGGCGGAGGCGGGCGAGGCGGACCCCGGCGTGCTCGAAGCGCTCGCGGACGATCTCAACACGCCGCTTGCCTTGTCGCGCCTCTCCGCCCTCGGCAATCCCGCGGTGCTGAAAGCCTCCGCGAACCTCCTCGGACTCCTGGCCGACAGCGCCGCCTCCTGGTTCCGGGGCGATGGCGACACGCGCATCGACGGCCTCGTCGCCGCCCGCACCGCCGCCAAGAAGAACCGCGACTTCGCCGAAGCCGACCGCATCCGCGCCGAGCTCGCGGCCGAAGGGGTACACCTCGAAGACAGCCCCACCGGCACAACCTGGCGCAGGGCCTAGCATCCTCCCCGCGCGAAGCGGGGAGGGGAACCACCCGAAGGGTGGTGGAGGGGTAGAAGGCGGAGGACCCGGGCGCCTCGCGCGCGAACCTCCGAAGCCTGCGCCATCTACCCCTCCACCATGCTTCGCATGGTTCCCCTCCCCATCCAAGGATGAGGAGGATATCGGACTTGCAAAATAGGGTCTGCTCGGGCGTGCTCTGCTCATGCCGCACCGCAAGCGCCTTTGCTCCTCGCCCGAACCCGCACAGGTACCCCGCGCAATCCCGGAAGTTGACCGCTTTCGCGTCAACGCGGCTTCAACTTGGTCAACTTCCGCGGCCGAATCGCTGCCGGTGGCGCGGCGGCGGGCACCGTCTTATAGGCGCGGCGTGACCACTGCTCTCTACACCCGCGACGTCCTGCGCCTCGCCGCCTCCATTCCCCATCTCGGCCGCCTCGAAGCCCCGCAAGGCGCTTCGGAGAAACGCTCCGCCACCTGCGGAAGCAGCGTCGCCGTCGGCGTGCGGCTGGACGGGGAGGGGCGGGTCGCCGCGCTCGGGCAGGAGGTGAAGGCCTGCGCGCTCGGCCAGGCTTCGGCGTCGCTGATGGGCGCGCATGCTGTCGGGCGGTCTCCCCAGGAGCTGGCCGTCGCGCGCGATGCGCTTGCCACATATTTGAAGGGCGATCGAGCCGACCCCGGCGAGTGGCCGGGCCTCGAAATCTTCGCCGAAGCACGCCCGTATGCGGCCCGCCACGCCTCGATCCTCCTCGCCTTCGAAGCCGCGGCCGAGGCAGCCCGGAAGGCGGCGCGCGCGTGACCGGGGAAGCCGCGCACACCACCGCGCTCCTGCTGCGTGACGCCGTCGTCATGCTCGGCGCGGCCATGGCCTTCGTGATGCTGTTCCGGCGCCTCGGCCTCGGCGCCGTGCTCGGCTATCTCGTCGCAGGCGCGGTGGTGGGGCCGGACGGGCTCGGCCTGATCGGCGCTCCGGGCGAGATGCTGCACATCGCCGATTTCGGCATCGTGCTCCTCCTCTTCCTCGTCGGCCTTGAACTCAATCCGAGCCGCCTGCTCCGCCTCCGGCGCGACATATTCGGCCTCGGCTTCTTTCAGGTCGCGCTGAGCGGCATCGCCATCGCCGCCCTGATCTACGCCCTCACCGGCTTCAGCGTTGCCGCCTCGCTCGCCATCGGCCTGCCGCTGGCCCTGTCATCGACGGCGCAGGTGCTGCCGAGCCTTCGCGCCTCGGGCGAAATCAACACGCGCCCGGGCGAACGCGCTTTCTCGATCCTGCTCTTTCAGGATCTCTCGATCGTGCCGCTGATCACGATCATCGCCGCACTGTCGCGCGCGCCCGCCGATCCTTCGACGCCTCCGGGCTGGCAGCTCGCCGTCTACACGATCCTCGCCATCGCGGGGCTGGTGGTGGTCGGGCACTTCGTCATCAACCCGCTCTTCCGCCTCGTCGGCCGGATCAGCGAGCGCGAACTGTTCATCGTCGCGGGGCTCTTCATCGTCCTGGCCAGCGCCGCCGTCATGGAGGCGCTCCACCTTTCGACCGCCCTCGGCGCGTTCATCGCCGGCGTCATGCTCGCCGATTCGCCCTACCGGCACGAGCTCGAGGCGGACATCGATCCGTTCCGCTCGATCCTGCTCGGCCTGTTCTTCGTCTCAATAGGGATGATGCTCGATCTCGACGCCATCGTCGAAAGCCCCCTGTTCGTCATCGGCATGGCGGCGGCATTGGTCGCGATAAAGGCGGGCATCCTGTTCGCCATCGCCCGCGCCTCCGGGGTGGAGACACGCCGCGCCGTGAAGCTCGGCCTGCTCCTCAGCCAGGGCGGCGAATTCGCCTTCGTCCTCTTCGCCGCCGCCCAGCGCGCCGTCCTCATCGAAGCGGAAGCGGCAAGCCTGTTCGGCGCCATCGTCACCCTTTCCATGGCGACGACCCCGTTCCTGATGATGCTGAACGACAAGCTCGACCGCCGCGCCTCGCTACGCGCCCCCGTCGATCTCGACGGGCCGGAGGACTCGCCCACCACCCGTGCGGTCGTCGTCGGCTACGGCCGTTTCGGCCAGACCGTGTCGCAGATCATGATGGCCAAGGGCATCGGCGTCACCCTGATCGATTCGAAGCCGAGCCAGATCGAGCTTTCCGGCACCTTCGGAATGAAGGTCTATTATGGCGACGGCACCCGTCTCGATCTCCTGCGCCTCGCCGGCGCCGCCGAGGCGGAAGCCATCCTCTTCTGCCACGACGACGGCACGCCGATGCCCGCGCGGCGGCTGGAGCAGATATTGGAAGCGTTCCCGCAGGCGAAGGTGTTCGTCCGCGCCTACGACCGGCGGCACTATATGGAGGTCGCCCATCTCGACCTCGCGTCCATCACACGCGAGGTCTACGAGTCGGCGGTGTGCATGGGGCGCGAGGCGCTGCTGACCCTCGGCATCGAGGCCGGGGAAACGGAGCGGGTCGTCGCCGACTACCGCGACCGCGACCGCCAGCGGCTCGAGGTCCAGTCGAGCTCAGGCGACATCAGGGCGCTGCGCGAGTTGATCTACGGCCCGGACAACCAGATCGCCGACGCTCAGCCGAGCTCCGATGCGAGAAAGGCGTCCACTTCATCCAGTTCGACCGAATGATCCACGAAGGCCTCCCCGATGCCGCGGGCGAGGATGAAGGGAACGCGCCCGCCCGCCGCCTTCTTGTCGGAGCGCATGTGCGCCACCAGCGCGGACGGCGTGCCGATGTCGAGCCGCGTCGGAAGGCCCGCGGCGGCGAGATGCGCCTCGCTCCTCTCGGCGTCCGCCGGCGCGCAGAGCCCGCGCCGCGCGGAGAAGCGAAAGGCGAGCGCCATCCCGAGCGCAACTGCCTCGCCGTGGAGCAGGCGGTCCGAAAATCCGGTCTCGGCCTCCAGCGCGTGGCCGAACGTATGGCCCAGGTTGAGGAGCGCGCGCCGCCCCGTCGTCTCGCGCTCGTCCTCCGCCACGATCGCCGCCTTGGCGCGGACGCAGGCCTCGATGGCGTGGAGCCTGTCCGGGACGTCCCCGCCGAGGAGCGCCGCGCCGCGCGCCTCGCACCAGGCGAAAAAGGCCGGGTCCCCGATCAGCCCGTATTTCACCACCTCGGCATAGCCCGCGCGAAGCTCGCGGGCCGGCAGCGTCTCGAGCGTCGCGGGATCGATCAGCACCATGGCCGGCTGGTGAAAGGCGCCGACGAGGTTCTTCCCCGCCGGCACGTTGATGGCCGTCTTGCCGCCGACCGACGAATCGACCTGGGCGAGCAAAGTCGTCGGCACCTGCACGTAGGAACAGCCGCGCTTCAGGAGGGAGGCGGCGAAGCCGGCAAGGTCCCCCACCATCCCGCCGCCGAAGGCGAGGATCGTGTCGGACCGCTCGATGCCGAGCGCCAGCAGCCTGTCGAGGACGTGGGAAAGCCCGTCCCAGCTCTTGCTCCGTTCGCCCGCCGGCACGGCGATCACGTCGAGCTCCACGCCGGCAAGAGCCCCGCGAAGCCGCTCGCCCTGCGCCGCCCAGACCGTCTCGTCCGTGACCACGGCGAGCCGACCGCCGCGGACGCGTTCGCCGAGCAGAGCGCGCGCCTCCGCCAGCACGCCCTCGCCGATCCAGATGTCGTAGCTGCGCACGCCGAGTGCGACTTCAACCCGCTTCATTCTCTCTCCCGCGCCGCCAGCGCCTGTACGATCCGCTCCACCACCTCCTCATGCGGCACCGGCTCCGTCGGTACTCTGAGATGGGCCTGCGCGTACACGGGGTTGCGCCGCCCCGCGAGGTCTTCGAGCACGGCCTTCGGCTCCCCCGTTCGCAGCAGCGGCCGCGTGTTGCGCCGCCCGACCCGCGCCGCCAGCGTCTCGACGTCGGCGTCGAGCCAGACGGCGGTGCAGCGTTCCAGGATCAGCGCCCGCGTCGCGTCGTGCATGAAGGCGCCGCCGCCGGTCGCGATCACCTTGACTGGCCCCTCGATCAGCCGCGCGATCACCCGCCGCTCGCCGTCGCGGAAGGCGGGCTCGCCGAAGCGGTCGAAGATTTCGGAGATGCTGTGGTCCGCCGCCCGTTCGATCTCCTCGTCCGCGTCGACGAAGGGAAGGCCGAGGCGCCGCGCCAGGCGCTTTCCGACCGTCGACTTGCCCGCGCCCATCAGGCCGACGAGCACGATCGAACGGCTCGGCGCAAACGGGGGTGCGGGAAGGGCGTTCTCCATGAAGGCGGGGGCTATACATAGGCCGGGCTGGTCGGGCAAAAGGCGCGCCATGCGCAGAACTTCCAGTCTCTCCCCGATGCCGCGGCGGCGCCGTTCCCGGCTGCCCGCCATCCTCCTCATCCTCCTGGTCGCCTTTATCGGCTTCCTCGTCTGGCTGTCGACGATGGACACCGAAGTGCCGACGGGCCCGATCGAGCAGGACGTCACCAATGCGGCGCTTGCGAAATAAGCTCCTGCTCGTCGCGGGCGTCGCGGCGCTCGCCGCCGCGATCCCGGCGCTCGGGCAGGACAATCCCGAATCCCTGCTGCCGCCCGGCTTCGGGGACCCGGACGAGCCGGCGCCCAAGCAGCAACCGGCCGAGGAGCCCAAGGCGGCGGAGCCCTCGACCGCGGAGCCGGGCAATGCGGCCGAGCCCGAAGCCCCGGTGCGGGTGCCATCCTCGGCGCGCGAGGATCTGCCGGATGTGACCGATTCGGCCGCCGAGGACCTTCGCGAGTTCCGGCCGACCCGCGCGACCTACACGCTCGACGTGCCCCCCGATCTCGCGCGGCCGGTCGACGTCGTCGGCGTCCTCGACGAAGCCAATTGGGGCCTCGGCCCGAACGCGTTCGGCACGGCGAGAGGCGCCTATCTCGCCAGCCTCATGCGCGAGCTCGAAGCGCCCTTGCCGTCGCGCTGGCAGTCCATGCTGCTGCGCCGCGCGCTGATGTCGCGCATCCCCGCGCCGGCGACGGTCGATCCGGTCGACTGGGTCGCGCAGCGGGCCGCGCTCCTTCTCCGCATGGGCGAGGCGGATGCCGCGCGCGCCCTCGTCCAGTCCGTGGACGTGGTCAACTACACGCCGCTGATGATCCAGGTCGGGCTCGATACCGCGCTCGCCACCGGCGACCCGGCGGCGCTCTGTCCGCTGGTCCAGCCGGGCCGCGCGCTCGGCGACCAGCCGGTGTGGCGCATGGCGGACGCGATCTGCGCCGCGCTGGCGGGCGAAGCGGCGCGGGCGAGCGAAGCGATCGACCGGGTGCGCGGCAGCGGCGCGGCGAGCGGGGCGGACCTCCTCCTCGCCGAGAAGGTGGTCGGCGCGGGAACGGACACGCGCCGCGCCGTCAGCGTCGAATGGGACGAGGTGGACCAGCTCACCCCGTGGCGCTTCGGCCTCGCCGCCGCGACCGGGATGACGGTGCCGGCGCCGCTGATCCGCGGTTCGAACCTCCGGATGCAGGCCTGGTTCGCGCGTGCGCCGATGGTGCCGGTCGCGCAAAGGGTGGAGCCTGCCTTCGCCGCCGCCGCGCTCGGCGTCTTCTCGAACAATGCGCTGGTCGAGCTCTACAGCCTCGCCTTCGACGCCGAGAACGAAGACGAGGTCGAGAACACGCCCTACGGGCGCCTGCGCATCGCCTACACCCACCAGAACGAGGGCGAGCGCATCCGGGCGCTGCGCGATCTCTGGGACGACGGCGAAGGTCCGGTGCAGCGCTACGGCCGCCGCGTCCTCACCGCCCGCGCCGCCGCGCTCATCCGCCCCTCTGCCGAGCGTGCCGAGGATGCGGACGATCTCATCGCCGCGATGCTGAGCGCCGGCTTCGACGCCGATGCCGCGCGGTGGGCCGACGTCGTGGCCGCTGGCGACGGCGACCCGCTCGCATCCGCCTTGCTCGCGCTGGGCGCTCCGCAGGCGCCTGGCGCCGCGGGCGACGTGGTCGAGACCTTCCAGGCGGCCGATGAAAGCCGCGACGACCGGCGGACTCAGATGCTGGTCGCCGGCCTGGCGGGCCTCGACCGCCTCACCGCCGACGAAGCCTCGTCATGGGCGGCCGAGCTCAGGACCCCGCTCGGCCGCGAGGACGCCTGGACCCGGGCGCTGGACGACGCGATCCGCGCCCGCCAGCCCGGCAGCGTCGCCCTGCTCGCCGCCGTCGGCATGCAGGCGGGGGACTGGGGGCGGGTGCCCGCGTCGCACCTCTACCGGATCACGCGCGCCCTGCGCCTCGTCGGAATGGAGTTCGAGGCACGCATGATCGCGGCCGAAGCGCTGACCCGGCTGTGAGCGGCGGCGAGGACGGCCGGCTGATCGCGTCGTTCCTCGAGATGATGGCCGCCGAAGCGGGCGCCGCGCGCAACACCCTGCTCGCCTACGAGCGCGACCTTCGCGGCGCGTCAGGGCTGCTCGGCGGCGAGCTGGCGGCGGCCCCGCCCGATCGCCTCGAACGCCTCGCCGAAGCCTGGCGCCCGCTGAAGCGCGCCACGGTCGCCCGCAAGGCCGCGGCGCTGCGCCGCTTCTTCGCCTTCCTCCACGACGAGGGCCTGCGCGCCGACGATCCGTCGCCCGCTCTGCCGCGCCCCGCAGCCGAGCGCCCGCTCCCCAAGGTGCTCGACCGCGCCGCCGTCGACCGCCTGTTCGACGAGATCGAGCGCCGGAAAGGGGAGGGCGGCCCCGAAGCGCTCCGCCTCTCCGCCCTCATCGAACTGCTCTACGGTTCGGGCCTGCGCGCGACGGAGCTCGTCTCGCTGCCGAGGAACGCCATCTCACCCGACCGCCCGTTCCTGATCCTGAGCGGCAAGGGCGGGCGCGAGCGGCTGGTGCCGATCTCCGACCGCGCACGGGCGGCCGTGGCGGAATGGTCCGCGCTGGTGCCGCGCGACCAGCCCTTCCTGTTCCCGTCGGGCAAGAAGCATCTCAGCCGCGTCCGCCTCTACCAGCTCGTCCAGGAGCTCGCCGCCGCCGCCGGCGTGCCGCCCGACCGGATCAGCCCGCACGTCCTGCGCCACGCCTTTGCGACCCACCTCCTCGAAGGCGGAGCCGATCTTCGCGCGCTTCAGATGCTGCTCGGCCACGCCGACATCGCGACGACCCAAATCTACACCCACGTCGACAGCCGCCGCCTGATCGATCTCGTCAACCAGCGCCATCCGCTCGCCGACGCCCGGACGCCTGGGCGCCCGCGCGGGCGTGCGCGCGTTGACGCGCCGGACGCGGCGTCCTAACCCGCGCGCTCCATGGCCACCTTCCTCGATTTCGAAAAACCGATCGCCGAGCTCGAAGCCCGCGTCGCCGAGCTGCGCGAAACCGCGTCGGCCGGCGAGATCAACATCGAAGCGGAGATCGATCGGCTGGAAGCCAAGGCCGAGCGGCTGCTGCGCGACACCTATGCGCGCCTGACGCCGTGGCAGAAGACGCAGGTCGCCCGCCACCCGGAGCGGCCCCATTTCAAGGATTACGTCTCCGCACTCGTCGAGGACTTCGTGCCGCTCGCCGGCGACCGCAATTTCGGGGACGACCAGGCGATCATCGGCGGCCTCGGGCGCTTCCGCGGCCGCAAGGTCATGCTGATCGGCCACGAGAAAGGCGACGACACGGCAAGCCGCCTCCGCCACAATTTCGGAATGGCGAAGCCCGAAGGCTATCGCAAGGCGATCCGCCTGATGGACCTCGCCGACCGCTTCCAGATACCCGTCGTCTCGCTCGTCGACACGTCCGGCGCCTTTCCCGGCGTCCAGGCCGAGGAGCGCGGGCAGGCGGAGGCGATCGCCCGCTCGACCGAGAAATGCCTGTCGCTGCGCGTGCCGCTCATCGCCGCCATCGTCGGCGAAGGCGGCTCGGGCGGTGCCATCGCCATCGCCGCGGCGAACCGCGTTCTGATGCTGGAGCACAGCGTCTATTCCGTCATCTCGCCCGAAGGCTGCGCCTCGATCCTGTGGCGCACCGCGGAGCGCGCCGCCGACGCCGCCGAGGCGATGCGGATTACCGCCGATCATCTTAAGCAGCTCGGCGTCATCGAGCGGGTCGTGGCGGAACCGGTCGGCGGAGCCCACCGTGCACCTTCCGCCGCGGTCGCGACGCTCGGCGACGCCATCCAGGAAGAGCTCGACCAGCTCGCGGCGATGACCCCGGACGACCTGCGCGCCCAGCGCCGGCAGAAGTTCCTCGCGATCGGCTGAGGCCGGTAGGGGTGGGGTCCAAACGCTTCCACCCGTTCGGTCCGAGCGAAGTCGAGGACCGCTGCCGAGCGAAGTCGAGGCTTTCCTTCTTCTCGGAGTCCCGGCTTCACGCTGCGCTCGAAGGCGGTTCTCGACTGCGCTCGAAGCGAACGGGTGAGGAATTCCTGCGGCTTCCAACGAGCCGTAGCGCCGTTGCCCGTCTCAAAGCTGAACCTGCGATAAAGGAACAATCGGTTCCGAAACTTTGTTCTTCCGCGCATGACTTTGCAGTCTTGTGTAAGGAGTACCCACCCATGAAATCCAAGGCGCTCGCGGCGCTTTCCGTTTCGCTCGTCTGCCTGGCCGGCGCGAGCGACGGAGTGGCGCAGACTCGAACCCGCAGCATTTCGCAGTCGGCCCAGTCGCAGGCCGCGCAGCAGCATCCCGCACTCGTCCAGGAGTTCGGCGGCGAGCTGGAGGGCGCTCGCGCCGCCTATGTCCGCAACGTCGGCTCGCGAGTCACGGCGCAGACCAACATCAACGGCGGCGGCCAGGCATTCCGGGTGACGGCGCTCAATTCGCCGGTCATGAACGCCTTCGCCGTGCCCGGCGGCTATCTCTACATCACGCGCCAGCTCCTTGGACTGATGAACGACGAGGCCGAGCTGGCCTCGGTGCTCGGTCACGAAGCCGGACACATCACCGCCCGGCACAGCCAGGAGCGGCAAAGGAGCGGGCTGCTCAGCCAGTTGGGCGCGCTCGTCGTTGGCGTCGTCACCGGCTCAGGCGAGCTAGCCCAGATCGCCAACCAGGCCGGCCAGGTCGTCACCCTGCGCTACAATCGCAGCCAGGAGCTTGAAGCCGACGCGCTCGGCGTTCGCTACATGACGGCGGCGGGCTACGATCCGGCGGCGTCGGCGTCGATGCTCTCCTCGCTCGGCGCGTGGAGCACGCTCGAGGCGCAGTTCCAGGGGCGCAACGCCGACCAGCGCTCGACTCCGTCATGGGCGCGCACGCACCCGCTGAGCAGCGAGCGCGTCACCCGCTCCACGCGCGCGGCGCAGCAGACCGGCCGCGTCGGCCAGGGGCTGCGCAACCGAGACCAGCATCTCGCCGCCATCAACGGCATGTATTTCGACGACGATCCGGCCCAGGGCGTCATCGAAGGCCGCGACTTCATCCATCCGGACCTGCGACTCGCCTTTACCATTCCGGCCGGATTCCAGATGCAGAACGGCGCGCGCGCCGTGGCGATCGTCGGCCAGGGCGGGCAGGCGCAATTCTCGACCGGCGCGTTCAACGGCAATCTCGGCACCTATGTCGGCCAGGTCTTCCAGGCGCTCGGCGGGCAGCAGCAGCGCATCCAATATGCGCAGCCGCAGACGACGACGATCAACGGCATCCCGGCGGCCTATTCGACCGCGCGGGTGCAGAGCCAGCAGGGCGTCGTCGACGTGAGCGTCGTCGCCTATCAATTCTCGAGCAGCCAGGCCTTCCACTTCGCGACGATCACGCGGGCGGGGGTCGGCATCGGACCGTTCGAATCGATGGTGGGGTCGCTCCGGCGCCTTACGCCGCAGCAGGCGTCGGCGATCCGGCCGCGCATCCTCCAGATCCACACCGTGCGCGCGGGGGACACGATGCAGAGCCTGGCGGGCCGCATGGCCTATACGACCTTCCAGCAGGAGCGTTTCCGGACGCTGAACGGCCTTGCCGCCAACGCGGCGCTCAGGCCCGGCGACCGCGTGAAGCTGGTCGTCTACGGGACGCGTCAGGCCTCCTGACGCCTCGTGACGTGTCGCGGGGCTCGGCTCGTCCGCACAAGAGCTCGAAAACGGAACCGGGCGGCGGAACATGGTTCCGCCGCCCGGCTGTCTTTACGAAGATCCGACGGATCAGCAGGCCTTGGAGTCGGCCATGCAGGTCTTGACGTCGGTGAAGGTGTCGCTGAGCTGCGTGCCGAGCTGGCTCATCGCGGTGATCGCGGCGACGGCGATGAGGGCGGCGATCAGGCCGTATTCGATGGCGGTGGCGCCCTTCTCGTCCTTGCGGATCTTGCGAATGAAATTGGTCATGTCCGGTCTCCTTGGTTCCAAAGCTTTGGAAGTCCACACTTCCCGCTTCCCCTGTTCTGGCTTGGGTCAGCTCCATTCGGTCTAGTGGAAGCAGGTTTCGAAATTCCTAACGGCGGCGACTATTTCTCGACGGCTCATCAGTTGCGCGAATCCTCGATCTCCTGCGCGACATCGGTCCACATCGAAATCGTCTGCTGACCGAAGGTGGTGACTGCGCCGACCATGGCGAGAAAGATCATCGCCATGATGAGCGCATACTCGATCGCGGTGGCGCCGCGCTCGTCCCGCCTGAGCTTGTACAAACTGCGCATGAGCCTCTTCCTTCCCCCCGTGGAGGTGGCATTGTCCGAGCCTCGGGCGTAGGCGGCGGAGGGTTAAGCAACTCCTACCAAAGGCGCCTCGGTTGCAAAAAATCCCGACGATGCTGGTTGTCGCCGCGGCGATGGCGGACGCGGAAGGGCGCATCCTCCTCCAGCAGCGGCCCGAGGGAAAAGCCATGGCCGGCCTCTGGGAATTTCCCGGCGGGAAGGTCGAGGAAGGGGAGCGTCCGGAGGCGGCGCTCGCCCGCGAGCTGCGCGAGGAGCTGGGCATCGTGGTCGATGCGGGCGGGCTCGTTCCCTGCTGCTTCGCCAGCGCCCCGCTCGGCGACCGGCACCTCGTCCTTCTCCTCTACGTCTGCCGCTCATGGCTGGGCGAGCCGCGGCCGCTCCATGCCACGGCGCTCAAATGGGCGCGTCCGGATGAGATGCGAGCCCTCGCCATGCCGCCGGCCGACGAGCCGCTGATCGGGCTCCTCGAAACCCTGCTCTAGCGCGTGGGCTTCAGTGCGTCCGACAGTGACGCTGTGGCGCTGCCGCGGCGTGCTGGCTTCGGCTGGCCGGGCGCGGGGGCCCAGCCGATCATGTAGACGATCTCGAACCGCTCGCCGGTCTTGCCGTCGGGGTCCGCCCGGGCAGCGAAGTCCGCCATCGCGGCCGCATAGCCGATGCGCGTCAGCGGCCGGCGCGAGCGGCTGCGCAAAAGGTTCGTCGCGGCCATCGCCCGGAGGTCCGCGACGAGGCGGGGCAGGGAGGAGAAGCGGACGGTCACCGTCTCGGCATCGACCACCGGGAGCGCGAAGCCGGCGCGGGAGAGGAGGTCTCCCGCCGCGCGCAGGTCGATCTGCGGGTGGATGCGCGGGGCGGCGGGCGCCCCTTCGGCTTCCTCGGCGGCCTGCATCGCGCTGCGCGTCCGCGGCAGGCTGCCCGCGCCCGCAAAGGCGCCGAGGAAGAGGCCGTCCGGCTTGAGCGCGCGGCGAAGGAGGGCGAGGGCGCCCGGAAGGTCGTTGACGCCGTCGAGCACGCCGACCGAGAGGGCGAGATCGAAGGCGGCGTCGCCGAACGGGAGCCGATCCTCGTCGCATGCGACGCCGCCGGCGGCATAGAGTGCGCCGGCATCGGCGACCGTGACCTCGATCCCCCTCGCGACGAGCATATCGGCGAGCGCGGGGCTGCCGTTGCCGAGCAGCAGGGCGCGGTGAAATTCCCGGGTGACCGCACCGAGACGATGTCCGAGCTCGTCCGCGGCGTGGCGGAGGAGATAGTCGGCATCGCCGTGCGCGCGCGCGGCTCGGTCGCGGCGCAGGCGGCGCAAGGCGCGGTCGAAGGGCTCGGCGTCCATCACACGCCGCTAGCCTGCGCGGCGGCTCAGAAGAAGAGCTTGCGGAAGGTTACCCGCACCGAGCGTCCAAGCGGATCGAGAAAATCCCCCTGGTAGCTGAACGGCGTCGTTCCCGCCGCGTCGCGGACATCGAGGCGGGCGTCGAGCAGATTGTCGACGGCGAGCGTCACCCGCGAACCGCGGAAGAAGGGGACGGAGCGAACCAGCGAGCGCTGCTGGCCGAGATCGGCGAAGAGGCGCAGGTTGAGCGTGGAGAAATCCGAGAAGAAGAGGTCGCTTCGCGTACCGCCGCCGGCGTCCGGTGCGCCGCGCACGAAGGTCCCGCTCTGCCAGTTGCCGGTCAGACGCGCGCCGAGGCCGTCCTTGAAGATGCCGGCCTGGAGCTCGACTTCATGACGCGGCTGCCCGCCGCGGCTCCCCGTCGCCGAACCGCCGAGCAGATCGAGGACCGGCACGCCTTCCCGGATCAATATCTCGTTTTCGAGGTGCACCGTGTGGAAGAGGCCGAGCTGCAGGCGCCCGCCGCCCGGACCGCCGCCGAACGGGCCGCCGCCGCCGCCGAAGCCACCGCGTCCGCCGCCCCCGCCCGGTCCCGCGCGCCCGCCGCCGAAGCCGCGGCCGCCGCCCGGGATACGAGGCGGAGGCGTGCCGGGTTGGGCGGTGCCGGGCTGTCCCGTGCCGGGCTGGACGCCTGCGGGCCGCTGCGGCCCGGGGCCCGGCTGGCTACCTTGTACGCCGCCTCCGCCGACCTGGCCACGTCCGCCCGGGCCACCGCCCGAACCGCGTCCGCCGCGCCCGCCGGGGCGGCCTTGGGGGCCGATCGGCTCGGAGAAATTGATGCCCCAGCGCAGCTCGCTCCGGTCCGCGCGGGCGAAGTTGACCGAGCGCGAATCGACCTGGAGCAGGCGCCCGCTCGCGTCACGGACGAAGCGGTCCGGAAAGGCGGCCTCGATCTCGGGCGTTGCCGTCGGGAAACCGGAGATGAGATTGCGGATGCGGCTCTTGTTGTAGTTGACGAGGAAGGTCAGGTCCTCGTCCTCGAAGGGCCGCGCGGAGGCGCGCAGCGCGAGGACGCGACGGTTGTCGGCGATGAGGTTCGGATTGCCGCCCTCGAGCCGGACCACGTCCACCGTCTCCTGGCGGACGAAATCGAAGACGCGCACGCCCGGCGTCGCCTGCTGCGGATCGCCAAGTTGCTGCATGGAGGGTGCGCCTTCCTCCTGGGTGAAGGTGGCGCCCAGATTGATCTCGTCGATCGGCGACCAGTTGAGGCCGCCCCCGTAGGTCGTCAGCGTGCCGAAATCGGAGAGCCGCTCGATTTCGGCGTTGAGGTTGAACGACAAGTTGCCGATCCCGGAGAGGAAGGCGCGGCGGCGGCTGGCGATCGGGATGTCGAGGCTGGCCTGAAGCGAGCCGCGATCCCGCGACAGGTCGCGCGCGGTCTCGACGCCGGAGCGAAGCGAGGTCGAGGACAGGTCGCGCGTGTCGAAGCCGGCGCGGACCGTCGCCGACAGTTCGCCGGCCGGAAGATCGGTGATCGGGCCGCTCATGACCAACTCGGTGGTGCCGACCGAGCTCACCGAACGGGTGCGGTTCTGCCCGCGCCCCGCGCCGGCGACCGCGATGTCGGTGCGCGAGGTGGAGAGGACGTTGTCGTAATTACCCGTGAGCGACCAGCGCCAGGGCTGAACGTCGCCGTTCATCGCGATGCCGACATGGGCGGTGCGCGAGTCCGACTCACGGGTGAGGGGTGGCTCGTCCTCGTCGAAGAAGCCGAGGCGGGCGCGGCTCGAATTGAGGTCGAGGCGTGCATTGGCCGTGGCGGAGACGTTGCCGAAGAGGCCCCGGTTGAGCGTTCCGGCAATCTGGAGCTGGTCCGTCTCGGGCAGGAGCGTACGGAAATCGCCAAGGTCGACGCCGGGCGGCGCGAGCGCGGTCTGGACGATATCCCGCTCGCTTTCGAACAAGGCATCGGAATGGCTGTATTCCGCGTCCAGGCTCCAGCGGCCGGCCTCGTCGATCTTCAGGTAATTGACGTCCGCTTCGTAGCTGCCGCGCCCGCCCGCCGTGGCGAGACCGCCCTCGATCTCGCCGGTGACCGCGCGGAAGCGGCGGCGCAGGACGATGTTCACGACGCGCTGGTCGGCGCGGTAGCCGTAGCGGAGGGAAACCTCTTCCGGCAGCACGTCCACTCGTTCAATCGCTTCGGGCGGCAGGTCGCGTATCTCGCCGAAGCCGGAGATGCGGCGGCCGTTGAGGAGCACGACCGGCCGGTCGGCGCCGCCGCCGCGGCCACGGCCGCTGCGCGTCTGCGGCGCGATCGCGTCGAGCAGCTCGGCGATCGAGCCGGCGCCGGTCGCGCGTATGTCGCGGGCGTCGAGCTGGACTTCGGGCGGGATGTCGCTGTCGACCGCGCCGCGCAGCCGCTCGCCGGTAACGACGATCGTGGCGTCGGCGGGCTCTTCCTCTTGCGTGCCTGTCGTCCCGGACGCGCCCGCACCGGTCTCGGCAGGCGCCTCAGAGGGCGGGGCGGGAGGCTCGCTCGCCTGCGTGAAGAGGGGGGCCGGCGCGGCCAGGAGCGCGATCACGAGAGGATAGGACAAGAAGCGCTCCAGGGGGGCGAAGGCAATCGTCGCCTGCTGGGGCTCCGCTGCTGAACGCCAGCTTTATCGCGCGCTCACTTGGAGAGGTGCGGCGCGGCGAAGGTCGCCCTCCGCCGCGCAGCTTTCTTCGGAAGATCAGCCGCCGCGGCGGCGCGATGCCGGCCATTCGGACGCTGGGCGGCAATCGCGCACGGTGCGCATGCGCTGTCCGATGCGCTCCGCCGGTATGACTCGGCGGCGGCAGACCACCTCTTCCTGCGGCGCGGCCGGCGCTTCCGCTTCGACCGCGGCCTCTGCGGCCGCGGCGACTTCCGCCTCGGCGGCGGGCGCCGCGGGCTGCGCGTCGGCCTGAACTTCGGCCTGAACTTCGGTGGTCGCTTCGGCTTCGGTCACCACCGGCTCTTCGGCCGGCGCTGGCTGGGCGGAGGCGAGGAGCATGGCGAACATGGAAGCGATCATCCGATAATCTCCTGAATACAAAGCAATCCGTGATTGTTTCAGCATTTGCGCCGTTCCGCAATTGCGAAAAGCCCGCCGGGAAAGCGGCGCGTCCGGCGTAACGAACGACTCGCCGTCGAAACAATTCCCGGCGAGCGCGCGTTGGCGCGAATTGAATATCCGCGCCGCCTGTTGCAAGGCCCGGCGCTTCGAGGGAGGGGCTGAGTGGCGGCACAAGCGGAATTGCTACAGGAAGCGGGCCCGGTATCGACGGGATCGCCGGCGCTCGATCTCATTCTCGGCGGCGGATATGCCGCCAATCGCATCCACCTCCTCGAAGGCTCGCCCGGCGCCGGCAAGACGACGCTGGGCCTCCAGTTCCTCCGCGAAGGCGTCACGAAAAACGAGCGCTGCCTCTATATCACCATGTCGGAGAGCCGGAGCGAACTCCTCCACGTCGCTTCGACGCACGGGTGGTCGCTGGACGGGATCGAGCTGTTCGAGCTTGTCCCGCCGGAGCTCAGCCTCGATCCGGAGCGCGAGCAATCGATCGTCTATGCCTCCGACCTCGAACTAGGCGAGACCGTCGCCATGGTGATGGAAGAGGTCGAGCGCGCCGCGCCGGCGCGGATCGTGTTCGACAGCCTCTCCGAGATCCGCCTCCTTGCGCAAGGATCGCTCCGCTACCGGCGGCAGGTATTGGCGCTGAAGCATTTCTTCGCGCAGCGCCATTGCACCGTGCTGTTCCTGGACGATCTCACCGAGCGCGCTGCGACGGACGACCTCAGTCTCCACAGTCTTGCGCACGGCGTCATCCGGCTGGAGCAGAATGCGGTGCAATATGGGGCCGAGCGGCGGCGCCTGCGGGTCTTCAAGATGCGCGGACGCGCCTTCATCGGCGGCTATCACGATTTCGAGATCAGGACGGGCGGAGTCTGCGTCTTCCCGCGCCTCGTCGCCGCCGACCATCCCCAGGACGGTGCGGAGGAGCGCGTCGCCAACAGCGGCATCGCTGCGCTCGACGCGCTCGCCGGCGGCGGTCTCGATTACGGCACGTCCACGCTCGTCATCGGCCCTTCCGGCGCGGGTAAGTCGACGATCGTCCTCCAATATGTTCACGCCGCCCTCGAGCGCGGCGAAAGTGCATTGATCGTCAGCTTCGACGAGACGCGCCGCGTGTTCCATCGCCGCGCCTCGGGGCTCGGCCTCGACGTCTCGGGCTACGAGGCGGAAGGCCGGCTGATCTTCCGCCAGGTCGATCCTGCCGAAATGTCGCCCGGCGAGCTCAGTGCCATGATCCGCGAAAGCGTCGAAGCGAAAGGCGCCTCGATCGTCGTCGTCGATTCGCTCTCCGGCTACCAGCACGCCATGCCGCACGAGCAGTTCATGCTGCTCCAGATGCACGAGATCGTCACCTATTTGAATCAGCGGAACGTGCTCACCTTCCTGATTCTCGCTCAGGCAGGCATGGTCGGATCGATGCAGTCGCCGGTCGACATCACCTATCTCTCCGACACGGTGCTGCTGCTTCGTTTCTTTGAGGCGCATGGCGAGCTTCGGCGCGCCCTGTCCGTCCTGAAGCAGCGTACCGGCGGCCACGAGACGACGATCCGCGAGCTCAACATCGCACCGGGCGGGGTCCAGGTCGGGCCGAAGCTCGAGGGTTTCCGCGGCGTCCTCACCGGCACTCCGACCTTCGAGGGCGGCAGCGCCAAGCTGCTTCAGTCAGACGATGCCGGCCGTCCCGACCACTGAGACCCGCGGCCCGGTCCTGATCCTCGCGCCCGCCGGCCGCGACTCGCGAGTCATTGCCCAGCTCCTGGGGAGCGCGTCGATCGCTTGCGCCGTTGACGACGGCGAGCGTCTGTTGGACGCCATCCTCGACGGATCGGCCTCGGCCGCCGTCATCACCGACGATGCCATCGCCCGACTGGACGTCGCGCGCCTGCGCGATGTCATCCGGCGCCAGCCGCCGTGGTCGGACTTTCCCTTCGTGCTGCTTGCGCGGCGCGGCGAAGCGCGCGAGGGATCGCGGACCATCGAGGACCTGGTCAACGTGACCGCGCTCGAGCGGCCGCTCCACCCTGTGAACCTGATCAGCGCCGTGCGGGCGGCGCTGCGCGGGCGCGAGCGGCAGCGGCTCGCCGCAGCCTATCTCGCCGAGCGCGACGCGGCGGAAGCGCAACTGCGCGAGCTTGCCGGAACGCTCGAGCAAAAGGTGGAGGAGCGCACCCGCGATCTTGCGCAGGCGAACGACCGCCTCACCGCGGAAATCGCGGAGCGCGAGCGCATCGAGGCGCGCCTCATCCAGGCGCAGAAGATGGAGGCGGTGGGGCAGCTCACGGGGGGCATCGCCCACGATTTCAACAATCTCCTGACCGCAATCGTCGGCTCGCTCGATCTCCTCCTGCGGCGCACCGACGATGAAAAGGTGCTCCGGCTCGCCAGGAACGCGCTGCACGCCGGCGAGCGAGGCGCGAAGCTGACTGCCCAGCTCCTCGCTTTCTCCCGGCGCCAGCGCCTCTCCCCCACCGCCGTCGACCCGAACAAGGTCGTCTCCGGCATGGCCGATCTTCTTTCCCGCGCGATCGGAACCCACATCTCGATCGAGATGCGGCTCGATCCGAGCCTCTGGCGCGCGCTTGCCGATCCGACGCAGCTTGAAGTCATGATCCTCAACCTCGCCATCAACGCGCGCGACGCGATGCCGGGCGGAGGCCGCCTGCGGATCGAAACCCGCAACGTCGAACAGGTGCCGCAGCCGCTCGCCGCCGAGCTGGCCGCGGGGGAATATGTCGCGCTCACCGTCGCGGACAATGGCTGCGGCATGTCGCCCGAAATCCTCGCCCGCGCCTTCGAGCCCTTCTTTACCACCAAGCTGCAGGGCAAGGGCACCGGACTCGGCCTGGCGCAGCTCTACGGCTTCGCGCGCCAGTCGGGCGGAACGGTGCGGATCGAAAGCGAGGAAGGGCAGGGGACCGTCGTCACCATCTACCTGCCGCGTACCCACAGCGATGTGCACGAGGTCGTCCTCGCCGCGCCCGAGCCGCCGGAGCAGGGAAGCGCCACGATCCTGATCGTCGACGACGACGACGGGGTGCGGACCGTCGCCGCTGCGATCGTCGAGGAGCTCGGCTACAAGGTGCTCGCCGCCGGCACCGGCAAGGAGGCGCTCCAGATCCTCGCCGACGATCCGCGCATCGATCTCCTTCTCACCGACATCGTCATGCCGGAGATGACGGGCGTCGATCTTGCGCGGCAGGTGCGCGCGATTCGTCCGGAGCTGCCGATCCTGTTCGCCAGCGGCTATGCCGACGTCAGGACATTCGGCGAGGAGCTGGAGACGGAAACGGTGCTGAAGAAACCCTTCCGCATCTCCGAAGTCGCCGCCCGCCTGCGCGAGGTGCTGGACGCGAAAGCCGCGGGCGACGAAGGAAACGTCATCGAGTTCCGCCGGCGCTAGGCGGCCCGCCGCTCCCGCGTCAGGAGGTCGAGGCAGGCCATGCGGACGGCGACTCCGTTCGCCACCTGGTCGAGGATGGCGGAGCGCTCCGGATCGTCGGCGACGTCGCTGTCGATCTCGATTCCCCGGTTCATCGGGCCGGGGTGCATGACGATTGCGTCGGGCGCGGCGCGCTTCAGGCGTTCCCCGGTGAGGCCGTAAAGGGCGTGAAAGTCGTCCAGCGAGCCGGACACCGCCGTTTCCATGCGCTCGCGCTGGATGCGCAGCATCATGACGACGTCGGCGCCTTGGATGCCCTCGTCCATGTCGCGGAAGCCTTCGACCCCCGGCGGCAACGGGTCCGGCATCAGCAGGGGCGGCGCGACGGCGCGAACTTCGGCGCCCAAGAGGGGGAGCGCCCGCAGGTTCGATCCCGCGACCCGGCTGTGGCGGATGTCGCCGCAGATGGCGATGCGCAGCCCCTCGATCCTGCCCTTCCTCTGCCGGATCGTGAGCGCGTCGAGCAAAGCCTGCGTCGGATGTTCGCCGCGCCCGTCGCCGGCATTGATCACCGGGCAATCCATTACCGCGGCAACCTGATGCGCAGCGCCGTTTTCCTCGTGCCGGATGACGAGAATGTCGGGACCCATGGCATTCAGCGTCAGCGCCGTATCGATCAGGCTCTCGCCCTTGCGCACCGAGGAGGCGGCCGGATGGAAGTTCGAAACCTGCGCGCCGAGGCGCTTGCCGGCGATCTCGAACGAAAAGAGCGTACGGGTCGAATTCTCGAAAAAGGCGTTGATCTGCGTCAGCCCGCGCAACCGCTCGTCCGCCCGGCGGGCCTGCCCGTTAAACGCCGTCCATTTGTCCGCCTCATCGAGGATGAGCAGGATGTCCTCGCGGGACAGGCCCTCGATGCCGAGCAGGTGACGATGCGGAAAGGCGTTCACGAGCCGCGGCTCTAACGCCTCCCGCATCTTTGTCACCCCGTTCGGTCAGCGCCTCAGATGCTGGTTCAGGAAGGTGAGATAGGCTTCCGAGGCGCGGATGCGGTTTTCCTTGCGGAGGAAGCCATGGCCCTCGTCGGGGAAGATGATGTATTCGACCGGCGTCCCGTTCTGCCGCGCCGCGGCGACGAGCTCGTCGCTTTCGACCTGAAGGACGCGCGGGTCGTTCGCGCCCTGGACGACCAACAGGGGCCGGCGGATTCGGTTGGCGTGGAAGAGCGGCGATATCGCACGGTGACGCTCGGCGTCCGTCGCGGGGTCGCCCATCTCGTCGTAGAGAGCGATCCGGTTGGCGCCCCACCAGGCGGGAATCGAATTCAGGGTGCGCACCCAGTTGGTCACCCCGAAGATGTTGACGCCGGCGTCGAACGTCTCCGGGTGGAAAGCGAGGGCGGCGGCGGTCATGTAGCCGCCGTAGGAGCCGCCCATGATCGCCACGCGGTCCGAAACCCAGTCCATGTTGGCGAGGAAATCGCGCGAGGCGACCACGTCCTTCAGGTCGACGTCGCCGTGGCGCCGGTCGTCCATGTGGAAGAAGGTCTTGCCGTAGCCCGACGAGCCGCGATTGTTGATCGCGTAGACGGCATAGCCGTTGTTGACGAGATGCTGGACCATCGCCGCATAGCCGCGCCGGCTTTGTCCGCCCGGCCCGCCGTGGACGAGGACGATCGCAGGCACCGGATTGGACGCGGAAGCCTCGCGCGGCCGGTAGAGGATGCCGGGGACCTGCACGCCGTCATAGCTCGCGAAGCGGACGACGCGGCCTTCGACGAGCTGGCGCTCGTCGACTCGAGGGCTGAGCGCCGTGGTGAGGCGCCGCGCCTGGCCGTCCGCAAGGTTTGCGACGAAGATGTCCGACGGGGACGTGTCGGATGCGACCGTGAAGGCGATCTGCGTCTCGTCGCGGTTGAAGCGGATGCCACCGAGGTCGCCTGCGGGGACCCCGCGCAGGACCACCTGGCGCCCGCCCGGACCGGTGATCGTCACCTGCGTCGATGCGTCGGCGTTCAGCGCATGGATCCGGTAGCGCCCCGACGGCGAGTAAGTGACGTTGGAGACATCCCAATCCGCGGCGACGAGGCGCTCGCGGCGGCCGCTGGCAAGCTCGTAGGTCCAGGCCTGCGACCATTCGCCATGCTCGTCCGTCGCATAGACGAGCGAGCGGCTGTCCGGCGTGAAGGTGTAGGGGCCGTAGGCGACGTTGCCCTGGTGCTCGGTGATGAGGCGCGGCGCCGTGTTGGAGCCGAGCTCTGCGAGGTAGATGTCGCTGTTGGCGCTGGAATGCGCCTTGATCAGAGCGACATGGCGGCCGTCCGGCGAGACGGCGGCGGGCTGGTAGCCTTCGTTCTGGAAGACGAGCCGGCGCTGCAGCGTCTGCGCGTCATAGGCGTAGACATCGAACATCTGCGGATTGCGCTCGTTGGTCGCGATCCAGAAGGTGCGCCCATCCCCGCTCCAGCCGACGAACTGCGCCTTGAGCCGATCCCCCGGCGTCAGGTCGCGAAGATTGCCGTTCGCCTCGCGCACGTAGACGTGGTTGAGCTCGTTGCCGCCGCGGTCTGCGGTGACGAGGATGCGCTCGTCGTTCGGGAAATAGCTGATCGCGAAATGCGCGTTGTCGGCCGAATTGGTGAGCTGCACCGGCTCGCCGCCCGCGACCGGCAGACGATAGGCGTTGAAGACGCCGCTGCGGTCCGACGAGATGAGAAGCGAGCGGCCGTCGGGCGCAAAGGCGTAGCGGCCGGAGCCGGCGAGGGAATAAGCGGTGGTCGCGAAGAAGTCGGCGGCGGAGTAGCGCGGGAGACTGCGCTGGGCGGAAGCAGTGGCGCCAACGGCGGCCGGTGCCGGGGACGCGCTCGCCATGTCCGCGTCATCGGCGGCGGTGCATGCGCCCAGCGCCAGCGCCGAGGCGCCCGCGGCCAGAACGGCCTTCATCCCTTTGAGCATCGTCTTCTCCCTGCAAGTGTCTTATTGCACTGTTACACTTGCGAGAGCCGCTGTCCAGCGGGCGGGCAGCTCCCGCGGCGGGCCGTGCTTACTGGTCCGCGGCGCGGCGCCATTCGGCGGCGCTCATGCAGACCATCGGCATCTCGCGAGTCTCGGCGATGGCGACGCTGCGGCAGATGAGCTCGGGCGGCGGGGCGCGGCGGGCCTGGACCTCGCGCTGGTCGCGCGGCTCGGGCCTGGGATCGGAAGCGGCGGCCGCGACGGGCGCGGCGGCGGCGGAGAGCAGGACCAAAGTCCGGAAAGCGTTGAGCAGCACGAATTCACCCCCATTCGTTCGACGGCTTTGAAATTACAGGCGGAAGGGCCTTCCCGCAAGCGCGATCAACTCATCGTCAGCGCGTCGATCGCGCCCTGCAGGATGTAGGCGGCGGCCATCTTGTCGACGAGGTCGGCGCGGCGGGCGCGGCTCGCGTCGGCATCGATCAGCGTGCGGGTCACCGCCTGGGTCGACCAGCGCTCGTCCCAGAGGAGGATGGGAAGGCCGAGCGGCGCGAGGTTGCGTGCGAAGGCACGCGTCGATTGGGTGCGCGGACTCTCTGTACCATCGAGGTTGAGCGGCAGGCCCACGACCAGCCCGCGGACCTGCTGCTTTTCGGCAAAGGCGCGAAGTGTCTCCATGTCGGCGGTGAATTTGGCGCGGCGAATGAGCTCGGCGGCGGTGGCGATCGTCCATTGCGCGTCGCACACCGCGACGCCGATCGTCTTGGTGCCGACGTCCAGTCCCATCAGCCGCCCCCATTCAGGGAGGGCCTCGCGAAATTCCGCGGCCTTGGCCGTGATCATCGCGCGAGGAAGGTGGCGAGCCGCGCTTCCGCGTCGGCGCGCACGTTCGCCCAGAACAGGCTGTAGTCGAAGACGTGGTAATTGTTGCCGGGCAGGACGTACTGTCCGAAATCGGGCGGGCTCTCGCCGATCAGGAGGAAGCCGCGGACGTCGCAGCGGGCGGGAACGGCGCCGCGTCGGAATTCGGCCGCGGTGAAGTCCGCATTCGGGATGAGCGTGCCGGCATTGCGCTCGGCGGGCGCGGCGTCGCCGGCATTGCCGGTGAGCGGGTTGGTGCACAAGGTCCGCGTGCCGGCGCGGCTCACGCCGGTGCGGCCTACGGAGCGATCGTAGACGTCGGTCACCATCTTGGGGTCGGCCGGCTCCGAGAAGCTCTGCCAGGACAGGATACAGCCGGCCTGGCCCGCCCGCTCGCAGGCCGGGAGGCCGAGCGTCGGCAAATCCGCCGTGATCGAGATCGGCCAGCCGACCACATAGGCCGCCGCGATCCGCGACTTCTCCGGCGAACGGGCGATCCGCTCCGCGAGAAGCCGGGTGAGATGCAGGCTGCCCTGGCTGTGCGCGGCGAGGATGATCGGGCGATCCTCCGGTGCCTGGCGCAGGAAGGCTTCGTAGGCGGCGAGGACGTCGCGATAGGCGAAGTCGAGCGCCCGCGTCGCATTGTCCTCGGTGGTCAGGAAGGCGCCGAACGCCGCCTGGCGATATTTCGGCGCCCAGACCTGGCCGACCGAATTGAAGGCGCTCGCCTGGCTGCGCACGAACAGCCGCGCCCGCTGCTGCGACTCGGCGTCGTCCACCGGCGCGTTCCAGGCGCTGCGCTCGAGGAACGAGGTCGGGTGGATGAAGAAGACGGAGGCGCGGGGGCGGTTCGTCGGCTGGAAGCCTTCGGGGACCCAGAGCGAAGGGTTGCCGCCGATGTCCGGCCGGGCGATCCAGAGGTCGGCGCGGTCGTAGCTCGCCCCTCTCGCCATCGGCACTTCGCGGAACTCCGTCTTGGGGACGAAGGCGAGCCGCATCAGCTGCATTTCGAACAGCTTGTAGCCGATCGCGCCGATGATGAAGAGGATGGTGATCCCCGCGATCACCCAGAGGAAGCGCCGTGCCAGCATCGGCGGGGTCAAGCGCATTCGGCGGGTCGATGCAAGTCTTCGTTGATGCAGCGCAGCATGGATGCTAGCCGCCCCTCATGTCAGTCGACGCCGCAACCGTACGCCACATCGCGCGCCTCGCCCGTATCGCCGTCAGCGATGCCGAGGTGGAGGCGCTCGCGCCCGAATTGAACAACATCCTCGGCTGGGTCGAGCAGTTGCAGGAGGTGGACGTCTCCGGCGTCGAGCCGATGACCGCGGTCATCCCCAACACCCTGCGCCTGCGCGAAGACGCGGTGACGGACGGCGGCATCCGCGACGCGGTCCTCGCCAACGCGCCCGTCCCCGAGCACGGCTTCTTCGCCGTCCCCAAGGTGATCGAATGATGAGCATGGTCGTCATCCCCGCGAAAGCGGGGATCCAGCGGGCGGCGGTGCGGGGCTCAGGCTTCGTCTGGATTCCCGCTTTCGCGGGAATGACGGGGAGGGGCCTGTGACGAGCAAACTCACCGATCTCGGCATAGGCCAGATCCGCGACGGCGTGCGCGAAGGCACGTTCAGCGCGCGCGAAGTGGCCGAAGCCTTTATCCGCAACGTCGAAGGCGGGCGGGCACTCAACGCCTTTACCGTCGAGACGCCGGAGCTTGCCCTCGCCGCTGCCGACGCGGCCGATGCGGCGCGCGCTTCGGGCGACTTGAAGCCGCTCTCCGGCGTACCGCTCGGCATCAAGGATTTGTTCGCGACCAAGGGCGTCCAGACCACCGCCGGCAGCCGCATCCTCGAAGGCTTCGAGCCGGTCTACGAATCCACCGTCTCCGGCAATCTCCTCGCCGCCGGCGCGGGGATGCTCGGCAAACTGAACATGGACGAGTTCGCCATGGGCTCGTCCAACGAGACCAGCGGCTACGGACCCGTCCTCTCGCCCTGGCACCGCAACGACGGCGGCAATGCGGCCCTGACGCCGGGCGGAAGCTCGGGCGGTTCGGCGACAGCGGTCGCGGCGCGGCTCGCCCCGGGCGTGACCGGCACCGACACGGGCGGCTCCATCCGCCAGCCCGCCGCATTCGTCGGGATCAGCGGCATCAAGCCGACCTACGGCCGCTGCTCGCGCTGGGGCATGGTCGCCTTTGCAAGCTCGCTCGACCAGGCCGGGCCGATGGCGCGCGACGTGCGCGACTGCGCGATCATGCTCGAGGCGATGGCCGGCTTCGATCCCAAGGACTCGACCTCGCTCGAACTTCCCGTGCCGCAGTGGGAGGCGAACCTCTCCTCCGATGTCCGCGGCAAGCGGATCGGCATTCCCCGGGAGTATCGGATCGAAGGCGTGCCGCACGAGATCGACGAAGTCTGGGAGCGCGGGATTGCGCTCATGCGCGACGCCGGCGCCGAGATCGTCGAAGTGTCGCTCCCGCACACGAAGTACGCGCTGCCGACCTATTACATCATCGCGCCGGCCGAAGCTTCGTCCAATCTCGCCCGCTACGACGGCGTGCGCTACGGCCGCCGCGTCGCGCCCGACGGCGGTAATCTGACCGACATGTACGAAGCAACCCGCGCGGCGGGCTTCGGCGCGGAAGTGAAGCGCCGGATCATGATCGGCACCTACGTCCTCTCGGCCGGCTTCTACGACGCTTACTTCAACCAGGCGCAGAAGGTGAGGGCGCTCATCGCCCGCGACTTCCACAACGTCTGGTCGGAGTGCGACTACATCCTGACGCCCACCGCCCCGTCCGCCGCCTTCGCTTTGGGCGAAAAGAGCGCCGATCCGATCGCCATGTACCTGAACGACGTCTTCGCCGTCCCCGCCTCGCTTGCCGGGCTCCCGGCCATGTCCGTCCCCGCCGGCCTCAACGAACAGGGCCTGCCCCTCGGTCTCCAGATCGTCGGCCCGGCGCTCGACGAGCAGGGCGTCCTCAACACCGCCCTCGCCCTGGAAGAACGCGCCGGCTTCACGGCCCGGCCGGAGGCTTGGTGGTGAACGCTCTGCCTCTCGAGACCCCCGCCGTTCGCCCTGAGCCTGTCGAAGGGCTGTCCTTCTCTTCCGGGTGTTGGAAAGAAGGGCAGGGCTTCGACAAGCTCAGCCCGAACGGTGTCTCTCTCATGCCCCGGTGCCTACATGTCTGATTACCGCATCCACGGCGCCACGGGCGAATGGGAGGTCGTGATCGGCCTCGAAGTCCATGCCCAGGTCACGAGCCAGGCCAAGCTCTTCTCGGGCGCCTCCACCAACTTCGGGGCGGAGCCGAACAGCCAGGTGAGCCTCGTGGACGCGGCCATGCCCGGCATGCTCCCGATCCCGAACCGCGAGTGCATCGTCCAGGCGGTGCGCACCGGCATGGCGCTGGAAGCCGAAATCAACGCCTGGTCGCGATTCGACCGGAAGAACTATTTCTACGCCGACCTGCCGCAGGGCTACCAGATCAGCCAGCTCTACCACCCGATCGTGGGCGAAGGCGTGATTACGATCATGACCGACGAGAAGGACGAGAGCACCGCCAAGAAGGTCGGCATCGAGCGCATCCATCTCGAGCAGGATGCCGGCAAGCTGATGCATGACCAGCATCCCAGCTTCTCCTACGTCGACTTGAACCGCTGCGGCGTCGCGCTGATGGAGATCGTCTCGCGCCCCGACATGACGAGCCCCGAGGAAGCCGGCGCCTATGTGCGCAAGCTGCGCTCCATCCTTCGCTATGTCGGCTCGTGCGACGGCAACATGGAACAGGGCTCGATGCGCGCCGACGTCAACGTCTCGGTGCGCCGCCCCGGCGAGCCGCTCGGCACGCGCACCGAGACCAAGAACGTCAATTCGGTCCGCTTCATCATGGCCGCGATCGAGCATGAAGCGAGCCGCCAGGTCGACGTGCTGGAGGCGGGCGGCACCATCGTCCAGGAAACGCGGCTCTGGGACCCGGACAAGGCCGAGACCCGCTCGCTCCGCTCCAAGGAAGAAGCGCACGATTACCGCTACTTCCCCGATCCCGATTTGCTCCCCGTCGTCCTCTCCGACGACTTCCTCGCCGAATGCCGCGCCTCGCTCCCCGAATTGCCCGACGCCAAGCGCCGCCGCTACGAGGACGTGCTCGGCCTTCCCGTCTACAACGCCGCGGTGCTGACCGCTGAAGTGGAAACGGCGCGGTGGTTCGAGGCGCTCCTCGCCGAGGTCGGCGACGAACATGCGGTGCGCGCCTCCAACTGGGTGATCTCCGACCTGTTCGGTGCGCTGAACCGCCTCGGCCACTCCATCGAGGACAGCCCTGTAACGCCCAGGCAGGGCGCCGAACTCCTCCGCCTGATCGCAGACGGCACCCTGTCCGGCACGCTCGCCAAGCAGGTGTTCGAGATCATGCTCGAAACCCGCCAGGACCCAGGCGAGATCGTCGAGGAGCGCGGCCTCAAGCAGACTTCCGACACCGGCGCGATCGAAAAGGTCATCGCCGACGTGCTTGCCGCGAACGCCGACAAGGTCGCCGAATATCGCGGCGGCAAGGACAAATTGTTCGGCTTCTTCGTCGGCCAGACGATGAAGGCGATGGGGGGCAAGGCCAATCCGGGCGTGGTCAACGATCTCCTCCGAAAGGCGCTCGGCTAATATCCTGCGCTCCGCCGGCCGGGACTCGGCCGGGTCTTTCGTACCTTTCTGCTTGCGCCCGGCCGCGGCTTGCGTTTTCCTGCCGTCGGGGAGAAGCAACATGCCGATCGTGTACATCCACGGGGTCAACACGCGCAGCCGCGCCGGTGTGGAGGCTCTCGCGCAGCCCTTTCGCCGCTGGGTCGCGCCGGCCATCCGTCCGGGGGATCCCGGCAGCGTCGGTTACCACCCGGTCTTCTGGGGAGACATCGCCGCCTCGTTCCGCTGGAACCTCGCGTCCCGACCGCGGACCCAGCTGCTGAGCGCAGGGGCGGGCGGAGCCGCACGGGAAATCGCGACAGCGCGCTCCGCGCCGCGCGCGCTGATGAGAGCGCCGCTGGCGCCCGCCGCGCCCGTCGCGGGGGGCGGCGGCGTGATCGGCGGCAACGTGATCGCCGCGGGCCCGGCTGCCGCGCCGCGCCCGGCCGCCCCGCTCAACGTCGCGCCCGGCGATCGGCCGGACGTCCTCAGCGATCTCTACCTGGCGGCGCGGGCAGCCGAAGCAGAGGCTGGGCCGGCAGCCGACCTTCCGGTCCGGCTCGCCGCCCTCCACGATCAGGCCGCGGCGCTGCCCCTGGCCGCGGCGGAAGTCGCCGAAACGATGTGGCCGGGACAGGGCGGAGCCACCGACGCCAAGCTGGCCGAGATGCTCGCGGCGATTCACGTCCGCCTGATCGGCGCGGTCAGCGCCGGACCTGCGGACTGGTTCGCGCGTGCGGGCGAGCTCGCGCGCCGCGCATTGCTGCTGCCGGGCGACCTGGTCTCAACAGTCCTCGCCGAGGCGCGGCCGGCGCTGAACCTGTTCGTCGCCAATTTCCTCGGCGACGTTCTTACCTACACGAACGAGCGCGGCCGCAGCGATTCGCCGGGGCCGATACCGCGCCGGGTGATCGAAGCGGTGCGCGCGGCGAAGCGCGGTGCGCAGGGCGAGCCTCTCGTCGTGGTCACCCACTCGATGGGCGGTCAGCTCTTCTACGATTTCATGATGCACTTCGCAGCCGCGGACCCGGAGTTCGGCGACTTGAAGATCGATCATTGGATCAGCTGCGGCGCGCAGGTCTCGTTCTTCGCCGAGCTCGGCCAGTTCATCGGCCAGGATCCCGGCGTGCGCAGCCCCGCCAGGCTTCGGCGCCCGCCCGGGGTGGAGCGCTGGACGAATTTCTACGATCCCAACGACCTCGTCGGATTCGTCATGGAGCCGGTGTTCGATGGCGTGAAGGACCGGGAATATGATAGCGGGGCGGGCCTCGCTCTCGCCCATACCAGCTACCTGCAGCGGCCGAGCTTCTTCGAAGCCATGGGGAGCGCGATCCGCAATGGCTGACGCGCTCGTCCGCGTTCCGGACAGCCTCGGGCTGTGGCAGTCTGCCACCGGCGGCCCGGGCGCACGCGGCGCGCATGCACTGGTCGTCGGGATCAGCGACTACCCCTTCCTGTCGGGCGGGACGGAAGCGCACCGGGTTCAGGACAGTCACGGCCTCCTCCAGCTGCAGGTCTCGGCGAAGACGGCGGCCCGGGTGTTCGGCTGGCTCCGCAAGCGCGGCTCGATCGCCGGCAGGCCGCTGGCGACGTGCCGGCTGCTGCTGGCGCCTCAGCCCGGACCCGAGCGCGACTATGTGGAGAGGGCGACGCAGGGCCATTTTGCGTCTCCCGACTTCGAGACCCTGCGCCGCGCGATTCTGGATTGGGGGAACGAGTTTCTCGCCCCCGACGCCGCCGGCCAGCCGGACCGGGCGAGCTTCTTCTTCTTTTCGGGGCACGGGCTCGAGCACCTGTCCGTCCCCGTGCTCCTGGCGCGCGATTATCTCGAGCCGCTCGGAAACCAGGGCTATCGCCGCGCGGTCGGCATCCGTGAGCTGCGGGACGCGATCCGCACGTACAACGTGTCCGCGGCTTATTACTTCCTCGACGCCTGCCGCAATTCCTCGCCCGAACTCCAGCGGCTGACGCGCAACGGCCAGGCCGTCCTCGATCCGGAGTCCGATCCGGTTGTCTTTCCCGATCCCAATGCCTGGATACAAGCGACCGCACCCGGGCAGCTCGCCTACCAGAAGAACGACCCGGAGGCGCCCGCCACCTTTTTCGGGCAGGCGCTGATCGAAGGGCTGGCCGGCCATGGTCCGACCTTCCGACCCTACGATCTTGCGATCGATCCATGCAGCCTGCGATTCGGCGAGCTCGACTCGTTCGTAAAGGAGAGGACGCGCGAGCTTCTGAGGGAGGTCAATCCGCAGCTGACCCAAAGCGTGAAGGCCGGCGGCGATCCATATGAGGAAGCCGCCGTGCTCACCGCGGTACCGCGGACCGACTTTGCAGCGCCACCTCGGCCGCGCGCCAGGCGCCAGCGGCAGACGCCCGAGCTTTCGCACCGCACCAAGTCGTTCGGAGCGCCCTCGGATATCGAGACGCGCGGCGCCATGTTCGATGGTGGCGGTCTTGGGCGGATGGATCGGCGCCGCACGGTTCCGCGCCCCGCCCCGCAGCCTTCGCCTCCGTCTGCGCCGTCGCCGCCGCCATCGCCCGCGGCCGAGCTCAAGACGCGCCTCGACCGCGCCGAGCGAGGAATGAGCAGGGAAGTCCCGGTCGGCATTTCGGTCGTCGAGCTGGGTCCGGGCCGGCTCCACGACACGCTCCCGCACGAATGGCTTTCGCACCCGTGGGAGACCAGCTTTCGCCTCGGCATCGACGGGGTGGCGGGGCCGTCGGCCGAAGTGCGGATCGAGGCGATGAGAACGACCGAGGCCGCGACCACCGTCTGCATCTGGGCGGACGTCCTCGTCACGCGCACGAACGGGAGCCGGGATCCGCTTTGGCTGCTGCTCGGCCGCGCGGGCGGCGAGTGGGCGCCCAAGGGCATCCTTATCCCGTACGATCAGTCGCCCCTGCCGGTGCGGATCGAGGCGGTGTTCGAGCGGGTGCACGAAACCCGCGCTCAGCTGATCCAGTTCTCCGGCCGGATCGGCCCTCCCGAACTGCTGGGCGATGCGAATGCCGGTGCACGCGAGCATTGGGCCCAGCTCTGGGAGGCGCAGCAACGCGAATCGTTCCTGCACGTCGCCGCGGCGCGCGAGGCGCTTGCGCCCTTCATCGCGGGTGCCCACGGCGCGTTGCTGCGCAAGAGCATCTCGCGCACGGCCGCGGCGCTCGGCGCGGCCATCCTTCTTCAATGCGGCGCCAACGAACAGCTGCACGATTGGCCGCGCAACCTGGCGGACTCCTACGGATCCCCGGATGGAGCGATCCTGTGGGCCGAAACACTGTTCAGGCGCGGCGCCGTCCCCGGCACGGCCAGCTGGGCGGAGGCCATGGAATATTTCGGCCGCGCCGGCGACGCATTGCCCCAGCTGGTGCCGACCCTCGAGATCGCCGCCACGCGCGCCGGCTGGCTGCGCCAGGAGCCGCAACGCCGCCACGTGACTGCGCAGGCCGACGCGGCCATCGATCGGCTCGATCAGGTGATCTTCCGCCTGCTGCCGAGCGGGCGCTTCGCCTCGTTCGACGCGCCGGACGCGGCGCTTGCGGCGATGTTCAACTGAGCGGGGGGCCGGGCAGGCGGGCTCTCGCCTGTCCCCAAGCCGCGTGATAAACCGCCCGCGATGCGCCGCCGCCTCGTTCCTCATCCGGGCACGCCGTCCAGCGCGGTGGATAGCATTCACGTCGATCTCGCGCGCTCGGCCGGCGGCGTGCTGGGCCTGCGTTACGTCCTCATCGGCCGCATCGCCGAACTCGCCATTCCGCCCCCGATCCGCTCCCGGCAGGGCACGGATCTCTGGCGGCACACCTGCTTCGAAGCCTTTTTCGCCGATGCGGAGGGCGAGGGCTATGCCGAGCTCAACGTTTCGCCGTCGACCGAGTGGGCGGGCTATCGCTTCGAGTCGTACCGGGCAGGCATGAAGGACGCGAACCTGCCGCCGCCGCGGATCGAAGTGGAGCGAGCGGAGAACCGGCTCGAGCTCCGCGTCGCGCTGAAGCTCAGGGCCGGCGGGGGTTCGCGGCGCCTCGGCCTGTCCGCCGTCATCGAGGCAGCGGACGGCAACTTAAGCTACTGGGCGCTCGCCCACCCGCCCGGCGCGCCCGATTTCCATCATCGCGATTGCTTTCAAATCGAACTCCCGCCACTTGGCGAGGGATGAAGACCGGTCTCGATCGCCTGCTCGCCGATCCGGCGCTCCGCCGCCCGCTGGAAGGGCGCCGCGTCGCCCTCGTCGCCCACCCCGCCTCCGTGACGGAGGACCTGACCCATTCGCTCGACGCGCTCGCCGGGACCGGCCTGAAGCTCAGCGCCGCCTTCGGCCCGCAGCACGGACTTCGCGGCGACAAGCAGGACAATATGGTGGAATCGGACGACTTTACCGATCCCGCCCACAACATCCCGGTCTTCAGCCTCTACGGCGAGGTCCGCCGCCCGACCGGCCAGTCGATGGGCACGTTCGACGTCGTCCTCGTCGATCTCCAGGATCTCGGCTGCCGCATCTACACCTTCATCACGACCTTGCTCTACGTGCTCGAAGCCGCCGCCGGGCACGGCAAGGAAGTCTGGGTGCTCGATCGGCCGAACCCGGCGGGGCGCCCGATCGAGGGGACGCGGCTCATCCCGGGCTGGGAAAGCTTCGTCGGGGCGGGGCCGATGCCGATGCGCCACGGCCTGACGCTGGGCGAGCTCGGCCGCTGGTTCATCGACACGATGAAGCTCGACGTCGCCTACCGCGTGATCGAGATGGAAGGCTACCAGCCGGACGCTGCGCCCGGCTTCGGCTGGCCGGAGGACCGCATCTGGGTCAACCCCAGCCCCAATGCGCCCAACGTCTCGATGGCCCGAGCTTATGCCGGCACGGTGATGCTGGAGGGCACGACGCTCAGCGAGGGCAGGGGCACCACCCGCCCGCTCGAAATCTTCGGGGCGCCCGACATCGACGCCAAGGCCGTGCTCGCCGAAATGCGCAGCTTCGCGCCGGAGTGGATGGAGGGCGTCCTCATCCGCGAGACCTGGTTCGAGCCGACCTTCCACAAGCATGCCGGGACGCTCTGCAACGGCCTTCACTTCCACGCCGAAGGGCCGGGCTACGACCACCAGGCCTTCCGCCCCTGGCGCCTCCAGTCGCTGGCCTTCAAGGCGATCCGCCGCCTCTATCCCGATTACAAGCTGTGGCGCGATTTCGCCTATGAGTACGTCTTCGACAAGCTCGCCATCGACGTCATCAACGGCGGCCCGAGCCTGCGCGAATGGGTCGACGACTCCGCCGCAATGCCGGGCGACCTCGACGCGGTGACAGTTCCGGACGAAGGCGCCTGGGCGGAAGAGCGACGGCCGTACCTCCTCTACTGACGCGACTTTCCGGGTGGCGAATGCAGAGCGCGCCGGTTAGCATCCAGCCCATGGAAGACTTGGCGGATTTGGGAGACCTCACGGACGGGGCCAGCGACGCACTCGGCGACGTTGCCGAGTTCGCGTTCGAGGCAGCGGGCGGCGGCCTCGGCTTGCTGCCCTGGTCCCTGCAACGCTGGATCTTGCTCGCCGCCGGCATGGCGGCGGGAGGCTATCTGCTGCTCGGTGACGGCTCGGTCACCGGAACGGCCCGCGACCTCTTGGGCGCGGGGCTGCTCGTCGGCTCACCCGTCTTCCTGATCCTGATTCCGCGCTGGTGGAACAACATCTGACCGCCGCGGCGGCCACGCCTAATCGCAGGCAGGCGGCCAGGGCAGGGGAAAGAACGCGCGGTAGGGCCGAGCCTCGTCGACCGCGCGGGCGAAAGAGGGGCGGGCGCGCAGGCGAATGTAATAGGCTTCGAGGTGGCGGTGCCCTTGAAAAGGCTCGACGATCTTGCCGTAAAAGAGGGCCGGCGCGGCGCTGCAGTCGGCGAGGGTGAAATGCTCGCCGGCGATCCACTCGGTGCCGGTGCGCTCGAGCTCCGCGTCGATCATCGCCCAGGCGCGGGCGAGCAGGGCCTTGGCTTCCTCGACGCCGTAGCGGTCGCGCGCCTCCGCCGGGCGGAAATTGTCGCCGACCGCCTTCTGGAGCGGGAGCTCGACATAATTGTCGAAGACGCGGTCCCAGAGGCGGACGCGCAGTGCCTCCTCCCGATCGGAGGGGACGAGCGGCGGCGCGTCGCCGAAGCGGTCGAGATATTCGAGGATGAGGCTCGCCTCCGCGATCGTCGCGCCCGCCGCGTCGTCGCGCAGCACCGGGAACTTGGCCATCGGCCAGAGCGCCTCGAGCGCCGCCCTTTGCTCCGTGTCGCCGAGGTCGACGACCACCGGCTCGAACGGCACGCCGCGCTCGTACAAGGCGATCAAAACCTTCTGACAGAAGGACGAGAATGGATGGAAGTGGAGGCTGAGTGTCATGCCCCGGTCTCCGCCTCGGGCCGGCCCCCTGTCAACTTTCGTGTCTCAATCATTTCAGCGCCCCGAGAGGCGGGGTGTGGCCTGCAGGTTTCAGTTGTTGCAGGAACGCAACCATTCATAAAGCGTTCAACTCGTCGCGCACATCTAACGGTTCATCGCACAATGCGGTGCGACGAGGAGTTGAGACGATGTTGAGGACCATCGAAAATACCGGTTCGAAAGTGTTCGCCCACGATCCCGGAAGGCGCGGCTTCATGCCGATCTACCATCCGGGCGAAGTGAACCGCTGCCCCGGCTGCGGCCGGAGCCACTGGTATATCGGTCGCCTCTCCGCCGAATGCGGCTTCTGCGGCACCGCCATCGGCCTCGCCGACAGCGGCCTGATCGGCACCGGCCTCTTCCGTCGCGCCGCCTGAACGAGCGGGCAGCGGCCGCGCGCTCGATGGCGGCGCGGCCCTGCCACGCTCGTCATCCCGGCGAAGGCCGGGATCCCAGGGGGTGAAGAGCGCCGGCCGAGCAGCGCTCGCCCCAAGCTGCGGTCAAGCGCCGCACGTGCCACACACGTCATCCGGGCGAAGGCCGGGATCTCAGGGGGTGAAAAGCGCCGGCCGATGTGCAGCGCTCCCGGTCGCGCCCGCCATTGACCACAATGCCCTTCACCCGCTGAGATCCCGGCCTTCGCCGGGATGACGGTCCCGGGCGAGGTTCTAATCACTTCTTTCTTTGTAGGAATGCGTCGCATAAGAACGAAGCATGAACTCCGCGGATGCCAGTCGCACAGTGTCTCGCTCGCCGCGATCCAGCCCGTCCGACCTCCCGAAGTTGACCGCATTGCGACTGGCGCGGCCTGAACCTGGTCAATTTCCGAACTTTGCGCACGCCCGCGTTTCGGCGAATCAGTCGAGACGGGCCAACCCCGGTTTTCGACCGGCATCCAAGTCGCTGCGGGTGCTCGACGCCTCGCCTTAGCAGGAATTCGGAAGCCGTTGCTTTGCCTCGCCTTTTCCTGCACCTTCCGTGCTACGGCTCATTCAGGAGTGGCGTCATGATCCGGTCCGCGCTCGTCCTCACCGTGGCTTCTTCCCTGGCGCTCGCCGGCTGCACGCAGACGCGCCAGTATGCCGACGTCGAGTTCGCGCCGCCCCAGGGCGACTTCTCCCTCCTCGTCATGCGCCCCTATGTCTCGGTCGGGCAGATCCAGACCGGCGGCCTCGTCGAACCGCGCGCCGAATGGACCGAGCAGGCGCGGGGCTTCATCCTCGAAGCGCTGCGCCAGCAGCAGGCGGCGCGCGGCGGCCGCACCGAGATTCTCGAGACCCGCGAAGGGGTGCGTGGCATGCCGGCCGACGAGGTGGCGGAGATCGAGCGCCTGTTCGCCGCCGTCGGCAACGCGATCGTGGTGCACCGCTATGCCGGCCTTACGCTGCCCACTAAGCGCCGTGGCCTGGACTGGACGCTGGGGCAGGACGCCGTCCGCCTCGGCCAGGCGACGGGCATGGACTATGCGCTCTTTCTCCACGCGCAGGACAGCTATGCCTCGACGGGGCGCATCGCCCTCCAGGTGCTCGGCATCGCCGGCTGCCTGGTCGGCTTCTGCGCGCCGCAGATCGGCGGCGCCTCGCAGCAGGGCTATGCCTCGCTCGTCGACCTCAGAACGGGCGAGGTCGTCTGGTTCAACGTCGTCCGGGCCTCGTCGGGCGACATCCGCACCCGCGAGGGCGCGGCGCAGATGGTCGACCGGCTGATCGGGCGGATGCGCGCCGGCCGCAACGTGCGCAACCGCAACGACAACGATTGAGCTTCGGGGAAGCGAGCATGAGCGTCGACGAAGCCCTTCCTCTCACCCGCCGGATGATGCTGGCGGGGCTCGGCTGCGCCTGCTGCACGGGCCTGCTCGGCGCGGGCGCCGCGCATGCACGGATCAGGCCGCGCGACATGGAGTCGCTGATCGGCCCCGGCTACCGCCCCACCGCCACCGACGAGCGCGGCATGTGGCAGGAATATGAGCGGGTCGAGCAGGAGATTGCGGGCTCGAACCTCCTGATCGAAGACCCGAACCTCGTCTCGTACCTGAAGAGCATCGTCAGCCGCGTCGGCGGCGTCGCGGCGCAGGACCTTCGGATTTATCTGGCGCGCGTCCCGGAGTTCAACGCCTTCATGGCGCCGACCGGCTTCATGGTCGTCTTCACCGGCCTCCTCACCCGCATGCGCGATGAGGCTCAGCTCGCGACGGTGATCGCGCACGAGGCGGGCCATTTCCTGCGCCGCCACCACATCCGCCGCTGGCGCGACGTCCGCCGCAAGACCGACCTGTTCGCGATCTTCGCGATGGGCGCGGGCGTCGGCGGCGCCGGCGCGGGCGTCTATCTCGGCGACGCGGTGCGGCTCGCGCAGCTCGGCACCATCCTGACGCTTGCCTCCTACAGCCGCGAGCTCGAGGCGGAGGCCGACGCGATGAGCGTCCGGCAGATGGCCGAGACCGGCTACGATCCCAATGCCGCGCCCGAGGTCTGGCGACAGCTCATCCAGGAGACGGAGGCCAGCGCCGAGATGCGCCGCCGCCGCCCCCGCCGCGGCTATTCGCTGCTCGCCAGCCACCCGGCGCCCGAGGCCCGCATGGCCGATCTGCGCGCGTCCGCCGCGGAAGTGCGGACGGGCCGCGAGAGCTGGGATCGCGGACGCGAGCGTTACTTCAATTCGCTCGGCGCGCACCGCAAGATGCTGCTCGACGACCAGGTGAAGCTGAACGATCCCGGCGCCAGCCTGTTCATCGTCAACAATCTCGCCGCCGACGGCTGGAACGGCCTGCTGCGCTTCTACGAGGGCGAGGCGATCCGCCTGCGCGGTCGGCGCGAGGACCGTTCGCTGTCCGCGGCGAGCTACGCTCAGGCGGTAAGCTTCCCCGATGCGCCGCCCGAAGCCTGGCGCATGCATGGCTATGCGCTCATCCAGGCGGGCCGGCGCGAGGAAGGCAAGGCGGCGCTCACCCGCTATCTCGCGCTGGCGCCGAGTGCGCCCGATGCGGCGATGGTCCGCTACTCGATCCAGCAATAGGAGGCCGCATGACGAGGCTCATTCTCGCGCTCTTCGCCGCTCTCGCCGTCGCCGGATGCGCGGGAGGCGGGGGCGGTTATGGCGGCGGCTACGGCTTCAGCCGCTTTCGCCTGATCGAGCCGCGCGAGCACGACGTCGCCCGGACGATGGCCGTGACTCCGACGATCCGCTGGAACCGCGTGCCGCGCCAGACCTACGACATTCCGCGCGAGGAGAATTGGACGCTGCACGGCCTGCCGCTGGACGGCCTCGCCTTCGTCGGCGGGCTGGAGGACGGCAAGCCGCTGGTCCGCTACCAGCGCCGCCGCGACATCCGCCAGGTGCCGAACTTCCGCGCCGACATGACGCCGCCGGAAATCGCCTCCATGATCGAAAGCTACTACCGGATTCGCGCCGGCTCGGTCAGCTTCACCATGACCGGCCTGCAGCCGCGCAATTTTCTCGGCCAGCCCGGCTTCCAGTACGATTACGAGCATCTGAGCGGCAGCGAAGTCACGCGCCAGGGGCGGGTCGTCGGCACGGTCGTCGCCAACCGCCTCTACATGATCCTGTTCGATGCGCCGAAGCGTCACTATTTCCCGGAGATCATCCCGGAGGTCGAGCGCATCATCGCCAGCGCAAGGCTGGAGAACAGGCCGCAGCCGCGAAGCTGATTGCGGGCTGGCGGCGGAGCGTTGCAGCCCGTCCTTCGACAAGCTCAGGACTAGCGGTGGTGTGGAAGTCCGGGGGAGGGGATGATCAGCCCCCACCCCGCTAGGGCTGAGCCTGTCGAAGCCCGGCTTGCAGCGCTCCGGACGACCTGAAAGACCTCAGGCTCCTCCAGTCTCCTTCTCCGCAATGCGGCTGCCGCCCGGACGAATGGGCGTGTGCGGCTCGTCCTCGGGGCAGTCGTCGCCCTTGCGCATCCGGTTGTACCGGCTCGACCACCAGAGCGAGAGCCCGATCAGCACCGCGCCGATGAGACCGGTGATGACCTCCGGAATGTGCCAGCGCGCCGACAGGAGCATGATCGCGGCGAGCGCCAGGATCGCCCAGAAGGCGCCGTGCTCGAGATAGCGATACTGGGCGAGCGTGCCCTTCTCGACCAGGAGGATGGTCATCGAACGGACGAACATCGCGCCGATGCCGAGGCCGAGCGCGATAATGAAGATGTTGTTCGAAAGCGCAAAGGCGCCGATCACGCCGTCGAACGAAAAGGCGCTGTCGAGCACGTTCAGGTACAGGAACCCGCCGAGGCCCGAGCGCACCGCCGCATTGGTGAGATCGACTTCCGGCGGCTCCAGGACGGAATTGACGGCTTCCACCGCGATGTAGGCGAGGATGCCGAAGATGCCCGCGTTGATCAGCGCCGACGCGTCCGCGGGATCGAGCATGCGCGATATGGCGTAGAGTGCGATGAGCACGAGACCGATGTCGATCGCGTCGATCGAAGCGAGCCTGGCGAGGCGTTTCTCGATCACGCCGATCCAGTGAATGTCCTTGTCCTGGTCGAAGAAGAATTTGAGGCCGACCATGGCGAGGAAGGCGCCGCCGAAGCCGGCGATTCCGACATGGGCCGCGGTGATCATCCGCTCATATTCCTCGGGATCGTTCGCTGCGAGCTGCACCGCTTCGAGGGGCCCTACCCTGGCCGCGATGGCGACGATCGCCACCGGAAACACGACGCGCATGCCGAAGACGGCAAAGGCGATGCCCCAGGTGAGGAATCGCTTCTGCCACTTCGGGTCCATGTCCTTGAGGACGGTCGCATTCACCACCGCGTTGTCGAAGGACAAGGAGACTTCGAGGACGGAGAGGACCACGACGATCCAGAGGATGCCGAGCGTCCCGCCGACCGTCCCAGTCGTCGCCCAGCCGAGCCAGACCGCCAGCCCGAGGCAGACGATCGTGAACACGGTCGCACCCCTGAAATATCGCCACATCGTCGCCACGTCCTCTTCGGCTGAAACCTTGCCGAGGCGACTAGCGCCGCACGGCCGGTCCGGCAATGACGGAAGGGCGCGCGATCAGGTCTGCCAGCCGCCGCCGAGCGCCAGGAAGAGCGAAACCAGGGTGTCGGAGCGCTGCGCTTCGGCTTGCGCCAGATTCGCTTCGGCCAGCGAGAGGGTGCGCTCGGCTTCGAGGACGATCTGGAAGGGCTCCCGGCCGGCGCGGTAGCGCAGGCGCGCGACGCGGGCGGCTTCGGCGCTGCCGGCGCGGGCGCGGCGCAGGATCGCGACGCGATCGAGCTCGGCGGCGTAGCGGGTCAGCGCGCTCTCCGTCTCTTCGAGGGCGCCGAGCCAGGCGCCGTCGAAGCGGGCGAGCGCCGCCTGGGCCGACGCTTCGGCCTGGGCGATGCGGGCGCGGGCGACGCTGCGGTTCGGGAAGGACCAGCTGATCAGCGGCCCGAGGCTGAAGCGGAAGCCGGAGCCCCCGCCGACCGAGCCGCCGAGGCCGACCTGCGGATAGAGATCGGCCGTCGCGACTCCGATGCGTGCGGTGGCGGCGGCAAGCTCGCGCTCGGCGGCGCGAATGTCGGGGCGGCGGGCGAGCAGGGTGGCGCCGGAGCCGACCGGCACCGGGCGGCCGAGATCGGGCGAGGCGGCGCAGGCGGCGACCTCCTGCGGAAATTCGGCCGGCGGCCGGCCGGTGAGTACTGCGAGGCGATAGAGGGCGGTGCGGCGCAGCGACTCCAGCGTCGGGATCTGCGAGCGGGTCTGCTCCAGCTGCGCCTGCGCCTGGCCGGTTTCGAGCGCGGTGCCGCGGCCGCCGCGCACCAGGCGCCGGGTGAGGTCGAACGTCTCTTCCTGGATCCGGACGCTCTCTTGCGCGACGCCGAGCTGGCGCCCGGCGCTGCACGCGTCGGCATAAGCGCGGGTGGTCTCGGCGGCGACGGTGATGCGGGTGAAATCGAACGCGGCCTGCACCGCTTCGACGTCGGCGCGGCTCGCTTCCGTCGCGCGCCGGATGCGGCCGAACAGGTCGAGCTGGTAGCCGACGTCGATCCCGGCGTCGAAGCCGAGATCGGTGCCGCCCGGCCCAGGCGGATTGGCGAGGGTCGCGCCGCCGGAGACGCCGGTCGTCGGCAGGCGGCCGGCGCGAGTCTCGCGCAGGACAGCGCGCGCCTGGGCGAGGTTGGCGGCGGCGACTCGCAGGTCGGTGTTCCGCGCCAGCGCGTCCTCGACGAGGCTGTTCAGCACCGGGTCGCCCAGCAGGCTCCACCATTGCCCCGGCGGCTCGTCGCCGGTGAAGGCGGGCGAGGTGGCGGCCGAGACAAAGGGCTGCTGCGCCGGCGCCGAGGGAATTGGCGAGCTGTGGTCGGGCCCGACGGTGGTGCAGGCGGCGAGGGTGAGGGCGCTCGCGGCGATGGTGAGCTTTCGGATCAAGAGACTGCTCCGTCGGTGGCGGCCGCGGGCGGTTCCGTGACGACCGTGCGGCGCCGCAGCTTCAGCGTCGGGCGCCAGCGGCCGATGCCGCGGCTGACGACGTAGAAGACAGGCGTGAAGATGAGGCCGAAGATGGTGACGCCGAGCATGCCGAAGGTGACGGCGGTGCCGAGCGCCTGGCGCATCTCGGCGCCGGGGCCGACCGCGATGGCGAGCGGGAGCACGCCGAAGATGAAGGCGAAGCTGGTCATCAGGATCGGCCGGAGGCGCGATCGCGCGGCCTGGACGGCGGCGGCGAAGCGATCGAGCCCGTCCTGGTCCTCCGCCTGCTTGGCGAATTCGACGATCAGGATCGCGTTCTTGGCGGCGAGCGCGATCAGCACCACGAGGCCGACCTGCGTCAGGATGTTGTTGTCCATGCCGCGCAGCATCACGCCGGCGAGCGCCGCGAGGATGCACATCGGCACGATCAGGATGACCGCGAGCGGCAGCGTCAGCGCTTCATATTGGGCCGCGAGGACGAGGAAGACGAAGACGACGGCGAGAAGGAAGATCAGCGCGGAGCTGCTCCCGGCCGCTTTCTCCTGGAGCGCGAGGCCGGTCCATTCGTAGCTCATCCCCTGCGGCAGGGTCTGGCCGGCGAGCGCCTCCATTGCGGTCAGCGCATCGCCCGACGAGACGCCGGGCGCCGCCGAGCCCTGGAGCTCGACCGCCGGGAAGAGGTTGAAGCGCACCACCCGCGACGGGCCGCTGTCGTTGCGCAGGGTCGCGACCGCCGAGAGCGGCACCATCGAGCCGTTGGCGGAGCGGACCTGGAGGCGGCCGATGTCGGCGATGTCGTCGCGCGCCGCAGGTTCCGCCTGCGCGGTGACCCGGAAGGTGCGGCCGAGCAGGTTGAAGTCGTTGACGTAGGCGGAGCCCATGTAGGTGCCGAGCGCTTCGTAGACCTGGCTGGGCTGGACGCCGAGGAGCTGCGCCTTGTCGCGGTCGACGTCGGCAGCGATGCGCGGCGAGCCCGTGTTGAACAGCGAGAAGACCTGCGTCACTTCACTGCGCTGGGCTGCGGCGCCCATCATCGCGAAGGTTGCGCCTTCGAGCGCGCGGTAGCCGGCGCCCGATCGGTCCTGGAGCATCATGGTGAAGCCGTTGCCGGTGCCGAGGCCGGGCACGGCGGGCGGAGCGATGACGAAGGCCTGCGCCTGCTCGATCGCGCCGCCCATCGCGCCGGACAGGGCCTCGCCGAGCGCGGCGGCGCCGGTCTCGACATTGTCGCGCTCGCCCCAGTCGCGCAGGCGGATGAACATCGTGCCGGCGTTGGAAGATTGCGAGAAGCTGGCGCCGTCGAGTCCGGCGAAGGTGGCGACTTCGGTCACGTTCTCGTTGCCGCGCACGATGGCGGCGGCGCGGGCGAGAACTTCGCTGGTCCGGTCGAGCGAAGCGCCCGGCGGGAGCTGGACGACACCGATCAGCACGCCCTGGTCCTGCTCCGGAATGAAGCCGGTCGGCGTGGCGGCGAGCTGGACGCCGGTGAGGCCGAGGAACACCGCGTAAATGCCGAGCATCAGGGCGCCCTTGCGCACCAGGCTGCCGGTCACGCGGCCGTAGCGGTCCGAAAGCCAGTCGAAGCCCGCGTTGAACTTCGCCGCGGCGTATCGGAGCGGCCGCATGATGCGCGATCCGCCTTCGTGGTCGCCGGCCTTGTGGGGCTTGAGGAGCAAGGCGGCCATGGCCGGCGAAAGGGTCAGCGAGACGATCAGCGAGATGACCGAGGCCGAGGCGATCGTCACCGCGAACTGGCGATAGAAGATGCCGGGGATGCCGGAGATGAACGCCGTGGGGATGAAGACGGCGGTGAGGACCAGCCCGATGGCGATCAGCGCGCCCGAGACTTCGCGCATCGTCCGGTGTGCCGCTTCGCGCGGACTCATTCCTTCGCGGACATGCTTCTCCACCGCTTCCACGACCACGATGGCGTCGTCGACCACGATGCCGACGGCGAGCACGAGTGCGAAGAGCGACAGCGAGTTGATCGAGAAGCCGAGCGCGAGCTGGACCGCGAAGGTGCCGACGAGCGCCACCGGAATTGCGAGGATCGGAATGATCGCCGCGCGCCACGTTTGCAGAAAGACGACGACCACCAGCACCACGAGGAGAATCGCTTCGAGGAGCGTCTCCTGCACCGCCTCGACCGACGCGGCGACATATTCGGTCGGGTTGTAGGGGATGGAATGGACGACGCCGGGCGGGAAGTCGCGCGAGGCGGCCTCGACTTCGCTCAGCACCAGCTCGGCCGCGTCGAGCGCATTCGAGCCGGGCTGCTGGATGATGGCGAGCGCGATGCCGGGCTTGCCGCCGAAGGTGCCGCGGATGCCGTACTCCTGGCTGCCGAGCTCGACCCGCGCGACGTCGCGCACGCGGGTGGTCGCGCCGGTCTGCGGATCCGTCTTGATGACGACGTCGGCGAATTGCGCGGGGTCGCTGAGGCGGCCCTGGACGTCGATCGGCATCTGGAAAGCGGGGTTGCCGCTGCCGTAGGGGGGGGCGCCCAGATTGCCGCCGGCCACCTGGACGTTCTGGGAGCGCAGCGCGGTGACGATCTCGCCTGCGGTGAGGTTGCGCGCCGCGGCGCGGTCCGGATCGATCCAGATCCGCATCGAATAATTGCCGCCGCCGAACACGTTGACGCCGCCCACGCCTTCGAGGCGGAGCAGGCGGTCGCGAAGGTTCGTGTTGGCGTAATTGCCGATATAGTCGACGTCGAGGTTGGGATCGTTGGAGGTCAGCGCCACGATCATCAAAAAGCCCGTCGAGGCCTTGTTGACGGTGACGCCGATCTGCCGGACCTGCTCGGGGAGGCGCGGCTCGGCGAGCGCGACCCGGTTCTGGACCAGCACCTGCGCAGCGTCGAGATCGGTGCCCGGCTCGAAAGTGATGGTGATCCCGGCCGCCGAATTGGTCGACGAGGACGAGATGTAGAGCATGTCCTCGACGCCGTTGATCTCCTGCTCCAGCGGCGCGACCACGGTCTCGGCGATGGTCTCGGCCGAGGCGCCGGGATAGGCGACGTTGATGCTGATCGTCGGCGGCGCGATCTCCGGATATTGGGAGAGCGAGAGCTGCGGATAGGCGAAGGCGCCGATCAGCGTGATGAAGACGGCGATGACCGACGCGAAGATCGGCCGCTCGATGAAGAAGCGCGAGAGGTTCACCTGTGCGTCCTTCTCAGCGGGTGCCGGCGGCCGCGACGGGCGTCGCGATCGAGGACGGAGCGGAGCCGGTCGAGACCGGGGCCGGTTCGGGACCAGCGGCCGGCGCGATGCGGCCGGGGCGCGGCTGGACCTTCTGGCCCGGGCGGGCGCGCTGGAGGCCGGTGATGATCACGCGCTCCTGCGGAGCGAGGCCGCTGCGCACGACGCGCAGATTGCCGACCAGCGGCCCGAGCACGACGGGCCGCGCGATGACGGTGCCGGTCCGGTCGACCACGTAGACGACCCTGCGCGCCGCGTCGGTGACGATCGCTTCGTCCGGCACGAGGAGGGCGGTGTAGGGCTGGGATGAGGCGAGCCGCATGTGGCCGAACATGCCCGGCTTGAGGAAGCCGGTCGGGTTCGCGACGACGGCGCGCGCGCGCACCGTTCCCGCCGACGTGTTGACCACCGGATCGACGAAATCGAGCACGCCCGCGTGGACGTAGGTGGCTTCGTCCTGGAGACGGATGCGCACCGCCGTGCCGTTGCGGCTGCCGCTGTTCTGGCGCTGGTACTTGAGGAGGAGGGCTTCCGAGCCTTCGAAGGTGAAGTGGATGGGGCTGGTCGAGACGATGGTCGTCAGCACCGTCTGGTCGGCGGTGACGCTGTTCCCGGCGTCGACGAGGCGCTGCGAGACCCGGCCGGAGATGGGCGCCACGACTCGCGTGAAGCCGACCCCGAGCTGCTGCGCGCGGATCGCAGCCTGGGCGGCGGCGACGTCGGCTTGGGCGGTCCGCACGCCGGCGGTGCGCTGCTCGACTTCCTCCACGCTCGCGGCGCGGTCGGCGGCGAGGGTGCGGGAGCGGGCGAGCTCGGTGCGGGCGTTGGCGAGGGTCGCCTGGGCGCGGGCGAGCTGCGCCTCAGCCTGGGCGAGCGCCGCCTGCGCGCTTCGCGGATCGATGGTGAAGAGGAGCTGCCCGGCGCGGACGAAATCGCCGTCGCGGAAATGCACGGCCTGGAGATAGCCCGTGGCGCGCGGCTTCACCTCGACGCTCTGCACCGCCTCGAACCGGCCGACGAAATCGTCCCAGTCGACGACCTGCTGCGCGATCGGCGCGGCGACGGTCACGGGCATCACCGGCGGCGGCCCGCCTTTCTCCTCGGCGGCCGCGCCGCAGGCGGCGAGCGCCAGCGCAGCAACTGCGGAAAGGAGGAAACGCCCGGCGGCGAGAGGGCTGGCGGCCATAGTTGAAACTTTCGTCGATCCCCGCGGACGCTCGAAAGCCGGCGCCCCGCGGCTGGCGAACTAAGCCGCCGCCTGCAGCATGTCAACAGGTGTAGACATAGTCGCCGATATTTCACCCGCGCCCGGTCAGGACACCCGGCTCCAGGTCTGCGAGCGGCAGAGATAGCGTCCGAGCAGGCAACCGCGCGCGACGATCTGGTTCGCACCGACCAGGCGGAGTGTGCCCGAATAGGTCTGGCCGCGGTCCGGAACGAAGACACGGCCGGCCCAGCTCGTCGCGCTCTCGCGCCGGAACGCGCGGAAGAGCTGCGTCCCCACCAGCCGCGCCGTGCCCCCCTGCCGCGCCTTCTCCTGCGCCCGGGCGTTGGCCCAGACCACGGTGCCGCAGACGTTGGCGCCGCAAGGCTGGATGCGGACATGGACGCTGTTCTTCGGGTTGCGCCAGACGCCCGTCGGTTGCGCCGGCCCGGCGGCGTAAGCTGCATCGGCGCCGGCGCCTGCGGACGTTGCCGCGAGGAGGGCGGCTGCGGCGAGCGTTCGGAACGACTTCATGGCGGCGAGCTAGGAAGCGGTTCAGCCTAAGTCAACGGGTGTGGACATATTTGCCCGCTTCGCCGACAAGGCGAGCGGCTCGCGCCGCCGCGCTCGAGAAAACGGAGAGAAGACAGGAACATGGCCCCGCGCGCCAAGAATGCAGCCGCGACCCGGGAGACGATGCTCGCCTCCGCGCGGCGCCGCTTTCTCGAGGAAAGCTACGAGAATGTCGGCCTGCGCGACATCGCCGGCGACGCCGGCGTCGATGTCGCCTTGGTCGGCCGCTATTTCGGATCGAAGGAGGAGCTGTTCCACGAGGTGCTCCGCAAGAAGGCGGACTGGCTCGATCCATCCATCGCTCAGGAGGATCTTCCCGCCCATCTCGCGGCCCTCAATTTCAGCAACGACGAGTGCGCCGGCCGCGAGCATATCGACCGGCTGCTGATCATCCTTCGCTCCGCCTCCTCGCCGCGCGCCGCCGAACTCGTCCGCACCGCCTTTCGCGAGGACGTGCTGCTGCCCGTCGCGCGCATCGTCGGCGGCGCGGATGCGGAGTTCCGCGCCGGGCTTGCGCTCAGCCTCCTCACCGGAACGACCATCGTCCGCACGATCATGAGCGTCGAGCCGCTCGACCGCTGCGACATCGCCAATCTCGAGGCACGGCTCTGCGGCCTGCTTCGGCAGGCGCTCTTCGGCTGAGTCAGCCTGCGTCAAGCTCGCTTCCGCAAGGAGGGCAGGGCAACGGGTCCGGGGTGGCAGAACAGGTGTCAGGTTTCTCGAATGGTGCGGCGGCGCTGGCTTTGGTGCTTTCAGCCGCCGCGATTCCTCCTGCGCAGGCCCAGCAAAGCATGCCGGTGCAGACGAGCGAAGAGGCGCTGGCCGAGGATGCGGCCGATTACTCCCGCCGCCACGACGTCGACCCCGCGGAAGCGATCCGCCGCTTGCGCGCGCAGGAGGCGAGCGTCGCCGCAGTCGAGGCGATCCGCGCCCGCTACGCCCGCCGCCTCGCCGGCATCTCCATCGAGCACGCCCCTGAGTGGCGCATCGCCGTCCTCCTGACCGGCCGCCGCGCCGTGCGCGATCGGACGATGGTCGCGGGCGGCGTCTCGGTGCCCATCGTCTTCAGGACAGGGGCGCGTGCGACGCAAGCGCAGCTCCTCGGCGCCATGACCGAGCATCGCGCCGCCATCCAGGCGGCGCTGCCGCGCTTCACCGGCATGGGAATCGATCAACGCACCGGCGAGCTCGTCGTCGCGGTCCGGGCCGCGGCGGCCGATCCCGTCGATGCGGAGCGGATCTCGAGGCTCGCCGGGGTGCCCGTGCGCCTGCGCCCGGTGGAAGGGCCGGACTCGAACGCCGGCATCGAAGGCGGCGGCCGGGTCGAAGGCGTCGAGCCGGTCAGCGGCCGGCGCCTGTTCTGCACCACCGGCTTCGTCGTCACCGACGGCGCGCGCACCGGGATCGTCACCGCCGCGCACTGCCCGGACAGCCTTACTTATTACGATCCGGACGGCGGCGCCGAGGTGCCGCTCAGCTTTGTCGGCGGCTGGGGCGCGCAATATCAGGACGTGCAGGTCCATGTCGGCGAAGCGCTGCACCGCCCGGTCTTCTACGCCGACGGCGCCAAGCGAACGCTGCGCACGCTCACCGGCGCCCGCCCGCGCACGGCGATCCGAGGCGGCGAGACCGTCTGCCACCGCGGCGAGGCGACCGGCTACAGTTGCGGGGAAGTGGAGCTCACCCACTTCGCGCCGCCCGGCGACCTGTGCGGCGGGCCCTGCGATCCGGTGTGGGTGACGGTGTCGGGCGCCGCCTGCCGCGGCGGCGACAGCGGCGGCCCCGTCTTCGCCGGCACCGTTGCCTACGGCATCCTGAAGGGCAGCAGCTACCGGCCGAGCGGCACCTGCAATTATTATTATTTCATGTCGACCGATTACCTGCCCGACGGCTGGACCCTGCTGCGCGCGCCCCGCGACGAAAGCCGCTAGGGCCGCTCCGGCACGTCCGATCGGCCCTCGATCTGCAGGGCGTCGCTTTCCGCCTCCTCGAGTTCGCCGCCCGCGCCGGCGAGAGCCGCCCGCAGACGCCCCATGTCGACTGCACGTTCCCAGCGCGCCACGACGATGGTGGCGACGGCGTTGCCGATGAAGTTGGTGAGCGAACGGCACTCGCTCATGAAGCGGTCGACGCCCAGGATCAGCGCCATGCCGGCGACCGGCACGGTCGGCAGGACGGAGAGCGTCGCCGCCAGCACGATGAAGCCCGATCCGGTCACGCCCGCCGCGCCCTTCGAGCTCAGGATCGCGACCGCCATCAGCAGCAATTGGTCGCCGAAGCTCAAGGGCGTGTTCGTCGCCTGCGCTATGAACAGGGCGGCGAGCGACATGTAGATGTTCGTGCCGTCGAGGTTGAAGCTGTAGCCGGTCGGCACGACGAGGCCGACGATCGGCTTGGGACAGCCGGCGCGCTCGAGCTTCTCCATCAGGAGCGGCATCGCGCTTTCCGAGCTCGACGTTCCGAGGACGAGGAGAAGCTCGTCCTTGAGGTAGCGGATGAGGCTGAAGATCGAAAAGCCCGCCGCCCGCGCCACCAGCCCGAGCACGACGAGGACGAAGATGAGTGACGTCGCGTAGAAGGTGGCGACGAGGAGGGCGAGATTGGCGAGCGAGCCGATGCCGTGCGCGCCGATCGTATAGGCCATGGCGCCGAACGCGCCGAGCGGCGCCGCGTACATGAGGATGTGGACGATCCGGAACACGACCGCCGTCAGCGTCCGGAACGCGCCGAGCACGGTCTCGCCGCGCGGGCCGAGCATCGCCAGCGAGATCCCGAACAGGATGGCGACGAACAGCACCTGGAGGATCTGCCCCGAGGTGAAGGCGCTGAAGAAGGTGTCGGGGATGATGTGGAGGATGAAGCCGGTGATCGACTGGTCGTGCGCCTGGCTGACGTATGTGGAGACCGCCCCCTGATCGAGCGCGGCCGGATCGACGTTGAGCCCGGCGCCCGGCCGCACGATGTTGGCGACGACCAGCCCGACGACGAGCGCCAGCGTCGAAAAGGTAAGGAAATAGGCCATCGCCTTGGCGCCGACCCGGCCGAAGGCCTTGAGGTCGCTCATCCCGGCGATTCCGGTCACCACCGTGAGGAAGATGACCGGCGTGATGATCATCTTGACGAGCTTGATGAAGGCGTCGCCGAGCGGCTTCAGCGCCGCGCCGAATTCGGGGAACAGCCACCCGACGAGCACGCCGAGCGCGATCCCGACGAGCACCTGGAAGTAGAGCGTCTTCCAGAACGGCTTTCCGGCGGCGGCCATGTTCACCCCTCGATCGGCGGCAAGGCCGGCCGGAGCGGCCGTCCCGCAGTCCAGAACAGAGGCGAGGGGCCGCTGTTCCTCGCCGCGTGCGCGGCCCAAGCTGTGCTATGCGCCGCCGCGCGGGGCGGCTAGGCAGCGCGGCCCATGTCCACGCGCCCGCTCCCTGCCGTCCTCGGCCTCGATTTCGGAACGACCAACTCGGTCGCCGCCATTGCCCGCGGCGGCCGGTCGGAGCTTGTCCCACTTCTCGGCCCCGACGGCCCGGACCCCGTCTTCAGGTCGGCCTTGTGCTTCTGGGAGGAGGAGACCCGCATCTCCGTGGACGCCGGGCCGTGGGCGGTGGCCGAATATCTCGAATATCCCGAAGGAAGCCGTTTCATCCAGTCGTTCAAGACGGTCGCCGCGTCGACGAGCTTCGAACATGCGTCGGTGTTCGAGCGACGCTACCGATTCGAGGATCTGGGGCGGGTGTTCGTCGATAAGATGGCGGCGCGTTCGGGTGGAGCGCTGGACGGCGGCGCGGCCCGCGTCGTGGTCGGCCGCCCGGTCGAATATGCCGGCCACCGTCCCGACGAGCGCCTCGCGCGGCAACGCTACGACGCCGTGTTCGCCCGGCTCGGAGCCCAGGTCCATTACGTCTACGAGCCTGTCGGCGCCGCGTTCAGCTTCGCGGCGCGGATCTCCGAGCCCGCGACGGTGCTCGTCGCGGACTTCGGCGGCGGGACGAGCGACTTCTCGGTCGTCCGCATCGAATCCCCGGGCGCCGCCAAGCGCTGCATGCCTCTCGGTCACGCCGGCGTCGGCATCGCCGGCGACCGGTTCGACTTCCGGATCCTCGACAACCTCGTCATGCCGCTCCTCGGCAAGGGCGGCCGCTACCGCTCGTTCGACAAGGTGCTGGAGATACCCGGCGGCTACTTTTCCGATTTCGCCGACTGGTCGCGGCTCGCTTTGATGCGCAACCGCAGGACGCTCGCCGAGCTCGACAAGCTTCGCCGCGCAGCCCTCGATCCGCAGCCCATCGAGAGGATGATGGCGGTTGTCGAGCAGGAGCTCGGCTACCGGCTCTACGATGCGGTCGGGAAGGTGAAGCGCGACCTGTCCGCGGCGCCGGCGGCGCGCTTCAGCTTCAGCGGGGCGGGGCTCTCGATCGAAGCGGAGGTCACGCGCACGCAGTTCGAAGGCTGGATCGCGCCGGAGATCGCCCGCATCGAGGATACGGTCACGGCCGCTCTGTCGCGCGCCGGCGTGCGGCCCGAGCAGATCGACCGCGTCTTCCTCACCGGCGGCACGTCGCTCGTGCCCCGGATCAGGCGCTTGTTCGAGGAGCGTTTCGGCGCCGAGCGAATCGCGAGCGGCAACGAGCTCACGTCGATCGCCCACGGCCTTGCCCTCATCGGCGAGGAAGAGGACCCTGCCGCATGGGCGGCGTAGCGGCGGCTGCGCCCGCGCCGCGCACGCGGCGGCTCAAGGTCTGGTTCGACGGCGGCTGCCGGCCCAATCCCGGAAGGATGGAGGCGGCCGTGGTGGCGCGCGGCGTCGCCAGCTTCTTCGACGACCTTGGGTTTGGCACGAGCGGCGATGCCGAATGGCTCGCGCTCATTGCCGCCTTGCGGCTGGCGCAGTCCCTTGGCGAGACCCACTTCGACCTGATCGGCGATTGCGCCAACGTCATCAATCAAGCGAACGGCGTGTGGAAGTGCCGCACCACGGCTGCCGTAGGGCATCTCGCGCGCTTCCACGACCTTGCGGCGTCGGCTCCGCCGAGGCGCATGGTCTGGACGCCCCGTGCCCAGAACCTCGCCGGCATCGCGCTCGCCCGCAGGCACGCGCGCTAGGCCGGTGCGGCGCCCCCCAGGATGTCCGCCAGCGATCCGCTCGCGGCAATCTGTCCGCTTTCCAGGCGGATCGCGCGGTTGCACCAGATTTCGAGAAGCGCTTCCGCATGGCTCGCGAGGATGAGGATGCTGGTGCGTTCGACGAAGCGGCTCATTCTTTCGTACGCCTTCAACTGGAAGGCGGCATCGGCCACGCCGAACCATTCGTCCATGAGAAGGATGTCCGGCGGCACCGCGCTCGAGACGGCGAAGGCGAGGCGCATGATCATGCCGGCCGAATAGGTTCTGAGCGGCGCTCCGATGAAGGCGCCGAGCTCGGTCCATTCCACGATCTCGTCGACGAAGGGGCGCAAAGTGGCGGGCGGAAGGCCCTGGTGCATCCCGATCAGGAAGATGTTGTCGAGTCCCGTCGCCGCATAGTCGATGCCGGTCGCCGGGCTGAGCAGCGGCGTCAGCGTGCCGCTGCGCGAGACGCTGCCTTCGGCCGGCGAGTAGATGCCGGCCATGGTGCGAAGAAGCGTGCTCTTGCCCGATCCGTTCGCGCCGACCAAGGCGAGGCGGTCGCCGTCGCGGACTTCGAGGTCGATGTCGGCCAGCGCCGTCACACAGGGGTGGCGCCCGTCCATCCGGAGGCGCCGCCCGAGCGCGCCCTTGAGCGCGAAGCGGCGCATCGAGCGTGCGTCGGCATGGTAGAGCGGAAAATCGACGCGGACGCCGCGAAGGGACAAAGCCGCCACCGCTCAGATCCAGTAGGCGACGCGGCTGCGCCAGGCGCCGAAGGCCAGCGTGGCGGCGGCACCGGCGGCAGCGGTCGTGCCCAGCGCGACCGGCCATGAGGCGGCGGCCGGCGCCGCGCCGATCAGCGGCGCGCGGACGATGTCGATGAAGGCGAAGATCGGGTTGCCGGCGACGAACCAGCCGCGCGCGACGCCGAGCGTGGCCGGCAGCCAGAAGACCGGCGTCAGGAAGAAAAGGAGCTGCAGTCCGTTCGACACGATCTGCGGCACGTCGCGGAAGCGCGCGCCGAGGAGGCCGAGGAGCAGGGCCGCGAAAAAGGCGGCGAGGAAGAGGACGAGGAGGGCGGGGACGATCGTCCAGGCGCTCCCGGCGGGCGCGATCCCGGCGGCGGCGAGGACGAGGGGGACGATCGCCGCATTGTGGGCGAGCACGATGAGGTTGCGCCAGACGAGGCGCAGCGCCTGCACCGAGAGCGGCATGGGCGCATTGCGGATCGTCTCGGCGGCGGCGACGAAGAGGTTGCTCGCCTCGTTGAGCGCGCCCTGGACGAAGTGCCAGAGGACGAGGCCGATGGTCACATAGGCGGCGTACTCGCCCGCCGGCCGGCCGAGCGGCGCGGCGAAGACGAAGGTGAGGACCAGCGCCATGAGCGCGATGTTCGCGGTGATCCAGAAGGAGCCGAGCACCGATCCGGAATAACGCTGGCGGATGTCCGACCAGCCGAGCGCCGACCACAGCCAGACGCGCGAGAGGCCGGCGCCAAGGTCCCGCGCCGCCTCTCGCCAGCGCCCACCTTCGGCGGCATCGTGCATTCCAGGTCCCCTTTCGCCCGCTCGGTTGCGGCATCGGCGCGGCGGCTGCATTAGGGGCAAATCACGGAATTGTCAGCGGGCGGACGAATGGCGGCGAAGGGGGAAGGACGGCTGAAGGTGTGCCACGTCTTCGCGGGCACGGAGGGCGGCCGCTGGGTGTACGATCAGCTCAGCGTCCTCCAGCGCGATCACGACGTCGAGAGCGTCGCTTTGCTCGGCGGCGAGGAAGGTCCGACCGTCGATCTCTGCCGCAGCGGGGGCATCCGCACCGCGGCGTTCGACTTTCGCATCTTCAGCTGGAGAGCGCTGCCGTCGCTGCCGTTCCGGATCCTCAAGCTCGCGCTCTGGCTGCGGCGCGAGCGCTTCGACGTCGTCCAGTCGCACATCATCCCGTCGACCTTCTTCGCGCGCCCCGCGGCCTGGCTCGCCGACGTGCCGGTGCGCCTCACCATGTCGACCTCGCCTTATTACATGCAGGCGCCGTCCATCCGCTGGATGGAGGCCTGGACCGCGTTCATGGAAACGGGGATCGTCCCCTCGGCGCGGATTACCGCCGATCTTTACCGCGAAGCCGGCGTTGCCGAGCGGCTGATCATGCCCATCCTCTATTACGGGCCGGACGAGGATCGCTTCGTTCCCGAAGCCGCGGTGCCGGACGGGCTTCGCGCCGAAATGGGCGTCCCCGAGGATACGCCGCTCGTCGGCGCAATCGCCATCTTCTATTCGCGCTGCGCCGACAGCTCCTTCGTGCCGCCCGAGACGCGCGGCCGCTTCATCAAGGGAACGCCGGACCTCATCCGCGCCATGCACCATGTCCGCCGCGAATTCCCGGCGGCGCGGCTCGTCCTCGTCGGGCGCGGCTGGGGGCCCAACGCGGCGGAAGCCGAGGCGGAGCTCGAGGCGATCGTCCGCGCGGAGGGGCTGGAGGACGCGGTCTACTTCGCGGGCTGGCGCAACAGCACGCCTGCCGTGCTGGTCGATCTCGACGTTTCCGTTCAGGCTTCGGTGAACGAGAATCTGGGCGGTACGATCGAGTCGCTCCTGATGGCGCGCCCGACGGTCGCGACCCGCGTCGGCGGCATGCCGGACGCGGTCGTCGACGGCGAGACGGGGATTCTCGTCGCTCCCGAGGACCCCGAGGACCTCGCCCGCGGCATCTGCGCCTTGCTGCGCGATCCGGAAGCTGCAGCGGCGCTCGGCCGCGCCGGGCGGGCGCACATGCTGAACGGTTTCACGCTGAGCACGACGGTGCCAGCGCTCGCCGCCCTCTACCGCAGCCAGCGCGCGGCGGCGCCGGGCGCGTGGCGGCTGAGGGCGGGCCTGTGGCGGCTGGCGGGCGGCGCGCTGCTCGCGGTGCCGATGTTCCTGCGCGGCGTGATCTACGACATCTACACGCTGAACGTCATCCCGCAGCGCCTCCGCAAGCTCCGGGCGCGGCTCGCCGGTGCAAGGGTCAGGGACGTTCCGCCGCCCCGCGCATGATCCGGGCCGGATTGCCGCCGAGCATCACGCCCGCCGGCGCCGAGCGGACGACGAGCGCACCCGCCATCACGGTCGTGCCGTCGCCGATCTCGATCCGGGGAATGACGCAGCTCTTCATGCCGAAGAAGCAGCCGCGCCCGATGCGCAGGTGCGAGCCGAAGGTGACGCCCGGCGTCAGCTGCGTGTCCGCGCCGATCTCGCAATCGTGGTCGACCGAGGAGAGCGTGTTGACGATGACGTTGTCGCCGATGCGGCTCCTCGAATTCACCACCGCGCCGGGCGCGAGGAAGACGCCGTCGCCGAGCTGCGCGTCCGCGGCGACGAAGGCCGTGGGGGCGATGCACCGCGCCGGCGCAAGGCCCATGCCCTTCAGCCGGTCGAAATAAAGGCGGCGCGCATCATTGTCGCCGATGCCGACATAATAATCGCCGTCGCGGTCCGGCTGGCCGGCGAAAAAGGCGTCCTGCGCGATGTCGTCGCCTTCCGGGCCGGAATCGACGAGGAAGCGGATACGCCGGTGCGGGAGAAGCGAGCGGATGACGTGCGCGTGGCCGCCCTTGCCGACGATATAGGCGGTGCGATCGCTCACAGCCGGGCTTTGCGGCTGGTCACCAGCGCCATCACCGCTCCGTCGCCGCGCACGATCGACGCTTCGGTTTCGAGGCCGTCCTCGCCCTCGTCGTGGAGGCGCCATTCCAGATCGTCGTCGTCCGCGCCGGCATTGGCGAAGTAGCATATGTCGCGCTCGACAATGCTCGTGCCGGCCGCGCCATCTTTCCGGGCCCGGCTCCGGCAGGTGTCGTCGATCATCGGAAAGGCGGCGCAGTAGAGCAGGCCGAGCCCGTTGATGTCGTAGTGCGGCTGCACCGCATAGGATGCGCGGGCGAGAACCGGACGCGGCGCATCCTTGGCGAGCCGGCGGCGCGCATAGCCCGCGCCGAATGCCGGCATCTCGGCATGAGCGGGGGCGGCACAGGGCTCCGGAAGACTGGGCTCGCCGCCCAGGAGCCGGCCATTGCCGCCGGGGCCTGGGCGCCGCGCGAAGCTCGACATCAGCTCCGCCTCGATCGTGCGCCCCTTCTCGCCCGCAATCGCGACGCGCGAGAAGAAGATGCCGCTGCCGTAGCGGGAGAGCGCGGCATCGATCCTGAGCCGCTCGCCCTCCTCGAACGCGGCCAGCGGCGCCGAGCAGACGAAGCGGATCCGGGTAAAGGCCGGGAACAGCCGGTTGCCGGCGCCGTCCGCAATGTCGACCGGCCGAGTCTCGAGAGCCGCGCCCGTCATCCGCCAGTGCCAGTCGCCGAGCGCCTTCATCAGCCAGCTCTCGGACAGCCCCGACACCGCCATCTGCGGCATGCCGAGCTCGACCGACTCGGCAAGCGTGACGCCGGACTGCGCGGGCACGGCAGGACGCGCGGCAAGGCGCGCGAGTGCGGCGGGCGTGCCGGCTTCGACCCAATCCTCGTCGGCGATCTCGGCGCCGGCGCGCTCCTCGACCGCGAGGCGCAGCGACAGGAGATCGAAGCTGTCGAGGCCGAGCTCGCTCCAGCTCTTCTCCTCGTCGGCGGGGCCGTAGCCCGGCACGATCGGCCGCAAGGCGGCGCGCACCGCGAGCGGGCCGGCGGCCTGCGCCTCGCCGCTTGCCGCTTCGCTCGAAGATGCCGCCTCGCTCAAGCCCACGCCTACTCCACCTCGTCGTCGCCGCACACCTACACAGCGCGCCGCCGCTTGCCTACTGCGCGCTGGCGCTGCGGGAGGCGCCGTTGCGCCGTGCGGCGGTTCGTGGGAGAGGCGGCTATGGCATTTTCCCTGTCCGCCCGCCTCCGCAGGCGGATCGCGCGAGCCCTGTGGCCGCCCGCCTTCCTGCCGCAATTGCTGCCCGACGGCGCCACTTATTATGGCGACGGCCTGATGGCGCTCCACAATTGCGACTTCCTCCAGGACGAGCGTTTCGCGCGCGCCTACGCCGCGGGCAAGGCGACCGGCTCCTGGTGGGACCACGACCTTCATTGGCGCGCGCACGTCATCTGCTGGGCGGCGGCGCGCGGGCTCGCTTTGGAGGGCGACTATGTCGAATGCGGAGTTCACCGCGGCGGCTTTTCGCGGATGCTGGCCGACTATGTCGATCTCGGCGTCCGGCCCGACAAGAAGCTGTACCTGATCGACACCTATAGCGGCGTGCCGAAGGAATTCCGGTCCGCGGAGCAGGCCGACACGCTCGAAAGCCTCTATACGGACAGCCACCGCGATGTGCTCAAGACGTTCGCGCTTTTTCCGAACGCCGTCGTCGTGCGCGGCCGCATTCCGGACGTGCTGCCGGAGGTGCGGCCGGACCGCGTCTGCTACCTCTCCATCGATCTCAACTGCGTCGAACCGAGCATCGCCGCCGCCGACCATTTCTGGCCGCTCATGTCGGCCGGCGCCGCCATGATCCTCGACGATTACGGCTTTGCCGGCTTTCTCGACCAGAAGACCGCGTTCGACGCATGGGCGCGCCGGACCGGCGTCGAGATCCTGACGCTGCCGACGGGCCAGGGGCTCGTGCTGAAGCCGCCCGGTTCCGGAGGCTCATAGCCGGTCGATCGCCACCAGCTCGATCGGCCATCCGGCGGCGCGGCAGTCCCGCTCGATCTCGCCGAAATACAGCGGGTTCATCACATAGGCCTTGGTGATGCCCGCCTCCCGCGCCGCCTCGGGGAGGACGACGGGAAGGCCGGTCACCGGCATGAAGGTCCCGGCGCGGGCGGGATTGACGTCGATGGCAAGCTCGACCGGATCGCGCCTCTCGCCAAGGAGCAAGGCGAGCGTCACGCCCTTCGACGCGCCGCCCCAGAGCGCGACTCGCTCGCCGGCGGCCTTGTCCCGCTCCAGCGCCGCGGTGACGGCGGCGAGAGACGCGGCCTTGCGCTCGGGATAGCGGGCGTTGTCGACCGGGGAGGGGGCCTCCCGCTCCTGCACCGGCGACGCCGCCGCGCGTGCTGCGGCGATGAGATACTGGCCGCCGAACGTCTCGTGCACCGCCTCGGCCACGAAGCCGGCCGCGGCAAGCGCGCGCCGCAGCGAGTCCGGGTCGAACAGGCTGCAATGCTCGTAATATAGGTCGTGGACCACGGCGCCCCGCAGGATCCACTCGAGGTTCGGCGTTTCGACGACGATCGGCACACCCTCGGCGCAGGCGGCGCGTATCGAGCGAAGAAAGGCGACAGGGTCCGCGACATGTTCGATGACGTGCCGGGTGACGACGAGATCGGGCGCCGCTTCGAGCTTCGCGCGCGTCGCTTCCGAGAAGAGCGTACGCTCGACGTGCGCCCGCGGCGGCAGCGGGCTCGACGGCCTGAACGCCGGATCGAAGCCGATCAGCCGCTCGATCCGTTCGCCCAGCCTGCCGGCGAGAACAGCCAGGAACTGGCCCTGGCCCAGCCCGACCTCGAGCGCGGTGATGCCGCCGCGCCCGCCGAGCATCGACTCGGCCACGTCGGCGACACCCTCCAGGTGGCGGCGATAGGCGGGGGACAGCGTCTGGTCGTTCTCGTAATCGGCGTCGTAGGTGAGGAGGGCCGGATCGAAGGCGCTGTTCCAGGCAAAGCCGCAGGCCATGCAGCGGACCATGTTGAGCACGCCGGTCGGGCAGGCAATGGCGGCGGCGCGCGAACGGAACATGAGGTTCTGCGCGATCGGGACGCTCGGGCGGCGGTCGAGCAGCTCAGGCTCCGGCGCGGCGCAAATGGGGCAGGCTATGACGGCACCTGTACGGGCCGGAGGTGGGCGAGGTGGCCGGCCTCCTCCTCGCGGCGGCGCGGATTGCGCAAGGCCGCCCTGAGAGCCGCACGATCGCTGCGATAGGCGAAGCCCGACATCATCGGCAGTTTTTCGCCGCTCCACCGCACCCAGAGCCGCGCGCGCCATTGGCCCAGATATTCGCGCCACTTGGGCGCGACGATCGGGCCGGGTTCCTCGCCGGTCCAACCCTCGCGTCGCAGGAGGGCGGCAAGCTCCGCCCGGGCGCCCGGGTCGTCCACCCAGATGAGAGCCTCGGCCATCTCCGCCAGCGCCGCCGCGCGGTCGACGGGCGGCAGGCGGTCGCCGGTCTCGCGGCGGACCAGCTCATATTCGTGATAAAGCATGTTCTGGCCGAGGTTGATTCCCGGGAGAGGTCCGGCGGGAAGCCAGGCGCGGTCGCCGAACGTCTTCTTGAAATCGGCGAAGTCGCCGCCTTTGCCGCGCATGTAGCCCATGCCGTTGCTCCGGTGCGCGCCGTAGACGATGCCGGTCGTGCGATCGAGGTGCAGGTAGCGGTCGGCCAGCGCGAGAAAGCGGCTCATGAACGCCGAGTCCGGCCCGGTCGATTTGCAGATGTCGCCGAAGCGGGCGGCGATCGCCTCCAGAATTGCCCGCGGGACGACGCAGTTGGACAGGATGGGGAGCGTATGGCCCATCGTTGCGAGGCGCGCACCGGCGATCTCGGCGGCGGCCGCGGCCGTTTCGATCGCGAAGAGCTTGCCCGTCCAGGGCGCCTGCCAGATGCGCAGCGGCGGCGGCCACTGGCTGATATGGTCGACCGCGAAATTGACGAGCATGTCCGGGTGGCGCGCCGCAATGGCCTCGATCCGCCCCCATTCGTTGGGCTTTGAAAGCTTGCGGTCGTAATGGACGGTGACGTGGGTGGCGGAGGAGCGCTCCAGCACCTGCCCGATCCCCCAGTCCCAATGCTCGGGCATGGCGAGCTCGCGCGGCGGCCTGAGCAGGGTGGCGCGCGGCTCGCTTTGGCAAAAGGCGCGCAGCGGCTCGGGATCGGCCGAATTGTCGGAAACGTAGATGTCGATCGCGCAATCCTGGTCGATCAGCGAACGGACCGCGGCGATGGCGAGATCGGCGCGGTTGCGGGTTGGGATAAGCGCGGCGATCGCGGCCATGGGTTCAGCGGAGTCGCTTCAGGTGGCAGGACGGCCAGTTCGTCACCCGCTCGCGCACCGCGCCTTCGTTGAACAGCCATTCCGGCTCATCGAGGACGAAGCGGCCGTCCTCGGCGAGGAACGCCGCCACCGCTTCGACGGCGTTGTCGGTCGCCCAGGAAGGGTCGCTCCGTGGCCGCCCGACCAGGTCGCGGATGATCCCGTCCTGGACCACGAAGCGCCCGCCGACGCCGATCAGCGGCGCGAAAGCGCGAAGCTCGGCGAGGACATGGCCGCGGCTGTGATCCGAATCGAGCACGACCATGACCTTTTCGCCCGGCGAGATCAGCGCGCCGACCTCGGCCGGCACGTCGGGAGAGGCCGACGAGCCCTCGATCATTGCGATGCGGTGCGCCAGATGATGGCCTTCGATTGCGGCGCGGTTATGCGCGCGGATGTCGATGTCGATCCCGATGATCCGCCCATGCCCCATCGCTTCGAACAGGGAAGCGAAGAAGACGAGGGAGCCGCCATGGGCGATGCCGGTCTCTACGATGACGTCGGGCCGCTCGGTCCAGATCAGCTCCTGGATGCGGACGAGGTCCTCGGGGAGCTGGATGACGGGCCGCCCCATCCAGGTGAAGCTGTAGACGTATTTCGAATCCCACCCGGCGCGAAGCCACGCGCTCGAGGCGGCGGCGAAGCCCTCGGCGCTCGCCATCTTATAGCTCTTCGTGTCGCCGTCGCCGACGACGGTGACGAGCCCCAGTTCCTCGTCGATGATGGTTTTCATGAAATGCGATCGCCCCCGGGGAGCGCTGTCGTCGCCGCGATACACACTGCCGCTCCTCCTCCCGCCGATCCATTGAGGAGCGGCGTGCCGGAAGGCAAGGATCATTCTCGGGCGGGAAAGTCGAACGCCGAACGGACGGCATCGCGATATTTGCGCCCGACGGGGAGCTGGTGGCCGTCGTCGAGGACGAGCACGGGGGCGGAGAAGCGGCCTCTCAGGACGCCTCGCACCTTGTCCTTGCGCACGATCGCGGAGCGGTGGACGCGCAGGAACGCCCGCTGGTCCAGCGCTTTCTCCATGTCGCCGAGGAGCGCGTTCACGAGATGCGCATGGCCGTTCATGTGCACGCGCACATAATCGCGCTCGGCCTCCATCCAGCGTATGTCGGTGAGGGTCAGGCGGTGCTTCTCGCTGCCGATCTGCACCCAGAGCCCAGGATCGGCGGCGGCGAGCGCCCGGCTTTCCAGTTCAGCGAGCCGCGCCTGGAGACGGGCGAGGCGCTCCCCCGCGCGCCGACTGTCGAGGTCGCTGCGTGCCTGCTCCAGTGCCTGGGCAAGCCGGTCGCCGTTCACGGGTTTGACGACGAAGTCCGTCGCCCTCAGTTCAAAGGCCTTCACGGCATGGTCCTGAAAGGCGGTTACGAAGATAATCGCCGGCGCCGAAGCCTGCGGGAGGTCTTTCAGCACCGCGAAGCCGTCGACGCCCGGCATCTCGATGTCGAGCAGCAGCACGTCCGGCCGGAGCAGCGCGACGAGATTCAGCGCCTCGCGCCCGCCCTCGGCCTCGCCGGCGATCTCGACGCCGGGGCAGGCTGCCAGGAGCTGTACCAGGCGCCGCCGGGCGAGCGGCTCGTCGTCGACGATCAACACACGCATGAACGCACGTCCGGTTTCAACATCTTGACGTTTGTCGATCAGACGGCGTCGTCTGTCGAGTGCCCTTGGCTGTATGACGCGGCGGCCCGTTCAGCTAGCATCGGCTTTCATCGAACGGGGGTTCCTTGACCACGACGCCACATCATGACGGATCCGCCGCGCCTGCCCGCTTGCGAAGAGGGGCGGGCGTGCTGATCGCCGTCTTCTGGGCGACCCATTTCATCATCATGTGGCTGCGCGCCCATCTCGACGACCTCGGGGGCGGGTCCGGCCTGATCGAAGGCACGCTGCGCCGCGTCACCTTCGCTCTTTTCGGCGTGCTCGTCAGCTATGTCCTTTACCGCTGCCTGCGTCCGTTTCGGCTGCGGCTATTCAGCCGGCAAGCGATGGTCGGTGCGGCGCTCGCCCTCGCCGCGGCTTGCGCCCAGGCGGTGCTCAACGCCTTCATGTTCGGAGACCGGGAGCACACCCTCGTCGAGGACTTCGTGTACTTCACATTATACTGGTTCTGGTTCTACTTCTCCTGGACCACCGCCTATCTCGCGCTATCCTACAGCATCACGGTGCAGCAGCAGGAGAGGCAGGCCGCTGAGCTCTTAGTCCGCGCCCAGGAGGCGCAGGTCCGGGCGCTTCGCTACCAGATCAACCCTCATTTCCTGTTCAACACGTTGAACGCCATCGCCGCACTTGTCCGCGATGCGCCCGTCAAGGCGGAGGAGATGGTGCTGCAGCTTTCCGACTTCTTCAGGAAGACGCTGTCGCTGAACCCGAGCGAGGACCTGGGGTTGAGCGATGAGGTCGAACTCCAGCGCCTCTATCTCGAGATCGAGCGCACGCGCTTCCCCGACCGGCTTCGCTTCGACGTCGCCCTCGCGCCAGGCACGTCGGAGGCGCGGGTGCCCGCCCTCTTGCTCCAGCCGCTGGTCGAAAATGCGGTGAAGCACGGCGTCGCCCGCTCGGAAGCCCCGACGTGCATCCGCATACGTGCGCGCGCCGATGGGCCGATGCTGGAGATCGTTGTCGAGAATGACGCCAGGTCAGCCGGCCCGCGCGTCGGGGGCGAGAGGGTCGGCCTTGCCAACGTGGTCGACCGGCTGCGCTCGCGCTTCGGCGACGAGGCCAGCCTCGAGACCGGAGATCTCGCCGAAGGCGGCTTCCGCAACACGCTTCGGTTGCCGCTCCGCCGCTGACGCTTGTCGTCCGAGACGGACGTTCGTCGATCTCCCCGCGCTCCTCCGCGCGCTTCCGCCAATTTCGCGGGAACGGAGGTAATCATGGACAAGCGTTTCCCGATCGGCGTGGCCCTTGCGGCGTTGCTGGCCAATGCGGACACGGCGTCGGCGCAGCGGGCCGGGGAGAATGCGGTGGCCTCGGCGCAGGACGCCTTCGGCACCAGCGTCGGCAACGAGCGCGTCGGCCTCTACTTCCCGCAGAGTGCGCGCGGCTTCAGCCCGATCCAGGCCGGCAACGTCCGCATCAACGGCATGTATATCGATTACCAGGCGGATCTCGCGGATCGTCTGGTCTCCGGCAGCAACGTGCGCGTGGGCCTCACCGCGCAAGGCTATCCGTTTCCGGCGCCCACGGGGGTCGCCGACTTCGCGCTGCGCCTTCCGGGGTCCGAGGCGGTGGCGAGCACCGTCGTCGGCATCGGGCCCTTCGGCGGCCCGCGCGCGGAAGTCGACGCCCAGCTTCCCGTCACCGGCACGCTCGGCATATCCGGCGGGGTCGGCCTGGCGGACGCCGAAAATGCCTATGGCGGCGACCAGCGCATCTTCTCCGCCGCGGCGATCGGTCGCTGGCGCCCGACGGACGATCTGGAGATCATCCCCTTCTGGAGCATGAAGAGGGAAAAAGGCGCGCAGCCGCTTCCGGCCATCTTCACCGCCGGCGCCTATCTGCCGCCCAGGATAGAGCGCCGGCGCTATTTCGGCCCGCAATGGGCGCAGAACGAGGGGCTGGACGTCAATTACGGCCTCCTCGCCACCGTCGGCCTCGGCGACTGGACCCTGCGCGGCGGCGCCTTCCGCGCCATCGCCCACGATTTCCGCAACTTCAGCGTCTTTTTCCGCAACGCGACGCCCGAGGGCGAGGCCGACCGCACGGTCATCGCCGAGCAGGCCCGCCGCTTCGCCTCCACCTCGGGCGAGCTGCGCCTCACCCGGCAAGCGATCGAGGGCGACCGCCTCCATCAGCTCCACCTGATGACGCGCGGCCGCATCCGCGACCGCCGTTATGGCGGCAGCCAGAGCTTCAATTTCGGCCCGGGCCGCATCGACGAGCCGATCGACTCGCCCGAGCCCGAGCTCGTACTCGGCGCGCAGACCACCGACCGGGTCCGGCAGCTCACCGGCGGCATCGGCTACGAAGGCCGCTGGCGGGGCGTGGGTGAGCTGAGCCTCGGGATCCAGCGCACCTTCTACGAGAAGGAAACGGTTCGGCCGAGCGGGCCGCTGCCCGTCTCGCAGTCGAGCCCGTGGCTGTTCAACGGCACGGTCTCGATCATGGCCGGCGACGACCTCGTCTTCTACGCGGGCTACACCAAGGGGCTGGAGGAAAGCCCGGTCGCGCCCGACATCGCCGTCAATCGCGGCGACGCGCCGCCCGCGATCATTACCGAGCAGATGGATGCCGGTTTCCGCTACGCGATCACCGACAGTCTGCGCCTGGTCGCAGGCGTGTTCGACGTGCGCAAACCTTATTACGCACTGGACCCGGGCTTCCTCTTCCGCGAGCTCGGCGTGGTGCGCAACCGCGGCATCGAGGTGTCGCTGGCCGGGCAGATCACGCCGCGGCTCAGCGTCGTCCTCGGCGGCGTCTTCCTCGATTCGAGCGTCAGCGGCGATCAGGTCGATCTCGGCCTCATCGGCCGCCGACCAGTAGGTTCGATCGGCCGCACCGTCACCGGCGCCCTCAACTGGAACCTCCCCTGGATCGAGGGCCTGTCGGCCGATCTCACCTATGAAAGCACCTCCGACCGCATCGCCAATGCCGCCAACAGCTTCGTCATTCCGGCGCGCCACGTTTTCTCGCTGGGCAGCCGCTACCGGTTCAACCTGGAGGGCAGGCCGGCGACCTTCCGCGCACAGGTCGCTTCCGCAAACAACGCCTACGGGTTCAGCCATGTCGGCGAAGGCTTCTATTACAACCCGCCGCGCCGGCTCCAGATTAGCCTGACCGTGGACATGTGAGGCGGCGCGATCCACGAAGACGCAAGCAGCGCATGCAGAACCTGAAGGAGGGAATCATGATCGATCGCCGTACCTTGCTCGCGGGCCTGACGGCCCTTCCCCTGCTCGGCGCGGGGGCCTGCGCAGCCAGCGGCAGCCAGCAGGCCGCCGCCGCGCCCACGCTCCACAGGCGGCCGATACCGGGCGCGAACGAGCAGGTGCCGGTGATCGGCATCGGCACCGCCCGCCGCTTCCAGGGCGCGAGCGCCGAGGAACAGCTCGCGCCGCTGCGCCAGACCATCTCCCGCTTCGTCGAGCTCGGCGGACGCCTGATCGACACGGCGCCCTCCTACGGCGATGCCGAGCAGGTGATCGGCCGGCTGATGGAAGAGCTGGGCGTGCGCAATCGCCTTTTCCTCGCGACCAAGGTGGCGGGCGCCACCGCCGCCGAAGGCCGGGTGCAGATCGACCAGTCGTTCCGCAACCTGCGCACCGGCGTCATCGATCTGATCGCCCTCCACAATCTGCAGGACGACGCCGCCAAGCTCGCCGTCCTGCGCGAGCTCAAGTCGCAGGGTCGCGTCCGCTCGATCGGGGCGAGCATCTCGTCCAGGGCCGGCTTCGCTCCGGCGGCGGGCGCCCCTCCCGCCTCGCAGGAGCAATATGCTCCGTTCGAAGCGATGATGCGCCGCGAGCGGCTCGACGTGATCCAGGTCGATTATGCGCTCGACAATCGCGGTGCCGCCGAGCGCATCCTGCCGCTGGCGCAGGAGCAGGGGCTGGCGGTGATGGTCAACCTGCCGTTCGGCCGCGGCCGGCTCTTCCAGGTGACGCAGGGCCGCCCGCTCCCCGATTGGGCCGCCGAGATCGGCGCGGCGAGCTGGGCCCAGATCTTCCTTAAATATATCGTCAGCCATCCCGCGCGTCCGATCGCGATCCCCGGCACCGCCCAGGCGCGCTACGTCGACGACAATTTCGCTGCGGCGCGCGGTCCCATGCCGGACGCGGCGATGCGGCGGCGGATGGAGGAGTATATCGATGCCCTCTGATAAGGTTGGCGCCGGGGCAGGGGAAAAGAGGGGAGGGGACGGGGCCGGGCCGCGGCGCCGCCTCGCCGGCCTGATCGTCGCCGAACCGCACGAAGTGCCCGCCGTATTCGGAGGCTTCGCGCTCTTCTTCCTGCTGTTCGCCGGCTATTTCATGCTGCGGCCGGTGCGCGAAACGTTCGGCATCGCCGGCGGGGTGGACAACCTCCAGTGGCTTTATCTCGGCACCTTCCTCGCGACCCTCGTCGTGGTGCCGATCTACGGCACGCTGGCGCAGCGCATGCAGCGCCGGCGCCTGCTTCCCGCGACCTACATCTTCTCCGCCATCGTCATGGCCGCCTTCGCGCTCAGCCTCATGGCCGATCCGGATAATGTCTGGACGGCCCGGGCCTTCTACATCTGGCTGTCGGTGTTCAATCTCTTCGTGATTTCGATCGCGTGGAGCCTGATGGCCGATGTGTTCAACAAGGATCAGGGCCACCGCCTGTTCGGCCAGATCGCGGCCGGCGCGAGCCTGGGCGGCCTCACCGGCCCGCTGCTCAGCGGCCTCCTGGTGGCGCCGCTCGGCCACGCCGGGCTCCTGCTGCTCTCCACCGGCCTGCTGCTCTCGACCCTGTTCTTCGCGCACCGCCTGCTCACGTGGCGGGACCGGTGCGGCCGCCCGGAGGATTCGGACAATCCGCCCGACGCGCGGATCGGCGGCTCGATCTGGGCGGGGCTGACGCTCATCGCCCGCTCGCCATACCTGCTCGGCGTTTCCCTCTTTGTCATCGGGCTCACGATCGTCTCGACCTTCCTTTATTTCGAGCAGGCCCGCCTGGTGAAGGCGACCTACCCAGATAAAGAGGCCCAGACGCAGGTCTTCAGCGCGATCGACTTCACGGTCCAGTCGTTGACCATCTTCATCCAGATCTTCGTGACGGGGCGGCTGACCAAGAAGCTCGGCGTCACCGTGCTGCTCGCCGCCGTGCCCGTGACGATGATGTTCGGCTTCGGCCTGCTCGCGGTCGCAGCCACCTTCCCGGTGCTCGTCTTCGTGATGATCGTTCGGCGCGTCGGCGAATATGCGCTGATCCGGCCTGGGCGCGAGATGCTGTTCACCAACGTCGACGCCGAGACCAAGTACAAGGCGAAGAATGCGATCGATACTTTCGTCTATCGCGGCGGAGACGTGATCGGCGCGTGGGCGAATGTCGGTATCGTCGCGATCGGTACCAATGCCGCGGCGGCCGTTGCGGGCACGTTCGTCGCCGGCGCCTGGGCGGCGATCGGGTGGCTGCTCGGCCGCCGCCACGACGGCGCAGCGCGCGCGGTGCGCTGAGCATAGGCTTGCCGCTGGCCTGCTTCGATCGCTGTCCTAAGCGGCGGCGCCCATGCATCAGGGCAGGGCTTCTATCTCCAGGATCTCAATCGCGCCCTCTTTGCCTGCGAACGGCAGATGATCGCCGACGCCCGCCCCCAGCAGGGCTCTCGCCAGGGGCGCCGAGAAGCTGACGAATCCGCCGGCCGGATCCGCTTCGTCGTCGCCGACGATGCTTATCGTGCGGTCCGCTCCGTTCAGGCGGAACCTGACCTTTGTGCCGAACGCCACCTGTTCGCCGCCGGGCACCGGCGCGACCTGGGCGGTCGACTGCCTGGTCCTCCAATAGCGCAGGTCGCGTTTCGCGACTTCGCGCGCATCGTCATCGGCCTCGACCGCGATCTGCGCCTCGAGCCGGCGCACGCGGGCCTGGATGTCCGCCAGCCCCCGCTCCGTCACCAGGTTCGGCCCGGGCGGCAGCGGAATCTCGAACTTCGGTTCCTTATGCTCCTCATCGCTCTCGCGGCGAAATGCGACGCTCAAGATACCGTCTCCCTGACCGTGCTCGCGCCGGCGTCGCGCTGGACCGAAGCGACAGGGTTTAACACTTGCCGGTCTGCGGCGCGCGTCCTGAATTCCCTCAGTGCCGCGAGGGCACGCTCGCGGGCGGCACGATGTCCGATCACCGGCTCGGGGTAGTCGCGTGGCCGGGCAGCGCCCGGTTCGTGGACGAGGTCGCCGCCAAGGGCGCCAAGCTCCGGCACCCAGCGGCGGATATAGTCTCCGGCGCCGAACTTCCGCGACTGGAGGATCGGCGCCATGATGCGGTTGAAGGGCTGGCTGTCCACGCCGGTGCCGGCGATCCACTGCCAGTTCTGCCCGTTATTGCCGTAGTCCGCGTCGACGAGCGTGTCCCAGAACCACGCCGCACCCCGCCGCCAGTCGATGAGCAGATGCTTCACCAGGAAGGAGGCCGCGATCATGCGGACCCGGTTGTGCATCCAGCCGGTCGCCCACAATTGGCGCATGCCGGCATCGACGATCGGATAGCCGGTCCGGCCGCGGCTCCAGGCCTCGAAGTCGGAATCGGCTTCGCGCCCGGTTCGCCAGGGGAATTGCGCGAAATCGGCTCTCCCGGCTTCTTCTCCGACGGCCGGCTGCGCGAGCATCACGTTGTGCGAAAAATCCCGCCACGCGAGCTCCTTGCGAAACTTCTCTCCGGCCTCTTGCGGCAGCCTGTGCCAGACGAGCCGGGGCGAGAGCTCGCCGAAGTGGAGGTGCGGCGAGAAGCGGCTGGTGCCTTCCACGCCGGGCCGGTCGCGGGCCGTGCCATAACCCTCTGCTTGCTCAACGAACCGGTCGAGCCGCTCGAGCGCCGCCGCTTCGCCCGGCCGCCACGCCTCTTCGAAGCCTTGCGCCCAGTTCGGCCGCGCCGGCAGCAGGTTCCAGGATTCCAGCTGGTCGCTGCCCGGCCACCGATCGGGCGGCTGGAGCCTCAGCGGGGCCTCCAGCGGCTCGGACGGCGGCAAGTAGGCCTGCAGCGCGCGCCAATATGGCGTGTAGATCCTGTACGGCGAGCCGGCGCCGGTTCGCACTTGCTCGGGCGGCGCCAGGACGCTTCCGGCGTGAAGAACCAGGTCCATCTCTTGGCCGACCTGCCGCTCCAGCCTCCGCCACCACGGCTCGTAATGCTGCACGGCCTGGACGCGCCCGGCACCGGTCTCGCCCGCGATCCGCTTCAACGCGGCGTCCGCCTTGCCGCGCCTCAGGATCAGGCGCGACCCGATCCGCTCGAAGTCCTCGCCCAGCCGCTCGAGACTGCTGTGCAGCCACCAGCGCTGCGCGCCGCCGATCGCCCAGCGGCCGGGCGTTTCATCGTCCAGGATGTAGACCGGGATCACCGGCCCCTCGCGCGCCGCCGCGGCGAGGGCAGGCTGATCGTGCAGGCGCAGATCCTGGCGAAGCCAGAGAATGGACGGAGCCGGCACTTTATGCGCGTCAGGCTGCAGGTGCGCCGGCGGCACCGGGCTCATGCGTGTCCGTTTGCCCGAATATGCACGAAGCGACTGCCATGTTGGTTTCCTCTGCGCCGGCCGCGCGGACGCCACCTTGCCCGCGCGGGGAAACGAACCTGCCGATGCGCACCCCGGTTCCTACCTGCTTTGTACCGTCGGCGTGCGGCGGGCATGACGGCCGCGTGTTTCCCCTCCTGCGCGACGTTGCTCATCGCGCGCGGGCGGTTCAAAGGATCGCCGGTGATCCGTCGTTCGCGGGAGGAGTTTTTGCGATGTTCAGCCACGTGATGTTGGGTGCGGACGATCTCGACGCTTCAAAAGCCTTTTACGACGCGGCGCTCGGCGTCCTCGGCATTCCTCCCGGCCGCAAGGACGAGAAGGGCAGGGTCTTCTACATGACGCGCAGCGGCGTGTTCGCTTTGTCGAAGCCGATCGACGGCCAGCCCGCCTCCTGCGGCAACGGCAGCACGGTCGGCTTCGCCGCCGCATCGCCCGAAGAGGCGGATGCCTGGCACCGCGCGGGTCTGCAGCATGGCGGCGCTGCAATAGAAGATCCGCCCGGCATCCGGGAAGGCGCGGTGGGCAAGCTTTACCTTGCCTATCTCAGGGATCCCGCCGGCAACAAGGTCTGCGCCCTGCACCGCTTGCCGAGCTGAAGCGGCCGCGTGCGGCGTTTGCTTCCTCATGAGGTTCAGCCGCCTGCGATTGCAAATTGCTGAAGGCTCGCCCTAGCGTTCAGCCGTACGCCCTCAGCCGCGGTTCCTCCTGGTGATTTAGGGCGAGTGGTGGATAGCGGAGCCCCATCTTCAACCTACAGCGGCAGGGAAGCTGGCGACGTGCGGAGTCAACTCACCGGAAATGCCCGCCGCGTTTCATCAGGTGGGAAGGGTGGTGGACGCACTAGGGCTCGAACCTAGGACCCGGTGATTAAGAGTCCTATGCGCCTCCAATCATTTCAACGCCCATTCCGACATTTCGCTCTATGTTCACGCTGTTGCAGATCAAAGGCTTAGCCGATTTGTCGGAACGAGTGGCAGCCGATTCAAGGTCTGTTGGTCGACGCTCAGCATTGCTTATCGTCTTCTCTCGAGCCGACGTTCGCTTGCAGCGAGTCGAAGGCACGCTAGTCAGCAGGTAATGCCGGAGGAGGCGGCGTAGAATCCTGTCGTAGCGGCAGCGCGCCGTTGCATTCCGCGAAGCCGTTATTTTGTTGAGCGGGCGGACCGTCTGACATTGATTTGGCGGAATGCCTTGAAGACCAGCTCGATCAGATTTCGAACATCCTCTGCTGAAAGCGTTGATGTCATACCTCCAGTCTCGCGACCGGCCTCCGCTCCGCCCGCCGTCAGCGACTGTCGTGGCGGCGGAGCGCCATGGACGATGTCGTTCCGAGCGCGTCTCGCGCGATGCAGGAACTCCTCCTCTTCCGTCGTAAAGAAATTGATCTCCGGACGCCGGAGCGCTCCCGCGAGATTTGCCTCACGCAGGCCTAGATCCTGCAGACGCCCATTGAGCAGCCATTCAAGGAGCGAAAGACTTCCGATCAGCGCCAGCGCCGTTTCGCCGCGAAGTCGAAGTCGCTCGAGCGCGAAGAGCTGGGTCTCGAACGGAAGGAAGTCTCGGTATCGGGTCCGCATCGCTTTGGCGAGGGCGTCAGAGCCAATGGCCAGGGCGGCGGGCCGTGACCCGAGCCCCTGGAGGAGCGGTTGCAGCGTCGAGATCGAGGTGCCAGCAAAAAGAATCCGACCCGGCGCGGTCATTGCCATATAGGCATAGACACGGCCAGGGACCGGCGCCTCAGACAGCGAGGCGATGCTGTAGGCGGGGAGGAAGCAGCGGAGGATCGGCAGCACCTCCTTCAACAATCTTTGCGCCATATCGTGCTCGTAGTCGCGAAGTGTCAGCGGCCTGTTGTCCACCCAGCTGTCGCGCTGAGGCACGACGACCGGATTGCCACCGTGTACGGACCCGACGTGTGTCAGGTATCGCTCATGGTATCGGCCGCGTATGCCCCAGACTGGGAACAGGGCGACGCATTGAGTGACGAACGGGCCGGCAACGCCCGACTCCTCGCTACGGACCAGACGAAACTCATCATCCGTGGATATCGTAAGGCGACACACTTCGGCACGCAGCTCGGCGGTAAGCTCCGCCGTGCCGGTCGAGACCCGATGCCAGCCATTCTGCACATGGACCGGATAGGGAAGCTGGAAGAACGCAGCGACATGGCCGGCCTTACGTCACTCGAGCTCATCGGCAACCTCAGCGGCAAGGTCCAGGTTGAGCTGCGCCGAGGCGAGCAGTCGCTCGAGTTTAGAGCGCGTTTGGCCCGGCTGCGGCCGGTTCGCCTCAATAATGTCTTCAGCGGTCCAGCCCATGACCATCCCTTCCCTCTAAGCTTTCAAGGACACATGTGCTCGGGCCTAACCAGATCGTGCGCGATGATTTCGGCGTCGATCGCCCGGGCGAGACTGTCGATGGTCGACCGGGTGGCAGCGATGAACACGTTGTCGAGGCGGATCTTGCCTTGCGGGGCCGCGATGCCTGGATACTTTCGCCGATACTGCTCGTCGGCACGTCCGTCCTGATGCACCAGCATGTGGCGCGCATCGAGATAGGGCATCGCTGCGTCGATCAACGCAGGGTCGATCGTGAGACCCAGCCGGGTCGAAATCTTTGAGATGAGCAAGGCCGTCTTGCGCTCGTTCTCGATCGCCCTGAAGATCCGCTGTGAAACGAGCGCGACCAGATTGTCCCAGCTTCCTGCGGCAAGAATGTCCCGCGCTTGGAAGTCGAGCTTGGCCTCACCAGCGAATCGCCCGGGATCAACACCTTTCTGCGCAGCCCTCGTCATTGTCTCCCCGAAGAATTCCACGAAATCCTCGTAAATGTCCTTCACAAACGATGCGCTGAGCGTATGCCTCAGGTGCCCTCCACGGATCTGCCGGCTCTTCAAAGAGTTGATCTGCCCGAGCCGGGGATGCTGTGCCTTGGTCGAGCCGAGCGCGACTGCTACGATATCCGTGCTGTCGGTGATCGAAACGAAGTCCCGGACGAGAAGCTCGCACAACTGAAGGTCCGTCTCGTAGTAATCGCAGCGCTGCTGGAACCTGTGATACGCCTTAGTCTTTGGAACTCCACCAGCCATTGATTCTCCCCCGCCTCGCCCGCCGCGAAGTTTACACAGGCTTGCCCGGCCATCAGCTAAACATCAAGACCGAAGGGACAGCCCACGCGTGCCAGCTCCGGGGGGGCTTACCTGCTGCCCGGCACGACCCGAATTCGAACGGCGGCTTCGGGTCGCAGGTAGCGCCTGGCGGTGCGGCGGAGGTCGGCGGCGGTGATGGCGGGCAGGTACGCCAGCATCTGGTCCAAGCGGTCGATGGCGCCGGGGCTGCTTTGCGCGCGAGCGACCAGGTCGAGGAGCCGCTCGTTGCTCACTCGATCCTGGCGGAGACGCTCGATGAGCGGGTTGCGGGCGCGCGCGAGAAGCGCGGCGTCCACTGGCTCGCTCGCTAGACGGGCGGCAGTTGCGTCGGCAGCTTGGAACACGACTTCCGTTCTCGCGGGGTCGACCGTCGCCATCATGAAGAGGTATTGGTAGCTCGGCGCACCTTGAGGTGGCGACCATGAAACCGCCGGAAAGTAGGTCGCGCCCATCCGCTCTCTCAGCGTCGAGGCAAGCTCCAGCCTTAGAATTTCCGACAGAAGTTCGATCTCGGCGCGGCTCTTGGCGCTCTCGCCGACCGCTGTCGGCCAGTAGACGCCGACCCTGCCATCTTCCGTGCGTCCGGCATGAGTGAGTGTGATTTCAGCGCCGCGTGCAAAGCGGATGCTTCGGCCCGAGGCTCGGTTCGGCTCGGAGGCGCGTCGCTGAGGTAGAGCGCCGAACGTACTTGCGACGGCGGCGATTGTCCGCTCTTCGTCGACGTCGCCGACGATCCCGATTTCCAGCGCGCCGCTATCCAGCGCATCCTGAACGGCCGGTCGCAGCTGGGCAAAGGTCAGGTTCCGCATGTGCTCGGGGGAGCCGACGCCGAACCGGCGGTCCCCGGACGCGAGGATTCGCGAGACGTCCCGCGTCACGACGCCTTCCGAGCTGCCGCCGAGCGCCGCGATAATATTGCCTGCAGAGCCTTGCCAGCGCCGCTCCGCCTCCGGTCGGTAGCCGGGATCCACCACATAGGCGGCCAGCACCGCAAGCTGCGATCTCAGATCCTGTTCGCTCGTGACGCGCCTTGCCGCGAAAGCGTCAGGATCGACGCTCAAACCGCCCGTGACGGCGCGACCGGCAAAGATGGATCGAATCTCAGCCGCGTCGTGCTGGCCAGTTCCCGCGGCACCGAAGATCGAAGTCATGAACGTCGCAAGCCCCTCAGGCTCCGCCGGAAGATCGAGGAGCCCGCCGCCGACCCGTAGCGACACGTGGACGCGTCCGGCCTCGTGTTCCGTGCGCAGGATGTTCAGCCGAACGTTGTTCGAAAACTGAACCGTCCTTACATGGAGGCGGCCGCTGCGCCGATCGCGCGCTATCGCTCCGGGTGCCCCGAAGCTTTCGTAAGCAAAGCGCGCAACCGGCTCCGAGCGGGGAGGCGACAGTACGCTGCGCCGGCTGTCCGCCCAAGCCTCCTGAACCTGGTCCACTGTAACGTTCTCGTCGCTGTGAGATACGAATACCAGACGAGGCGCATCCGCCCAAACAGCGCGGAGCGCATTGTTGACGTCCTCGAGCTTCACGGCACCGGCATAGGTATCAACTTCCGTTTCCGGTTGTGGCTCAGTTATGACTAATCCGGCGCTGATCGCTCTCACAAGCTCGTCCGCGATCGACCTGCTTTGCTGAGGACCGGCAGCGTTGCGCAATAACTGCCTGGTGACGGCCAGTTGCTCGGTGAGTTCATTTGCTGTGAAGCCGAATGTCAGAGCGCGCCGAAGCTCCTGCTCGGCCGCCTGAACGGCCGAACGCCACTCCCCGTCCTTCGCATCGACGTCGATTCTGGTGATCCAACCGGCACCATGATAGTCGTAGCTGCTCGCCCTGCCGCTCGCGAACGTAGCGTTGCCGCGCACCACCGCCCGGGCCAGACGCCTAGTCAGCATCTCGCCTGCAAGGGATTCGAGGAACACATGCTCGCGATTGGTGGTGCTGTCTCCTCCGGCGGCAAGTGGCCGAAGAGTCGCGAGAGAGACCCGCGTCGGTGCGCTCGCCACCGCGAAGACCTGGAAAGCATTGCTGCGATCGGGGGCAACGGCCCCTCGCGCTGCAGGTGGAGCGCCGGGGACTTCGGTTCGCCAATCGGCGAACAAGCGCCCTATGCTCTCCTCGATAGCCGCTGCATCGAGGTCCCCGACGACGATCACCGTCGCGAGGTCGGGCCGGTAATTCCTTTCGTAGAAGCTGCGCAATTGTCCAATGTCTGCAGCTCTGACGCTCGAGGGCGTTCCGAGGATCGGACCGCGAGCGGCAGCTGCAGCCGGCGCGAAGAACGCGATCTCCGCCGCGGCCAGTCGATCCGCTGTGTCGTTCCGGGCGCGCATCTCCTCGATCACGACCAGCTTTTCGCTCTCAAGGCTCGCCGGAGACAGCGTTAGCTCGCTCGCCACCTGACGGAGCATGTGCAGAACCGTATCCACTCGCCCGCTATCGGCTCTCGGCAGATCGAGTCGATAGACGGTCTCGCTGAAGCTCGTGAACGCATTGAACTGTGTTCCAGACCGGGCGCCTGCCTGCTCCAACAGGGTTCGATACCCGCCGTCGGCGATGTTCCGCGATCCGCGAAACGCCAAATGCTCCAGCAAGTGCGCGAAGCCGGCCTCGCCCGGTTGCTCGGAGATTGATCCTGCGGCGATGTGAAGACGGATTGAGGCCGCTCCCGCCGGATAGCGGTTCGGCATGACAGCGTAGCGCATGCCGTTTGGAAGCACGCCGAACCGGATCCGCGCGTCAGGGCGAAGATCGGTCCTGTCGAAGCCCCATGCGCGGTCGACCGAGGGCGAGCGGACCGGCGAATCTACAAGCTGCGCCCCGGCTCTTGTCGGAACGATGCTGAGGAGCCCCGCCGCAAGGAATAGCGAAATCGCAAGAACACGAAGCTTCTCCATGGATTTAATGTCCGATGCGCCGCTGCCGAGCATCTGCAACACGGCCCGGCGCATTCCAAGTGCCGGCGCAAGCGCACCCAGGGCTCGGAAGAGACGGAGGGTACAAGCGGTGAGGCTCGACTGACATGCTTGCATCCTCCTTGTGCTGCCAAGTTGCTTGGTTCGTAACAGTCTCATTTCGAAGGAGGTTAGGTTCCGAAATCCGGGCACGCAAGTGCCTCACATAACCTTGAGCGTCAGACACGAACTACATCCATTTTGGTGCCATCGATGGTTTGACTGGCCTTCCAGAAACAGACACGATGGCGTCATGTCGAAAGGAATCCTCCTAATGAAGAAACCACTTCCAGTGACGTTCTTTGCGCCGGAGCGTCCTGGCGAGGTTCTGGACGCGGCACATTTCGACAGCGTGGTCGGGGGTAATGGTCCCTACCGTCTGCCGCCGCCGCCGCCGCCGCCTCCTCCCCCGCCAAGCACTCCGACCCCTCCGCCGACGGGGCACATCATCATAGTGCCGATCGAACCCTGAACTCCCCATTTTCGGCTGCAGGATCGCGTTCAATCGCTCCGACCGATTTTCCATGGTGCGGCGCCTGCGGATGCTCGCGGCGGGAGCAACCGCGGCAGGGCAAGGGTAAACGCATCAATTGATGGCTTTGAGGCCGCGCGTTCAGTGTGCCTTCTGCACGCCGGTTGGTTTCGAAGTACGGCGTTCGACGTGTTACTGAAAGCGTGGACTCGGGCGATCGTCCGAGGCGAATAAACGGGAAGGCACCGCCTGCCGAGACCTGTCGCTTTCTCGGTACAAAAGTAGAAACTGATTCCGTTGCCTTGATTGACAGTGGGCCTGTTGACTTCCTCAGCTGCGCAAACGATCATGATTTCGGCCGCATCGGCGAGTCGGATGCTCGTCGGAATATGACTGGGCGGGGGGAGCTAAGTTCATGCAATCGGTTGCGATTGACCCTGACCGAACGGACCTTTCTCGCCTCGGATCTATAGGCCGGCAAGCGCTTCTGGCGCACGACGATGTGTCGTTGGTCGAAGGCCGCGACCTTGAGTTATTCCTCGTCTTTGATTTCTTGAGCGGCGCGGAGTGTCGCTCGTTCGTTCGCGCCATCGATACCGGCGCCTCGCCCTCGACCTTGTACAAGGGAACCGAGGTTGAGGGATTCAGAACGAGCTTTACCTGCCATTTCGCGGGTAGCGAGACTCTCGTGAACGAGATCGACGGCCGGCTGAGTCGCCTGTTCGCGATGGACGCCGGCCTGGGCGAGCCGCTGCAGGGGCAGCGCTATCGGCCCGGCGAACAGTTCAAGCCGCACAACGACTATTTTCACAGCGGCACCGACTATTGGGAAGTGGAGCGCAGTGCCGGCCAGCGCACCTGGACGGCGATGGCTTATCTCAACGACGTCGATGGCGGCGAGACGCGCTTTCCAGCGGCGGGACTCAGCATATCGCCCACGCCCGGGATGCTGGTGGTTTGGAACAACATGGACCGCGACGGCCGGCCGAACCCGGCGACGCTGCACGCGGGAACGCCCGTAAGCTCCGGCACCAAATATGTGCTGACGAAATGGTACCGGCAGTTCCCGTTCCAGCGCCGGATCGATCACGCACTGGCGCTTCAGGCGAGCGGGACAAACCTTGAGCTGGTCGTTTGATGAGCCGCCGGTTCCAGCGAGAGTAAGCCATTCAATCTGCCCGCGGCGACCGCCGCCGGCTCACGACTTCTGGCGAGAAGCGCCAGATGAACAGGGAGAAACCCCGATGAAGCGAGCACTGCCAGTCACCTTCTTCGACCCGGAGCGTCCGGGCGAAGAGCTGGACGCCACCCAGATGGACAATGTGGTCGGCGGCACCGATCCGTATCGCCTGCCCCCGCCTCCGCCGCCGCCTCCGCCGCCGCCGCCCACCGGCGATTGGTCGACCGGCAGCTATCCCGGCAACCAGCCGCCGTCGCCGCCGCCGACGGTGCCGATCCTCACGATCCCCTTTGAAACCTAAGATCGTGGAACAAGTGGCCGGGGCGAGTCAGCCTCGCTCCGGCCGCATTCCCGGTGAATGTCCTCATGACGCGCCGCTTGGCGCACGTCGGACTGCGGCGACGGCATGTTCGCCATCGCAGGAAGAAAAGCACGATCGGTGATCAATCCGGTGCAGTCCATCTTTCGCGAAGAAGTGCATAAGGCAAAGCTCGACCGCATTCACGGCGATGTGCATCTCGCCGTGCCAGTCTCCTGGCAGATCATCGGCTTCGCTTTGTTCGCGTCGCTCGCCGCGGCGCTGGTGTTCCTGACGACGGCGACCTATGCGCGCGTCGAAACCGTGCCGGGAGCGATCGTTCTCGATCGCGGCGTTGCCACGATCCTGCCGACGCGGGCAGGGATCGTCTCGGCCATTCCGGCAAGCGAAGGGCAGCGCGTCCGGGCCGGCGATCCCCTTGTCCAGGTCAACTCCGAAGAGGAGCTACGGAGCGGCCGCACGGCACCGCTGCGGATGATGGATGCGTTGGAGCAGCAGGACCAACGCCTAAACAGCCAAAGCTCCATGCTCAGGAACGCCGCAGCGGAAGAACAAGCGCGCCTCCGAGCGCAGATCGGCGGAATCGGCGCCGAAATCGCCAGTCTCAACAGCCAGATCGCGTCCCAACAAAGGTTGGTCGAACTCGCCGAGGATGAGTTCAAGAGCCTTCAAAGCGTTGCGACGACAGGTTTCATCAGCCGGCGCGACCTGGCTTCCAGGGAGGCGGCCTTCGTTGCGCGCGCGCAGCAACTCGCGCAAATCCAGCAGGTGCGCTCCGCTCGAACCTCCGAGCTCGCGCAGGCGCAGCGGACGCTCGCGCATAGTGCGGCCGCTGCGGAAGCTCAGGTCGCCGGGCTGCAATCGAACCGGGCGGAACTGGCGCAACGAGTCGCCGAAGTGGAAGGAGGGCGCGGCTATGTCCTGACCTCTCCGGTCGACGGGACGGTGACGGCCGTGACTGCGCGGCTCGGACAGCCGGCGAGCGGGCTCCAGCCGCTGATGGTCGTGCTGCCGGCGAACGGGGTGACGCGGGCCGAGCTGCATGTTCCGTCCCGCGCCGCGGGATTTCTCGCCGCAGGGCAGGAGGTGCGGCTTGCAGTCGACGCCTTCCCGTCTCAGCGGTTCGGCACGATCGACGGCCGGATCGTGCAAGTGTCGACCGTTGCGGTGCCCCAGGCGGGTGCTGACGGTACTGCCGTGCCAACCTACCTCGTCACTGTTCAACTCGATCAGCCCTCGGTCATGGCGTTCGGGCGCCGGCAGCCGCTATTGCCGGGCATGTCCCTTTCCGCTCGGATCGTGACCCAGCGGCAAAGCCTTTTCGAGTGGCTCTTCGAGCCCGTACTCGCCGTGGCGCGCCGGTGATCCAGGACCTGGATCTGGGGCTGCGCGCGGGCGCGCGCGTCCGCCATGTTCGGCAGTCGGAGATGACCGAGTGCGGGCTCGCCTGCATGGCCATGGTCGCCAACACGCACGGCCTGGATGTCGACCTCGGCACTCTGCGCCGCGAATTCGTGCCCTCGATGCGGGGCACGTCCTTGAAGTCGCTCGTGACCATGGCGGACCGGCTGGGCTTTTCGACGCGCGCCGTGAAGCTGCGCCTCGACGAGGTTTCCAAGCTGCAGATGCCCGCCATTCTGCATTGGGACCTCAATCATTTCGTTGTCGTGGAACGTGCCAGCGGCCGCAAGGCGATGATCCACGACCCCGCCGGATCCAGTCGGTGGATGCCGCTTGATGAGGTGTCCCAGCATTTCACCGGCATAGCGCTCGAGCTCCTTCCTGGGGAGGACTTCGAACCTGCCGAGAGGCGCGAGACGCTCAAGCTTCGCCAGCTGTGGCGTCGGATGACGGGCTTGAAACGCGCGCTAATCCAGACGCTCGTGCTCAGCCTGGTCATGCAGGCTTTCGTGCTCGCCATGCCGTACTTCATGCAGATCTCCATCGACAGCGCCCTACCGGCGCTCGACGGCGATCTGCTCACTGTGCTCGCCCTCGGCTTCGGCCTCTTCACGGTGATCAACGCGGGCGTGTCCATGCTGAGATCCTTCGTGCTCCTCTCGGCGGGGACATCGCTCGGCTATGGCATCGCCGTGAACATCACGCGCCGGCTCTTCCGACTGCCCGTGAGTTGGTTCGAGCGGCGTCACGTCGGCGACATTTTATCGCGGTTCCAGTCCGTCGTGCCGATCCAATCGGCGCTCACGACAGGTGCAGTGGCGACGATCATCGACGGCACACTCGCACTGCTCACCCTCGCAATGATGCTCCTTTACAGCGCCACTCTCTCAGCGGTCGCGCTCGGAGCGTTCGCCTTGTACTCGCTGGTGAGGGCGGCGTCCTTCCTGCCGCAGCGGCGCGCCGAGGAGCAGGCGATCGTCGCCGGCTCGAAGGAGCAGTCGATGCTCATCGAAAGCATTCGCGGCATGGTGACGCTGCGCCTGTTCAACCGCGAAGCGGCACGCCATGCGCGCTGGCAGACCCGGCTCACCGACTCGATCAATGCCGGCGTGAGCGTCGCACGCGTCGGCATATGGCAGCAGACCGCGAACCTTCTCATCTTCGGGCTGGAGACGATCGTCTCGATCTGGCTGGCCGTCGGGCTCGTTATCGATGGCGGCTTCAGCATCGGTATGGTGTTCGCCTATCTGGCCTACAAGACGCAGTTCCTCGCTCGCGCGAGCTCCCTCATTGACCAAGGCGTCGCCTTCAAGATGCTCGGCCTTCATCTTGATCGGCTCGGCGACATCGCGCTGGCGGATCAGGATACGAGCTTCGTCGGCCGACCGGCGGCGTCTACGGAATTTAAGGGGAAGGTCGAGCTTCGCGACATCAAATTCCGCTACGGGGCAGCGGAGCCACTGGTCCTTGATGGAGCGAATTTAACTGTCCAGCCGGGAGAGCATGTCGCCGTGACAGGCCCCTCTGGCGGGGGCAAGTCGACTCTTGTGAAGATCATCCTCGGCCTCCTCGAACCCGATGAAGGCGAATTGCTTCTCGATGGCGTGCCGATCTCGCGCTTTGGGCACAAAAACTATCGGGAGCATGTCGGCGCCGTGCTGCAGGAGGACAGCCTGTTCGCGGGATCGATCGCCGAGAATATTGCTCTCTTCGACGACGCCCCCGACATGGCTGCTATCATTTCCGCCGCATCGACGGCGGCGATCCACGACGACATCAGTGCCATGCCGATGGGCTATGAAAGCCTCGTGGGCGATATGGGATCGGCTTTGTCCGGCGGGCAGAAGCAGCGCGTGCTGCTCGCCCGCGCCCTTTATCGGAAACCGAAGCTTCTCGTGATGGACGAAGGAACCGCCCACCTCGACGCTGCCACCGAGAAGAAGGTCAACGATGCTATAGCTGAAATGGGGATAACGAGGATCATCGTTGCGCACCGCACCGAGACGATCGCTGCCGCGGAGACGGTGTACGCTGCACAGGGAGGCCGGCTCATCAGGAAGGTGTAGGCTTCGGGGGCTCGAGCGTTCGGGCATGTTAAAAAAGCTTATCATGCTCGCACGAACCGCACACTCGTGCCGCCGCCAATGTTGGGCTATCGAGCGGGAATGGCATCCCGACTACCTCCCGACCAGAATTTGCTCACCGATCTCGTCGAGCGTCGGATTGAGGCACCCGATGTCGAATACAAGAATTTCATGCCGCTCACCCAGAATGTGGAGCGGGCGAAGATCGCGCGGCACATTTGCGCACTGGCCAACGCCGGCGGCGGCTGGCTGGTCTTCGGCTTCGAAGACGACGGTTTACCCAGCGAATTCCATCCAGGAGACCTTGCTGCCTATTGCCAAGACGCCATCAACGGGATCGGCGCGAAATATCTTGAGCCGCAGCCGCATTGCGGAGTCCATCAGGTGATCGCAGCGTCCGGCCTACCGTACCCAGTGGTCCGGGTGCCGTCGCATGGCGCCGTCCCCGTGTGCGCCAAGACCGATGGTCCCCAGGATGCCAAGGGTAGGCCACAGGGCATCACAAAGGGCGTACATTATGTGCGAGCGCCTGGGCCCCAGTCGGTGCCGATCGACTCTCCCGAACTCTGGAGAGAGGTGCTTCGCCGCTGCGTGATCGCCGATCGAACATCTCTTCGCACCTCCATCGGGCAGCTGTTCGATCGGCCGCAGCCCACGACGGATCCAGCGACCCCGCTGCTGCGACAGGTGGATTGGGCACTGGAACGGTGGACGGCGGCGGCGACCGCGGCGGGCGACGTTGACTGGCCAGTCGATGTGGCGGTCAATCGGGTCGCGTTCGGTTTTCGGCTAACGGATGATGCGGGTGGCCCGCCTGTGCCCTTGCTCCTCAATACACTGGACTGCGCGCTGCGGGACGCGTCGTCCGCCTCGGCCAGCATCAGCCGTGGCGGGAGTGGCGCGTTCGAGCGAGGGCATTCGGGAGAGAGCAAGCCCGGGATCCTAATCGTGGAGGGTCACGAAGCCTATACCGCGCGACAGCTTGCCAAGGGAGCGGAGTATCTCCTGCCCGTCGAATGGTTCGTCCGGGACGACGGGCTCGGTGCCGAGGTCGCGGGCTTGGGCGAGGACAATCCGTGGGTCTCAGAGACACTCGCGCAGAGGCGGTCGCGCCCCTGGCCGCCAGGCCAACGCCTCGCCCCGAGCTTTCAAGTCGACATGACCGCTGAACGCGTCGCGTTCGTGGGGTCGCTGGCAAGCCACTTTCACGATGCAACCAAGTGCGAACTGATCGTGGATTATTCGGGACTGGCCGGCCGGCACATCGACGAGACTGCGGTCGGAACCTATTTCAGCGTCGACCGGTCCAGCCGAGAAAATGGCAGACGTGTTGTTATCGATCGCCGCGCAGCTGCTCGATGCCACCTGCTTCGTTCCGGATGCCGAGCGCGCCATCTCGGCGCTGACCCAGGGCGAACGCGTGACCGGCCGCATGGCACTGAAGACCGCGGCCGCGCAGAGCTACCACCGCACGACTGGCCGGTATCTCACCCGACCCGGCGACTTGCTCGAAGGACCGTCTCGGGAGTTTCCGCTGCGCACGCCGCGTCCGGCAATCGAGCGGATCGATCTGGAAGCGCTGGTCGCGCAGCGGTCGGACCAGCCGCCGGCACCGACGGCGCCCCGGCCGCCGGCGGAGAGCCATCGCGAACTCGCGGTGCGGTCCGTCATCGACGTCCATCTGTGGAACCAGGCGAAATGGCGCGGCGCCGGCTTTGCGCAGAATGCGCGCGGATATCCGCCTTTCCTCGCCCTCATCTTCGAGGATTACGAAGCTGCGACCAAGATCTTCGCGCTGGCGCGAGCGGATCGGCCCCTATGATGAGCAGGATCGCATTCGGCTGTCGGTGATCCGCCATCTCCCGGGCCACAGCCCGTTCCACTATTCAATCCAGCTTAGTGCCAATGTCCTCCCGGGCGAACTCGAGGAGGGACAGGTGATCGGCTTCACCACGCGATCGATGGTCGTTGAGCCAGCGAGCGACGAGAACCTCCAGAACTTCTTAGGCGATTATCTCTATTATGGTGCCTATTACCTCATCCCGGCTATCTGGCACGAAGGACTTGCTAAACCGGACTTCCGGTGGGACTTGCCGGCGCTGAAGCGGCAGTTCAACGTTCTGGAGGCTGCCGCAGTAACCAATCAGCAAATCGAGTGGCTCGCGCTCCGCGAAGCCGACGACCTCGATGATGCTAAGGGATAGCCGCGACCCGCCATACGCGTTTGATGTCATGGGCCGCCGGTCGAATACGGAGTTCATCTCGAAAGCAAATTCCAAGGCCGCGAAGTGCCCAGCGCCGGCGCCTAGTGACGCTCTCGAAGCGTCTCCTATATTGGCTCGATGACAAGCGGGACGATGTTCGAGGTAACAGGCGCTGATATCGCGAATCTGACTGACAGCGATCTGCGCACAGTCGTTGCGCGGCTTGCGTTGGCCGAGTTGCGAGCGCGGGGCGGGCCGCTCTCGGCCGTCACCGCCGGCGGCAATCAAGATGCTAAGGATGGAGGGCTCGATGTCCGGGTGGAGTGTCCGATCGCGCTCACCGACCCCGACTTCGTACCGCGCGCTGCAACCGGTTTCCAGGTGAAGAAGCCCGACATGCCCGCCGGCGAAATCGTCAAGGAAATGCGCCCCGCAGATGTGCTGCGGCCGGTCATCGCCAACCTCGCCGCCGCGTCAGGCGCCTATATCATCGTCAGCGCGCAAGGGTCGGTTGCGGACAAGCCCCTTGCAGATCGCCGCAAGGCGATCACCGACGCGCTGCACGACCTGCCGACCGCGGACCAGCTCCACACCGATTTCTACGACCGCGATCGACTGGCGACCTGGGTCACTGAATATTCCGGCGTCGCCGCCTGGGTGCGGGCGCGGGTCGGCCGCGGCACGGCCGGATGGACCAGCATCGGCGAGTGGAGCGATGCTGCTGTCGCCGGGGCCACGCCCTATCTCATCAACGACAAGGCTTGCCTCGTCGACGAGCGGTCTCGCGAGCGCGAGGCGCTGACGATCGGCGAAGGCATTGCGCGGCTTCGCGCCACCTTGCGCACACCCAAGCAATGCGTGCGGCTGATCGGCTTGTCGGGTTTCGGCAAGACGCGGCTGGTCCAGGCACTGTTCGAAAACGGAGTCGGCGACGCGCCGCTTGACGCCGGCATCGCGGTCTATACCGACTATTCCACCGAAACTGATCCAACCGCGCGCGACATGGCGCGGCAGTTGGTGACCTCGGAGCAGCCCGCCATCCTCGTCGTCGACAATTGCAACCCGGCGACCCATGCCGAGCTCGCGCGAATCTGCTCGCAAAGTGCGAGCAAAGTCAGCCTGCTCACTGTCGAATATGATGTGCGCGACGACGAGCCCGAGCGCACCGAGGTGTTTCGCCTGCAGGCGGCCGCGCCGGACCTGGTGGCGCAGTGGCTCGAGACCCAGTTCCCCGGCGTCTCCCAGGTCGATCGCGAGCGGATCGCCGAGTTCAGCGACGGCAATTTTCGCGTCGCGCGTGCGGTCGCGGAGACGCTCGATCGCGGGGAGACGCTCGGCAAGCTCAAGAGCCGCGAGCTGTTCGAACGCATCTTCCATCAGCGCAATCAGCCCGACCAAACCCTGCTCGCCGCCGCCGAGGATCTGGCGTTGCTCTACTCGATTGATGGCGAAGACACGGGCGCGACCAGTGAGCTGGCGATCGTGGGCTCGATCCGCGGTGTCGGTGCGGGCCACCTTTATGCAGCGCTTGTCGAACTGGGCAGGCGCGGTGTCGCTCAGGCCCGGGGACGTTGGCGGGCGATCCTGCCGCACGCGATCGCCAACCCGCTCGCGACTTTGGCGCTCGAGCGCATTCCCCCAGACGATTTCGACCAGTTTGCTGCGGCACTGACACCGCGCATGCTCAAGTCGCTGTCGCGGCGCCTCGGATATCTCCACGATGTCAAACAGGCCCACGCCGCCGTCGTCCGATGGCTGCGCGCCGACGGACCGCTCGGCGATCTGTTCGCACTCGGCGAGACGGGCATCGAGATAATCACGAACCTCGCACCGGTCGCACCCGAGACCGTGCTGGCGAAGCTCGAGCTCGAACTCGACGGAGAAACCGGCCAGGCGCTGCTTGCGTCCACGTCCCGCGAGCGCTGGCGGTGGCTCCATCTGATCAAGGCGCTCGCCTACGAAGCTCATATGTTCGAGGCTGCGGCGATGCTGCTGGCGCGCTTCGTCGCCGCCGAGGCGCCCGACAACAACAATAACTCCGCGACTGGCCCCTTCAGTGAGCTGTTCCAGATGCATCTGTCCGGCACTCGCGCGATGCCGGAACAGCGGCGCGCGGTGATCGATCGGCTGGCCCGGTCGGGCGACACGAACTTCGGGCGCGCGGCGATCCTCGCTCTCGATTCGCTGCTCACTGCCCGCCAGTTCAGCGCCACCAGTTCCTTCGATTTCGGGGCGCGGTCGCGCGACTGGGGCTGGCGACCCAAGATCAATGGCGATGTCTGGAGCTGGTACGACCAGGCAATCAACTTGGCCGTTGCGCTCTCGCCGATCCTCGACGAGTCGCGGGCGACGCTGGCCGGGAGCGTCCGCGAGCTCTGGTCCTACGGTGCCTGTCACGAGTCGCTCGATCGGGCAGCGACGACATTGGTCCGGCAGAAGCCGTGGATCGCGGGCTGGCTCGCCTTTCGCGCGACACTCAAGTTTGACGGCAACGGCATGGATGACGACGTCAAGGCAAGCCTTCATGCCATCATCCAGCGGCTGAAGCCGTCCGACCTGCTCCATCAGGCACGCGCCGTCGTGCTCAATCGTGCCAGCGGCGGCTGGGACGTCGCCGATTGTGAACCCGATGGCGAGGACGGCATGCGCGGCTGGCATAAGGCCGCCGATCTGGCGCGGGAGATCGGGGTGAAGCTGGCCGGGGACCAAGAGACCCTGCGTGAGTTCGTCGTCGAGCTGTTTGGCGAGCGGAGCCCCTATCGGGCTTTCGAATGCGGGCAGGGCCTCGCCCGGGGTGCCGCCGATCTTGAGGCGCTATGGCAGGAGCTCGTTGCATCCTATGCCGGCGCGGACCCGCAACAGCGCAACGCGACCGTCCTTGGCGGATTCATCTACGAGGCGAATCAGCGCGAGCCGACCTTCACGCGTCGTGTCCTTGACGCCGCTATCGACGAACCCGCGCTGGCCGCGAACATGCCATACCTGCAGGCGCGCGTGGCCATCGACGAGGAGGGCATCGCGCGCCTGCGCAAGGCTATCGCCTTGGGCAAGCTCGAGGCGAACGCCTTCTACAGCATCGCCAATGGCGCGGTGGGCGATGCCCCGCCTGACGTGCTGGCGGCGCTGCTCATGGACGTGGCCGGCCTGGCTGACGGCGTCGAGATCGCGCTCGATATGCTCCATATGCATTTCTATTGCGATCGCGAGCAGGGTCGCCCGGCGGATGCCGGCCTCGTCGCGGTTGGCCGCGCGCTGCTCAAACGCACCGACTTCAGCAAGAAGGGCACGTTGCGCGACTATGGCCTGCACACCGTCATCCGCGTCAGCTGCTCGGGCCCGGAGGGCGAGGGTGCAGCGCGCGCGGTTTGCCAGCGCATCCGCACTGAGATGGAAACGGTGTTCCTGTCCTCGCACGACCTCGGGCATGTCCTTAAGTCGCTGTTCCAGACCCAGCCTTTCATCGCCCTCGACACCTTCCTGCTCCCGGGCCAGGTGCTGCGGAACCGCCGCATCTTCGATACGACCTTCGGGTTCGGGACGCCGGTCGAGGACATGGACCCGGAATTGCTCCGGCAATGGGCCGATCGCGATGCCGTTCTCCGTTATCCGCTGCTGGGGCAGTCCATCGCGATGTTCAAGTCGATCCAGGGCGAGGAGGACAACCAGATCGCGCCCCTGTTCCTCGAGATGCTCTCGCACGCCCCCGACAAGCGCGCCTTCCTCGGCGACTTCTGGGACCGGCTGCATCCGCGTAGCTGGAGCGGGTCGCTTGCCGATATTCTCATTCGCCGCAAGATGCAGCTCCAGACGCTCGCCGAGTTGCCCCATCCCGACATTCGCAACTGGGTCGCCGACATGCTGCCGCAGATCGACCGGTGGATCGACACCGAGCGGGGCCGCGAGCGCTCCGGCGAGGAGAGCTTTGAATAGCTCGGACGCCCGCCTCGCATGGTTGCCTAGCTGAAACTTGCCATTCTGGAAGGGCCAGAAGTAGCGCGAGCGCGCGGCCATTCCTCATCACTTACTTGCACCACGTTTTCGAGCACCGTCGGCACATGTGGGGTATGAAGCGACGGCGGCTCCGGCACGCCTAACCCTCAGGGTACCGATCGCGGTGGGCGCCTGTTCGGAGGGATCGTGTAGCGGAACCCGTATCCCGTCTGGGGCCGCACGTGCGACAGCTTCATCGTGCCGTCAGGCTGCTCTGCGAGCTCCAGATGTTCGCTGGCTTGTTCCAGATGCGGGATTTGCAGGGGGTCGCCTTCGAACCCCTGCACGGCGCGAAGGAGCGCATCGAGGCATTGAACCAGGAACAGCTGGTGCTTGTCGGTCTGTAGAATGGCAATCGTGAGCACCAGCATGACGGTCACGCGCTGACGCCGCCCGATAATGAGGTTGTCCGAAAACGCTACCTAGGGGACTCCCGCTTCCGAAGCGTAGAGAATGCGATTGCGCAGGTTGGCCTCGGCAGCGGTGTGCGCTTCGATGCTGTGCGCGCCTTTGCCGGCGGCGAGCGCGGCAAGCTCCTCGGAAAAATCGTGCGGCTTGAACGGACCGGTGCGGTCCGACCACATTGAGAAGTTGAATGGTTCGTCAGGCGTTCCCCAGAGCGGCCAGTCGAGGCCCGCCTGACTGGCAAGATCGATCGAGAGCTCGATCCGCGGCTCGCCCTCGACCCTCAGCGCGATGCTCGGTATCGGGATCTTCTTCTCGGCCATCTTGTCGGCGACGGCGGTCACGAACGGCCAAATCGACATCTTGTGCGGATGCTGCCGCTCCTTCAACCGCTCGGCGCTCGGGTACTCCCGGTGCCTCAGCGCGCGGATGACGGCGGTGGCAGCCTCCTCCTCCGCGGTGATCGCGCAGAAAAGCGACATCTCGGAGTCGAGCGGGTGAAGGCGCCAAGCCTTGCGCAGATGGTTGAACGCGTTGCGGCACGCATTTCGGATCCGCGGCGGCGTCAGCTTCTGGACAGCCTCTTCCAATCGAAGGTGAGCCTCATCGAGCGGCAGCTCGGCCGGGCGGTCCTGTGGCGGCACGAAGGGTGGTGCGCGTGACTTCTTCTGGGCCATGGTTGAACTCCAAAGGCGAAAAGGCCGTTGGTTCAAGCGTGTAAGCCAGTGTAGCAGCAGATTGGACCTGGCGGATGGCGAGAATGACGAGGCGGCGATGGCGGTGAGAGCCGCGACGGCGATAGGCGCCACCTTGGAGCCTATGGCAGGCGCGGGCTCCAGGACTAAGCTCAATCCCAAAAAACCCTCTGGCAAGGTGACGGCGCTGGGCGCACTTTTCGGCGCCCGCAGAGCGCTTGCACGATCTTCGACGGGCGGGGCAGGACCGACCACATCCACCTCGGCCGGGTGCTTTGCCGGAGGTGAGGCTGAGGCACCATGAAGACCAGCTCCGCCGTCATCGCAACCGACGTGATCAATCGTCAGCTGATGCAAATCCCCCTTTCGTCACTGGTCTGGATGGTCGAGAATATGCTTGAGGAGAGCGTTCGGGCCGGGATCGCCGTCGGCATGCCGCTGAACAACTCGCACGACCAGCACATGCCGATCGGATGGAGCATCCCGCGCGGTGTCTACGTATCGAAGGACATGGGCCGGCTGCTCGCCCTCATCCTCACACCGGAGAACGCCGAGGACCGGCAGATGATTGCCAGTCACAGAACCGCGTTTCGCGAAAACCTTCTATGCCGGCAAGCCGAACCTTATGCGGCTGGCCTTCGAGAGCGGCTCGGCGAAGCGGCCCCGCAGGAAGCCCGGCTGCGACAATGCGAGGCCGTCGCCATGGAGGCCACCGGCCTGGCCGCCGCCATCGCTCCCGAATTCTTCTCTGCCGAGAGCGCGATCGTCGATAAGGATGGCCTGGTCGATTATTCGGCACTGCTGGAGCGCACCGCGCAGCTGGCGCCCGGCGTCTTTCATTGGCCGGCCCGCGACGTCATCCTCTTCGCGCATCCCTTCTTTCGGCGCAGCCTTTCGCGCGAGAACAGCCTCAACGGCTACGTGCTGCGCAGCTTCGATGAGGCGGCGGCGCTCCGGGAGGTCCGAGGTCGTCTCAGGCTCGACCCCGACCTTGTCGGTCACCCAGACAGCGTGACGCCGATTATGGAGCTTGAATATTGGAACGGGCCTCCGTTCAGCGACGACATCGAGACGATCCCTTCCGGGGTCACCGAGCACGGTGCCACAGAGAGGGAGCGATTCTACTCGCAGATCGACCGTACCCAGATTTGGTGGAAGGCAGAGGAGCAGCGTGGGTCTGGCGACGCGCCCCATTCATTCAGGACGTTCGAGGTCGAGGAGCTGATCTTGCGAGCCAGCGCAGGATTGGCGGACGAGAGCTATGGCTGCCGATATGCTCATGCTGAATATGATCTTGCGAGCCGCATGATCTCACACTTCGACGGGGCGATCCGGGCTTATGACGTCGAGGCATATATCGAACGGCTCGACCTTCGGATCGACCGAGCCGGTAAACGCGCGGCCTACCAGAAGCTCTTTCGGCTGGATGGCGCCATCCCCGTGCTTAGCTGGAAGCAGGTGTTCACCGACTATTTTAGAGGCAATCATCTCGTTCCGGAATATCTTGGTGCGGCTGTCGCCGCTGATAATCCAGAAGAACCAAGCCAGGAGGCGGAGGAGCCGCCCAGCTCCGAACCCGACCTTTCCTTCTTCGTCGGGCTTCATGCGACGAACGAGCCCCCGCCACGAGCCTTGACGGCCATCTCTGACAGGAGCATCAATCATGGTGGAACCATGGTGCCTATCGTCGAGATCGGGCCTGGCTCGCTTGGCGAAACCTTTTTGCCGTGGGTTGATCGCGAGCGATGCGCGATGCTTTTCGCCCATTCGCCGGTGGTTAATCTCTCGTCCGTCACGCTGCCGGGATTCCCGCCGCATGGGGAGGCTTGGCGTGATACCGCTGTCCGATTGTCGGAGTCGATCCGTGCCGCAGCGGAGGAGGATGACGTTCAACGCATCTCTGTCTCGATCAGCTGGCAGGATGGCAACGTCGTGAAGGTGGTCGCTTTCGCCGGTCTGGCGGTGCTGGTCGCGGGGCTGCTTAAACGGGCGACCGACATCGTCCGTCCGGACGAGGTGCCATCAACTTGGGTCGAATCCTTGCGCGATGCGATGGCAGCGCTCGCGCCCGACCTTTCCTCGCCCGCTCGCACGCCCGACAGCGCCGCATTTGATGGACGGCTCGAGTTACAGCGTCCGAGTGGGATTGAGTGCAGTATCGCGCTGCCGCGAACGCCTGGATCACCCAGCATGCGCGGCTGATCAGAACACGCTTCTGCAGAAGTGACACGGCACCGACCGTAAAACTCGCCATTCATGCAAGCGGGCCTTTAGATTAGGAATCGGGATGAGCGACTACAGGAAGCGGTGCATCGCGTACCACGAAGCAGGTCACGCGCTCGTGGCTGTGCATGAGGGTTTTTCCTCCTGCGGAATAACCGTTCGTATGAACATGAGCGGCCATGCTTCCACATCAAACCGGCTGCCGGGTGCCTCCACTTTAAGGTACGTTTCGAGCCGCTTGAGAGTGTTGCTGGCAGGTGCCGTCGCAGAATGCATCAAGTGCGATAGCGGGAACGAGCGATGCCTCCTCCGATGCTTCGCCGAGAATGGAAGCGCGAACGATGATTGGCGGAAGGCAGAGGAGATCGCTCGCGTGCTTGCCCACGAAGCCACGAATGGCACGGCAACTGACGACGTAGCGATGAAAAACGCGATGGATTCGGTGGTGAGCGAACACCTCGAACAAGTACAAGCGATACTTGATGCAAATTGGACCTCTTTAGACAAACTTGCTTTGGACGCACTTGCACGCTTCGACGAATTGTTCCGGCAGGATCCGGATGATCTCGACTCTGTGTCTGAACTCGATGTTACGGCGGCAGAGGTCGAGCAAGCGCTCGTAGGATTGCATCAGTTGCAGTTGTGATATCGTTGATAGAGCGCCTGCTGGACCACCGGGAGGCGCCTATACCTTATTGTTGTTGTTGGTACCCGAGTTTGCGTGGGCCGGTCGGCGTCTAAATCTGGCTGGCCGAAAGCAACCCTCTCGGATCAGGGGAGAGGAGGCCGAAGAGACTAGATGTCGAAGCCGCCAGCGCGAAGTTCGGCCAATCGGATTTCCTGCGAGCGCGCGATTTCTTCGTCTGTCTGGTCGAACGTGGTGTGTAGGAATGGCAGGAGGTTGCGCTTCATCCCAGCGGCCAATGCCACCTCGTTACCTTGCGCCTGCCGGTGCCAGCGGATCGCCCGATCGATCATGTCGCTGTCGAACTCAGCATCCTCAGGCTGGCACAGGATCAGCTCCTTGACCTCCGGCGATGAGATGACACGCTTGAAGACACTGTAAGGCCAAATAGGATCTGCGTCCTTCAGGTGGAAGCGCATGAAGGAGGTGATGCCGTTGGAAATGGTGCCGGCCCGAAGGAGCTTAGGCGGGTAACGGCGGTCATCAGTGTACACGAATTTGACAAGGCGGCCGACGGCGGTACCGACAGGATCCAGCGCACATGGGAAAATCTTCTCATCCGGAAAGAAGCAGCGGAACACCGGCACCATTCGCTCTCCGTACGTGAGCAACGTCATCATCACCTTAGCACCATAGAAGTCGGCCCAAAACTCGAGGCTCCGATAATCCGCCGCGTCCTGATGGCCGGCGGTCAGATGTCGGTGAACGAGATGCCCAATTTCGTGGCCCAGGATGAGCAGGTGAAAATAGAGCCGCTCCGGCGAATCTATTGCTTCCGAAGCCATCTCGCGCGGAATGACGATTTCAGGTCCGGACATGCCTTTCCTGATGCAGGCATGGTTGACCGCGCCGACCTTGATTCGCACCCGCATCGGAAAGTTCGGATGAAAGAAACTTTCGAAATCCGCTGCCGCCGCCTGTGCAATGTCGCCGCCAGTGGCCAGGCTTACCTCGGACTTGCTTGGCGCGCTCGCTGCTGACTTCTTCATGGCCGATATATCGGATCTGCAGCGGGTTTCCGCTAGTCCAGGCCGCTTTCTGAGACGAGACCGTGAGCCGAGGTCGATCGTTATGCCGCGGCCCGAGCGATGGGGCGCCTCCTGCCTTCGGGCGAGGAAACCATTGCGCTGGCGACCACAAGCAGCTCCGAAGGCTCAACCGGCTCCGATTGGGTGGCATGAGATGTCACCTTATCCCAATCGCTAGTTACATATGCGTTACCTGAAACAGATTTAGCTAACAGAAAAATAGCGCAAAACTGGCGCGCTCGGCAGAGTTCGAGCCTGCGACCCCAAGCTTAGAAGTCTCGTCAGGGCCCGTTTCAGGGCGTCCCAGAAAGTGCTGTTTCCTTTGAAATCAATCGCATAGCGTCCCACGCGATTTCAGCAAATCCCAGCGCTTGTTACCTATGTGTTACCTAGTCGGACTCTAGGTAACAATCAGGATTCCGCGGAGACTCTCCAGTTTCGGCGGAAGCTCAGTGCCGCCGCACCCGCTTCGAGAGGAGAGGAAGCCGCTCGGTTGGCGCGGCTGTAGGGCCTTTGGTCCGCGGACCGCGTCACGAGTGAGTTCAGGAGCGGCGCATGTTATCGGACACGAAAGTGGCGGGCTTGAAACCACCGGCGAAGGGGCAGGAGGAACACGCCGACGCGAAGGTGAACGGCCTCCGCCTGCGAGTCGGAGCGGGCGGCACCAAAACGTGGATATTCCGCGCCCGCACCGGCGGGCAAACCATAAACAAGAAGCTCGGCAGCTATCCCGGCATGGATCTGACGGACGCGCGGACTGCCGCACTGAAGCTTGTCGCTGCGATCGCGAGGGGCGGGAGCGCCGATGCTGTCGAGCGGACCTTCGGCGCCGTCGCCGAGCACTGGATCAAGAAGGTGGCCAAGCCGAAGAATGACAGCTGGCGCCTACAGGAAAGGCGCCTTGAGATGCATGTCCTCCCGGCATGGCGGGACCGCAAGATCGTCGACATCCGCCGGGTGGATGTGCGTGACCTCCTCGAGCGATTGGAAGGAGCTGTCCTCCCCAACCGAGTGCTGTCGCTCGTCAAGACGATCTTCCGCTTCGCCCTGAGCCGCGACTGGATCGTTGTCTCCCCCGTCGAAGGGATACGAAAGCCGCAGGCCGAACACGAACGCGACCGGGTACTTACCATGGTGGACATGGCGCAGATCTGGAACGCGGCCGAGCTCCTCGGCTATCCATTCGGGCCGTACATCCGCATCCTGGCGCTGACGGCTCAGCGTCGCACCGAGGTGGCCCGGATGCGCTGGGCCGACCTCGACTTGAGCACCGCAACGTGGACAATCCCGGCCGGACACCAAAGGCGAGCGCAGGCATCACGTCCCACTTTCCGCTGCCGCCGTGGAAATCTTGGCGGCGCTCCCTCGCCTCGGCGTTTTCGTCTTCACGACCGACGGCCGGACGCACATGACCAACTATGCGAAGCTAAAGGCCAAGCTTGACGAGTTCATCACCGCGACTGGCGGGGCAGTTGATGCTTGGCGGCTCCACGACCTTAGACGAAGCACGGCCACGCATATGGTTCGGCTCAGCGTTCGAGAGGAAGTCGTCGGCCGTGTGCTCAACCATGCTGTGAAGGGTGTCACCGCCAGAGTCTACGCGCTCCATTCGTATGCTCCGGAGAAGCGCCACGCGCTGGATTTATGGGCAAAAGAGATCGGGCGCGCGAGGGCAGTGTCTGTCTCGCATATGGCCGTGACGGTGAACGCCGCTGATGAACCCGCGATCCCCCCCGGGAGTCAGTCCGAGCCCGGCGTCGCCCCCTTCATCAGGCAAGTTGGTTGAGAGCGGCGAGGTGAGGCATTCTGTCCGTTGGCGGTCCGTCTGCTTCGGGATCGAGTTCTGCGGGATCGGCCATTTCAAGCCAACCTTGTAGGTTGGGGTAGTGTGGCATAGAAAGTCCAGACGGACTTCTCTAGCTGGCTTCATCGAACCACCATCGAACTCACTCAGGCGGGCGGCTGATAGAAATCCTGCTAACGTAGGGCGGAGACCTTCAAGCAGCGAGAAAGATCATTCGTGAACCTTATGTCATATTGCGGGAGTGGCTTAGCGAAGAGCCATCGCTGACAAGTCCGCTGACCACCTTCCGAGCCGCGCCAGATCTCGGAATGCCGTCCCGCAGATTTGATGTGTCGATCGAGGAGCTGACTTCCAGGGAAGCCGCTGCTTATTCGCAGCAGCCCGGCATCACTGCCGCAGCACCCGTAATGCCGATGAGGCTGATCGCTCCGTCATCGGTTGAGCACATATCTGGGGATCTTGATCTGATCGATCCAACCTCCTGGGCGTTCGCCACGACTAGGGTGACAAGTTCGCCTTTCACAGGCGCCGATGTCGCAGTCGGAATCCTCGACACGGGTATCGATGCTTCGCATCCTGCCTTTGCCGGTATTCAGATAGAACAAATGGACTTCACCGGCGAAGGAGTCGGCGACCGTCATGGCCACGGCACCCACTGTGCTGGCACCATCTTCGGTCGTCCCGTCGGTGGCGTTCGGATCGGCGTAGCGCCGGGTGTGTCGAAAGTGTGCGTCGCGAAGGTCCTAGATGCCGAGGGAACGGGCACGACGGAAGGCATTGTGCGCGGTATCGCATGGTGCCTCCAGCAGCGTGTCGCAATCGTGAACATGTCGCTCGGAATCGATTTCACGAGGCGCATCGAAACGCTTGGCGCTTCCGGAATGCCGACACATGCGGCGACGTCGCAAGCGCTTCGTGACTACCAACTTACCGTGGATCTCTTCAACAAGCTTGGAGCGGTGATGGAAGCCGGAGCAGTCTATGAGGGCGGTGCCATCATCATAGCCGCAGCGGGAAATGAAAGTGGTGGCAACCGAATCCCGCCCTATCGGCTTTGGGCATCCCCGCCGGCTTCTGCGCACCACGTAATCGGCGTGGCCGCGATAGGCCGAAGCGCCGATGCGATGGGGAATTTCCCTTTGGCGCCTTTTTCGAATTGGGGTGTTGAGCTGGCGGCCCCGGGCGTTGGGATTGTTTCCGCTGTGCCGGGCGGCGGCCTTTGTTCGATGGACGGTACGAGCATGGCAGCGCCGCATGTGGCCGGGGTCGCGGCTCTGTGGGCACAGAAGCTTGCGTTGGGGTCGGCCCGACTTGATGTGCGGCTGCTAAAGACCCGCCTGCTGGGAAGTGCGAGCTGTGATCGCCTGGCTGAAGACAGTCGTGACCAATTGGGGTTTGGCTTGGTCTCGGCACCGGCAAAATAGACGCGTGCGATCGATCTCCGACCCGGTGCGGCTGAGCTGCGGACGTTGCGGGCATCCGTTCGACGCCGAGGTCTGGTTATGCGTCGTCGCCTCGGAGCGCCCGGACTTGGAAAGGCTTTTCTTCGACGGGAGGCTGCACGAGGTCCCATGTCCTGGCTGCGGTCTGCGAGCCAGTTTCCGCGTCCCGGCGGTGCTGGTGGGAAGCGATGGTCAGCTCCGAATGCGCATGCCTCCGGAAACAGGGCCGGGGGGGGCGACAGACCTGATAGGCTACCTCGGCGCGCGCATAGAATGCGAAACCGCCGCGAACCAGTTTTTTGAGCTCGCCCGCGAGATGACGCCGGACAGGATCGAGTTCCTCCCGCCACTGGAAGAAGATCAACCCGATATCGAATTTCCTGAAGGACTGGAGGCGTTGCTTGAGGCCGCAACGCGGCTTTGGGACGCTTTCCATCGCGACGGCTCCCCGCAGGCGCTCGCCATGGCGACCGCCGCATGGAAGGAGGTTGTCGAATCGCCGCGGTTTGGCTCGGCACCGGGTCCACTTCGCGCCATGGTTCATAACAGCCTCGCGATTGCCCATCAGCATCGGTATCTTGGCACTGGCGACGAGGCTCGTGCCGATCTTGCGCAGCATACCTGGCAACTGGGAATCGCAGAAACTGATCCCGGCAGTCCGCAGCATCGCGAATTGGCGAGCAATGCCGGGCTAGGCCAATCGGACCGCTGTGGCCGCAGCTTCCGCGTGGACCTCGCGGACGACGCGGTGCGGCTTCTTGAGCTCGCCTGCGACAGCGGCTGTCCGCCGAGCCCGGCAATGGCGGATAGCTTGCGCAATCTGTCCGCCGCTTATTACGCCCGCTTCGAGGGCACGGGATCGGTGGCCGATCTCGATGGAGCGATCGAGCGCGCGCGGCAGGCGGCATCCATGGCTCCGCAAGGCGAGCGGCTTCATGCCGAGATCTTGACCAACTTGGGGGTGTTTCTCGTCGAACGGTTTTCTTCCTCCGGAGAGGGAAAACTCATTGTCGAGGCGGTTGATATGCTGCGTGAGGCAAGCAGTGTCAATACCGGCCCGAGTAAATGTGCGACCGAAGTGAATCTCGCCGAAGCGCTGATCGCACGGCACGAATGGTCCGGCGATGAAGCGGATCTTGTCGAGGCGATATCGATTCTCCGGACGACAAGTAGCGCCGACCTTTCCGCGGAAAATGCGGCGCACGCCAAGTTCAATCTCGGTATCGCACTGGTTCGCCGCCACCTCGGGTTCAACGATCCGGCTGCGTTGGACGAAGCTACGAGATTGTTCGATCAGGCGGACGCGGCGGGACCTCCCGCCTTTCTGGCGAATGCCCGCGCCAGTTTGGGGCGTGCCCTTTCAGAAGCCTGCCGGGAAAGTGGCGATCCCGAGCTGCTCGATAGGGCAGTTTATTTGTTGCGACTGGCAGCGGCTGGCGTTCCAGAAGGCGACCACCTCCGCGTTGGAATATTGCATAGCCTTGCGATCGTACTCGACGAGCGCTTCGCTCAGAGAGAGATACCGGAGGATTTTGCCGAAGCCGAAAAAGTAATCCGTCAGGCAGTCGCAATTGCGGATGCGAAAGGCACGGCATATTCGGCCTTGCTTACCAGTTTCGCCAACATCCTCCGGGAGTCTGAAACGCGACCGGCCGACCTGGCCCGCCTGGGATTACGGCTGACGACTGCGCGACGAGCAGTCGAAACCTCCCGGTCGGAACCGCCTGCAGCGCATGCGGCCGCATCGCTCGCGTTGGGCAGTGCATTAAGAGCGTCCTTTGATCTGACGGAGAACGTATCGCACCTGCGCGACGCGATCATCCTTGCCCGAGAAGCCGCTGCTTCCGCGCAGCCGGGAGCCCAGGCACCTGCGCAGGCCAGCTTGGCTGGCCTGTTGCGGCGCTATCGCAACGTCGTACCGCATGAGGTTTCGCACGAGGAAGTCGCCGATGCTTATCGGAGTGCAGTTCGCCTCGGAATAACGATGCGTCCCGTCCATGCGCTAGAGACCGCGATCGCCTGGGGTTCCTGGGCAATGTCGGTTCAGGACTGGCAGGCGGGAGTCGAGGCGGCCCGCGCCGCCGCGGCAGCGGCCTGTCTTGTCGGAGCCGCGCAGTCCGATGCCCATGGCGAGGGTTTCTGGCTCGAACGGAGTCTCGAGACCCACGAGGCGCTGGCGTTCGGCCTTGCAAAGACAGGAGACCTGCAAGGTGCCGTGGTCGCGGTCGAGGAAGGCAGAAGCAGGTCGTTCTACCGTCCGCTCCAATTGTCCCAGGACGATGGCCGTCTTGTATTCACTGCTCCAGTCCCTGCCGCTCTCACCTTCGATCAGATAGTTGCGACAGCTCGTGATCAGCCGCTGGTTTATCTGATCACGATTGCTTTTGGAGCCCTAGCGCTGATCGTTCCGCCAGCTCGAAGCGGATCGCCTGCGGCCGTGTATGCGCTCTGGGCGGACGACTATTGTGCGGCGACCTCGGAGACCCTGCTCATGCAAAGTGAGACGGGAAGGTTGGGTTGGCTGAGGGCATATCTGGATTGGCATCACACCCCCCAGCGTGAAGGGAGCCTCGATGCGGCCATCGAAGCCCTTTCGAACAGTCTTGAAAAGCTTTGGCAAGTGATGCTGGGCCAGGTTGTCGAATGGCTTCTGACGCACGATTTCAAGGCCGCAACTTTTCTACCGAGTCCGGCGTTGTCGGTGCTGCCGATTCACGCGGCACGAAACCCTGCATCCGGTCGGATGGTCGTGGACGACCTAGCCATCAGCTACTCTCCTTGTGTCTCCTCGCTCAATGTTGGGTGCACTAACGATAGTTCGCAGGATCGGCTGGTGCTATCGGTCTCCGACGATCGAATATCAGGCCCTCTTCCACCACTCCCGTTCGCACAACTAGAAGGAATAATCGTCGCTGAGCATTTTCCCGGATGTGTTCGGATCGATGTCTCCGCTGTCAGGCTCAAGCAAGTCTGTACGGAGATGCTGCAGGCGACGATCCTACATTTCGCATGTCATGGACGTGCTGACCACAATCACCCGCTCATGAGCGGCCTCTCGGCGGCGAACGACGCCGAATTGCCGCTGGGGTTGATCCTCTCGCTGCCGCCCGTTTCGCGCAGGCTTGCGTTGCTGATTGGATGCGACACGGGACTAGTCAGCCTGTCCGCACTGCATCGAGGCATCTCGCTGAGCGCCGGATTTATCGCGGCTGGGTGTCAGGGGGTAATCAGCTCGCAATGGGCGTTGCCGGACTGGTGTGGGACATTGCTGACGCTCCGCCTGCTCGACACTTGGGACGGTGGCAAGCAAGGACTCGCATTTGCGCTGCGTGAGGCGCAACTATGGCTACGCGACACAACGTGGGATGCGAAGCTCGCCTACCTGCGATCTGGTGCTCCTTCCGATGCCAGAATGCGGTTGGCGGACACCTTAGCTCAATTGGACAGCAAGCCTGAGACGGCTCACCCTTTCTATTGGGCCGCAGGGAGGCTGTTAGGAAGCTGACGGACACATAGAGTGCCGGCTACGATGGCGCAGGATCCTAGCTTCCCCCAATATACTGGAGCGCCCCGACCGCGATGCCAGCGCCTCAACGAGCTTGAGGGGAGGTTCTGGCCGAGCACTAGAAAGGCGAGCGGCGAACTGGACGAAAATCTCATATCTCGACGTGAGCACACCGTCTCGACGACCGAGACTGGCGGATTGTGCCGAAAAACTCGGCCATGCCAGGCTGACTTGGCTCAGACTCCATCGTCCTGAGTAGGACGGGAGGCGAGCCGATGATGGGCCAGCGAACGGTGATGCAGGAGGCGCTGTTCTACAGCTTCAGCTTGGAGCGCCTCCTCCCCGACGCTCACCTGTTGCGGCGGATCGACCGTTTCGTCGATCTCCCCGACATTCGCGAGCACCTGCGGCCCTACTACAGCGAGACGGGGCGCCCCTCGATCGATCCTGAGCTGATGATCAAGATGCTGCTGGCTGACTATGCGAGCTTGTTCTAAAAAAGAAAAGATGATTATCTCCGGGTCCGACCAGGGGGGTTGCATGGCACCGAGACGATTGCGCGCCGAACGAAATCTGAACAATTGGCTGCGGGAGCATAGGTTAGCGCCTCACTTTCCCGACCTGTCGACGGCGCCTCCGCTAGACGTCGATGCTAAATGGGATGAGGTCTTCCTGCGGCGAGGTGGTGACGAAATAAGCTCTGTGCTCGCAGGCATGCGCCACACCCAGAGAACATTAGTAAAATTCACTGCAGGACACGGCACCACAACATTTGCTAAGGCATTGGCTAAGAAGGGCAGGGACCTGAGTGACGGAGTCTTTCTTTTTATTGATCCACAGCGGAGGGACAATGAGCTAAGCGGCGTGGAAAATGAGGATGGCCTGCTGCGGGTTCTCAGCGAGGGCTTGATCGAGGGGCTCCTGGACAAGAATTTCGAAGATCTCCTTTTTCAAGGCCGAAACTTTTACTTTGACGTGCTCAATATCAGCGAGGCCGACCTCAAGGCATATAGAAACCTTAGAGTGACTGGAGAGGAGGACTCGGAATACAGAGACTGGTTTGAGAACACTACTTCCTTGGTTGCTCCTGAGTTTCTTCACCATGTAGGGAAGTTGCATTCCGAGGCAAACATATCGACTGTTGTGTGTTTCGATCTTCCTCATCGCGCAACCGAGGCCATGATAGGCAAGATCGTCCGGTCGATGAAGCAAATCCACGAACAGAAGCCGCTTGGATTTCCACCTATGGCCTTGCTAGAGGCTTATTTTGCGTCCCATGAAGTAGCAGGCGCAATAAAGAACGTTTGGAATGCGGATTTTCGAGAAGTGGCCATCGGTCCGTACAGTCGTAAAGACATATTCCTTATACTAGAAACACGATACAGGCCAGTTCAGGTGGGCAGACGAGTTCCGCTCAACTCGATCTTGAATGAGGGATTCATCAACAAGGCATATGGGCCCGGAGTCACGTTGGATAGCGTCCTAAAGAAGATGCGTAAGAACATAGAGGAGGCATGCGACTGCGAGCCGCATGAGATTGGGCCGACGCTGGCACTCGCCGGAAACGGGGGTATCGATGATAGTTCTCACTGAACGTGACGTTAGCCTATCAAGTTCTCGGCTATTTGCGTGGGGGCAGGGCATTCAGGTGCCGACTCCCTTCGCTAACCGGGAGTTGTCGGTTGCAGCTTTGCACGCACTATTTCGATCGGCGAGTGACAGTCGTACGCGGATTGTCTGCGTCTCAGACCTACTGGGATCCGGTAAGACTTTCCTGATCAACAAAGTGCGCAACGATCTTTCAGGGACTGGGCCGCCGGTGCTAATGCTTAGCGGTTCACTCTACAGTGCCCTTGTTCGCGCTAGCCCGCCTGAGTACGAGAGTATCAGGATCGTTGACGAATGTGATGTGAAGGCGACTAGCAACATGTGGTGGTCAGGGATTGAAGCGATTAAATCGTTTTTAAAAGACTGGCGTGGGACAATTGTTCTTATTGGGGACCAAACCTTGAGGTCGGATGCAGTGCGGAACTCACTTACCGAACTCGCTGATGTCGATTACGTTGAGCTGGATCCCCTTACGCGGGACTTCTTCGTTCTTGCGTTGCAAACTCGCGTGGCGGATTGCTTTAACAATGAGTCTGCTATGCCGTTCATTGACGAAGGATTGATCGTCGCCCTAATCCCCCACTGGAGCTCGCCTGTAGCAACATTCCGATCGACCTTCTCGATTTTGGAACAAGTGGCTCGTAGGATGGTGCCGTCGGCGAGGCGATGCTTTATCGGCCGCGACCTCGTCGAGGAGTGGTTGGTAGAGCATGGATCGGTCCTGAACAACGCGGCTGCCAAGGTAGCCGCGCAGCGGCTAGTCGAGCTTGCCCGATCCGCAGGGGAAGACCTCGAACCCCTAGACGACATTTCTCTGGCCGAGTATCTTTCGCTCAATCCGGGCTCTTCGGCGTTTGATGAAGCGGTGCTTGCACTTCACAGAGCGGGATTCTTATTCGGAGCCGGCATCCCGGAACTCTCCCGGAGCGGAGATTACAAGAAAATCCGCCCACCGTACTTTCCCGACCTCCAAGCGAGGCTGGTGGCTTATGCCGAAGGCTAGCGCCTCCCGACCTTCTCCGGCAGGCCTGGTGGAAACGGTATCTGCTATACTCAAGTCGGTGACGCTTGCCGAAGCGCATCTCAAACTTCAGTTGATAACCGAGTTCGCGAGGCTCGCGGCACCAGGGGAGTTTCTACATCGGAGCAGCCTGGAAACCCTTCTGGAGGATCTCCGGCTTGGTTTGGGCGATGCGGAACTGGTTGCGATCATGGAAGACCTGAATCTGTGGGATTGGCGGGGCGATGAAGTCGGTCTGAAGGAAGAGGTCTGGCTCGATGCCGGGCCGGACGGGCTGGGCCGTCCTCGCCTGAAAGCCGTCGCCGTCGGTGAGCTCCTTGGCTGGTTGGACGACTCCGGCGCGCGGGATTTCAGTTCACCGACTGAGGTCGCGACCGCAGTTCGGCAAACCAGGGAAGCGTTTTGGGCGATCTCGACTTCGGATCAGACATCTTCCGGGCTACCCACTACCTTTTGGAAGCTGGATGCCGGCGGCGCAGGCTTGTTGCCAATGGGAGACCAGCCGTCACTGATCACGCTCCTCGACATCGTCAACACCGAATTGGAGCTCCAAGCTCTCTTCGGCCGCGAACTGGCTTTTGACTCTGAAGGGCTTGGCGAAGATTTGATTGCGCGGGCGCTGGATCGTTGCGCCGACCACGTCGGCGGAGCGCCCGGCGGATTTCACGGTCTGCTCTACTTCGATGGCGACGACGACTTCGTCGAACAGGGGTTATTACCAAATGTGCCGACGACTGCGCACTTCGTTCGGGCCTTGGCCCAAGAGCAGATGCGGCGGGCCCGATTGGGAGTTCTCGAGCGGCCTTCCGCACGCGGCGACGTCGCCGCAGGCGTAGCGTTCCTGCTTCGAATGCAGCGCGACAGCGGCCTGTGGGGGACTTTCCGCTATGATCAACCCACTACCTTTGACGCGCCGCCCCATCCTTATTTCACCTTGGCCGCTGTGCGCGCCCTTGCCGGTGCGGCTCAGGCGTTCGGGTGTTCGGGCGGTGAACTCGATGTCGCATTTCGAAACGCATGCCATGGGCTTTCCGACTACATCCCGCAGCGCGCATCCGGTGCCGCCTCGGGCGCGCCAAACGAAACTCTCAGCGCGCTCGTGGAAGTCTCCGAGGCCTGCCTGGCGCTCGTCGTGGCATCGGATTACGTGGCGCCTGAAGCTGGCATTCAGCAATTCCATACGCTTCTAAACGATCTCTGCGATCAATGGGCAGCGATCCAGTGGGGGGGGCAGGAGATTCACGAAATCGCTATCCACGCGCCCGGCCTCAATGGGTTCTTGCTGCCTGGATCCTGGGAGCAGCCGGCGATCGCGAAGCTGATCTACTACCTTTGCAGCCTCCGGCGGCGGGGGGCATTCAGCTGCTCGGCCCTTGCTTTGGAGAGGTTTGACGAGTTGACCGCCCGGATTTCTTCGCTCCGCGTCCAGGGGCTTTGGCCCGATGCGAAGCTTGAGGATCACTTGTTTCCATCAAATTCGTCTATTTTTTGCCTGGCACTCGCTCATTGGATCAGCAGTCTTCCTGATGCCGCAGTTCAAATCATATCCTCCCCCGGCACACAATCGATATGACGGGCCACCGAATTGTGGCGCTGGTCGGCAGGACGTGTGTAAGTCGCGGCCATGGATAGTGGAATTTTAGAAGAAGTCCGCTTCGAGAAGGCATCCGCTCCGGACGGCCTTTACGAAGAAATTGTGTTGAAGAATCTCGCGCGCGTTGTCGTGCTCACGGGGGCAAACGGCAGCGGCAAGACTCGGCTCCTCAAGCGCATCGCCCGGGCCTTGGAGAGCACCCCCAATGGCACCGATACAGGGCCCACCGAACGAGCGTTCGAGCGCGTGCGCCTGACGCTCGCCCCCGGAGTGTCAAAGCAGATGGTGCAAGTCGTGGCCCTGGAAGGCGCTGTTCCATGGGAGAAGCGCTTCGGCGATTACACGCTGGAAATCTTGGAGGGGTTCAAGGAGGGGGACCGCCCTGCCACGGATCTTCCCCGGCTGCTCGCGAACGGGTTAGCGGTTCTCCAAGCGGTTGGTGACGCCAATTTTGGAATCGCCGCCGGCGGAACGAGGAAGCGCGAAGTGGGATCGGCGCGCATCCCGAGATGGTTTGACCGCATCGAAAAGGCACTCCGGCGCCATGCCGGCGCGTCGATCAGCGTTAGCGGCTCTGGTGTCCTCCAGATGTATGGTCGCAACCTGTCGGACTTGAGAGAATCCCACGGGCAGCGAAAGTTACTACAGTACGCGGTCGCGCTGAGCAGCATAACTGCTGCGGAGAAGTCCAGACTGGTGCTGCTACTCGACGAACCGGAGCTGCATCTGCACCCTGGAGCACTGATCGCGTTCATCGACCACCTGTTGGAGGCGCTGCCACTGGCACAGCTTTTCATTGCGACCCACAGTTTGCCTCTGATCGCGCATCTTGGCTTCGAACATTGCTGGTTCGCGGTCGATGGCCGGTTCAGCCCGGCCGCGGCGGCTCCGGAAGCCGCCGTGCTCTCGTTGTTCGGCGGTCAAGAGAATGTCGAGAAGCTGAGACTCGCGCTTGATGAGCCGGCGAGGCAGGCGATTGCACGCTTCGCCGCTCAGTCGCTGGTGGCACCTGGTTCCGTCGAATACCGGACGGGTGATCCGCAATGCGCCCAGTTGGTCGACGGTATTCAGGTGACCTACGGCGACGATCAGGACTCTCGTCCGCGCAAGGTGCTGGACTACGGCGCTGGTCGAGCGCGGCTCGCTGCGGCTCTCGCCATGGCTTATCCAAAGATACAGAGCCAAATCGACTATTTTGCTTACGACCCAAGTCCAGAGACCAGAGAGCAGCGGATAGCCGGCATTGAGCTGCTCCACCCTGGCGAAGGGGAGACCCGATCCTATGGGGATTTGGCTACGTTCCTCCGGGATCGTCCTCCGAGCGGGTTTGACGTGGTGGTGCTGTGCAACGTTCTCCATGAAATTCCACCGCAACAGTGGCTAGAACAGATCGCTCAGAGTATTGGCGGGCAGCTTCTGGCTGAAGACGGAATATTGCTGATTCTCGAGGACCTGTGGATACCTTCGGGAGAGCTGGCTTACCCCGAAGGCTTTCTGCTGCTCGATCCAAAGGGAATAGGGAATTTATTCGACACTGCCGTCGGGGAGGATTTCTCCTTCAGCTCGCCCGCGGATGAGCGCTACGCTGGTCGCTTGATGGCGTACCGTTTGCGCAGGGCTGTCGTCCAACAGATGAGCGCTGCGTCGATCCGGAAAACGCTGATCTACACCATCGAGAAATCCAAAGCGGAAGTTCTCGATACTCGGACTGCAACACCGACGTTCGAGGAGGGGCGGCGACACGCTCGAAGCATGATGCAACTAACCAACGCATCGCTCCTGTTGGATTCTTTTCCAGAATGAGCGGCAACGGCCGAAGGAACGAGATGACTGCACTTTCCTTGCGGCAGAAAGCCATTCGCCGCGCAGCAGGGAGGCGGACCTTCGTCTGGTTTGGAACAAGGGCGACGGACGCACTGCCTCTAACCGCCGTTGCCCCCTCATTATTCGTGGTCGCCCAGACTTGCCCGCTACCTGGGGCCGCCGGCCAAGTCTCGCTCGAAGGGATCAGCAAACGCAGAGTGGATCTCGACCGCTATGATATCGATCTAGACTCATCCTATGCGGCTGCGGCCGTGGTGGCGAGCCTCTTACAATATGCCAATAATCCGAGCTTGATCGTAGCTTATCGACCATCGGCTTTTTTGGGTCGGCTATTCTTTGAGCCAGGCGAGGCAATTTGCGCCTTCAATTTCCATCTTTTTCAGCGTCAGTTCGAGCACAAGTTCTGGATGGAGCGGATCCTCCGGAAGATGGATGCCGCTATTCCATTTCCTCCCACGAGCTATCTTAGAGCCGCCGACCGCTCCGGGTTGGAGCAAATGCTTAAGGCCGGACCGATCGTGGCACGCGCCGCCACAGGTGCGGGGGGGGCGAACGTGTTTCTGATACGAGACGCGGACGACATTGGACCTGAGCTCAGGGAACGGCCCGATGAGGTGCTTACGGTGTCGCATTACCTCGCGAAGTCGGTCCCCATCAATGTTAACGCCTGCATCTACGGGGGCGAGGAGGTGCGCGTCCTCGGCGTGAGCTACCAGCTCATCGGCGTCCGTGGGCTTACTCGGCGCCCGTTTGGCTTTTGTGGAAATGACTTTGCAGCGACTCACGATCTGCCTTCCGCTGATCTCGCCTCCGTGGAAAAGGTGACCGTGCAGATCGGGAAGTGTCTCGGGCGTTTAGGTTACCGGGGCGCTTTCGGCGCCGACTTTCTCATCACGAAGGGGACAGTCGTTACGATCGAAATAAATCCGCGTTTCCAAGCCTCCAGCGCTTTGTCCTCTGCGGTAAATCAGGCTCTTGAGTTACCCGATGTCGTCACCGAGCACGTCGGTGCGTTTCTGGATCTCCCACCCCCGCCGCCGACTTCGCTCGCTGAGCAGGTTCGGCAGGCTAGGACGTTGCGCGGAGCCGTTCCCCTGGCCCAGGTTTTCCACAGGAATACCGAAAGTCGGGCCGTTCGGCTGGTGGAGCCGCCCGCGCCAACAGATGCCTATGACATCGACGGCCTCCCCAATCCTGACGTGTCTGTAGAGCCTGGAGCGGTGCTCTTCCGTTCGCTTCACGGTGGGCCGATTACCTCGACCGGCTATGCCGTCGGTGGTGACATCACCGGCATGGAGTCACGTCTTCATTAGGTCCTCGCTTTACCGGTGCACCCTGGAGGACGGCTCGAAGGACAGGAGCCTGCTCAACACGGCCATACGGACCCAAACGCCGTCGTCACTTTGCTGGTAGGCTTTGAAGCGTCGGTCGCTTCGGACCGCGTCGGTAACCTCATCGATCAGCGGCAGGGGGCTCAAGATCGTGACGTCTGCCGGCAGTCGCTTGAGCTTTTCCTCCGTCAGGCCGTACGCACTCCGCTGGTCCGCCGTCAGCTTGGTGTCTCCGGATCCCTCAGGCAGACCGGCCATGTACAGGACGTCAAGATCCTCAAAATGCACTATGTGGGTCTTTTCGACGGCGTAGCTGATGCAGCCCAGATCGATCCCATGACCATCGCGGCCGATGGGTGAGATCAGTCGGAGCGCGGCTGGCGGCATGCGCCGGAAGAGGCGGAGCAAGGACCGGACGCTGCGGGTCTGCAAGTCGCCACAAATCCCGATGCGCAGGTTGCCTATGGCGCCGCAGTGCCGGTTCATCGCGAATAGATCGATCAGCGTCTGAGTAGGATGGTCCACCCGGCCATCGCCACCGTTCACCACGGGCGAATGGGCGAGGGCTCGAACCCCGTCGTGGTCCAATGCCTCCGGCGTCCGAAGCGCCACGACATCGACGAGTCCCGTCAGCACCCGAAGCGAATCACCCAGGCTCTCGGCAGTGGACATGCCGGCTTCGAGGCGAAGAGTGTCGATTGCAATCGGTGCACCGCCGAGGCGGCTCGCTGCAACCGCGAAACTGGTTCGCGTTCGTAGAGAGGGTGTGAGAAACAACAGCGCTATGCTGAAGCACCGAAGGGTGGGTGTGACGCCACTCGCAAACCGGCCGGAGAGCTCGAGTATTCTCTCGATGTCCGACACGTCGAGATCATCGATCGAAAGCAGGCACGTCTTCGTGTCACTTGACGAGGGGTACGCCATGGGCATGAAAGTAATCACTCCCGGTCGTGAATGTCAGTGTATTATGCGAGCACGGGATGCAGCCCGGGCCGAGTGGCAATCCGTACCGATCAGCCACCTCGCTGGCGCGCACGAACAGGTCTTCGAGGAAGGCTGGCGTCGGGGGACGCTCGTTGCGTTTGGGTGTTTGCGGGTCTGGGCGAAATGGGCTCAGCACCGGCACAACGCCGCGTTCCGCAAGTGCCTGAACGCCCTCTAGGGTCGCCTGTATTGGCTCCAACCCCGCGATCAACATCGACCGGACCCGACGACCACCCAGCACCGACGCTGCGTCTTCCAGAAAGTTCAAGTAATGTGATCGCTCTTGGGCATGCTTCTTGGGCATCACGGTGCGAGCGAGCGACTCAGTCCACAGTTCAAGATTGACCGAAATTTCGCGAACGCCTAACGAGTCAAGCCGTCGGACGTCGAGTAGATCGCCAACGGGCGCCATCATTATGTCAACGGGCACATCAATCCGTCCCAATACCTCTTCGTACACGGTGTTGAGATACGCGTAATGTTCCGGTCGAGGAGTTCCTCCACTAATCAGGACGTGATGAGCTGGTTGGATCGGATCACTAATCGCCCGCTGCACAGCATCTATCATAGAAGATATGCGCTTGGTCCGATATTTAAACTTATAGGGGAGATCGCAGAAAGTGCAAGCCATCGCGCACCCTTCGATCGGCGATAACCGAACCCGATCAGCATGTGTGAAAACGTAGTCGTTATAGTACTCGCCATTTTCATTCTTCTGATCATGATAAGCTGGCGGAAGCCAAATTCTCGCAGAGCAGTCCATGTCTCGGCCCACGACACGCAGGCCGTCGTTGGCGAATTCGAGCACGAAAGGGGGGTCGCTGGAGATGAAGTTTGGGTTGTAATGCGTGAGAGGTGCATTGACCCAAACGTCATTCTCTAGCTTCAGAATTACGCCAGATGTTGATGCATAGTCGGCGGGCGTTAAAGGTCGCTCGCCGTTCACTCTCTGCAGATAAGCCTTCGCGTTTTCTGAAATGGACAGGCCCTCCGTCCACAAGGAAAGTTTCAAGCGACGTGTTCTGGCCATCGCGCTCATTGCACCACCTCTGTTTGAGTCGGAGGCCAAAGAAACGGCATCAGGTGAGCTGCTTTAGTCGCTCAGCTGAAGTCACCAAGTGCCAATAGCCGACATAGGCTTTATGGAGGGCCGCGTCTGCCGTTACACGTCGGGCGATCCTTTCTATGTCTCGCGGCCGAAGCTCAGAGGCGCCTGAATCCACCTTCGCGAGACCCTCCGATGATGCATTCAGCTGCCAAGCCCGTTCTGCCCACCTGGAAGCGCCGAGTAGATAGTCTGCGACATTATCGGCGGATGGAGTTGAAGACGCACTCGACGCCTCTCCCATAACGTCAAAGAGGGCGATCGCTTGGCAAGCCGCCACTGACATCCCTTGCCCAAGAAGAGGCGCTTGGCGAGCGATAGCATCGCCAATTGGAAAATATCGGCGCAGCGGGCGTTTCACCAAGTCGAACCTACGCCAGGCCGCTCTTGGCTGTCGGTAGATGCTGATCGGCGACGTCATCGAGGCAGATATCACACGTCGAATGGCGGCTGCCGGCCTGCCCATCACTTCCAGATGTGCGTCTATGTCATCCCAGCTTCGCGGGGGCGGATCAGCTTGGATGCTTCCCGACGCAGAGGCTACCCATCGTCCCGGTCCAATCGGGGACATGAGCATACCGCGGGTACCCTTCCAAGGGAACAGAAGCCAAAACTCCGTATCCTTCTTCCGTCGAGACAAACGACACACATCGAACGAAGCGAACCAACGGTCGCTCCTGAAGATGCAAACTGGCGGGCGCGCGTCACGGGGGATCTTGAGGCCGCCTCCAGATGCGTCAACGACGAAGTCAGCTCCCAAACTGGTAGTGTGACCAGTTGGCTCAAGCATCGAAACGCCTGTCGCCTGTCCTTCACTCACAATAAGCGCCGTGGCTCTTGCCGAAGTAATCACCGGTTGGCATCCTTGAGTATCTAAGACTCGCCACGCCGCTTCGGCGAATGCCCCTGGGCGTGCCGTGGCGATCGCTAAGCCGAGGTCTCGCCTGGGCATCCAAACCCCAGCTTCAAAAACGTGGGTTTGAGACGATGCTTTTGCGATGACTCCTCCGACCGCGAGTAAGGCGCTTCCGAAGCCAGGAAGCAAGCGCTCCACTGCGTTAAGTCCTGCCGTGACCAAGTTGTGGAGCTGCGTTTTATGGTGTCCTTGAGGACGGTCGGTCCCCCGGACATCGCTTCCGCGCTCGATTACGACAACTTCACTACAAAACGGGCGAATTGCTGCGAATGCGAGCGCTCCTGACCAACCTGCACCAACGATGATCGCCCGCATGACGCTTTTCCTCCATCTCGCCAGCTCCCTCGCGCTTGCTTCTCGGGTTCGAGCTTACGGGCAACATGACAGAGCCGCCATAGGTGGGCACGCGTCGATTTCGACCTCTGGTGGTTGTCGTTCAGATCGGTCTTCGCAACCATTGCTCGACCTCGGTCTCGCGCCAGCCGGCGCAGCGGACTGAGATTTTGAGCTGCCTCGGAAAGGTGCCGGAGGTGACCTTTCGGTAGAGCGTGGACCGGCTGAGCCCCGTTCGTTCTAGAACGCACTCCAGCCTTAAAATTCTCTCTGGCTTGTTCGGGGACATGACACCTCCTGATGAGCCGTGATCACGCGGCCTGGGACGGTTCGCAAGAGGTGTCCGAGCAACTGTCGTCGACGAGGAGCTCGATTCGCTAGACAGATACAATGGCCGAGAGAGGCGAGGCCAGCGCCGCGGTTTTGCCCGTCGGTTCACAAAGGATGCCATGCTGGACCGGGCGGACAAAACGCGAGGAGACCTGCCTTGCCGCCATCCAGCGACCCCGAATTCTTAGAGCGCCTCAATCAGGCCATCGCCGCCGCCCTTCCGGGCAGGGATCGCGACATATTCCTGGCGCACCGCGTCGACGGACTTTCTTACCAAGAGATCGCAGACCGTACCGACTGAGGCGCTCGACCGCAGCTGGACGGCCGCTGACACGCGCGCCGACCAGTTCGACGCCTTCAGGGCCCTTCCCGACGAGGCGCGTGCGGCTTGGCTCGGCCATGCGGTCGCAGGAACGCTGGAAGCGAGCCTCAACCTTCCGGGCGGACGAACCTGTCCCTTCCACGAGCATCTCGGGCACCTGCTCGGGATCGACGTCGCGAATTGGTGGAGGCCGACCGGCGCCAACTTCTTCGACCGGGTGCCGAAGAGCGTGACTCTGGCGGCACTCGAGGAGATCGGCGGCGCGGCCTTCGCCTGCGGCTATTCGAAGTCGAAGAAGGCGGAACTCAGCGAGACGGCGGAGCGCATCTTCGCCGGGCATGCCGCTCCCGCCGACGTGAAGGAGCGGGCGCTCGCATGGGTGCCGGAGGCGATGCGGTTCGCAGCGGCGTCGGAAGCACCGGCGAATGTCCCGGATGAGAGTCCGCCGTGGGAGGATCCGAGCGAGGATACGTCCGATACGGCGGAAGTCTCCTCCGGAGCGGAGGAGCATAGTGGCGGGGAAATCGCTCCGCCGGCGTCAATCGCACCGGAAGGAGAAGCATTCGCCGGTCACAGGTCCTCGCGTCGGAGGAAAGGGAGCGGCAAGGAAGCGGGCGGTGACGTGCCGTCCATAGTGCTGGAGGAAGCGGCCTAGCGTCTACGGCTGCTTCCTTCCGGGGCGGCGCTTCGGCGCCGCCCCGCCTCGCCACGGGCTGGGGACGGTGACCGGAATTAGTCAAAAGTGGCCGCAGGGATCGCCCAAAGGGAAATGCAGGCGCTCCCCACTATCCGCCGCGATCGACACCGGCCAACGCGCCTAGCTGAGGTGCCTCACTGAACAGTCGGCCATCACCCCAGCCGGAAGGGAAGGCGACGCTTCACAGGAGATTGGCAAGGATGGCGCAACGGCCGGGACGGATCGCCGCCCGGTTTCCCTGCCGTCCCCAAGCCGTGCCGAGGAAGCTATTCACGCTAAGGGACGCGATCCGGGTGGGGGCACGCTATGCCGATGGCCCGCTGAGGTCCCCGCGACGTGGCGTGAGGGGTTCGAATTACGGCAGGTCCATGCCATCATAGCATGGAGACGAACCTATGAACCCCGCCCAGAACCCAAACCGGATCGCCGACCGCCTTAAGGCGCACCGCGCCGCACGCGCCTTGACCCAAGAGGATCTCGCCGCCCAAGCCGGGATCGGCGTGGCGACCCTCCAGCGGGCCGAACGCGGTGCCCGCCTATCCGCCGACACAATCGCCTCGCTCGCCGCTGCGCTCGACCTTGATGCCCGCGAGCTGACCGGTGCCGAGGATGGCGGCGATTCGCGCGCCTACGTGCCCCTCGAACCGGTATCGACCGGACGTCATGTCCTCGCCCTGCTCGCCTCGGCGGACCGGCTCGACTTCAGTTTCGCCGAGATTGATGACCTCGATTCGGCAGCGCTGATCGAGAGCCTCCACGCCTTCTGCTCGCCGCTTGGCGCCGAGCGCTTGCCGTCAGGCCCGCTCGCGCGGGTGAAGCAGGAGCTCGACGCGCGCGAGCTGCTCGAGACACTGACGGCCAGCGGTCTGATCGTGACCGGCAGCAGCTACACGCTCAATTGCCACGAGGTCGATGATGATTGCGGCGCGGGCATGCCTATTCTCCTCGCGACTTGGATCGACCGGGTTGCGGTCCTGCGCGTTGGAACCAAGGGCATCGGCATCGATCGCGCTTTTCCCACCGACGATCTCGACCGCTGGGAATCGCCGGGCGAGGGGTTCGTCTTCCCACCTCAGCCCGCAGACGACACGGCCCAGGACGATACCGAGGCACTGGCATGACCTCGAACGGAGACGCAGCAGAGTTGCCGATGCCCGCGGCGCTTCCCGATCGGCTGATGACGCTGGCGCCGTTGGCGCCCGACGATTTCTTCCGAATTACGCTTGAAGGCGCGGCCAGCGTGCTGCGCGACGTCGCCAATCCGCTCCGCCTCAACCTCTTTTCGGCGGCGATCAGAATGCTGTTCGAACATGTCATGGGCACGCTCGCGCCCGATGCCGATGTCGAGGCCTGCCCCTGGTATGCGCCGGTCGAAGGTCAGGACAAGCCGGTTCGTGCCCAGCGTATCCGCTACTGGCTCCAAGGCGGGCTCGAGGACGGATGGGTGAAGGACGAGCTCGGGATTGAGGCCGAGCCGCTCCGGGGGCGGCTGCTCAAGGCGTTCAACAAATTGAGCAAGCATGTTCACGGCCGAGCCCAGATGCTCGTGCGCGACGCTCAAGAGCAGGAAGCGGAGGCCGGCGCCACTGTCGCCGCTGTTGAGGAGCTTCTCCACGCCTACCACGACTGCCGGGTCGCGCTGATCGATCCTTTGGTCGAAGAACTGGACGAAGCGGCGGTCGACGACCTTCTCTCGGAAACCATCCAGTCGATCGACGAGCTCGCCACCCACCATACGATCGAGGAAATCTACACCGCGCATACCGACATCGCGCTGATCGGCGCCGATTTCGTGCGCTATCGGGCGACCGGGAGCGTGTCGGTGACCCTGCAATGGGGCTCGAACTCAGACATGCGGCGCGGCGACGGTGCCGAACTCGACGAGAGTTTCCCCTTCGAGTGCCTATTCGAGGTGCCGCTCGACGACCCGCGCGATCTCGAACGCGCCGAAGTGGTGTCGGGCGTCGACACGAGCAGCTGGTACGGCGACAACTGGCGCGACGAAGGTCCGGAGGAAGCGGGCGCCGGCACTGGCGAGATTGGCACCCTGGCCGGAGTGGACCTCGATGCCTGGCTTGCGGGACAAGAGAACGATCGTGACCGGCCCGACTTCTGAACCTCGTGCGCGGCCAAGCGTCGCGGGGCACGGAGCCCCGCAGCCAGAATGACCGGACCGAAGCTCCACCATTATGTCCCGCAATTCCACCTTCGCCGCTTCGCCGACCCTAGGGGCCGGCTCTGGGTGTGTAATAAACAGGCGGATAGGGTGTTTCCGACCTCGCCGGGCGGCATAGCTGCGGAGACGCAATTCTACCGCCTCACTCAATATGAGGTGCTCGGCCACGACCCGCTGACTATGGAGAAGCAGCTCTCCGCGCTCGAGCGCGAGGTGGCGGCGATCACTGGCCAGTGGCTCGATTGGATGCCAGCTATGGCGCCGCTCGACGTGATGCCGATCCCGCGCGCCAACCGGTCCGCACGGTCACGAGGGGCGCACCAAGCTCGCCGGATCCACTTGCCGCCCTCATAGGCCACGCCTCGGGATCTCACTCCGCGACGTGTCCGCCAATGGCCGCGTCCGAGCTCGCCGACCAACTCGGCGAGCTTGTCCACGGAGCGAGTATGACAGCAGATGGCGCGGTCGCGCAATTCCCCCAATTGGGGGAATAGCTTAGCCTAGGTTGGATCACAGAGGAGAGGGAGCCTCCGCTGCTCGGCTCGCCAGGAGCCGGACAGATTTCGGAGACGCCCGATGAAACATGTAGCCAGCCGGCCTTCGCCGGCGGAAACGATCACGGCCGCCATCGTGGAGCGGCTTGAGGCGGGTACGCGGCCATGGGTACAGCCGTGGACCGGCGCCTGGGTTTCCAGGCCGCTGCGCGCCTGCGGCACGCCCTACCAGGGCATCAACGTCCTCTGGCTCTGGATGGTGGCCGAAGCGTCGGGTCATGCATCTCCCTTCTGGATGACCTATCGCCAGTCGCAGCTGCTCGGAGGGCAGGTGCGGAAGGGCGAACGCGGCACCGTTGCGATCTTCTACCGGACCTACCAAGCCGCGGAAGCTCACGAGAGCGAGAAAGACGCAGGCCCGCAGACCCGCCGCGTCCTCAAAAGCTTCACTGTGTTCAATGCCTGTCAGATCGAGGGACTGCCGAGCAGATTCTTCCCGGAGCCGCGGCCCCTGCCACCGGCGACGGAGCGGGATCTGGCTCTCTGGATGCGTTCTTCGCAGCGGTGCCTGCGAGGATCCGTCACTGGGGCGCGGAGGCCTCCTACTCTCCCATTCTCGACCAGATCACGATGCCCGAGCCGGGCCTGTTCAGGGACCTAGACCACTATCGCGCGACGCTAGCTCACGAGCTGTCGCACTGGACTGGCCACGACAGCCGACTGGCCTGTCAGATGGGGGGGCGGTTCGGCAGTGAGGCTTACGCGATGGAGGAACTGGTGGCGGAGCTTTCCTCGGCGATCCTCGGCGCGGAACTCGGCCTGCCTGTGAATCATCTCGACCATCACGCCAGCTACCTCGCGTCCTGGCTCAAGGTGCTGAAGGCCGACAACAGGGCCATCCTCACGGTTGCAGCCAAGGCTGAGGAAGCCGCGTCGCTGCTCCTGCGGTTCGGGCGCGGCGATGACTCCGGCGCCTCCGACGACGGTGCGACGGGTGAGGAGGCGGAGGCGCTCGCAGCTTGAGCTGGATCAGCTTCCAGAAAGGGCAGGGCGGTTGGGCGTGCCGCCTTGCTGCCTCCATTTGTGCCGGACTCGGCGCGGGAGAGGCCCTGCCCCGGCGGCGGCGGACCGCAACCCACTGCGCCCGCGGCCCGTGTGGGCATGCCGCTGCGCGGCAGCCTGCCCGCGCCAGCCGCGGCTTCGGGGTTTCCTGCCGCTTGGGCGGCGGTGCGGTCCGTCGCCTTTGCCGGTGCTTCGGGCTCCCGGCGCCGATCCCCGGCGCGCTCAGGAAAGCCTATCATGCACACCACCCTTGCCGCCCAGCTTGCCGCACTGGAACTCGGCCATCTCAACATCGCCGCACTCGACCGGGCGCCGTGCACCGATCCTGTCGACGCGGATGCAGCCGAACAGACCCTCGTCGCTGTCTGGTCCGACTTGTTCGCGCTCTTCCCCGACACGGCGCTCGAAGACGATGCCGAGGAGCTCGGCTGGGCCTTCGTCAACCTGTTCCACCGTGCCGCCTCGAAGCGGTCGGGCCAGAGCGACCGCGCTACCGACGAGATCAGATGCCTCATCGCATCCGGAGACGGGTCGGAGGTGCACGCCTCTCAGCTCGAGAACGAGGTAGCTCGTGCGCAGGCCGCTGAAGCCGCCATGCTGGCGCTGGAGAGCCTTCGCGAGACCGCCGCTCGCCTCTACTTAAACGAGACCGGCCATTCCTGGCGCCCCGCGGGTGGCTCCCGCGCCAACCACGGCGCGGCCATGACGTCGCGGTCGTCGATGGTCGCGACTTCCTGCGGGCGCGGGCCGAGAGCCGCCGCAAGGCAGTCATGCCCGAGGGTACGCCGGTCGTCTTTGCTGGCGGCCGCCTGTCATTCCCGACCGACGAGCAGGCCAAGACGTTCGCCGGGAACGTCTGGGACACGCTCGACAAGGTGCGCGAGCATGTCGCCGACCTGGTTCTAATTCATGGCGGCGACACTAAGGGCGTGGATCGTCTTGCAGCTTCCTGGGCCGAGCGGCGCAAGGTGCCGCAGCTGACCTTCTCGCTGGACCGGCGGCTGGGGCAGCGCGCGGGCTTTCGCCGCAACGAGCAAATGCTGTCGCTCAAGCCCCGCTACGTGGTCGCCTTCGCCGGCAGCGGCGTCGTGGAGCGGCTCGTCATCCAGGCCAAGGAGCAGTGTCTCAGCGTCGTCGACCGGCGTGGACCGCTCGGAACCCATCCGAAGCGCGCGGCCCGTGAGGCTGCGGCGGCCTAGCCGCCGCCCGGCCGGACCGGCTTCGGCCGGTCCGGCCTCTCAAGGGCGGCAGAGGAGAGGCGGCGGCGCGGCTGCGGAGGTGCAGGCACATCGCTTGGATGCGGGCGACCTCCGTCTTACGAGAGGAATGCCGCTATGTCCGACACCCCCGATCCCGATCTCCTGCGCCGTATGGAGGAGGCCATGCTCAACATCCCGAAGCTGCAGCGGGAGATCTTCATGGCCCACCGCCTGGACAACATGTCCTACGGCGAGATCGCACGCCGCACCGGTCTCACCGTGCGCCAGGTGGAGCGTCACATGGCTCGAGCGATTTACAAGCTTTCGAAGCAGCTGGATGGCCGGAAGCTCACATTGTGGGAGCGCCGGTTCTGACGGCGAAGGTTCGAGCTACCCGCGCTACCAACTTCCCGAACTCTTAGGATCGATATCCATGCAAGCGGATCTCGGTGGTCCTCGCACGCGACGTAGTGCGAACTCGCGCTCGCATAGCCTTAGCTAACCTAGACGCCTCTTTTCACGATAGGAGCCGTCTCACTCCGTCTCCGCCCGTGGTTCCCCCTCGTTTCCGCCAACTTGGGGGTCGACGGCTCCTCGATTTGGACCAGAAAGTGGGGCCCCTCCGCTCGGCGACAGTGCGCTAACCGGCATCGGGCGCATCGGCGGGATAACGTCCTGATTTGGTGCCGATGGACCATCCCGCCGTTGCGTCGCCTTGTAGTGGAGGGGCCAGAACTCAGGCGCCATGACGGTCGCATCACACGGATTGGGCATCGGCAGGGGGGCTCCATTTTCGTCGACAAGCGGCGGGACAGGGTCTCTTTCGAGTTGGCGGATCACCCGCTCCGCAACCGCGATGCCAAGCCTCCGACCATTCTCATGATCCTGCCGCCAGTGCACCCCCGCCCAAAGCCTGGCGACTCCAATGTTGTCTGCTAAGTCGTCGAGCGCCTCAGCTTGGTCCGGGAAGAAGTACTTCAAGATGTGGCTCGCTGCAGCGCTGTAAGTGCTGTGTCCGGATGTGTACGCCGGATGCCGGGGAGTCCCCGGTGACGGGAATGGCTCTGGGCATCTGCGTTGCGCCTCGAAACCATCGCCCTGATCTCTAGGCGGAAAGTCGTAGAGCACTTGGAAGCGCGGTTGTCTGCCTTCGGCTTCAGCGATACGTGCCTCATAGGTGTATGGCCGCTCGATATAGCTCCGATCAAAATCGGGCCTTGGAGGCCTGACACCGTCAATCCTGTTCGCCCATTTGAAATGCCACGCTGCGAGAAGAGCACTGTAAATAGTGATGTCTAGCGCCATCCAAACCCGAGCCTGTCTCGGCGGTGAGACCGGCCGCTCAAAAAGAATGCAGTTCAGCGCATGTCGGTGTAGGAGTCCAGGAGTCTCGGCCTCGAAGAGCCGAGCGAGTTCCTCACCTGTGGTCACGAGTGGGTTGTTCGGATGCGGATCGCACTGCCCTCTAAGGCTCGTGACGTCAGGCTGATCTCGCCGCAAGTTGATGATGGCCGAAATTGGGTGGGGCCGGAGGAAAAAATAGTCGCTGAGCTTCCGTCGGGCGCGCTGGCCAGTCCCGTCCGGGAAATCGCCAGCGATCAGCTGCGGATTCGCGCGGTTCGCGGCGAGATAGCTGAGTTCGAGCAGGTCCGCCTCCAAGGCCCCTCTACTCTTGTCAAAGGGCTCAATCGTATCGTCCGGTATCCCGTCTACCTGTACAACCTCGATGCGCTTGCCGGCATAGGTCCAGTAACCCGCCTCCGGTTCTACCTGCGGCCCGACGAGGCTATAGGGCTGGAGTGAGTAATCGACGGCAGCAGGTTCCTCTTCCTTCATGTTCGTCCCTTTCCTCAGGCGAAAAGAAATCAATCGATATCAGGGTGTTGGCCTAAGCGAGAGCATCACTGTCTGCTGAGCGGATCGGCGGCACTCTGAACCTTCCATAATCAAGCTCCGCCGATATGTTAGGCAGAATTGAATCCGTCGTACCTTACGGCGCGCACAACTCTAAGTATCTTCGTCTTCCGACAAAATCAGCGGATATTCACGTCGAGTCGAAAGGAATCACGTGAACCTGCCGACGGCCATACTCTATCAAGGCTTAGCCGGGAACCGTCATTTTGGGCCGCGTCGAGCATTGACCGATATCTCTTTTTTCTGCGAGCCTTAACGGTAAATGCCCGCTGACCTTCGCAGGGTAACCAGAATCTCCACACGAAATTTCTGATGCTCTAAGTTGAACGCCTCTAGTCGGTCCGCCGATCAAGGGCGCAATTTGCGCCTCACTTGTCGCAGGTCTCCTTCTCCCCGGGCTCAGCGCAGTCGCTCCACTTCCTAGGAGTGACGAGGAGGGGGCACCTACGGCAAATGCCAGAGTGGAGGGTGCGCTCCTGTGAAGCGGCGGCTTGCATCCATCCGAGGAAACAGGGACGAACATGCGCATGCGAACTGACATTGCCCACCTCCCCCAACAGCAGCAGGACGAGCTCGCGCGCGTCGTGCATATCCTCATGGAGGAGTTCAACGAGGTAACCGCTCGAGCGACCCAGCCTTGGCGGCGCAACGGCAAGATCTACAAGATCATCCTGTTCGGCAGCTACGCGCGCAACGATTGGGTGGATGAGCCGGAGAACGGCTACCAGTCAGACTTCGACCTCCTGGTCGTGGTGAGCCATCGCGACCTGACGGAGATCGCGGACTATTGGTACATAGCCGAAGACAAGATCCAGCGCGATCCAGCGATCGGACGCCTCGTCAACATCATCGTCCACTCCATCGACGAGGTGAATCGGGCTCTGAAGCGGGGAGAGTATTTCTGGGTCGATATCGTTCGGGACGGTATAGCGCTGTACGAGCTGCCGCAGCATGAGCTGGCCGTGCCGATGCCTGCGTCTCCAGCCGATGCCTATGAGATGGCGCTCGCCTACTACAATGATTGGCTCAAGAAGGCGGATGACGCGATCGAGATCGCCCAGTTTTGCGTCGAAAAGGAGAAGTGGAAGGATGCCGCTTTCACTCTCCATCAAGCTACCGAGCGCGCGTACGCCTGCTTCCTGCTGGTGCGGACGTTCTACTTTTCGCGGTCCCACAACATCAAGTTCCTGCGGTCTCTGGCAGAGGACAACGAGCCACGGCTGATCGAAGCATGGCCGCGCGCCACGAAGCAGGATCGCCGCCGGTTCGAACTGCTGAAGCGTGCCTATGTCGAGGCCCGCTATTCCGCCAGCTATACGATCGAAACGAGCGATCTTGAGGCGTTGACGGGCTCGGTTCGGCGGCTGCGCGACATCGTTAAGGAGGTCTCGCGCGAGCGGTTGGGCCAGCTGAGGGCAGAGGCTGAATCGGGAGAACCGTCCGGTCCGCTGCCTTAAACGAGTGGCGAGGCACGCGCGGTAGAACTGGTCGGAAGCTGATCGAGTCACCGAATCTCCTCGGTACCCGCCAGACCACACCCATCTCCTTTCTCAGCCCTATGGCGCGGCGGCGGCGGTCCGCAACCCGCGGCCCTGCGGCCCGTGTTGCCCTTCGGGCTGCCCGCGCCGGCCTTGGGCCGGGGTTTCCCTGCGGCTGCGCCTTCGGTGCGTTCCGCCACTTCGCTCGCGCCTTTTTCTGGCTGTCGACGGGGTGGTCCCGGCGGCAGGACAGGAGACTTTCGATGACCAACACCGTTCTTCTCGTCGGCAACCTCGGCGCCGACCCCGACCTCCGCACCGCCAACAGCGGCACCGACATCGCCAGCTTCAGCCTCGGGACCAGTCGTCCGAAGCGCGACAGCGAGGGCAAGACCTTCAAGGATGCGAGCGGCTTTACCGCCAAGGACACCGAGTGGCACCGCATCACCTGCTTCAACGGGCTCGGCCGGATCATCGCACAGCACGCGACCAAGGGCATGCTCGTGTCGGTGCGCGGCCGCCTCCACTATACCCGCTGGACCGACCGTGAAGGCGTCGAGCGCTACGGCTGCGAGATCATCGCCGAGGACGTCCAGTTCCTTAGCCGACCCCGCCAGAACGGCGCTGCCGGCGGCTCCGAGCCGCAGGGCGATCTGGACGACGACGTGCCGTTCTGAGGCTCGTAAACCGCCCCGGTGGCATGCGCCACCGGGGCCAGTGCTGCACGGCATTTGCAATCATCCCTCCAGCTGCCGATAATCGAGCGCGGCGGGTAACCGAGGGGAAGAAATGCCGACGAAGGATGAGTTTCGCGAGGAGCTTCGGGTCAGGTTCCGAAGAGCTACGGAGCGCCGATCGCATGAAGTTCTCATCAACTCAGGCGAGCTCCACCGATCGCTCGGAGGATATCCGGGACCCAGGCACCAAATGCCTTCGTGCTGCGATGTCATGCACGAAGCGGTAGGTCCTGCGGACGAGGTAATCTCCTCGCCCCAGAGCGGCAAAGGTGCTTCGCTGACCATCAGGTACAACTTTCCGCGGCCGTAAAGGCGCTTGCCTGCCGGTGTAGAGTGGAGACCGCGGAGGGGAGGGGGCTCGTCTCGTAGAGGCCCAGTGTGGCGGGCGGCGAGACGGCTCTCAAGGCTCCGCGGTGCCCCCAATTTGCTTCGCAAATCGGCTCCCCCACGGCCCGCTGCGCGGCGCCTGCGGCGGCCCTGACAGCCGCCTCGCCGCCCGCTCCGCAGGCGCCGTCTTCGATCGGAAGACGGTGCTGAGGAGGCGATGATGAACATGATCTATGCGATTTCGAACCGTGGCTGCGACGCTCGTGTGGAGGATCTCCGGGCGGAATTCGGTGGCATCTTGACCGAACGGATCATCGAATTTGAAGCGCTCGACTTCATCTGGGAAGGTCGCATCAAGGAGCGATATCTTGGGCTGTATGTCGCGGAATTCGCAGACGACGGCATGTCTGAGGACGTCTCGCGCGTCGCAGTTCTGAGTTCGATCGGCGGCCGCTGGCACGTCGGATTGTGCCTGGTCGATGGTGAAGGAGAAGCGATTCACCTGCTGTGGAAGCGAGAATTTGGTGGCCGACCGGACGCGGAAATCGCGCTGGAACGGGCGCACTGAGGACGCAGTGAAGCGTCAAAAAGGGAGCGGCGCACGGGCGGCGTCGCTCCCCTTTCTTTTGATCCGGGACGGTGAGTTGGCCGCTAGAGACGGCCTCAGCTCTCCGCGCTGGCCCAGCGACGCCGACCCCCGCCGGCCTTGGCGGCGCGTCCTTTTTGGCCGAGGCCAATCTTCTTCGCCATGTCCCGTCGTGCGGTGGAATAGTTCTCCGCCACCATCGGGTAATCCGGCTTCAGGTTGTAGCGCTGCCGGTACTCCTCGGGCGTGAGGCCATGCCTGGAGAGGTGCCGTTTCAGCGTCTTGTAAGGCTTCCCATCGATCATCGAGATGATGTGATCCTTGGACGCCAAGGACTTCCGAGCCGTCACTGCGGGTGTGAATTCTTCGGCCGGCGCGGCCTCTTCAGGAGCTTCGGCGGTGCTCGAAGTTCCGCCGGCAAGCTCCGTCACCGTCGCATGCATCGTGCGCAGAAACTGCGGCACATCGTCGGCGGCGACGCGGTTGTTCTGGTTACCGAGCCAGGCAATCGTCAGCTCGGTTGCAAGCTCGACGGGGTTCAAAGTCTGTTCGTCGGACACATCATCTCTCCTGCATTCCGATGTCATTGGTGCCCCTAATCTGCCGCTGCTGAAAACGCCAGACGAGATGAAATTGCTGGTCTGGCGGCAAGCCCAAGCACTGCAAACGGGTGCGTGGGAGAGTTCGTGTTGGACGCGGCTCGGCATCAGCTGTGTTGTTTCAGGAGGTATCAGAACGTCTGGAAGGCGTGAGAGACAGAAGAGAGCAGGTAAGGCAAGATTAAAGCAGTGCCTCCCTGAGGCCCTGAAAGTGGCGTCTGCACATCGTTTTTTGTGGAGGCATGCGCGGGCGCATGCCTCCTATTGCTCCGGAATTAGCGGATTTCTGCGGCGCAATGTGGAGGACCTTGAAGCCGCCCGTCAGTCTCGCCTCATATCCTTGCTATGGCGCAGGAAGACAATTTCGAGCTGTGGCTCGGCCGGATCGGCGATCGCGGCCGCGGTAAGAGGTTCGCCAACCGCATTCGGCGGGCGGCGCAGCTCGCCGGCGGATCGAAGGCACGCAGCGGCGCTCGCAAGTTCGACGGGAGCCGCATCGGCCGCGGTGCCGGTGCCGGGCGGTTGCTGTCGAGCGGGCAAACGTACAGAGGGCGGACCGCCCGGCGAGTGGTCGTCAAAGCCAGCATCGTGAAGCTGGGCCGCAAGGGGCTCGCGCGGGCCACGTCGCACATCCGCTATCTGCAGCGGGACGGGACCACGCGCGGAGGCGAGCGCGGCGCGCTCTATTCCGAGCGCGAGAATCGGGCGGACGGCAAGGACTTCGTGGCTCGGGGCGAGGGTGATCGCCACCAGTTCCGCTTCATCGTCGCGCCGGAGGACGGGTCTGAGTACGAGGACCTGAAGCCGCTCGTCCGGCGCTTCATGGCCCAGGCGGAGAAGGACCTCGGGACGAAGCTCGACTGGGTCGCCGTCGACCACTTCAACACGGGTCATCCGCACAGCCACGTGATCGTCCGCGGGAAGGACGATCGCGGCAAGGACCTGATCATCGCCCGCGAGTACCTCACGCAGGGGCTGCGTGAGCGCGCGGCCGAGCTGGTTAACCTGGACTTGGGGCCGCGAACAGAGCGGGAGATCCTTCGCTCCGAGCAGCAGGAGCGCCTGACCGGCGTTGACCGGCGGCTGATCAGGTCGGTGGATCCTGAGGGACTGGTCGATCCGCGGCGCGGGAGCTGGGTCGAGCAGGACCTGCGGACTGCGCGGCTGCGGACGCTCTCAGGCATGGGGCTGGCAAGCGAGCAACGCGGCGGCCGGTGGACGCTCGATCTGCAGCTGGAGACGACCCTGCGGGAGATGGGCCGGCGCGGCGACATCGTCCGAACGATGAACCACGCGCTCAAGGTTGCGATGCAGCCGAGGGCGCCGCAGGACCAGGCGATCTACGATCCGGATGCCGCCGATGCTCGGCCGGTGGTCGGCCGAGTTCTCGCGTCGGGTCTCGCGGACGAGCATGCCGACCGACGGTTCCTCATCGTGGATGGGGTGGATGGCCGCACCCATTATGTGGATGTCGGGGCCAACGTAATTGATGCGCGGCCGGGGGCGATCGTCCAGATCGAGCCGCGGCAGGCGGGCGTTCGGGAGGTGGATCGAACGATTGCGGCGATCGCCGGCGCCAGCAAGGGATGGTACAGCGTCGAGCTTCATCAGTTCCGCGACCCAACGGCGAGCGAGACGTTCGCCACGGCGCATATCCACCGGCTGGAGGCGCTTCGCCGCAGCGGCCTTCCTGTCGAGCGGGAGGTCGATGGCTACTGGCTGATCCCTCCCGATCACCTGCAGCGGGTCGAGGCGCACGAGCGGCGGCTTCGCGCCCGGATGCCCGTCACAGTCGCGCTCCTCAGCGGTGACCAGCTCGATCTTCTGCCAGAGCGCAACGGAGCCACCTGGCTCGACCGCGAAATCGTTGCTGAGAAGCCCGTAGAGCTGGGGCGAGGATTCGGGGCAGAGGTTCGAAAGGCGATCAACCGCCGAGTGCAATGGCTGGCGGCTCAGCGGCTGATCGATCTGGAGGGGGAGGACTACAAGTTCAGGTCCGATCTGGTGGATCGGCTAGAGCGGCGGGAGCTGGGGGTCGCCGCGGCGAAGATTGGCCGGGAGAGCGGGCGAGCCTTTCGCGAGCACGGGATCGGCGATCATGTACAGGGGATATGCCGCGGCCCCGTTCAGGTCGGCGACCGGAAGTTCGCGCTGGTCGAGCACTCGCGTGAGTTCAGCCTCGTGCCGTGGCGGCCGGTGCTGGAACGAAGCAAGGTCGACCTTCTGGTCGAAGCCTTCGGCACATTCGTTCACCATCAGCTGACGTTAGTCGCTCACCAGCCGCCGTTCGATGATGAGACACGGCAGCTCGGCTTGAAGCGTTATCAGGCTTTCATCGACCTCGTTGGGCGACGACTAGCGTCGGAGTCCAAGCTGCACTTAGCGCGCGTCGGTCAGCAACCGTCTGAATAACGAAGCCGCTGGCGCGTCTGGCGGCGTGTACTAAGGATCAGGATCGGTGAATCCGGCATGGCTGCTTTGGGGGGGCAAAGCCATGATCCCGCACGTTGCTTTGCAAACGCGAGGCGACGACTTCGCGCCCATTTTGAGCGCCTGAATTTCACGCATTTGCGCCTCCAAACGGCCTTCAGCCGCGAGGTCGGCGACGCTAAGCAGTCGGTCGCGCGGCTAGCGAAGGCGGCCAGGCGCCCTTCGACGGCAGCACCGGGCATGTTTCCGTACGCGTTTTCGGCATCGTCAGATTCGCATGCCTGAGAGAAGCTGCCAACAGACCCGATCGAATGTGTCAGGCAACCCAACGATCGGCGCGATTGACGTACGACAGACCTTGTGCGAGCCCACGGAACGTGGGGGATCCGGCAAAACGATACGAGAACAACGCCGTTACGGCGGATGTCGACGATCACCAATGGGCCGTCGTGCTCGAAGCATGCGACCTGGAAGCACTAGATGACGGCATGCTGCGCCATGCGGTGGATGCGATACGCGCCGCCTATGGTGAGCAGGAAATCCTAGATCTCGCGGAAAACGAGCCTCTCCTCAGGGTTCCCGATCCGGCCGAGGGGATTGGCAATTTTGAGACCGATCACCTGATCCAAGCATTCCGCTCGTCGCTCCCCAATCCCGACGCGGAAGGAAACAAACCCGCTCATCTTACGAACTACCGGTCCGAAACAACTGAGATCATCGCGCGCGAGGCGCTCAGCGCTGTATTCGACATGGCCACACCGCCCGCGCTTCATGCTACCAAGGGCAACCGAAACCAGCCGATACTGGGTTTCGATGGCTGGAGCGTCATGAACCAGTCTACCGGCGAACTGGCTTTGGTCCTCATCCAGGTCAAGGGAACAGACGATCCCGACCGTCCGCCCAGCCAGGCGGAGAAGCTCATCGTTGAATGTGGCGAGGTTACGGCCAAGGTCGAAAAGCTCAAAGGTTTTCTCGTCGCCTGTGCTCTCCGCTGCAAGGGCACCGCTTTTTGCGCCCCCTTGCTCAACATGCTCGTCGAGCTCGAGACAACCGCGAAGGTAGCGAACCTCGTGGTCGCACCCGTCATTATCAGAGGTCTGGTGGAGGCGGATCTCGACGACCTCAAATCCCTCAGAGAGGCGACAGGAACCTTCGGGCATGCCAAAGCGCGCGGCATGAGCCTTTCGATCGGCGCCGACCTCAACAAATTCGGCCGCAAGGCGATGGATTCGGCGCGTCAGCATGACTGACGTCGGTAACATCCTCGACGCGAGCCATCTCGATGCTCTGGTGTCAGCGCTCGATGATGCCGCGTTCCAAGCCATGCTCGACAGCAAACGCGAACCCCCCGCTGCTGACCTGATCGAGCTGAAGATTGGTGCGCTCCTTGGCTATGAGGAGCTTCTTTCTGCCATCGACCTAGAGTCCAGTCTCTATGGTGCCGCGCCGCGACTTGCCCTGGAAGCGCTGAGCGGCAGCCAGCGCGTCTTTGAGCAATGGCAGGCCTATATCGTCGCAGCGGTCGAGCGCCGCCGAGTCGAGATGCGAGATCTGCTGCTGCTAACTGCGACCGGTCTTGCAGCTCGGCGCCCTACCGAATTGCGGCAATTGCTCGGCCTCGACGCAATCGCAAACGTGCTCAGAGCACCTGATGACGATGCCGCGTGGCCGCTGCGCGTGCAGGCCGCGGTGTCTCGTGCCCTCGTCCTGACCGCGCGCCAGCGCGACCGCGACGACATCGAATCAGCTCGCGCGGTCATCGGTGAGCTGGCGGCACTGCAGGCGGAGACCGATCGTGCATGGCTCGCCGATGCCGCCCGGGAGGATCAGGCGGCGCTGACACTTCTGTCGCTTTATCATGCCGCCCAGGCCACCGTCGTCATCGTGACTTATCTTCTCGAGGGGGGGGTGCGAGGGCGGCGTGGGCGGATGCTCAATGTTGCGACCGAGCTCGAGGTGCTGCTCAACAAGGCCCATCAATATGCCGAGCTGTCCTCTGATCCGGAGCTTATGACCTGGACGCGGTCGGTGGCGCTAATCGCGGCGAAGTTGCGTTCCGATTCGATCTGGTCGAACGGCCTCAACATCACCCAGAAGATCGACGCGCTGATCCGGAACATGAGCACCCGCGAGGGCGCGATCTACAGCATGCTGCCGTCACAACAGGAGGCGCTCAGCAATAACTTGCTCGATCCGCGGCAGGAAGCTGTCGTGCTGCAGATGCCGACCAGCTCCGGCAAGACACTCATGGCCGAACTCGCAGCTGTGCAGACTGTGTCTAGCTATGCGGACGCCAAGATCATTTATCTCACCCCGACCCGCGCTCTTGCGACCCAAGTTAGGCGAACGCTAGGCGCCGACCTTTCCGAACTCGACATCGTCGTAACCGCGGCCGGCAGCGCATTCGAGGAGGATCCGTTCGAACTGGCGCTTCTTGAGCAGGCAAAAGGCATCGTAGTTTCAACGCCGGAAAAGCTTGACCTGTTGCTTAGGGCGCATTCCAACTGGTTCGCGACAGTCCGGCTAATCATCGTTGACGAGGCTCATCTTCTAAAAGACGGCGAACGCGGTGTGCGGCTAGAGTTGCTGCTGGCCAATCTACGTCGTGAGCACACGCATATCCGGCTCTTGTTGCTGACACCGTTTGTCGAGAATGCGAAGGACGTGGCGGATTGGCTTAGCGCAGGCCGCAGCCACGAAGTCGACGTCCAGTGGCGGCCGTCGCGCCTGATTGTCGGGCTCACAAAATTCACCGGCCGTGGCAGCACCCGCGCGATCGAGATCGAGTGGAAGGAGCCGCACAGGCCGAACAATGCGATCAGCCCGACGCGACTGCCGCTCACCGCCGAGGAGCGCGAGGAGCTGTCGCCACCCTCGGTGCGATCGAATGTGGTAGTTTTGTGCAAGCGTCTACGCGCATTTGGCCCATCGCTCGCGATGTTCCCTGGCTCCCGCATCAACGCCGAGGAAGCAGCACTCGCCATTGCCGGAGCCAAGCCGGCGCTCGATCCGGAGGAGGCCCCGCCCGAGTTCAGGGTCGCGCTAGCGCTGGCAACGGCGGATTATGGCACCAACAGCGACCTCGCCAAATGCCTATCGCGAGGCGTTGCCTTTCATCATTCAGCACTTAGCGGTGAATTGCGATACCTTGTGGAGCGGCTTGCTGCGCTTGGTGTGCTCGACTTTATCGCGGCAACAACGACGCTAGCCCAAGGCATGAACTTCCCGGTCTCGAGTGTTGTGATCCATTCGGTTGCCAAACCTTACGCGGGCCCCTTGTCGCCTGGGGAATTCTGGAACATCGCTGGCAGAGCAGGGCGGGTCGGTTTTTCCGAGAAAGGCGTCGTAGTCTTCGCCAACCCAAGGCACCGCGACGAATGGGAGCGGTATACGACGTATCTGACCGAACGGATCGATTCCGCGCTGACATCCGCGATCGAGAAAATCAAGGAAACAGACACGATCAAGTGGACCTACAAGATTAATGAAGGGATACGTCCCTTCATCCAGTATCTTGGCCACGCCGTCGCCAGTCTGGGGGTTCGCGAGACACAGGTGGAACTCGAGCGTCTTGTTACGGCGAGCTTTGCAGGAAGGTCCGCCGGTACGCGGGATGCACTCTTGCGTCTCGCGCGCCGTTACGTGGCTGAAGTGTCAGGCAAGCATCCTAGATACATGAAGACGGCCGATCAGACCGGGCTCGCCTCGTTCAGCTTTGACGAACTCTACGCCTCGATCGGTTCCGACCCCGTCCTTGCCCGCGGCGACGCTGCTCAAATGCAGGGCCGTGACGGGCTGAAGCATCTGATCGATGCCTTGGTCAAATTGCCCGAGCTTTCACTCGCGCTCGAGAGAGGCCATGGAACTATCAACACCCAGCTCGTCGCGGACGTCGTGTATCAATGGATGAACGGTGCAGCGATTTATGAGATTGCGCCGGCATTCGATGGCGAGGACGAAGCCGAACGGATCCGCGAGGCTGGCAAATATGTGTTCGGCAAGGTCTCCCAAACCGTGTCCTGGGGCGCGCACGCCTATTTGCGCGGCCGCGACATGCTCGCGAACGACACGTCGCCCTCTGACGACGAACGTCGCATGCTGCCCGCCTATATCCAGTATGGCGTGAACGACCCGGGCTCGGTCCTGGCTTCCATGTTCGGCGTGCCGCGACAGGCGGCGCGTGGGATCGCAGCACAATATGCCGCACGGAACGGCGATCTGCACCCTGGCGACAATGCGCGGTTTCGGAGTTTCCTGGAGGAAAGCCCGGTCGAGGTCTGGGCCGATGCTATGACGGGCTCGCGCGTAGAGGGGCTGGTATCTGCGGAGGATCTTCGGCAGGTCTGGCGGGATGCGCAGGGGCTTCGCGCCGCGCGCGCGGCCGAGACGGCCCGACAGGACAATTAAATGCCCGCCAAGCCTCTCGTCCTACCCAATGGCAAAGCCTTCGCCTCTCGGGGCGAAGCAGAGAATCACTTCCTCGAGATGCGCACGCGGTATTCTTTGAACACGCCGATCGACCATAACGCGGATCATGAAGACTTGCTGGCACTGCTTGAGCGTTATGACGACGCGATCCACGATGGACCCTCCAAAATCGGTGCGGGGATAGCCCATTTTGAGACCCGGATGAATCGCACCAATGGCGGCACGAATCTTGGGTTTTGGGCGATCCGCGTCGATAATAGCGAGACAGACTTTAGTATCTTCAAGGCGATTGCCGCGCGGGGTTCGACCGAAGCGCAGCAATTCTCCAATGCCTGCCGAGTTGCAGTCGCCGACGATCTAAATGACGCGAAGCGCGTCCATTTCGAGACTTGGGGCGATGCCGTCGGCACTGTCGAGTGCGAGGCGACGAGCGCGCGGATCGAGCGATCAGAGGCGCGGGCGGACTATGTCGTCACACCTTTCCGCGACATCGTGCATAATTTCCGCGTGGCGCAAGGCTGGGAAGAGCGACTCCCTGACGGTGTGATCACCAAGCCGAGCGACGCGCAGACCATCACGAAGTTCGAGGATCCGATCGCGGCCGCCGCCTTCAGAAAATATCACCATTATATAGCGCAGGTCAGAGTAGTGGCGAAGGGTGCGCCAACGGCCCTGTTGCGCGCTGGACGTGGGAATCCGCCGCTGAGGCCCCTCAAGTTCTGATCAATCCCGCCTCCGCCAAAGGTCCACGCAATTTTGCGTGCGGTTAGGGCCACCGGCAACAGAACCGCATAAATGGCCGCGACCAGTGCGAGCACGGTCAGAAAGCCGTCGAGCGTCATCCGCACTTCTTTCCGCCCCGCTTTCTTGCTCATCCATGATCCAGCATTTCCCTCTATTCGGTTTGATCGGCAGAGCGACATTGGTCGACACACCACCTATATCCCGCGCATGAGCAAACCCGAAGACATTGGCGAAATCCGACGCATTTTCCGAGACATCTCGAGCGAAGTGATCGGTAAGGCTGACGATATCGCGATCCTGGAAAGCCTCGGCTATCGCAGCAAGCTCGACTGGCCCGAACTCCTCAAGTCTTCGCGCATCCTCATCATGGCGTCCGCCGGTGCCGGCAAGACCCACGAATGCCAGCTGCAACGCAAGTGCCTGTGGGACGCGGGCGAGCCCGCCTTCTACGTCGAGCTCGCCGAGCTCGCCCGTACTGCGCTGGACGACATATTGGGGCCAGAAGAGTTGGATCGGCTCGGTCGCTGGCATCGCGCCCAATCGGACACCGCAACCTTCTTCCTTGATTCCTATGACGAACTGAAACTCACCAGGGGCAGCTTCCGCACGGCGCTGACCCGCCTCGCCCACGCGCTGAGCGGCCGTCTCGCCCGATCCCGGATTGTAATTACAACCCGACCGATCCCGTTCGACGAGCAGATCGTCCGCGAGCTGCTTCCAGTGCCGCCAGCGATCGAGTCGGTCCCCAGCGAGATCGCCTTCGCCGACATCGCCATGAATAAGGGCCATGAGCGGTCATCCCAACACGATGCCGGCGCCTGGCGATCGGTCGTACTGACCCAGCTCTCGGATTCACAGATCGTCGAATTCGCTGGCCTCCAAGGCGTAAGCGATTCGAAGGCGCTGTTCGCCGACCTCAAGCGACGAGATGCGCTGGATTTCGCACGCCGGCCGCAGGACCTGATCGAGATCAGCTCGACCTGGCGGGAGGGCCGACGTGTCGCCACCCATCGCGACCAGGTAGCGACCGACATCAAAGTCAAGCTCAAACCCCGAACCGACCGGGAAGAGCTCGCCGATCTCAGCCCGCAACGGGCTTTTGAAGGCGCGTCACGCCTTGCTCTGGCGGCGCTGCTGATGCGTGCGTTGACTATCCGCCACAGCGCCGAGGCTGATCGCGGCGGCGAAGATGATACCGCGATCGATCCCGAGGCGATCCTGTTCGATTGGTCGCAAGAGGAGTGCAAGACGCTTCTCGAGCGTGCGCTGTTCGGATTTGCAAGCTATGGGCGCGTCCGCTTTCATCACCGCTCGGTGATCGAATTCCTCGCCGCAGCCCGGCTCCAAGCCTATCTCGAGCGCGGCGTTTCGGTGAAGGCTGTCAAACGCCTTCTCCTGACGAAAGACGCAACCGGTGAAGGGGTCGTCAAACCATCGGTCGCCTCTATGGCGGCATGGCTCGCCCTTAGCAGCGAGCCTTTATTCAATGAAATCGTCGCCCGATCGCCGCAGCTGATGCTAACCGAGGGCGACCCAGGCAGCCTCACCTCGGCGCAAAAGGCGATCGCGCTCGAACACTATGTCTCGCGATACGGGCATGGCGGATGGCGCGGCTTGTCGACGCCTTACGTCCAGGTTCACCGTTTCGCCGACTCGTCGCTCGCACCCACGATCCTTCGCCTCTGGCCCGACGTGGAGAATGAGGAGGTTCGCGACCTGCTGCTCTCCATCGCCGCCGCCGGCAGGATCAGCGCCTGCGCTGATCTTGCTTTCGGCGTGGTCACCGCACCGACGACGTCGCAAAACGAGCGACTGAGTGCGTTAGAGATACTCGCGCGCGTCAATGATCTCCGCCTCCCCGAAGTCATCCATGCGATCGAGACAGACGCGAAGCTATGGCCGGAGTGCACAGCGAAGGCGGCACTGATCCAGTTGTTCCCGGAGAGTATCGGCATTCCGGCGGTGCTCGCGACGCTGCGCCGCGTTCGCGAGGCCAAAAGCAGCATATCCTATCTGAATTACCATCTTCCCCGGCTCATCCCCGAAGCCGCGTTGGACGACGCTGACGTCGATCGCCTCCGTGACGGAATCGGCGAAATCATCCGATCGGGCGCCAAATGGTCGAAGGAGTGGCCGCACTTCCAGATTGAGCGTTCCGACTTGATGCCCGCGCTCGCGGCACTGAGCCACCGGCAGGTCATCGCCGGCGATTGTTCCCCCGGCCTTGCCGACGCGATCGCAATCGTCTTGCGGTTCGCCAAGCAGGAAGGCGGACTGGACGAACCGATCCAGCAGCTCAGCAAGGCGGTCTGCGACGCAACGCCCTCACTCCGCGCTCAGGTATTCTGGGCAGCCGACGCTTTGACCGAGGCGCTTCATCCGGCACGGGACGTCAGGACCCGCGCGGGCAACGCTGGTCGTCGCGACCATTTCAGCGTCAATGGAAACGACGCTGGCTGGATCCTCGATCACCTTGGCGACCGCGAGCGGCCCCTGGCCGAACGGCTGGTAGCGCTCGAACTCGCGGTCAGCAGCGCCCGACCGAACGATGTAGAGCCCGCTCGATGGGAAGCGCGCCTCCGCACCGCCACGGCCGACGAGACGACGCTGTTTGGGCTGCTTGAGGAACGGCTCGCACCACGGGAGCTGGATGAGGACTACCTCAAACATGAAGTCGAATGGGCCGAGCGGAAGGCCGCCAATGCGCGTCAGGAGGCCGAGGATCATTTAAGTTGGGTCGCGTTCTGGCGCGAGATCGCCGAACGTCCGGAGGAGCTGTTCGGCGAAGGTCGCGAACGCAAAACCGTCTGGAACCTCTGGCATGCGATGCAGCACTCGGGAGACGAGGGACGGCCCTCAGGCTGGCGCCGCCACTTCATCGAGCGATACTTCAGCCCCGACGTCGCCGACCGCATGCGGATCGCGCTCGGTCGCGTCTGGCGCAGCGATCGACCTACGCTGCGCAACGAGCGCGATCCGGAGCATCGCAACACCTATTCGTCGCGTTGGCTATTGGGACTCGCCGGGGTCGGGGCGGAAGCGGAGGATCCGCGCTGGGCGCAGAAACTCTCTCCTGCCGACGCGCGTCTTGCCTGCCGCTATGTTCCCCTCGAACTCGATGGCTTCCCGGGGTGGCTGGACAATCTCGCGGCAGCGCATCCCGATGCCATCATTGAGGTACTCGGCGGCGAACTCCGCTACGATCTGGGGCAATCGGGCGAGGACCCTTCCGACGGGTGGCTGCTGCAGAGCATTGACGGCGCAAGCGAGACCGTCGCACGGCTCTTCGTCCCGCAGGTTCGCGCGTGGCTCGACGAGCATGGCGACCGTGCCGGGCATAACGAGAATTCGGTCGCCAGCTTCAATCGGCTGAACCGGGTCGTCGGAATCCTTCTATCGACCAAGGACCCGGAAATCGTCGCGCATATTCGCCAAATGGCGATCCAGCGAGTCGGAGACGGGCTGCAGGCTCCATTCGCCGGAATCTGGTTGCCGACATTGATGCGGCTTGATCCCCCCACCGGCGTCTCAGCGCTGGAACAGGCGCTTGCCCTGCCAGATTTGCCCCCCAGCGAGGCTGTTGGCTGGTTCGCCAACTTGTTCGGCCGCGACCATCACGGACCGACTGTAGACGTCGGTGCCGAAGGGTTCACTCCGTCGCTGCTGCTTCGGCTTGCCCGTCTTGCCCATAAGCATGTCGCCGAAGCCGACGACCTCCGTCACGAAGGCGTCTATTCACCAGGTCCGCGCGATGACGCGCAACGCGCGCGCGGCGTAATGTTGAATGCCCTGATCGATGCGAAAGGAGAGGACGCCTGGCGCGCCAAGCTGGAGCTGGCGGACGACCCGCTTCTACAGCACATGCGCGACCGCATCCACTTCCTCTCCCGCGAGCGTGCCGCGGCCGAGGCGGAAGGCACGCCGATGACCGCCGATCAGGTCGTCATGCTCGAGCGCCGGGGTGAGACGCCGCCGATGACGCGCGAAGCGATGTTCGACCTCATGATTGATCGCCTCGACGACATCGACGACATGCTCGTTCAGGACGTGTCGCCAAGGGCAGCCTGGGCCTTGATCGAGAATGAGAAGGTCATGCGGCGCATGATCGCGCTGCATCTCAAGACCCATGCCAACGGCGCCTATACGGTCGATCAGGAAGGGGTCACCGACGAGGAGAAGGAAACCGATATTCGGTTGCGGTCGGTCGCCGCAGACCAGCAGGGCGTCATCGAACTGAAAGTCGGCGACAAGGACCGCTCCGCCGCCGACCTGCGCGACACGCTATCGAGCCAAGTCGTCACCAAATATCTGGCGCCAGAGGGCAGCCGCGTCGGCTGCTTGGCGATTACGCGGGCAAAGAGACAGGGCTGGCGACACCCGGAGACCAACGCATCCCTCACATTCGCGGAACTCATCGATTTTCTTTCGGCAGCCGCGGACGAACTCGAGGCGAAGCTCGCCGGCGCCGTACGCCTCCATGTTCGCGGCATCGATCTGGAACCGCGGCTGTTGGTCGAACGCGAGCAGCGCAAGAAGGGAAAAATCGCGGCAGCGGCCCGACCAGAAGCCGGCGACCAGGCGTAGCCCGCCGTCGCTGGCGCTCGCCGGATCGGCCGCCTAAGTGGGACGCATGACGACATCCGAGACATTGAACCCACGCCTCGCGCAGCTGAGGAGCCAGCTGGTCGCCTTGTTCCCAATCCACAAAGGCGCGGATCGCGCCGACCTCGCTGCAGCCGGTGGCGGCGCAGCTCTCGCGGGACCGATGATCACAACAGCCGGAACCCAGGCGAAGGGCACGTTTCGCGCGATCGGTCTCGTCAAGCAACTGAAGGCGATTGACGCGCGCCTCACCGCCGAGGTCGGTCCTGATATGGCGACGCGGACGATCCGCCTCGACGGGGACGATATCGTCGTGGACGATCCGGTGACCGGTACTGAGCTAGGACGCCATGCCGGTCACCTCTGACCAAGGGCCGCCGGACCTGCAGCCGGGCGTGCGCAAGATTTTGGAGGGCGCCGATCCGGCCACAACGATGCCGCGCTGGTTCGGCGCCAACCGTACGGCCTCGATCGCGTTCGCGGAGCGCTTCCATGCCAATCCAGTTCAGCCTACCCTGTTTCACTATACCTCGTCTGCGGCGCTGATCTCGATCCTGCGTAACAACGAACTCTGGCTGAGCGACGCGACGTTCCTCAACGACCGGGTCGAAATTGAGCATGGCCGCAAGATCGCTTGCGAGCGGATCAGGGCGGCGATGGCCGTCGATCCCCGCGCCGATGTCAAGGAAATGCTCGCAAGCGCCTTGGCCAAGTTCACAGATGAACCCGACCCGATCGTCTATGTCGCCTGCTTTTCACTGGAAGGCGACGATCTCGCCCAGTGGCGCGGCTACGGCCGAGGCGATGCGCCGATCGCGATCGAGCTGGAGCACGGTCCATTGATGTTCGGTTACACGTCGGAAGGCGAGTTGCACATGGTCCTCTACGACCCGACAGAGCAGGCTTGGGCTTTCGACCAAATGCTGGAGGCGTATATCGCTGCCTATGCCGAGGACGTTTTGTTGCCGCGACCTAGTCTGCGGGTCGACCCGATCACCCCGGAGGAAGAGCGTGAAATGTGCGCCAACAGCCTTTATTACGGGCTGTGGCGCTATATCGTGGCCTGCAAGGATCCGTCGTTCGCGTCGGAACGCGAAGTCCGGTTCACCTACACCGCGCATGACTACGGTCGGATGCGAGAGGGCTGGCATCCCGAGCACCCAGCCGCCTCGTTCCGCGAGGCCGGGGGACGGATCGTCCCCTATCTGTCGTCGCGCAATCTCGATTTTCGCAACATGAAGCGAGTTCGCGAGGCACCGACACTGCCAATCGTGTCGGTGCGTGTCGGCCCGATGGACGATCAGTGGACGATTGCCCGCGGGGTGCGCCGCTTACTCGATGCCTATGATCATAGGAACGCGGCGGTGACGTTATCAGGCACGCCATTCCGCGGCTGAATTACGTTCTTGGACACGTGTGCGAGCGGAGTTGTTGAAACCCCGATAGGGCCCGGTCACATCGTCGTCAGGTGTGCGCGCCAAAAGGGGTGGTCTCTCGATGCGAGGCGCCTGATCATCCAGCAGACATTGTCGCGCTACGCCGATCGCTGCGTGGCGACAGCGTCAGCTGGACGATCGGCCACGGGCTCAGCGTCCAGTACATCTTGGTCGCAAGCGTCGCGATCCCCGCTCGTCTAGCCTGCGGTTCCTGCGGGGGCCGGCGACGGCGGCAACCGCAGGTCGCGGAACGCCGGGCTGATCTGCAGCGCCGCGCTCCGGCGATCGCCCTGGTCCACCAGCAAGTCGAGGATGCGCAGCAGCTTTTGGCCAAGCGCCAGCGCTAACGGCGATTCACGATCGGCGATCGTTTGGACCCGTGCCGCGATACGTGCGCCGATCAAGGTGCCCCGCCACCGCGCGCCGGGATCAGCGCTTGACTGAAGCGTGGCCAGGATCGCATCGGCGAACGCATCTGCCGGGAAGTCCGGCCCGGCGCGCTCGACCAGCGTCAGGAAGTCGATCATCACTGACGGCGCCCATCCTGCGGCGCGGACGAACCTGTTGACCGTCGGCAGGATCAGCGCAATCTCAGACCAGTCGCCATTCGAAAAGCGATGCGAGAGCGAGGCGTTCTCAACGCCGACGAACATCAGCCAGCTCGCCAGCCGCGGCATGTCGAAGCCATGGAGCTCGCCGGCGCGATAACCACTTCTCTTGAACGGGCGCGCGGCGAGGAGCCGGTCGAGGGCGCGGTCGAGCACCACTTGGGTGACCGGCGCGGCCGTCGGCGCATCGAGCATATGGTGGCACAGGAACATCGTCGTCAGCGGACCGAGCAACGCGAAACAGGCTTCGTCATGAAGCGCGCAGATCGGTTGCAGGAAGGCGTGGTCGGCGCGTACCGGATCGATCAACCCTATCATACTACCGAGGACTTCCGCAAAGCCGTGAGTCCATTCAAAGTCTCCCGCGCGATCATCGAGCTTGCGGAACTGCGAATCCCAGGTCGGCGCGCGGCGTTCCACCGTCCAGCCGAGCATCGCTTCGCAATGATCGATGAACAGCGCTCCGAGTGCCGCATCCGCAATCACGGTCCGGAGCGGCACGGTGCGGAGGATCTTGCTCGCATCGTCGGACTGCCACCACCCGTCCGCCCTCCGCCAGCCTTCGCCCTCATCGTCGCGGTGGACCTTGCCGCGCCCGCGCTCGGGGACGTCAGATTGAACCCAAGGCGTCGGCGGGACTGGCAAGGGCAGCGGGGCAGCGTCGAGTGCCTCCAGCGCGGCGGCCAGCCGGCATTCCCGGCTCGCCGCATGCGAGTAAGGTTCGTGCATCGATCCGGTGGTCGTGTCACTCGGATCGGAGATGCAGAGTTCGAGCGAAAGCCGCAGGCCTTCCCAGGCGAGACGCGGCGCGATGTCCCACAGACCCGCCAGCTGTTTGGTAGCCTCGAAGCGAACGCAGTCGAGCGGATGGATGAGCAGCGCCATCAGCGTCTCAGCGGTCGCGCGGTCGTCGGGTTGCCGCCGGAGCTCCGCCGCAGCTGCGCGTGCGACGAACAGGCAGGGGTGCCAGGCGATCTGCGACACCGAGTTCCACAACGGCCCAGCTTCCTCGGGCGTCGCCGCCGCGCGCCGCAGCACTGCATGCGCCCAGACTAGATCCCCATCCGGCGCGAACGCGACCATTGTAGCGGCCACGCCCGCGACCGCACCGCGCTTCACCGACAGCCGATCCTCGTCCTGGCCCGCATCGAACAGCTTGGCCGCGTCCATCGCCTTTGCGGCGGCGACGGCGCCTTTGATCGTCATCTCGTCATGCAGCTTGCCCGCTTCGAAGCTGCGATCTGCCCAATGGAACAGGCTGAACGTTGCTAGTTGCTCGTTGCCTTGCTCGAGCCGCGCCTTGACCTCCGGCTCCTCGACGATCGGGTTGACCATCACCACGCCGTGGCGATCTGGCTGGTCCGGCACTTTGATAAGGCGGTAATGTTCGACATTGCCCCAGGCGGCGAAGGTGCGCGCCTCCTCGGCGAAGCGTGCCCGCGTCTCCGGATCGCTTCGCTGTTCCTCGAGCTCGAAGTCCGGCGCGTCGATAAACGCTCGAATCGTCGCACCGACCCGAACCCCGGCATCTCCGTCGGACTGTAGCACGTGGAGCGGGACAAGGTTCCGTAGTTCCCTCGCGCGAACTGCATGCTTGTTGAGCTCATCGACCGCCTGCGCGCTCTTGCGATGCTCCTCGCGCGAGAAGCCCATCTGGCTTGTCACCTTGATGCTAGTCTCTTGCACCAGCCGCTCGATGTCAGCCTGCCAGAGCCGGAGCGTCCCGATCAGCGCTTCCTCGACCGCGCTCACGCTGGGTTTCGCCAAGGCGAGATGCAGGGCGATCCCAAGGACACCGATCGAGTCGTTGCCGGTCACGATGCGTTCGATCAATGCGCTGGGGTCCGCGCCCGCGTCGATCTGCGCCAGCGCCCAGGCATCAAACGCGAGAAATGCTGAGGCCAGCGCGTTGGGCGCCCACATTCCCCGGCTCCACAGATATTCGCGCCGGCCGCCCCAATACGTTTGCTTCCCCCATGGAAAGTCTACGGTGATCGGGATAGGCGTTCCGCTTCCCGGCATCATCCGATGCAATTGACGCCAGGCTTCAACGGCGTGATTGCTTATCGCGGTGACCAGCCGTAACGCTTCATCAGGGGCGTTGGCGAACAGCGAATGAAACGGCTCGTGGAGGGGAGATTCCGGATAAAAGGCCGACGGATGGCGTTCGAGCGCCAACGCGTCCCAATCCCACCGATCGGGTCCCATATAGCCGAGGTCCGGGCTCGATAGCGTCATTTCGTCGGACCAGTCGCGTTCGTTGGCGGGCTTGCGCAGCAGCTTCTCACGGTGAGCGCGCGAGCGGCGCACATCTTCGAGACGACGGCGACGATGTTCCTCGGGCAGCTCGCGTTTCAGATGTTGAAGGGTGAAGTCGGTGAGTTCGCCCGGATGCGTGTGCGACAGCAGTGGGGAAAAGGCGACAATTCCGTCGAAGACGCGGTGCGACGCGGGATGCTCACTGTCGAACGATTTGAGATACTGCGCGACGCGCTGAGGCTCGACCCGCGCCGCGCGCAGCAGAATGTGCCGCAAAGCGCCTTCGAACTCTTCGGCGTCCTCGAGCTCGTCCCAGGGATCCGTTTCTTGCTCTTTTGACCGGCGGAATCGCCCCATGTCTTCGCGCCGCTGCTCCAGCGCCTTCAGCCAACCAGCGACACACGCGACGATCCTTTTCGACACCGCATTCGGATGGTCGGCGAGCGCATTCTGCCAGACCTCGAATAGGGTGAGGACACGGGGCAGCAGCCTAACCGGGAGCGTCGGCAGCCGATCGTCGAGAAAGTCGAGGAAGCGCGTCCACAGGCGGAAGTCGTCGGGCCAGCCAAGCAGATCGGCGATCCTCACGCGCGCGTCGCGGTCGGCGATGTCGCCCTGGCTCCCATCGAGGATGGCAGGGTTGGGTACCGTATGCTGCGCCTGAAACCATACCAGCGCCTGCCGTAATAGGTCTTCGTCATCGGCCGACACGACGGCGTGATAGGTCGCCGCATGGTGCGAGAATTCGGGATGGCCGAGCGGTGCCAGCAGCCACAAGCGCCGCCACTGGCTGCGCAGCCGCGGGTCGCCGAGAGGCGCCAGCATTGCGCTCCAGCCTTCCGTATTCGCGACGAACATGGCTTGCCCATGAAGCTCGATCGCCCGCCCGATCAACGGCGGCTCGCCGGTCGTCCGCAGCGTCTCGATCCAATTGGTGCCGTTGCTCGCTAGCAGCTGCGCAAACGACCATTCGAAGAAAATGTCGTGCGCGAAGCGGACGAAATGCGGGCCGTCAGCCTCTTCGAGCACGCCATCGGCGACAAGCTGCTCGACCACCGGCAACAGCGCGTCCTCAAGCTCGTGCAAGGGGACCGGCACATCGGGCCTCAAGGCGCGCAGCCGCACCAGCCGAAGGAGTGTTCGCTGCCGCAGGCGCGCATCGCCGCCTTCGGCGTCGAAGCCGCCGCGTTGCCACCAGCGGGCGAGCAGCTCTGTCTCCGAGCGCGGTGCGGCGCCCTCGCTCATCCCCGCCTCATCCAGGATCTTGGCGAAGAACGGTCTACGGACGAGGTTGCGGACCGCCTCGGCGCCGAACAGCAGGGGCTGGAGCTGCGGCCGGGCCTTGGCCAGCTCGCGCGCTTCGCTGTCGCTGAGCGCGTCGACCCGCACCGAAGCGACACGGCCGCCATCGAGTAACTGCGGAAGCCACGTTCGCACCGGCTCGACGCCCGAATCGCGCAGCGAGGCCAGCACGCGCCACCCGCTGAGCGCAGCCGTGCCATCGATTGCGTTCAACAAATCGACCACGATCCCGCGCTGTGTCCGGTCGATCCGATCGAGCCCGTCGATGAAGAGCGTCGGCGTCCCGACCGTCGCGACCTCGGCGAGAAGCGGCACCGGGTCAACCGTCGTTAGCCCCAGATGCGTTGCGAATTGCGCCCAGCTGCCGCCGGCCAGGCGATCGGCTTTGAGGAAGAGCGCCGGACCTTCTGTCAAAGCAGCGTCCGCCTGGTGGCGGAGCAGTGCCGATTTGCCTGATCCCGGCAACCCCCGCAGCGTTACGAAGCGGTGCTGCGCGAGCGTTGTCGCCACCTTCTCGACGAAGGCCGGCCGGGCAATCCCGCAATCACCAATCCGGTCTGCGATGCTCGCGGCCGCCTGGCGGCTCTCGACGCCAAGCCGCTCGATATCTGCCGCGAGCCACGGCGCAACAGCGAGTTCGAACCACGGCGCGATATCGATCCGTAACGCCGCCGCATCCCAGCACCGCGCCCGGCCGGCACCTTGACGCGCGAGCGTCTGCAGGCGGCTGAACAAGGCGACCGCTTGGTTCTGGGCACCGGGGCGCAATGCTTGGATGAGCATCTCGATCGTGGCGGCGTCTTCGGCGGCTCCTTCGTGCAGCGCATCAAACCGAATGAGGACGAAATGGGCGAGCAGCTTGTGCAGATCCTCGGCGCCTGCCGGCCTGCCGAGATCGCGCGTGATCGTCTGGAGATCGCCGAGCACCTTCGCCAATTCGTCGGAGGCGGCGCCGCCGGGTTTGAACCGTCGCGCGAAATCGTGAGGCGTCGCGCTCGCGCGGGCCAGATCGGCTAAGCTCTGCAACGTGCGCGATTTGCCGACTCCGGTCGAGGGGCCCGTGACCGCACCGATCCGGTCGATACGCTCGCGGAAGTCGGATTTGTCAAGTGTCCCCCAGGCATCGCGCACGATGTCGCGGAAGTCCTTATTACGCGCGGCCGCGCTGATCGTCAGTTCACGCTTCGCCTGCAGGCTGAGCCGCGCGATCGAACCGTCGGGCGCCCGGCCATCGATGATGATGTCGTCGAGCGGCTCGCCGGCGTCGCATTGCTCGAGCGCGACGCGGACAACGGTCCGCTCGGCCAGCGCCGGCGCGGCGGAGCCAAGGAGTAGCGCGGTGAGATAGCGGACGGTGACCTGGTCCGCGAAGGTGAAGCCGGCGCCGCCGGCGAGCTCGGGCGACTGCGTCACGGGAACGCCTCAGATGCTACTGGGCGCGATGGAGGATCGGAAGCCGCCCCGCAGTAGCTCATTTCAGAGGCCTTCCATACAATAGTCCGGCCCTCCCCGACCAAGTTAGGCGATACAACTCGCCTTGTACCACCGATTGCACGAATCGCTCCTGATGATCCTACTGCCGGTCGCTCTCGGTTCATCGCACAACGGATTCTAACCACTGTCGAATTCGAGTGCGGGGGTGCTTCTTGGGGGCACGGTGCGGAGCGACCCCTAATTGAGTACCACGTCAATGGCCCTCGGTCAGCTGCCTGCAATCAACATCGAATGTCACCGGGAGGGTGCGATTCGACTTATGACGACCCCTTTGCCCCCAAGTCGGTGATGGTCCGGATGAGCACAATCGCTTCAACGGAATACTCTACAATCTCCTGGCGTAGATTTCGCCTGCGGCTTGATGTCTGCTTTTCGGCTGGCCTCGTCACCGTAGTGGCAGCCAAGTTGACGATTCCTCGCCAGGCCCACCCGCCAACATGGCTTGAGCAGTCTCAAGCGATCCGAACCAAGCCACAGGGTCGACCTGGTGGCGCAGCATCGTTGCCTCGCTTGGATGTGTCTCCTCGACAGATTGCATCGCTTCGTTAATTCTCTCGCGACTCCTCGCAGTAAGGATCACCAGAGCCACCGGCAGCTGACGCCGCAGGATCGTCATCGCCTCGAAGTGCAGGCCGATGCTGGTTGATCCGCTGGCGATCCCCCAAGTTCCCGGCTGTACGCGCTTCGCAAAGAGGAAATCCTTGTGCCAGAAATCTCCCGCGATGCTGGTGTCTGTCTGCACGTGGCCGAGCGCGCGGTTCCGTATAGCGACGAGCGTCTTGTGGTCCTCCCGCTGGCCGGGTGTGAGTTTGGAGGCTTCCAATTGAACGGACCCGCGTTCGCCCTGCGAGCCACCTGTCGAGGTGGCGCGGGCGTACAGTAGAATCGCGGTCGATAGCAGGGAGCTTTGAATGTTCACAAGCGAGGGGGCCCCGAAAGTAGACGAACCGGCAGTGAGCTGATCAAGCGTCTCACAAATGCCTTCCGCCTGTCTAAGATCGGCGACACAGGACTGCGCCCGCCAGGCACTCCGTAGCGCGCCTACCACCTTGCGCTTGCCCCCACGGCGCTCAAGGGCTTTAGCGAGTGCAAGCAAATCTATTGTGACGGGGAGGTTTGGGACTTCACCCAATGGTGACTCTTTTGCCATCGTACTGCGCTCCATGCCGGCCGACCGACGCCGCCTTCACCGAGCCTCAATCGCGAGAGCGTGAGCGAACTACAACTCAATGTTGGGCCGTAACCCATATACGCCCAAGGGTAGCCACTAAAGTCTGCGCCGAACGTGGGGAGGATTGTGGGGTTGGCTTTGACCGTCGGGCAATGAAGCTCTGTGATTCAATCGCTTAGTCGCCGACGTACAGCTTCCTCCCGCGAAGCCGTTAAGGCCTGTACCAAACGCGGACGAGGCTGCGCGGCAGTGGCCGCTTCCATGTTCGGGGATTGCCCCGCGTTGTTGCGGCTCCCTCGAAAGCTGAAGTTCGATTAGGGTGCGCGTAGCGTCGATTCGCCTGGCGCGTCGATGGGAATGTCGCTCTCGCACGGTTCCTGGCCCGTTTGAGCCGTCGGGGTCGCCGCCACGTCAGCGAGAGCGGTGCTGGCCCAACTCATCCCCGGCGGTCCATTGGCCGAAATCGGTGTTCGTTAGCCCAATTTCGACCCCTGTCGCGAGACCCTATAGGAAAAGCGCCGAACCCGAAGTTAGAAGGGATGATGACTACGCTTCAGAAGACTTTCGACGATCTGGTCTCCGAATTTCGGACCGAGGTGCATGGGGCCCTCGCCGCCGTCCGAGCTCGCGTTGGAGGCGAGCGGCAGATGCTCGAGCTTCGCTTGCAGGCGGACGGCGTCGACCCGGAACTGTCGGCGGCCAGATGGGTGCATTTTGCCCATATTGGTACGCTCGATAAGTTGGAGCTCATGTTCAAGCGCGAAGGGGAGTATGGAACCTTCGAGTTGCTCGCGATCGCCCGAAATGTATTCGAAAATCTTGTGTGGCTACGGTTCCTGAACCGCGATTTTCGCAACGGTCTCATCTTTTATGCGAAATTCCTTGATGACATGGCTGCAAACTACCGATCCTACCTGCAAAAAGTCGCCGACGAGGCTGACCTTTTCGACCATGCAGAGGAACTCGATGACGAGGGTCTCATGTCTACGATCGGCAGCATCCTGGACGATGAGCCGGGCTCGGACTCAGTGGCTGCGGCTCAGGAGGAGCACCGTCGTCAGACCGCGATACTGGACGATATGGTCAGGCGGGAGTTCAGCCTTTTTGCTGCCGCAGCAGCCTTCAATAGTTATGCCCTGCAGGCCATTAAACTCCGCGATGAGGTGATTCCCGAAATCGAACGGAAGATCACCGAGACCGTCGCCAAGAAGGGAAAGCTCATGGCTCACCTTGCTTCAGCTCTTCCTCCCGGCTACGCGGAAGCCGCAGAGCGGAGCTGGAAGTGGCGGGAGCAGGCCGAACGGGCGGGAATGCTCCAGCATTACGAGTTCTTGTACCGACTCACCAGTAAGCTTCTTCATTCGACGCCGCTCAACATCATCACGGAGAAGGCGCTTAGCCCTTCCGAGGCGGTGATAGTGATGGACTATATCGTCGTCGCCTCACTCGATCTTCTTCAAGAGATGAAAAGGTTTGACTACCCAGGACGCATGAAGGCGGTTTTGCTCACTGCGTGAGCAGCCTTCCGTGAGGGTTTCGGCGATTTTTCCTGACGATCAATGGTCGTGGGTCGATGCGCTCTGTCAGACTGCCCGGTCAAGCTTCCATCCCGTGACGCTTCTCCATCAAACCAGCCACGGTTTAGGACCCGCGTCCCATCGGCGAGAGCATTGGCTGGACCGTGAGGCTTCCCTTTTTCGCGGGAAAGCCTAGCCTCACCGGGCTCGGGGTGATGGGGGAACAGGGGCCTGATGCCACATCCGCAGAATCGGCGTGTATGCCTTGCTATCGGCGTTGCCAACGCGCAGCCGCTTGACTGGCTGCCGGGCGCGGCAACGGCGGCGGGGGACATCGGCGAATGGGCACGCTGCTCAAATTTCGACGCCGTCACGGTCCTGACTGACCAGGCGGAGGTCGGGCAGACGCGTTGGATCAGCGGCGATGCAGCACCGGTGGATATCAACCATCCCACGGGCCTTGCGGTCACCATCCCACGGATCAAGGAGGAGTTGCTTCGGCTTCTTCCGCCCGGCGAGCTTACCCAGTGGCTGGTGCTTCATTTTGCCGGTCACGGCCTCCGTCAGGACAGTGTCCGGACCTTGTGGCTACCGACCGATTGGGAGTCCGAGAACCGCGCCGTCTCGGTAGAGGCGCTGAAGGCTTCCCTCCACAGTTACGGGATCGAATATCTCACGCTGATCAGCGATGCATGCCGCGATTTCGCCAATCGCCCGTCCACAGCAAACCTCGCGCCTGATCCTGTCCTGGGCAGGGGTCCGGTTCAGGCAGTCCAGCCGGGGCTCGACCGCTTCAATGCGGTGGAGGATGGCAAGGCTGCTTTCATGATCCCCGGGAGAACCGCAGCCGATGCACGCTGCATTCTTTCCGGCTCCCTTGCGAATGCCCTCTGGGGTCATGAGCCCAAGGCCTTCTCACGGCAGAAGGATGGGCTGATCGACAGCGACTCGCTGCTCCGTTTCATTTCCATCCAGACGCGCAAGGTCGGGGAGCGTTATGGGCTGGACTGTCAGGCCGAGGCCATTCGCGGCTATGGCCGGGGAGATCCCGAGATGGTCTATTATGACGTCAATGGGCCCCCTAAACCCGTAGCACCACCAATCGCATGGCCGCCGCCCGGCGTACCCGCGCAGGCCCTTGGAATGCCGGCCGATCACGCGGTTGAGCAGGCGCTCGAGCGCCTCAGCAGCATCAATTTGGTGTCCGCACCATCGCCCATCGATCGGGCGGGCGGCACCGACGCATTGGAGCAAGTGCCGGGCGGGATCGACTTGGCTTTCGCCATCGAACAGAGCGAGGCTCCAGGGATCAGCGAACCAACCAAGCGGATGCACGTCTGGCAGGCCGGGGCCGCCGCCGTCGTTGCCAAGCAGGGGCTCGAGCGCGAAGCTCGGCGTAGCCGGCGTTCCCGCATTCGGCGGACCCTGCGGCAGGGTCAGCGGAGGATGTCCGTCGACGCCAATCTCATCATGAGCGGAGGACAGCCGGTCAGGGTCTGGGCGCCGTCCGGAGCAACGCGCGTCGGGGGAGCCAAATCATGGCAGGTGAACATTGCCAATGCAGACGCCGTCCAGGTGATCGTCGAATATGCCGACGGCTTGTTTGCTCCGGTGGTCGTCTATGCCGGTCTTTCGACGTTGGTCACGCATGATGGAAAACACCGCATCACCGGCTGGATGTGCGCACCAGCCTATCGCTCGGATGCGTCCAGCCTAGCGCTCACCAATGCCGCGATTGCCGAGCTGCAGACGACTAGGCTCTCGCCGGGCGCCGCTGACCGTCTCGCGACCTCCTTACGTCATGACAAGCATGCCAATCCCATGCTTGGGGCCATCGCCGCTTATCTCTATGATTATACCGGGGACCGCGACAACATCCGCCGCATGGCCTACTTCTATGCCTCCCAGGGGCAGCCTATCCCTTATGATGTTGCCTTGCTCGGCCTGCTAAATACGCACAGGGCGGGTGAGGCGGTGATCGCCCATGTCCCTGCCGTGGAGGCTCGCGATCGGCGCGATGACAGTGATCTTCCCGATTTTGCGCGGCGCCGGACCGGTGCGATATCCGGCATCGTGGGAGGATTTTGCCCATGGCTCCGCCTGGGTTGGGATTATGTCGCCGCGCCGGATCCGATCGAGGAACCGCTAACGCAGCCGCTAGGGGCGGCCCTTCCTCACCTCCTCGACAGCAGTTTCACCGCCCTTTCGGAAGACGGGGCCTGGCCGCTCATCACCCATTTCGGTCTGGAGGCACAATAATGAGGCTCCTGTTCATCCACGGCATCGGCCAGCAGGCCTATGACGAGCCGCGCCTGCTCACCAAATGGTCGAAGATCCTCACCGACCACGGCTTTGACTCTGCGAAACTTGCTGCCGCTCATCCGCAGATGGCATTCTATGGTGACCTTCTCTATCAGCTTAGCCAGGATCTGGTGGCTGCGCAGCCGATGAGCGCGAGCGTATCCGAGCTGTCCGGTGTCGGGGAGGGCGAGCTTGAGTTCATCCAGGCGGCTCTGGCCGAGACCGCGGACCAGCGCGGCTTTACGACGCCGGAGATTGAGGCTGCGGCACAAAGGGCGCAGGCCACGCTCGACCCGGCGGTGACTGCAATTCCGATGAGCACCGGCCTTGGCCGTTTCGCGGTCGGCGTTCTCCGCCTCCTCGATGAGCTTGCCCCACCCCTTCGGGATACAGCCCTCCGCTTCCTGAAGCAGGCTTATGCCTATCTCAAGAAGCCTGGAGTAAGGCCGGCGATCGATGACCGGGTGCGGCCGAAGCTCGGGTCCGGCGAGCTGGTGCTGGTCACTCACTCGCTTGGGACCGTGATCGCGATCCACCTCCTGCGCGAGCTGGCGCGAGCTGGCTATGACCTCAAGGTGCCGCTGTTCATTACCATGGGCTCGCCGCTCGCTGTCGAGGCAGTGAAGCGTTATGTCGACCTGCCGCATCGCGCGCCGGCTAATGTTGGGCGGTGGCTGAATTTCTATGATCGCGGTGACCCGGTCTCGCTCGGCAAATCCCTTGCCGGTGAATTCCCGTCGGGGATCATCGACAATGGGACCATCAACAACCAGACTGAAAACGCCCATAGCATCGAGGGCTATCTCAATCAGTCCGCCATCAGCGATGAGATCGCAGCAGCGTTGTAGGCCATGATCCGCTCCCGCGGCGGACTGATTGCCTCCCAAATAATCTCACCAGCAGACATTGAAGCCGACGCTACCCGTGGGGACGAATGTGGGGACGGCGAGAAGGCCTCCGTCCTTTCCCTCCTAGAAAAGGTAATTTAGGTCGCAGCGTTCGGCCACCTCCCGCGAAAGCCAATTTCAGGGCCGCGGCAGTGCCCGCTTGCGCCATTCCGGTAATTCACGCTCCAAACTCGCGCGCCTGAGAGCTGCCATTGCTCCGGCTCGCCCTTGTGCTCGTTCAGGTTGGCGAGCAAGCTGCAGGCGGGAATGACGAACAGGGGTTGCCGGTCCCGAGATGGCTAAGGAAATGATAGATAACGGTCTGCGCCAGCGGCTCGCGCATTTTTTCGAGCAGGCTCGCCCGCCTTTCTGCAGGGAGGCCGAAGAAGAGGCACCTCACCTACAGATTGATCGCGACCGCTTTGGGCGCTTCGTTAAACAGCTGCGCGCACCGCTCAATACCGCCGAGGCACGAGCATGTACCAACCCGTGGGTGGCGGCCGGGCTTGGTCATGATGAGCTGCGGGTATGTGCTGTTTTAGCAGCCTTATGGGACCGCCGTCGATATGGCGACGAAGCCCGCGCGTTCCTCACCCGGATTTTCGATCGCGCCGGCACCGGATTTCCCGACGGAGCGGAACTTGCCAACGGCTATCGGGTGCAGACCGAGCACTGCCTCAATGGAACAGTCGCCGATCGGGTCGATATAACCGTAGAGACCAGCTCATCTATCGTTGGTATCGAGGTGAAAATATTTGCTGGGGAAGGGGAGAATCAGCTCCCCCGGTATGTCGCCGCAATCGGCTCCCGCGCCCGGTTGATGCGGCGGGCCGAGCACCACGTAATTTTTCTTGCGCCTTACTCGCCCAAGGGTGAATCTGACAAGATTTCTAAGGTGACTTGGCGGACTGTCGCGGAAGCCGCCGCTCAAGCCGGTCAGGGCACGCACGCTGGCTGGCTAATTGGCCAGTTCGGCGAATACTGCCGTTCGTTGGGGAGTTGATTGTGGAAGCGAGCGAACTCGATGCGCTGATCGCCGGCAATATCGGTGATTTGGAGGCGGCACTTGCACGCGTTGAAGAGACGATCGATCCCACTTTGAATTCCGAAGCTTGGACTACGCTCAAGCAGGCCCTGCATAATGCCGAGTATCATTTTGACGATGGAGATAATCCCGACGAAGCTTGGTTTGTGCCTAGATCGTGGCTCGACGAAGACGGTGACAGCGATCCCTGGTTTCGATTAACTGCACGTGACGGCTCAGCGCTTGAAACGTGGCTCGCCTGCTACGTCGCGCCAAGAACAGAGCGAGAGGCCATCGGAATCCAATGGTATAACAACAGCCTATATGTCCGCGACTACAAAGTCATACTTGATACCTATTTAGAGGAACTCCGTAGGATCGAGCAGGCCGGTTTTCGGCGCGATGGCAACAGTCTCTATCTGCCCATCTCCTTCGACGCCGCCAGACTGGCGGAGGGGTTCAAGGAAGGTGACCTCACCGAAGCGCTGGCCCCTATTTGGGAGGCCGCGAAAGCACTGGAAGAGGCTCGACCTTCATTCCAGCGTCTGCGCGATGCCATTGTAGCGAAAGCGAGCGGCTAGACAGCAAGCGAGACGGCGTGCAGACTCCCAGAGGTCAGCTTTCCGGCCGATAAATCCTGCAAGCTGTCAGTCCGCTAACGGCCAAAAAAGCCGCCGTCGTGTCCGACCTCTCGTCCCACAGGGTGCCACGAGCGGTCACGATATCCCGCTCGCTTGTTACCTATACGTTACCTGATGCAGATTTAGGTAACAGGAAAATGGCGGAAAACTGGCGCGCCCGACAGGATTCGAACCTGTGACCCCAAGCTTAGAAGGCATGTAGCGTTCGACCTCGCGTCGTCGCCCTGTCACCAGGTGCACAAGGGCTAACAGCGATGACCGCTGTCATGCTGCGACAGCCCGGTTTTGAAATTTACCTGCTCCCAGAAACTTCTGCGGATTTCGAAAGCGGGAGATGGCCGAAGTACCTGCATCCTCCGCCACTCCATGGGATCATGATTCCGCCCGCCATTTTGCGGTGGGTCGAGGCGTGGAAACCTCGCGGTAAAAGTCGGTCACGACCTTTGGTCGACCGGGTGGCGGACGCGTATGTCCAGCCCCCCGGGGTAAAGGCGTTCGCGCCTGTTTTACCGCAGGTTTCCAACACCCGGTTCCAGAAGGGCCGGCATCGTCTCGCAACAGGGGGACGATGCCGCCGGCTGGCGCTTCGTTTCGAGCGAAGGAGAAGCCGGTTGCGCACGAGAAGCTATGTTATCGCCGCCGCCGTTCTGTCCGGCTGTGGCCAGCCTACAGAGGCGGCAAATCTGACTGCCGACGCGCAGGCGATCGGGCAGCGGTCCGCTCCCGCGCGCTTCGACGTTGCGGGCGTCCATGTAGGCGATCCCGTCGACGCCGCCGCAGTGACTCTCAGGCGACGAGGCTGGGTGGTCGACGTTCAAGGGCGCGGCTGGAGCTTCGATGACCATGTGCGGCGAGCTCAGGCGCAGGCAGCGGGGCGTTCCGTCTAACCGCGTCTCGACGGGCCGCAGGCGCTTTCGGCACGCAAGAACGGCGAATTCATCTTCGCCCGCGTACAGCCCTCGCCGACCGGTGGGCTGATCGAAACGATTTCCTATACGAGCCCCGGCGCCGCCCGCGCCCGAGATCAGATGCTTGCCGAAGTCCAAGCGCGGTACGGCCCCGCCTTTCGCCGGACGCCCCGCTCGGCCGACTGGCGCATCTGTAGTCAGGCAGAGCCCGTCTGCGGCCGGAACCCGAGCCAGTTTAACCGAATCGAGTTCGAGGTAGGACCGGAGCTTGAAATCTCCATCTTCCCCGGAGTGACCGAGAGGAGGCAATGGCAAGCGACGTTTGATGCCGCGCTCCGCGCGCGCGTCGGGCCGGCGCAGTCCACCTATTAAGGAGCGGGGTGACCCAGAGCATAGCTGGGCTTGGGGCGAAAATTCCGTCGTCAACAACGGTCATTTCACCCGCATTGATGGAATCGGCAGGGGCCCTCGGCGACGTTGCGATGGCTTATGCCCCTTCGGTCGCGCGCGCCGCTCCCGCAGTCAGCGCCCAGGACTCGTCTCCACTTGAGCAGAGGACCCAAGCCAATGGGAGCCCGTTCTCCGAGCTCCCGCCGCTGATCGAAGGAACACCCTTCGAACCCCACCTTGCTGATGGATCTACTCGGATAAAGGGTTCGGCAGGCCCTCTCTCGCGATCACGGGCGGCGACCAGGCGGCGGCTCGTCGACACCACTGCCGCTGGCCCCAAAGGGACTCAGCGGGCGTCGCCTTCCTCTACGTGCGGCAATAGCGATTATGAGGCGCTACGCTTCGAGCGTCGCCGACACAGTCGCCGGGGAGTCGAGGGAAGAAAAAGAGAACGGCTGTAGCCGCAGACCAGGAATGAAAAAGGTTTGGGGCGGCAAGAAAGCCGAGGCTCCTAATGAACGACACTCCCTCAAAAAGCATAGTTCCCCTCGCGGAGCGCCGCCGTCTACGGCGGACGATAGAATTTGTAGCCGCCGTAATGGGCGCCGAACTCCAAGCGGGCAGCCCCGTTCCTCCACACCGGTTCGACGACCTGAAGCGCCTCTCGGGACTACCGCTGGACATCGCCGCCGCTCGCGGCGTCCCCATTACGCGCAGGCGCGAACTCGTCGCTCATGCACGGCGGCGACAGCGAGGCTGCCTCCTGGCCCGGTTATACGACCCCGTGGAAGGCGTAGCAGAAGTGACGTTCGACCTTGCGCTTTACGACGTCGGCGTCGCCATCGTGCACGACCTCAGCCTGTTTACCGACGGGGCAGAGTGGTCGCTCGTCGGCCGACCGGGTGACGTCCTCTTTCGCCTGACGAGTGACGGGATGATACCCACGCTTACGCCGCCGTGGACTTATGCCGGCATCAACCCGGCGGATGCAGGACGCCAACGGTGGACTGGCATTGCAGCCGCTGAGCAGCTTGCCGCGGCATACATCTGGAGCATCTGACCTATGAGCCAGCCGCTCCTGCTCGGAACTCTCGCGAGACCGGCCGCCGCGAGCCACCGTCGTTCGAAGGATGAAGACGGGAATGGAAGCACCGGTGCTTCCGGAAAGATGAAACCAAAACCAGGAGCCTGGACGCAGCGACCGCAGCGCTCCCACTCTACAGAGAGATCTACAATGAAGACGATTCCTGACGATGTTACTTCGGCTAATACCGATCGCCTATCGAAGCTGCTTGTCGGCGCCTTTGGACAGGAGGGAAAGCAGCAGGACGTCGCACACCTTCCTGCGGGTGCCATTTACCTGGAGGCGCTCCATGTCCTTGTCGCAGGGACCGCCTGCGACGCGGCAACATACGATCAGGCGCTCCGCGACGCTGCCGTGGAGTTCAATGCCGACGTCATCCTTATCAGACACGGTCCATTTCCGGAGACGCTAAACGAGGTTCGGTTCGACCTCGCCGTCCGGTTGAACCTTGGAGTTGTGCTGCTGAAGGACCTGCTCCTCTACTTCCGTGCCACGGACGGCTATTGGCTGATGCCGGCGGGACGCGGGCCTTATGCAGCGCTGGGCGGCGAAGGCGTCCGCATCACGTTCGAGCCGCCTTTCATGACGCACCACTATTTCGAGGAGGGTGTGACCGCGGCTGCGGCGCAGATCGTTCGCGCTGTGCGTAAGGGGAGCTTCTGACATGGCTCGCAAACTACCTCCGATTGTCGGAATGGATTACGTCGCGATCCCAGGGTCAAATCCGAACCTCTCCTTCGGTGTCGTCAGACGCGAGTTGAAGGGGCTCACCTTCAACACCGGAGAGGCCGTTCTTCGGCGCCTTCGGCCGGTCGGCGGCATCGGCGGATCACATGAGCAGTGGGTTGCGACATGTTACCGCGCGGACGTTTTGCTCCCGCCAGGGGCCGAAGACCGGCTGACCAGCGCGAAAGCGCTTTGTGAAGCGTACGAGGACCAAGCCTTTGTAGGGATCAAGGACCTGCTGATTATAGTGACGCTGAGGTTTCCTTCGTTCCCAGGAGCGCTCCATGGAATTTGGGAGGAGGTGAGGGCCTTCGCGCTTGAGTTCGCCTGCACGAGGAGCGTCGCCGCCGTCCTGGCGATGCATGTGCCCGCGCTTGCAGGGAGGGTGGGTCGATGGCCGCACGTGCACGTCATGATTCCTGCTCGCCGGCTTGAGCGGTACGGGTTCGGCGAGTTCCTGCGCCCGCTTGCCTGCGATGCAGGCCGCGATATCTTCGACGATGCTTGGCAAACTTGGTCTACTCGTCGCTGATTGGACTCATCTTGCCGCATCCGTCGGGCGAACGCGGCAAAGGGTGTCTTGCCGAGAGCCGCGAAAGCTGAATCCTCCTCGTACGAGAGGAATTCACAATGCCAACCAAACACCCAACCGGCTCAGCGGCAATAGATGTCCTGCACATTGGAATACCAAATCGATTGAACCGTCGCGGCATAGTCGAGGCTTTCCGGGAGCGCGTAAGCAAAACGCGCTATGGCGGCCTCGCGCCCCGACAGCGGTGGGTTCGTCGGTTCGACCTGGACGTTACGGACCTTTCGACACTCCCGATCGGGCTTTTCGACGCGAAGTCATTTATCCTGCCGCGCCAGCACTTGCCTCGTACCAAGGAGCAGCTCCTTTCCCTGTGCAGAAGGCTCGTCGACCGCGGTCAGAACGCCGGCTTCATCGAAATTGTGCTGAAGGGCTGGCCGCCCGGCCGCTCCTTGGAGCAGCATGTTGATCTGCTCTGGGCACTGCGAGAGCGGCATCGCTTATTCGTCGAAGACGTGATTCGCGGCCGGCACGGACGTGCGCTGCGTCGGCTCGCGCGGCGAGAACTATCGGGCGACCTATCCAATGAAGTCGCGCTGGATCTCATCGTACGGCAAGGCCTCCTTTGGTGCGCGAACGACGCGCAGATGGTGTCCTGCGGTGCTCGTGCGAGCATGATCATGCCTTTTGGGCGTTTGATCCGTACGAGGATGAAGGTGTTCAAGGCCGGCACGGCATTGCGTTTAATGCGGTGCGGCATCGTACTTCTCGACGTTCTCTGCAGCCAATATCAGACTTTGGAAGAGGAAGAGCGGGACGGCGCAAACGGCGCGAAGCTCAAAGGCACTGTAGCGAAGTCTATCGGCTATGCTCTTGAGAAGCAGTGGCGCCGCCGCGGCCGGACCGTTGAGCAGGATCGGGCGGACCTCGACCAGGCCATCCCCTATATTCGTGGGCGGCTACCCCAGATGAAGGCACGAATGGCCTTCTACGAGCACTACAATGCCGCGGCGACACAGGAGGATCACCGCGAGAGCGCAGGCGGCTCGGCCTCGAATAAACATCGGTACTTGCATGCCATTTGGTACAGTGGCTTGTCGCCGGCTGCCGGCATGGCTGTCGCGCTGAGCCGCTTTGCCATGGCCGAGAGGCACCTTCCGGCGCTAGTTGAGGCAGCATTCAGGAACGCGAGTAAGTTCCAGGAGCGCGAGCTGGACCCGCTGCCGGCTTTTCCCGCCGAGCTGGCAGGGCAACGCGAATTTGAGGAGCGCGTTCTCGACCTGGTCCATGCTGCTCGTCTGGTGCACCTGAGAGATGAGGATTGTCTTTCCCGCACCCGCAGGCGTGCTTCCATTGAGGCTGCCGTTACAGCAGACCCGGCGCTCTTGATCCGCGATCCGCTTGATAAGGCCGGACGCACGTTCGTGCGACGCGCGTTCGCGTTTCTGGGCGAGATGGGGCAGCGCCCGCGGGATGCTCACATCCGAAGTCTTGAACGCGACCCGCGCGTGTGGACCTACTGGATGATGGATTGCGTTCCAGAGTTTCGCTTGACCCCCTAGAACAAGCCTTCGCGCTCGAAATTCTTCGGGTAGGTTTCGAGCCTCGCACACAGCCATCTGAAAGCCTTGCTGGGCTGGTGCAGGGGACCGCCTCCGGGATCGCCGCAACAGCCTCAGCGAGGTTTCGATGCGAGCACCATACTCACCTGAGCAGATCGCCCGACTGACCCGCAAAGGCGGTGCAACCTACCCGAACCCGACCACCTGCAAGTCAAGGCGGCGCGTCCCGGGTACCGCGCCTGCGGCGCGCGTGGGTTCCCGTCGGTGGCGCCCCACCAGACCTATTTGCCGGCCCACGAAGGGGGGCGCCTCAGGCGCCAGCAAAATCATAGGGACCGACTATTGGTTTGCGGGTCCCGGCCGAGCCACCCGCAAACCCGTCGGTCGGGGCGACCCCCGAACCCCCTCCCCCGAAGGGGGCATCGCATGAGCGGTTATCAATTCGTCCGAATGGATACCTATGCGATGGCAGTGCCGAAACTGCGCGCCCAATTCGAGACGAAGCGGCGCGAGCTCGGCAGGGAAGTCGAGCGCAAGCTCACCGTGGAGGAAATCTGCGCCGAGGCCGCGCGCGTCCCCGGCAACCACCAGCACATCGTCGAGCCCGAAGCGGCAGTTATGCTGTTCGGTCTCGCGCCGGAAGACATCCCTGCCTGGTTGCAGGGCCGTATCGACGAGAAGAACGCCGAAATCGCCGCGGAGAAGCGGGCGATGCCGCGGGGCGCTCGGCGCGGCGGGCCACGGGCGATTCGGTCCGACTCGCCCGTGCTGATCGCAGTCGTCGGCTCCCACCCGTTCTTCATGAAAGGAGATGGCACGGACTACCCTTCACTGGACGATCCACAGTGCCGCGCGGCCGTGGAGATGTGGAAGGCTGGCTGGGTCGAATGGAAGCTCAAGGAGGCGGCGGCGAGGGGGGCTCAGGTGATCTCGATCGTGGAGCATGTCGACGAGGGCCACCCTCATCTCCACGCGTTCGAGATTGCCGACAACCCCCGCCTCGACGCGAGAGCCGCTCATCCGGGATTCGCTGCGAAGCGAGCGGTCACGCCAATCGATGGTGAAGACGAGAAGGCTACCGCGAAGCGCGCCAACACGGCCTACAAGGACGCGATGATGCGCTGGCAGGATGAGCACCACGCTCGAGTCAGCGTTGATCACGGGCTCCTTCGGATCGGTCCCCGGCGTAGGCGATTGGGGCGGGCGCCGTACCAACAGGAAAAAAAGGCCGCGGACGGCCTCGCTCGAATGCGAGCGGCAGAAAGGGACGAGAAGGAGCGTTTTGATCGGGCGGCTGAAGAGAGGGCCGCCGAGGAGTTGGCGTTACGCGCCCGCCTCCAGGAGCTTGAAGCCTTGGCCGTGGCTCAGGAGGGACGCGCGCAGGAGGCCGGCCGCAATGCGGAGACCGCGGGCGTACTTGCGGAAAAGGCGATCGAACGCGTCATCGGTGCGTCGGAACGAAAGCGCCAGATCGAGAGAGATGCGAATGACGCGGAAGAGCGCCTTCGTGGCGCAGCCGAACTCGAGACGTCAATGAAGAAACGGTTGCAGTGCGAAGAAGTGGCCTTGGCTGTTGCTGAAAAAACTCGCCGAGAAGCCGAAGCGAAGCAACAGGAGCTAATCGCCGCCCTTGAGGACGTCGAAGCACGCTCGCGTCGTCTGGGCGAGCGCCTGGAGAAGCAATCCGGTGAAGAAAAGCGCTTAAATGGAGAGCTGAAGCGACTGCAGATGGCAGCGGAGCAACAAGAAAGGACGCTCGCGGACCAAAATTCAGCGTTCGAGATCGCCCGGGCAAATCTCGAGACACGCGAAGAGGCAGTCATAGAGCGCGAGGACCGCCTTCGGGCACAAGAAAAAAATTACTGTGAGCGACAGGCTCTTCTCGACGGTAAGTTAATCGGACTGGACGCCTACTTTGCCAATGAAATCGGCGTCCGCGAACAACCGACACTACAGCTATACCCCCGCACACAGGACAGGGCCCTCATCGCGAGGATCAAACCGGCAGCCGATTGGCTGGCACAGCGCCTGTTGCCGTTGTCCAGAGCCTGGGCGCTCGGTGAGGCGTTGAAAGCCTGGGCCAAAGGTTGGCTGGCCAACCCCATCGTGGGAATGCCCGGGCGTCAAAGCCTGCGGGCAACGCCCGACCTCCCTGCCGAGGTAAAGTCGCTCGTCGTCGCGCACCATGATTATCTCGCTGAGATGCTTGCGCCGCTCCCCGATGTCTTGGCGATCGTGTCGATCGCTGAACAGGCGAAGCTCCTCCAGCCGCATCTGCTGGAGGCAGATGCTGCCCGCGCACGACAGCTGACGATTGAAATCGAGGACGACACTCATCTTGCGGCTCTGTCACGTTGGCGGGAGCGAGGCGGACGCGGCTCTTAAGAACGGACGGCCCGCGTTTTTCTAGGGTAGGTTTCTAGGGCCCGGCCAGGGGCCTCCGGCACCATGCGTACATGCACCAGCTCGGACTTCCTCTCGACCTGCCAGACGCGAAACCGTGCGCGAGGCGGCCTCGCGGGGGTCGAGCGAAGGGGATGAGTTCGAAGGATGATCAACGATCATTCGAGGAAAAGGAAGTGCTGTCAGAGCCCGCTGCGTCCAGCGCCACGCGAGCGAGCCAGCTCTTGCCGTTGGAGCCACGAACAGCAGCAAGCTCGGATCGCATGCCGCCTCGGCCGTGGCCGGCGGCGCTCACCTGGCAGGACGCGCTCGCCTACACCTCGCTGTCCGATGTTGAGCTTCGGCGGGGCGTCAGAAGAGGCATTGTCAAATTAAAATGTGTCGGCCGCCGAGGATGCCGGGTTGCTGGCCGCGACCAGCTCGATCGGCTCGTCGCCTTGGTCTTCGGGCCGGAGCCGGTTGGGATCGAAGAGGATTTCGACTTTGGCTAAGGTCGAGCTCCCCCGGTACCTGCGCGCAAAGAAGCTCAAGGTCGGCATCGGCTACTTCTGGGAGCCGCCGCACTGGGCCCGCCCGCCGGCGACGCGGCGGGCGCGACCTTGTCCCGTCGTCGCAACGGCCCTTGGCCGCGACCTCGCGCGCGCGATCGACGTCGCCGAGCAGTTGAATGCCGCCCTCGACGGTTGGAGAAACGGGGAGGCGCGGGAAGCTTCGATCGGCACGGTCGCCTGGCTCTTCAAGTGGTACCAAGGAACGGCGAAATTTGCACGCGCGAGTGCCACGACGAGAGCCGATTACCGCAAGCTCATGAGCGCGATCGCCGACTTGCCCATGCGTCAAGGCACATTCGGACAGCGGCTCGCCACGAAGGTGGATGCGACCGTGGCGGACACGCTCTACGAGAAGTTCCAGGCGAGGGGGAGGCGGCAGGCGACCTATGCCATGCAGGTCTGCCGGCTGGTTTGGAACTGGGCGCTACGCTACAAGAAAACCACCGGCATCTCCGAAAACCCGTTTGCGGGCATGGCGCTCTCTCATGCCGTTGCCGACGGCAATCGCCCGACCACCAGGCCCGAATACAACTTGTACCGGGCAAAGGCGCGCGAGCTCGGCTACCAGTCTATGGCCACCGCCGCGGCGCTCGCTTTCGAGCTGGTGCAGCGTGTCTGGGATGTATTTGGCATTCCCGATCATGGGGAGCCGGCCGCGGCCGGAGTCCCGCGAGGTTCTCGTGGGATCCGGTGGCGTGACTACGAGCCGGGAGTTGCGATCACCGTCCGACAATCCAAGACGGGCAAACGGCTTACAATCCCGCTGACCGACGAGGGGGAGGGCGAGGCGGTGGTGCTATACCCGGAGCTTGAGGACGAACTCGCTCGCTCACAGAAGGGCGAGCCCGACGACCTCATCGTGAGGGAGGAGCGTAGCGGCCGGGCCTACAAGCACCGCCGTATGAGCTCGGTTCACCGGGAAATCTGCGCCGCCGCCGGTCTTCCGAAGAGTATGACGTTCACCGGCTTTCGACACGGCGGCGCCACCGAGATCGGCGATTCAGGCGAAGCGGACATTCGGCCGATCTCCGGCCACACGCAGCTGAATACTACCGCCATCTACAACAAGGCTAGCGAAGCGAAGGCGACGCGGATCGCCTTGCATCGTCGCGAGCACATCCACCGCATCAACAGCCGCAGCACCGAATTGTCAGATTGACGAGAACGGTCCAGCTTCGAAGCGGGCAAGAAGCAAAGCTCTCGTTTTCAGCTCGGCCTGAATTTCGATATTCGCAGGAGGGTCCGCAGAAAGCGCGATGAGGCTTCGTCTGCCAGGCGTTGCCGTACATCGCATACCTGAGACGAACCGCGAGATTGATAGGCGCTTTGTCGGAATGAGCACTCCTCCCGTGTCGGAATGGAAGGGGCTGAAGCGCTGCTAACACATTGAGAAAGGTGGTGGACGCACTAGGGCTCGAACCTAGGACCCGCTGATTAAGAGTCAGCTGCTCTACCAACTGAGCTATGCGTCCATGCCGTCTCGGCAGAGGCGCCACTTAAGGGCGGGCGCGGCACAATGCAATGCTTTGCTGCACCGCGGCGCGCCTCATTTGCGGCGGGCGTTGCGGCGGGTCACACGGTCGATCGACATCAGCATGCCGAGGCAGATCATGCAGGTGAGCATCGCCGAGCCGCCGTAGGAAATGAGCGGCAGCGGGATACCCACCACAGGAGCGAGGCCCATGATCATCATGAGGTTGATCGCGACGTAGAAGAAGATGGTGAGCGTCAGCCCCGCCGCGGCAAGCCGGTCGAAGCGGTCCTTGGCGTCCATCGACACCTTCATCCCCCATTGCAGGAGAAGGAAGAGCAGGACGATGATCACAAGTCCGCCGATCAGGCCCCATTCCTCCGCGATGGCAGGGAAGATGAAGTCGGTGTGCGGTTCGGGCAGGAAGTCGCCGCTCGCCTGTGTGCCGTTCAGGAAGCCCCGCCCGGTGAGCCCGCCCGAGCCCATCGCGATCTTGGACTGGCTGAGATGGTAGCCGGCGCCCAGCGGATCCTGCTCGGGATCGAGGAAGATTAGGACGCGCTCGCGCTGGTGCGGGAGCATCAGGAACCAATAAGCGGCAGGAATGGCCCCGCCGACCGCGAGGCCGCCGCCGATGAACAGGCGCAGCGGCAGGCCGGCGAGAAACATCATGCTGATCGTGTTCAAAACGATCAGCATGGTGGTGCCGAGGTCCGGCTGCAGGAGGATGAGGAGGATGGGCGGCGCCAGGATCACCGCAACCGGCCAGATCGCCGAGAATTTGCGGATCTCGCGCGGCGGCACGTGGGAATAGAAGCGGGCGAGGCACAGAACGAGGATCGGCTTCATGATCTCGGACGGCTGGAGGCGCAGGAAGCCGAGCTCGAGCCAGCTTCGCGCGCCGCCGCCGACGGTGCCGATGATGAGCACCGCGACCAGCAGGACCATGCCGCCGCCGAAGCCGAGCCATGCATAATCGTGAAACGTCTGCGGCCTGAAATAGGAGAGAAAAAGGGCGAGGCCGAGGAAGGCGGAGAAGCGCAGGATGTGCGTCGAGGCGTAGCGCGAAAAGTCCCCGTCGGCGACGGAGTAGAGGGCGAGGACGCCAATGCCGCCCAGCGCGCAGACGATCCAGAGCACGCGCCAGGGAAGCTCGGCGACCGGGGCGGGGACGAAGGCCAGCGCCATCAGCCCGCATCCCCCGGCGGCGCCTGGCCGGACCCGCGCGAAGCCTCCCAGGCGGCGGTGCGGCGCGCCATGCGCTCGGCCATGGTGCCGCCCCACTGCGCTTCGAGCGCGTTGAGGTTCGCCATCGCCCGGTCCTTGTCGTAAAGATAGGTGAGGACGTCCTTCGCGACCGGCGCCGCGGCGCGCGCACCGCCGAGACCATGCTCGATCACCACCGCACCCGCGTAGCGCGGCTGCTCGAAGGGCGCGAAAAAGACGAACAGGCCGTGGTCGCGGTAGCGCCAGGTGCCGGACTGGCCGCGCTGCCCGCCCGTGATCCGGCGAACCTGCGCGGTGCCGGTCTTTCCGCACATCTGGATGTCGGGGAAGGGGAGGCGGCTCGCCCCGGCCGTGCCGGCGCCGTTCACCACTTCCCACATGCCGTGGCGGACCTTCTGGAAATGGTCCGCTTCATAGTCGAAATTCTGCGGGTTCGGCCCGTCGCCGCGGACGAGGCGCGGGCGCACCTTCTTCCCCGACGCGATGCAGGCCGCCATGACACCGAGCTGCATCGGATTGAGGCTGAGGAAGCCCTGTCCGATCGACGCGTTCAACGTGTCCGATTCGGTCCAGTCCGGCCGCTCGATTGCCTTGGGGCTGCGTTCGAAGCGGCGGCGCTTCCAGGCGCTGTCCGGCACCGTGCCGAAGCTTTGCGAAACGACGGGGAGGTCGAAGCGCTCGCCGAGCCCGAGCGCGCGGGCGATGGGCGCGATCCGGTCGTAGCCGATGCGCCGGCCCATGGCGTAGAAATAGGTGTTGCACGAGCGCGCGATCGCCGTGTGCATGGTCATGCCGCCGTGCCGGCCAAGGCAGCGGAAGAAGCGGTTGCCGAGCTGGAAGCCGCCCGGGCAGTTCACCCGGTCGTCCGGGTCGATGCCCGCCTCGAGCAGCGCCATGGCGACCATCGGCTTGATCGTCGAACCCGGCGGATAGAGCGAGTTCAGGACCTTGTTGCGCAGCGGCTGGCGCTCGTCGGCGGAGAACATCTGCCATTCCGAGCGGGAGATTCCGTCCGAAAAGCTGTTCGGATCGTAGGACGGCATCGACGCCATGCAGAGGAGGTCGCCCGTGTTGCAGTCCATGACGACGCAGCTTCCCGATTCGTCGCCCAGGCGCCGGGCGGCGAAGCTCTGGAGGCCCGCGTCGATCGTGGTGTGGAGCGGCTGGCCCTCGACGTCGCGCTGAGTCTGGAGCTGCTGCACGAGCCGGCCGCGCGCCGTCACCTGGACGCGGGCCGCGCCCGGTGTGCCGCGCAGGCGCTGTTCCATAACCTTTTCAAGGCCTTCCTTGCCGACTTTGAAGCCCGGTGTGATGAGCAGGCGGTTCTTGCCTTCTGCTTCATATTCCTGGCGGTTCGGCGTTCCGACATAGCCGAGCAGGTGGCCGACCGCCGGGCCTTCCGGATATTGGCGGGTGAAGGCTTCGAGCGGCGCAACGCCCGGAAGCTCGGGTAGGCGTACCGAGAGCGCATAATATTGCTCCTGGCTGATATTCTCGGCAACCGGCACGGGCTGCGACCCTTGCGCGCCGGCGAGCTCGTCGCGGATGCGCTGGACCTCGTCGGGCGGGAGCTGAAGGATCCGCGCCGTCTCGACGATGACCCGCTCCTCGTCCTCGATCAGGTCTTTGATGAGATCCACCCGGACGGCGGCCTGGTTGATCGCCATCGGGATGTTGTTGCGGTCGAGGATCAGGCCGCGGCGCGGTGGAATGAGCCGCATGTGGACCCGGTTCTCCTCGGCCATGGTCACATAGCGCTCGTTCTCGGCGATCGAGATATAGGCCATGCGCCCGGCGAGCAGCGCCGCGATCCCCCATTGGCCCGCGTTCAGCACGAAGGCGCGGCGCGAGAAGGTGAACGACTGGGTGGTGTCGGTGACGAGGGGGGCGCCGCGGCGTCTCATTTGAGCCGCCACCGGTCGAGGCCGAGGACGAGACGCGCGACGAACGGGTAGGCAAGGACGCCCGCCACCGTCTGCGGCAGGAGGACGGTGAATTCGATCCGGCTCCCCATCAGCGCCGATATCTCCCAGGCGGCGGCGGCGTGGAAGAGGAGCGCGGCCGCCGCGATCAGCCAGTCCATCCAATAATCGCGAAAGCCGAGGCGGCTGTCGACATAGTCGCAGCCGAGGAAGATCAAGGCCCAGAGCGCCATCGACTGGCCGATGGGATGGCCGGCGACGAGATCGTTGAACAGCCCCAGTCCCAAAGCCATGTAGGCGGGCCAGATTTCGGGCCGGAGCAGGCGCCACGCGATCACGACCAGGAGCGCGATCTCCGGAACGAGCGGCGCGCGCGGCACGAAGGGAAGGAGGGCGAGGAGACTCGCCGCCATCGTCGAGCCGGTCGGCACGAAGCGGCGGCGAAGCTCGCGCCTTGCGACTTCGGCCCTCGATCCGGCGATGCGGCTCACCGGCGCGGTGCCTCCTGGACCGGCGCCTGCGGGCGCTGGAGGGCGGGCTGGTAGCCGGGGCTCTGCTGGCGCGGCGCCGGGGTCTGCGGTGCGGTGGGGCCGCCCGCCGGCGGGGGCGTGGTGACCGTCACCGGTGCATCCTGCTCCGGCGGGCTGTCTTCGAGGCCGCCGTCCGGCGCCGCGGCCGGCTGGTATACGGGCAGCACGACCGCGAAGTCGCTGCGCGCGGGATCGGCGATCGGTCGGGCGACGGCGCGGTCGTCGTCGAGGCGGATGACCTGTCCGACGGGAATGCCGGGAGGGTAGGCGCCGCCGATTCCCGACGTGACGACGAGGTCGCCGCGCCGGAAGCGGTTCGGCCCGACTTCCAGCGTCTGGATCGAGATCGTGCCGTCGCCGCGTCCGACGGCGAGGCCCGGCGTGCCGTCGCGCACCATCCGGACAGGGACGTGGCTCTGACCGTCGGTGACGAGAAGGATGCGGCTCGCCCAGCGGCCGGTTTCGAGGACTCGGCCGATGAGACCCTCGGGCGCGCGCACCGGCTGGCCGATGGCGACCCCTGAGCTGGTGCCGGCCGAAAGCGTCGCGAGCCGCCGCCCGCCCGTCCAGGTCGAGCCGACGATCCGCGCCACCGTGATTTCGTCCTGCGTCTCCGCGGCGACGCCGATGAGCTGGCGCAGGCGCCGGTTCTCGAATTCCAATGCCTGGGCGCGGACGAGCTGCTGCCGCGCCGCTTCCAGCTCGCGGTTGAGCTCCGCATTCTGGGAGCCGGCGCGCCAGTAATTGCCGATGCCGCTCCAGAGACCGCCGAAGAAGCCGCCGACGCTGCTCGCGCCGCGGCTGACCGGCGCGGTGGCGTCGAGCGCGGCGCCCCGGACGGCGGCGAAACCGCGCGGATCGATCGCGGCGATGGCGAGCAGCAGGATGGCGAACAGGATTCCGGCCACGGCGACGACGTAGCCGATGAACAATCCGTATTGCGCCCTGCGGGAGAAGCCCGGGCGCCGGCTGGACGGCGGCGCCATGTCGCCTTGCTCCTTATGCCGTGAGGAGGACGCCGCGGAAGATTTCCTCTTCCAGGGCGCGTCCCGTGCCGAGCGCGACGCAGGTCAGGGGATCGTCCGCGACCGTGACCGGGAGCCCGGTTTCGTCGCGAAGCACTTCGTCGAGGCCCTGGAGGAGGGCGCCGCCGCCGGTCAGAACGATGCCCTGGTCGACGATGTCGGCGGCAAGCTCCGGCGCGGTATTCTCGAGCGCGATGCGCACGCCTTCTACGATGGTGCCGACCGGCTCCGACAGCGCCTCGGCGATCTGGCGCTGGTTGATCGTGATTTCCTTGGGCACGCCGTTGACGAGGTCGCGGCCCTTGATGTGGACGGTGAGCCCGTCGGTGCCGTTGGGCGGCGGCTTGGCGATGCCGACCTGCTTCTTGATCCGCTCGGCCGTCGCTTCGCCGATCAGGAGATTGTGGTTGCGCCGGACGTAGGAGGAGATCGCCTCGTCCATCTTGTCGCCGCCGACGCGGACCGACGTCGTGTAGGCGAGGCCGCGCAGAGACAGCACGGCGACCTCCGTCGTGCCGCCGCCGATGTCGACGACCATCGAGCCGATCGGCTCGGTCACCGGCATGTCAGCGCCGATCGCGGCCGCCATCGGCTCCTCGATCAGCCAGACCTGCGACGCGCCGGCGTTGGATGCGGCGTCGCGGATCGCGCGGCGCTCCACCGAGGTCGAGCCCGACGGCACGCAGATCACGATTTCGGGCCAGCGCGGGAAGCGGCGCTTGCCGTGGACCTTCTGGATGAAGTGCTTGATCATCTGCTCGGCGACGTCGATGTCGGCGATGACGCCGTCGCGAAGCGGCCGGATCGCCTCGATCTGG
>DASWMS010000074.1:0-3804 GCA_036399655.1 Allosphingosinicella sp. | reverse complement strand
GGTCGCCTGCCAGCAGAGGCGTTCCACCGCCGCGGCGAGCGATTGCGCGTCGCCTCCTTTCGGCCAGGTGGCGTCGAGGGTGCGGGTGCGGAAGGCGCCGTCGAGGGTCTCCTCGATGGAGCGGATCTTCTCGAGATCCTCGTTGGTGAGGATGGGCTGCGAAACTTCGAGGCGCTTGTGGGTGCCGGCCTGGCGGCCGAGCAGGTTGGGGCGCGGGCCGATCATCGAGACGAGGCTCATCACCATCGCCTCGCGGATCGGGTCGATCGGCGGGTTGGTGACCTGCGCGAAATTCTGCTTGAAGTAATCGTAGAGGAGCCGCGGCCGCTCGGAGAGGATGGCGAGCGGCGTGTCGGTGCCCATCGATCCGATCGGGTCGTCCGCGGCGTCGGCCATCGGCGCGAGGAAGAGGCGCAGATCCTCGTCGGTGTAGCCGAAGCTCAATTGGGTGCGGCGGAAGACGTCCTCGTCCGGCGGGCGGCGGATCGGGTGGCAGCCGGGGCGCAGGTCCTTCAAGTTGAACTGCGTGTCCCGCAGCCACTCGCCATAGGGCGCGGCGCCGGCGAGGGCGGCCTTCACTTCCTCATCCTCGACGATGCGCTGTTCTTCCAGGTCGATGAGCAGCATGCGGCCGGGCTGGAGTCGCCATTTGCGCACGATCCTTTCCTCCGGGAACGGGAGGACGCCGCTTTCCGACGCCATGACGACATGGTCGTCGTCGGTGAGGCAGAACCGCGCGGGGCGGAGGCCGTTGCGGTCGAGCGTGGCACCGATCTTGCGGCCGTCGGTAAAGGCGATGGCGGCGGGGCCGTCCCACGGCTCCATCAAGGCGGCGTGATATTCGTAAAAGGCGCGGCGCTTGGGCTCCATCGCCTCGTTGCCGGCCCAGGCTTCGGGGATGAGCAGCATCACCGCGTGGGGGAGCGAATAGCCGCCGGCGACGAGCAGTTCGAGCGCATTGTCGAGGCAGGCGGTGTCCGACTGGCCGTGCGGGATGATCGGCCACATCTTGTCGAGGTCTGGGCCGAGCAGGTGCGATTCGAGCGTGCGGCGGCGCGCGTTCATCCAGTTCACGTTGCCGCGCACCGTGTTGATCTCGCCATTATGGGCGATGAAGCGGTAGGGGTGGGCGAGGCGCCAGGAGGGGAAGGTGTTGGTCGAGAAGCGCTGGTGGACCATCGCCAGCGCTGAGGTGGTGAGCGGATCGGTGAGGTCCTTGTAGAAGGCGCCGACCTGGTGGGCGAGGAGCAGGCCCTTGTAGACGAGGGTCCGGCTCGAGAAGCTGGGAATGTAGAATTCGGCGAGGCCGGGGAGGGCGCGGCGGCGGGCGAGGTCTTCGAGCGGGTTCTGGGTCTGCTTGCGGATGGTGAGGAGCTTGCGCTCGAACGCATCCTGGTCGCGCACGTTGGGGCCGCGGGCCACGACCGCCTGCGCGATCACCGGGACCGTTTCAAGGACGGCGGCGCCGATGTCCGACACGTCCACCGGCACGTCGCGCCAGCCGACGAGGCGCTGGCCCTCGATCCGCACGAAATGCTCTAGCCGCTCCTTGGCGGCGGCGCGGCTTTCCTCGTCCCGCGGGAGGAAACACATGGCGACGGCATAGTCGCCCGGCGCGGGCAGGTTGAGGCGGTTCTCGTCGGCCCAGGCGCGGAAGAGGGCGTCGGGGATCTGGATCAGGATGCCGGCGCCGTCGCCCATCGTCGGGTCTGCGCCGACGCCGCCGCGATGGTCGAGATTGGCGAGGATCTGCAGCCCCTGCGCGACGATGGCGTTGGAGCGGGCGCCCTTCACATGGGCGATGAAGCCCATGCCGCAGCTGTCCCGCTCATTGCGCGGGTCGTAGAGGCCCTGCCTTTGGGGCGGCTTGGTCACGCGGCGCCTCCGGGAGAAATGCTGCAATGCAGCGAGAGTGTCGCACATCGCCGGTCCGCGCAAGGCGGGTGAATAAATAAATTCGCTGCGGATCGCGAAACGGAGGCTTTTCACCGCGAGGGCGGGCGCGCTAAGCTCCGCGCCTCCCGGGAGACGTTCGATGAAGCTCTGGTCCGCTGCCGCCGCCGCCCTGTTCGCCCTGCTGCTGACACCGGTGTCCGCCGCCGCGCAATCGAGCACCGCCTTTCCGGCGCGGACGTGCGACGTCACCACCTACGGGGCGCGCGGCACACGTGTCTTCCAGGACACGGTCGCCTTCCAGCGCGCGATCGACGAGTGCCACCGGCAGGGGGGCGGCACCGTCCACGTCCCGCGCGGCGAATATCTGATCGGGCCGATCTTCCTCAAGTCGAACATCCGCCTCCACCTCGCACCTTATTCCGAGCTCGTCGGGATCGACGACCCGGGGCCCTACCGCGTGACGCCGGCGACTCGCGCCTATGTTTCGAACGGCGAGTGGATGGCGCTGATCAACATCGCGGATGCTGAGAATGTCGCGATCACCGGCGCGGGGCGCGTGGACGGGCAGGGCGCGTCCTGGTGGGAGCGCTGGCGCGTGCAGGCGCGGGCGAACATGCGCGGCGGATCGACCAACCGGCCGCGGCTCGTCCACGCGGCGCGGAGCCGCAACCTGCTGTTCGAAGGCATCGGTCTCTGGAACTCGCCGAGCTTCCATCTGGTGGTGAAGGAGAGCGAAGACGTGACGGTGCGGGGGATGAGCTTCGTCGCGCTGGCGCACTCGCCCAACACGGACGCGATCGATCCGATCGACACGCGCAACATGCTCATCGAGAACAATTATTTCGACGTCGGCGACGACATCGTCGCGATCAAGTCGCTGCGGGTGATGCCGGGACGGCCTGACGCGGCGGTGGAGAATATCGTCGTGCGCGGCAATCGCGGGCGGGCCGGACGCGGCATCTGCATCGGATCGGAGACGATCGGCGGGGTGCGGAACGTCATTGTCGAGGATAACGAGCTGACCGGTGCCATGTACGGGATCCGGATCAAGACGCCGCGCGAGCGGGGCGGGCTCGTCCAGAACATCGTCTTCCGCAACAACCGCATGACGGACGTCGAGACGCCGATCGTCTTCTCCGGCTATTACGAAGGCGCCGGCTATGACGAGACCGCGGTCGCGAACCGTCTCTCGGCAGAGGGCGGCTTCATCCTGGGGCACCAGATCTACCCGGCCGACACCGAAGCACCGCGGCCATATGTCCCGAGTTCAACGCCCTGGATCCGGAACGTGCTGGTAGATGGATTGACGGCGACCGGAGCCGATCGCGCGGGCATCGTCATCGGGCTGCCTGAACGCGCGATCGAGGGGCTCGTCTTCCGCAACGTTCGAATCCGTTCACGGCGCGGGTTGCTCGTCCGGCATGCCGAGGTGGATGCGCGGGGGCTGCGGGTGGAGGCGGCGGATGGCCGGCCGGTGGTTGAGGAGCGCGGGGCGCGGGTCATGCGCCGACGCTAGCGGCAGGCGGCGGAGAGGCGAACCGGGCTTCGACAGGCTCAGCCCTGGCGGGGGAGCGAGGAGCCGCACCAACACCGCTAGCCCTGAGCCTGTCGAAGGGCGGGTTGCAGCGCCCGGCGCTCAGCGAACTGCGCTTCGAGAAGCTCAGCCCTACCGGGTGAGTGCGAGAGCCATACCACTGCCGCTAGCCCTGAGCTTGTCGAAGGGCGGGTTGCAGCGCGCGGTGCTTGGCAAACGGGGCTTCGAGAAGCTCAGCCCTGCCGGGTGAGTGCGAGAGCCGTACCACTGCCGCTAGCCCTGAGCTTGTCGAAGGGGCGGATTGCAGCGCGCGGTGCTTGGCGGGCGCGTTAGGCTCTTGCTTTTGCGGGTGTTTCGCTGTTAGAAAGCTGGCG
>DASWMS010000073.1:0-30594 GCA_036399655.1 Allosphingosinicella sp. | reverse complement strand
TACACCATCCCGGCGCACCGCTCCTTCGCCGACGCACTCGCCGCCGGCCTCGCTGCGCGCTTCGGCAGGGGCCGCGCCGATTTGGCCACCGGCCTCGTGCTCGTCCCGAACAGCCGCGCCGCACGTGCGGTACAGGAGGCCTTCGTGCGGCGCTCGGGCGGCGGCCTGCTCCTGCCGCGCATCGTCACGGTCGGCGATCCCGAGCTCGACGAGCGGATCGGCGGCGCGCTGGAGCCGCTCGGCGAAGGCGAGGAGATCCCGCAGGCGATCGAGCCAGTGGAGCGCCTCATGCTTCTCTCACGCCTCGTTCAGCGTCACCGCGACGTCGACGCGGCCGAAGCGCTTCGGCTCGCGGAAGACCTCGCCCGTACGCTCGACCAGCTCCTGTTCGAGGAGATCGACCCGAACAGCCTGCGCAGCTTCGCCTCGGAGACGGCCGAGCTGTCCGCCCATTGGCAAAGCTCGCTCGAACAGCTCGAGCTCATCCTTCGCGACTGGCCCGCCCTGCTCGCGGAGAAGAAGAAGATCGATCTCGCCGAGCGTCGCAACCGCCTCCTCGCAGCGGTTGCAAGGCGCTGGCGCGATCAGCCGCCGAAGGGCTTCGTCGCCGCCGCCGGGATCACCATCGCCGTGCCCGCCGTCGCGCGGCTGCTTCGCACCGTTTCGCGGCTCCCGCAGGGGCTCGTCATCTTCCTGGGCCTGGATCTTGAGATGGCCGAGCGGGAATGGGACGCACTCGGTCCGCACGAGGCCGATCCCGACACGGGGCGCCGGCGCCCGTCCATCGAGACGCACCCGCAGTTCAACCTGAAGCTGCTCCTCGATCGGATGGACGTCGCCCGCGGCGAAGTCGAGCGTTGGCGCTGGGGCGGCGGCAGGGACGCGCCCGCGGTGCGCAGCCGCGCCATCGCCAACGCGATGACGCCCGCCGCCTTTTCCGCCAAGTGGCAGACGCTGCCGCCGGCCGAGCGGCGCCTCACCGGCGTGCGCGCGATGGAGCTCGCCAGCCCCGCCGAGGAAGCGCAGGCGATCGCGATCGCTCTTCGGGAAGCGCTGGAAACACCCGGCCGCACCGCCGCATTGGTCACGCCCGACCGCAATCTCGCCCGCCGGGTCTCGGCGCATCTGCGCCGCTGGGGCGTCGAGGCCGACGACAGCGCCGGGCGCCCGCTGTCGCTCACCCCTCCCGGCACCCTGATCGTCGCCGCCGCCAATGCCGCCGCCGAACGCTTCGCGCCCGTGCCCTTGCTCACGCTCCTGAAGCACCCGTTGGTCATGCGCGGCGAGCGCCGCCTCGAATGGCTCGACGGTGTTCGCAAGCTGGACATTGCCCTGCGAGGTCCGCGTCCGCCCGCGGGTCTCGATGGCGTGACGGAGCACCTTGCGGATTTGAGCGGCCGCACCGTCGAGCGGGAGCGGAGGCGGTCGGCAGGCGCGTGGTGGCGCGAGATCGTCCCGCTGCTTCGCACCCTGGAACAGGGTTTTGAGGACCGGACACTGGAGACACCGTTCGGGCTGAGCCTGTCGAAGCCCCGTCCTTCTACCGAGCCACAAGAAAATGCTGGGCTTCGACCAGCTCAGCGCGAACGGGAGGGCAGGTTCGGGCATTATCTGGCGACCCTGCGCGAGAGTCTCTCGGCCCTCACCGGCGACCATATCTGGGCGGGGCCCGCGGGACGTGCCGCCGCCGAGCTCTTCGCCGGCCTCGAAGAGCATGCAGCGAACGGGCCCGGCCGCCTGTCCGCCGCGAACCTCCCTGCCATGCTCGAGCAGCTCATGGCCGCTTCCGCCGTTCGCCCGCCCTACGGCCAGCATCCGCGCATCTTCATCTGGGGCCTCATCGAAGCGCGCCTGCAGCAGGCGGATCTCGTGATCCTCGGCGGGCTCAACGAAGGCGTCTGGCCGCAGCTTCCGAGCCCCGATCCCTGGCTCGCGCCGCGTCTCCGCCACGATCTCGGGCTGCCGAGCCTGGAGCGCCGCACCGGCCTTGCAGCGCACGATTTCGCCGGCGCGCTGGGCGGCCGGCAGGTGCTCGTCACCCGCGCCCGCCGCGACGCGCGCTCGCCCGCCATTCCCTCGCGCTTCTGGCTGCGGCTGGAGGCGATGACCGGCGGCCTGACCCGCGCTCCCTTTCACAAGAGCTGGGCGCGCGCGATCGACCGCCCTTCCGTCTACGCCCCCGCGAAGCAGCCGCGCCCCTCGCCGCCGCTCTCCGCGCGTCCCAAGCGCATCGCCGTCACCGACGTCGATCGTCTCAAGGCCGATCCCTTCGCCTTCTACGCCCGCTCGATCCTGAAGCTGGGGGTGCTCGACGCCGCGGATGCCGATCCGAGCGCCGCCTGGCGCGGCAGCGCCGTCCATAAGGTGCTCGAAGCCTGGGCGAAGGACGATAAATGCGACCCTTCCAGGCTGCGCCCCCGCGCCGAAGCCCTGCTCCAGGACACAGCCGCGCATCCGCTGATGCGTGCGCTCTGGCAGCCGCGCCTATTGGAGGCGATCGACTGGATCGCCTCCAAGGTCGCCGAGAACGAGGCGCTCGGCCGTGTGCCGGTCGCGGCGGAGAGCAAGGGCGAATGCGTCCTTGCCGACGTCACCCTCTACGGTGAAGCGGACCGGATCGATCGTTTGAGCGACGGCCGCCTTGCCATCGTCGACTACAAGACGGGGTCGCCGCCGGGATCCAAGGCCGTTGCGGCAGGCTATTCGATGCAGCTCGGCCTGCTCGGCATCATCGCGGAGAATGGTGGATTCCAGGAGGCGCAGGGCATTCCTTCCTGCTTCGAATATTGGTCGCTCGCCCGCTCCACCTCGGGCAGCCTCGGCTATGTAAAGAGCCCCGTCGGCGGGCGCACTCAGATCGATCCGGAGGACTTCACCAGCATGGCGGCCTCCAACTTCGTCGCCGCGGCCGCGGCGTGGCTGACGGGCACCGAGCCGTTCACCGCCAAGCTCCATCCCGAGCACGCGCCCTACGGCGAGTACGACCAGCTCATGCGCCTCGACGAATGGTACGGGCGGGAGGCCCTTTGAGCGGACTGGGACCGGCCGCGCCCTGAGGCTCAGAGGCCGGGCGTATTCTCGTCGCCCTTGGCGGCCGCGGGGCGGCGTGCAGGAGCGGCGCGACGGATCGTTGCCCGCGCCCGATACGGCGTTCGATCGAAGAGCTGCACGCATTCGTCGGTGATCACCCGCGAGCAATGCGGATAGGCGGCCGTCCCTTCGATGGGACCGCCGATCGCCGGACGCGGCGCCGCGGGGGCGGCACGAGCGGCGCGGACCCGGCTCTCGTAGAGCTGGATGCAATTGTCGTCGCCGCGCCCCGGCCGGCAGGGGCGGTAGGTCCGCTCCGGACGGGCCGTCTCGGTCACGTGGATCGGAGCATAGGCGCTGTACGAGCCGGGGCTGAACACGGTGGTGTCGTAATCGAGCTTCCGGACGCCGGGCTTGGCGGCGACGGCGAGCGTCAGGCAGGCGGCGAGGAGGATGAGCGGCTTCTTCATGTCCGAAAGCTCCGGCACGGGGGATTGGGAACGGGAACAGGCGGCCGACTCGTCCGCAGGGAACAGGGTTAACGCCTCCGTAACCAAGTTTCTCCGTAAATCTCGCTTTGCGTCCCGAACCGGGATCGGATCGTGGATTAGACCTCGCTCCAACTCGCCAGGCATGGGGGCTGCCGAAGGGCGGGCTGCAGGGCACCAAGCGGGCGAACCGGGCTTCGACAGGCTCAGCCCTGGCGGTTGAGTGTTAGCCGAGCAGCGCGCGCCAGATGCCCCAGAGGCTGGTGATGGTGAGGACGATGCCGACCATCATCAGGAGGCGCTGCGGCGGCAGCTTTCCGACGACGAAGCCGCCGAGCGGCGCCGCGGCGAGTCCGCCGACGAGGAGCCCGACGGCTTCCTTGCCGAAATGCGCGAAGCCAAGGCTGAGGAGGAAGGTCGCCGAAATGGTGACGGTGAGGAAGAATTCCGACGCGTTGACGGTGCCGATCACCTTTCGCGGATCCGCGCCCTGGATGAGGAGGTTGGAGGTGACGATCGGCCCCCAGCCGCCGCCGCCCGCCGCGTCGAGAAAGCCGCCGGCAAGGCCGAGCGGCGCGACGATGCGCGGCGTCCGCGGCTGCGGCGGGTGACCGGTGCCGCGCCAGACAAGATAGAGGCCGATGGCAGTGAGGTAGACGAGGATGAACGGCCGCGCCGCTTCGCCAGCCAGCGTCAGAACATAAGCGCCGAGCACGCCGCCCGCGATGCCTGGCAGGACGAGGCGGCCGAACAGGCGCCAGTCGATGTTCCGGAACAGGGCGTGGCTGATCCCCGACGCGCCGGTGGTGAAGCATTCGACGGCATGGACGCTCGCCGAAGCCGACGCCGGGTGGACGCCCAGACTGAGGAGCAGGGTCGACGAGATGACGCCGAACGCCATGCCCAGCGCCCCATCGACGAGCTGCGCCGCGAAGCCGATCAGGATGAACGGCACGAGGTCCATGAAGGAAAAGGCGGCGAAATCGATCATGCGGAGGCGCGGCGGCGGCGCCACTCTTCGCGCCACTGCCCCCACAGATCGACTTCCTGGTCCTGCCACGGCGGCGGCAGGAGGCCCTTGCCGCGGTGCGCCGACCCCAGCCGCTCCGCCACCGCGATCGACGCGGTGTTGGCGGGATCGATGCAGTGGATGACTCCGGTCCAGCCGAGCGTGTCGAATGCCCAGTCCATCGTCGCCGCGGCCGCCTCGGTCGCATAGCCCTTGCCGAGATGCGCCCGCGCGAGGCCCCAGCCTATTTCAGTTCCGGGCCAGCCTTCCGGGAAGATCGGTCCGACCCGTCCGATCCATCGGCCGCTCGCCTTCTCGATCACGCCGAACAGGCCGAAGCCGCGCAGCGCCCAGTGCCCCGCGACCATCGCCAGCGCCTGCCAGGCTTCGGCGCGCGACGTGACGCCTCCGATGAACGTCATCGTGTCGGCCTCGGCCATGAATTCGGCCCAAGCCTCGAAGTCCGCCTGCTCCGGCGGCCGCAGGATCAGGCGCGGCGTCTCCAGCGTCGGCCCCAGATCAGCCCCGAAGCCGCCAGCCCGCAAGCCCATGTCGCCCCCTTTCACGCCCCGATGGTCAGCCGCTCTCTTATGGCGTCGGTGACCTTGCCTGTCAGCCCCGGCACCTCCTCGAGCTGCCGGAGGTCGGTGAAGCCGCCGCGCTCGTCGCGGTAGCGGACGATCTCGTGGCCGTGGCCTTCGAGCCCCTCCACCGCGTCGAGCGCGTCCTTGTCCGCGCTGTTCAAGTCGATCCGGCCGCTCATATGATCGGCTTGCCGCCGGTGACCGCAATCGTCGCGCCCGAGACGTAGCTCGCCTCGTCGGCCGCGAGCATCACATAAACCGGAGCGAGCTCGGCCGGCTGACCGGGCCGCTCCATCGGCACCTGCTTGCCGAAATTCTGGACCTTCTCGCTTGGCATCGTCGCGGGAATGAGGGGCGTCCAGATCGGCCCCGGCGCGACGCAATTGGCTCGGATGCCGCGGCTCGCCAGCATCTGCGCCAGGCCGCCGGTGAAATTCTGGATCGCGCCCTTGGTCGAGGCGTGGCAAGCAGCTCCTCGGACGGACTGTCGGCCTGGATCGAGGTCGTGTTGATGATCGATCCGCCCTTGCCCATGTGCGCGATCGCCGCCTTGGTGATGTAGAACATGGCGTGGATGTTGGTGCGGAAGGTATAGTCCCACTCCGCGTCCTCGATCTCCTCGATCTCCGAGAAAGTGTCCTGGTGGGCGGCGTTGTTGACCAGGATGTCGATCCGCCCGAGCTCCTCGGCGGCCTTGGCGACCAGCGCGCGGCAATGGTCCGCGTCCGCGATGTCGCCGGGGAACAGCACGCATTTGCGCCCCGCTTTTTCGACCCAGCGCTTCGTATCTTCCGCATCCTCATGCTCGGACAAATAGGAGATGAAGACGTCCGCGCCTTCGCGGGCATAAGCGATGGCGACGGCGCGGCCGATGCCGCTGTCGCCGCCGGTGATGACGGCCTTCTTGCTCTCGAGCCGGCCGGAGCCCTTGTAGCTCTCCTCACCGTGGTCCGGGCGCGGCTCCATCCGCTCGGTAAAACCCGGCTGCGGCTGGGGCTGGTCGGGGAAGGGCGGTGTCCGGTCGTCGTCGGCCAAGGCTGGGCTCCGTCTGCAGGAAGGGGAGGGATCGCCCCGCCAATGCTTCGCCCGGGAGCGGGTTCCTCAATCGTCCCGCTTGTCGCTTTTCCTGGAACGGTTGGCGTAGAGCAGGGCCGCCACCAATGCTGCCGAACCGATGCCGAGGGCGGCGCCGGTGACGATCTGCTTGGTCCGGTTCGGGTTGGACGCCTTCGCCGCCGCCGCGGCTTCGGCCGCCTCGCTCGCCGCGGGGAGCGGCTGGGTCGCGCCCGGCGGGGTGTCGGAAGGTTGGTCGGCCATGTCGGTCCTCTCCGTGTCTTTCGCCGCTCCTTAGCGCCGGCGCGGGACGGTCGGCAATCGGCAGATGCGGTGCCTGCAGCCGGCACAGACGGTTCAGGGTTGCGAAGTGTGGGCGCCGCTAGAGGTTCGGAGAGCAACCGGAGATCGAACCATGGCCTTGCGTACAGCCGCCGCCGCCGCCTTCCTGCTCCTTGCAGCCTGCGGGGATGCGTCGGACGCGAATGCCGCACAAGGCGCCGACCCGCGCCAGGCGACCTCGTGGACGATCGGCCCGATCATCAACGGCCGGAATTATTCGGTGAACATGCCGCTCAACCCGGCGCCGCGGCGGGGCGGCGGCTGGCAGATCGATCTGCCCCGCAATCCGGGGAGCGTCCATTACGTGACCTTCCCGCACGGCTCCCTCGCCGGCAAGACGCGCATCCGGATGCGCTACCGGATCGAGGCCGATCCCGGCGTTCGCATCCTTCCTTCGACCGACCCGAACCTGCCTTCGATCCTCACCCTCTATTTCCAGCGGGCCGGCGACAACTGGCGTGCGCGCGGCCGCTACGAGACGTACCGCTGGTACGCGACCTTCGCCTCCCACTCGCCGATCACGCCCGGAACGCACGAGATCGTGGCGCCGCTCTCCGGAGCGTGGACGGCGGTCGGCACCTCCACGGCCCGCACCGCGCCCGCCGCCTTCGGCGACGCGCTCGCGCAGGCGGACCAGGTCGGCTTCGTGCTGGGCGGCGGCGACGGCTACGGACACGGCGTATTCGCGACCGGCCGCGCACGCCTTGTCGTCACCGAATTCGCCGTCGAATAAGGCTCAGCGGCCTCGCTGCTCCCGGCGCTGCCACACGCCCTGGCTGTGGCACCCGGTCATTCCGTTCGGGCCCACCGTCGTGCAGGAGCCGAGCGGCGCGCTCGATCCACCGAGCAGCCGGTTCCTCTCGCGCGAAACGCTGTCGACATTGCCGCGCGGATCGAAGCGCCTGTCCCGGACCAGCGGCAGCCGGTAGCGCTCGTCAGACTCCCGCTCGCCGCAGACGACGATCTCCTCGCGGGTGGCGGGCCGTTCGCAACCGGCGGCCGGCAACGCGGCGCGGATGCGGGGCTCCGGCGCGGGCGGGCCGACCGGCTGCGCATTCGCAGTGGCGGCGGCGAGTGCGAGCGCGAAGAGCGGAAGCGGCTTCCACATTGATGCACCGTCTCACGTCGCGCATCTCGGCGCAACGGCGGGGCAGGGCCGGAGAGGGCGGCGCGCACCTGCCCGCACCGCTTCCCCTTGAACCTTCCCGCGCCACGCGCGATGTACGTGGCACATCACACCAGCAGGACGCTTTTACCCATGCGCGACCATGAAGACATCATCAACGGCCTCGTTCCCATCGTCATCGAGCAGTCGAACCGCGGCGAGCGCAGCTTCGACATCTATTCGCGGCTGCTGCGGGAGCGGATCGTCTTCGTGACCGGCCCGGTCGAGGATCACATGGCGACGCTCGTGACGGCGCAGCTTCTCTACCTGGAGAGCGAGAATCCGAAGAAAGACATCTTCATGTACATCAACTCGCCGGGCGGCGTGGTGACGGCCGGCATGGCGATGCACGACACGATGCAGTACATCCGCCCGCGCGTCGGCACGGTCTGCATCGGCCAGGCCGCCTCGATGGGCGCCTTCCTGCTTTGCGCCGGCGAGCCCGGCATGCGCGTCGCGCTCACGAACGCGCGGATCATGATCCACCAGCCTTCGGGCGGCGCCCAGGGCATGGCATCCGACATCGAGATTCAGGCCAGGGAGATCCTGCGCATCCGCCACCGGATGAACGAGCTCATGGCGCAATATACCGGCCAGACGATCGAGGAGATCGAGCGCAACGTCGAGCGCGACAAGTTCTTCTCGGCGAGCGAGGCCAAGACCTTCGGCCTCGTCGACGAAGTCTTCGAAAAGCGTCCGGCGCCCGCGGATGAGGACGCGGCCAAGGCCGCCGCCGCCGCCGCGTCGCAAGGCTGAGGAGTCCAAGGGCGTCATCCCGGCCCTTCGACTGCCTGCAAAGCAGGCGCTCAGGGTGAACTTCAGCCGGAGGCTGAAGGCCGGGATCTCAGCGGGTGAAGAACGGAGGCGTTCATGGAGGGCGCCCTGCACGGGCACGGTGCCTTTCACCCCCTGAGATCCCGGCCTTCGCCGGGATGACGGACTGGCGCGAACGCAGGAGCTGACATTGCACCGAGGATCGTGTCTCTGCGGTGCCATCTCGTTCGAGATCGAAGGACCGCTCGGAGAGGTGGACGCCTGCCACTGCGCCCAGTGCCGGCGCTGGTCCGGCCATTATTGGGCCTCCACGGACGTCAAGCGCAGCGCCGTCACCATTGCCGGCGAAGAAAAGGTGACTTGGTTCCAGTCGTCGGAGAAGGTGCGGCGGGGCTTTTGTTCAACTTGCGGATCGACGCTGTTTTGGCAGCCGCTGGGGCAGGACCGGATCGCGATCGCGATGGGTGCCCTCGTTGCGCCGACCGGCGCGGCGCTCGCCAAGCATATCTTCACCCGCCACAAGGGCGATTATTACGAGATCGCCGACGGCCTGCCGCGGCACGAGGGCTGACGGCCGCGACGCCGCCGCATCACTGTCCAGCGCACCAGCGGCCGACCGGGAGCAGGCGCGCCCGCAGCCGCCGCTGTCGCCACGGGCTCGGCTCACCCGGCTCGATCGTGCCGTTCTCGGCCGGGAAGAGTTCGATGAAGCGTTCCTCGAACCTGCATTCGGCGACTTTGCCTTCGTCGATCCAGCGGCACGACAGGCTGCGGCGCTCGAACGTGCCCAGCACCTGGTCGAGCATCGCGCACTGGCCGCTTTCGATGCAGCCGCAATCCTCGTTGAAGCCGGCGGGCAGTTCCTCGAGCAAGGGGAGGGCGGTCGGCCAGACCTCCGCGCGCCGCCCATCGCAGGCTGCGCAGAGCGAAGCGGCGGCTGACAGAAGGAGAAAGGCGCGGCGACGCATGGGTGCAGGCTATCGCTCCCGCCGCAGCGGAGCAATCGCCCGCGCCCGAACGGCGGCACTGGCGAAATGGCGGTCGGCACCCTAGATTGTTGCAGCCGCGGGGTTTTCCGGACAATCGGATTCGAAGCCGTGGCGCGCCGGGCACAGGGGCGGCCAAATGCCGGCGGCGCCCTCCGGGCGCCGGGGCTAAACGGCCGGCTTAACGTTTAGGCCATTGTGATCGTGTAGATTTGCCGTCAGGATGCGGGCGGCAGGGATGAGGCAGGCGGCAAGCGCCTGAAAAGGTTGAACGAATGACGAAGCTTTCCGGCGGCGACTCCAAGAGCACCCTTTATTGCTCGTTCTGCGGGAAATCGCAGCACGAGGTGAGGAAGCTCATCGCCGGCCCCACCGTGTTCATCTGCGACGAGTGCGTGGAGCTGTGCAACGACATCATCCGCGAGGAAACCAAGTCCTCGCTGGTGAAGACTCGCGACGGCGTCCCCACCCCGCTCGAAATCTGCAACGTGCTCGACGATTATGTGATCGGCCAGAGCCACGCCAAGCGCGTCCTCTCGGTGGCGGTGCACAACCATTACAAGCGCCTGGCGCACGGCCAGAAGGGCGCCGACGTCGAGCTCGCCAAGTCGAACATCCTGCTCGTCGGCCCGACCGGCTGCGGCAAGACCCTGCTCGCCCAGACGCTGGCGCGCATCCTCGACGTTCCCTTCACCATGGCGGACGCGACGACGCTGACCGAGGCCGGCTATGTCGGCGAGGATGTCGAGAACATCATCCTGAAATTGCTCCAGTCGTCCGACTACAATGTCGAGCGGGCGCAGCGCGGCATCGTCTACATCGACGAGATCGACAAGATCAGCCGCAAGTCGGACAATCCCTCGATCACTCGCGACGTTTCGGGCGAAGGCGTCCAGCAGGCCTTGCTCAAGCTCATGGAAGGCACCACCGCCTCGGTGCCGCCGCAGGGCGGGCGCAAGCATCCGCAGCAGGAATTCCTGCAGGTCGACACGACCAACATCCTCTTCATCTGCGGCGGCGCCTTTTCCGGCCTCGAGAAGATCATCGGCGACCGGCTCCAGGGCAAGTCGATCGGCTTCGGCGCCTATGTCGCCGCGCCCGAGGAGCGCCGGATGGGCGAGATCCTGCGCCAAGGCGAGCCTGAGGATCTCCTGAAGTTCGGCCTCATCCCCGAATTCGTCGGCCGACTGCCGGTGATCGCGACGCTGGAGGACCTCGACGTCGAGGCTCTGGTCAAGATCCTGAAGGAGCCGAAGAACGCGTTGGTGAAGCAGTACGCCAAGCTCTTCGACATGGAGGACGTGAAGCTCTCCTTCACCGACGACGCTTTGGTCGCGATCGCCAGGAAGGCGATCGAGCGCAAGACCGGCGCCCGCGGCCTGCGCTCGATCCTCGAAAACATCCTCCTCGACACCATGTTCGACCTGCCCTCGATGGACGGCGTCGACGAGGTGATGATCGACAAGGACGTCGTCGAAGGCCGCAAGGAGCCGGTCCGCGTCTACGCGGAGAAGAAGGGCGAAAGCGCGGCCTGATGCCGGCCCGGGGGACGCTCTCGTCGGTCGCCGCGGCTCTGCTCGCGCTGACTCCGGCGGCTGCCGGAGCCCAGTCCAAGCCGCCCGCCGCCCCCGCCCCTGCCCACTCCGACGCGGCGCAGATATTGCGCCAGGCCCGCGTCGTCTTTCCGGACAGCATCGGCAATTTCCGGTTGGTTGGGGTCCGCCTCTACGGGCCGAATCACGTCAACGCCTCTTACGGGATCGTCGGCGGGCCGCTCGTCTCCTTCTTCGTCACGCGCATCGAGGGGACGCTGGAGCAGGAGATGGCAGCGGCGGAGGCGGCGATCAGGCGTGTCCACACCAACGTCCGTACGCTCCGCGACCTCTCGCCGCCTCCCGTTGCACCGGGCGCGCTTGGTCGGCTGTGGACGGCGGAGATGCGGGGTGAGCCCGTGCAGGCTGCCGTGATGATCTGGCAGCGGCTCGGCTGGAGGATCAAGATACGGGCCACGGCGCGCGACGATACCGGACTGGCCGAGATCGAGCGGCTGATCCGGGACTTCGACTGGAACGGAGAGGTGCCGGCTTAACAAAGCACGTGGCACCGCAATCCGGGCTTCGACGGCTCAGCCCTTCGGACGGTCGCTTACTTCTTCCTGCTCCGCCCTCAGCTACCCGAATGGATATTGTAGCGCCGCACCTCTTCCTGGGTGAGGCAGCGCCGGGTTGAGCGGTCGGTCGCCGCGCGTCCGGCGACGGCGGGCTGGCGGTACATGACCTGAGAAAGGAGGCGCTGGGAAACGCCCATGCGAAGCAGAAAATCGTGATCCTCGCTCGCAAGGATCGCAGATTGCTGCTCGATCTCGCCGATAAGCCCGATTGTATTGTCGACGCCGCGAGCGACTTCCGAACGGATCGCATCCCGGTTCGCCGTGTGCGTGAACATGTGGACGATGAAGTGGCCGCCGGGATCGACGAAGCGGGCCCATCCGCCCATGAAGAGGAAGTTGCATGCCGAGAAGCATGCCCAGCCGGCGGGGATGCGGGTCGGTACGTTCGACTGGCGGATGATCTGCCCAGCCTCGTTGCCGACGCGGGCATTGCCGCCCGGTGAACGAAGCCAGATTTCGGCGGGATCGTGCTCCTGCAAAGCCCTGCGGAGGCGCGGCACCAGATTGTCGTCGATGCGGCCTTCGGCGAGGAGGATGCGCTCGCCGTTCACCTCCTCCAGCGTGAACCGCATCTCGGGATAGTTGGACCAGTTGGGGCTGACCGGACAGGTCGGGTTCGCTGGGTCCACCTGTGCCTGTGCGGCCGCCGCTTGTCCGGTGACGAGCGCTAAAAGCGCGGTCAAGGAGGCGGCAACGCGCCGCACCCTAGACGCGGACATAGCGGTTCGAAGGCGGGCGCCGGCACATGGTTTTCGGCACGCGTTCCTCCTGACCTTCCACGATGATGAGATCGGTGACGGTGAGGCAGGAGGCGCCGTCGGCGGAGGCGGTCTGGCCTGTAACTGTGGACGACCCAGAAACCCCCGGCCGCGTCTCGCTCGTCCAGGTCGAGGTGGTGCCGACGCCGCCGCGCACCGCTTCGTTGGTGGCTTCCACGGCCTGCTGGCGCTCGCGGCAGTCGAGCATGGAGGTGATCGCTTCGGAGAGGATCTCCTCGGCCGGGATGAAGCCGACATAGCCGCTGCCCGGCACCGCCTGCCTCAGGATGCCGCCGCCGATGCCGCCGAGGATGCGTCCGCGGCGGCGGCGCGATTCCTGGTTGGCGCAGCGGCCCTCAGCATCCGGCTGCGAAGCCTCGGCGCGAGGCGCGGCCGCGGCCGGCGCGGAGACGATGGGAAGGCTGGTCCCGAGGAGGGCCGCGAGGGCAAGAATATGGCGCGACATTGCAATGTCCTTCTCTCTGCCGTCGGCTACGAGACTATGTCGCCGCCCAAGGCCGGTCAATGTTCTGGAACCCGCTGGGGCACCCTGGAAGCCCGACGTTGGAGCAACCGCGTTTCGGCAGGAGGTCGCGCGCCCGGCTTTATCGTTTCGATTGTTTCAGCCGCACCCGCAAAGGCGCCGGCGGGAGCCGAGGGGGCGGCGACGGGAGTCTCCCGAGATTGATCGTCCGGGGCGCCGCGCCCATATAGTCTCCAAGCAACCAGAAGCGGCGCCGATGCCGCCACGTTCGGAGCATTCATGACCCAGACCTTGCCGGTCCTTCCCTTGCGCGACATCGTCGTCTTTCCGCAGATGATCGTGCCGCTCTTCGTCGGCCGCGACAAATCGGTGGCCGCGCTCGCCACCGCCATGGCGGCGGACAAGTCGATCTTCCTCGTCTCGCAGCTCGATCCGGCCGAGGACGATCCGGACCGCGAAGCGCTCTACGACCTCGGCGTCGTTGCCACCGTGCTCCAGCTTTTGAAGCTTCCGGACGGCACGGTACGCGTGCTCGTCGAGGGCCAGCGCCGCGCCACGCTCCAGGACATGCGCGAGGAGGGCGGCCATCTCATCGCCGACATCGAGGAGATCGAGCCCGGCGAGCCCGAAGGGGCCGAAGTCTCGGCGCTGATGCGCTCGGTCGTCGACCAGTTCGAAAATTATTCCAAGCTCAACAAGCGGCTCCCGGCGGAGACGGCGGTGCAGCTCGGCCAGATCGAGGAAGCATCCAAGCTCGCCGACGCGGTCGCGGCGAACATCAACATCAAGGTGTCCGACAAGCAGGCGCTTCTCGCCGAGCTGGACTCGGTGAAGCGCCTGGAGATGGTCTTCGCCTTCATGGAGGGCGAGCTCGGCGTGCTCCAGGTCGAGAAGAAGATCCGCTCGCGCGTGAAGCGCCAGATGGAGAAGACCCAGCGCGAATATTATCTGAACGAGCAGTTGAAGGCGATCCAGCGCGAGCTCGGCAACGAGGGCGAGGACGGCGAGGGCGGCGACGAGCTCGCCGAGCTGGCCAAGCGCATCGAGCGGACGAAGCTTTCAAAGGAAGCCAAGTCGAAAGCCCAGGCCGAGCTCAAGAAGCTTCGTGCCATGGCGCCGATGTCGGCCGAAGCGACGGTCAGCCGCAACTATCTCGACGTGCTGCTCGGCCTCCCCTGGGGCAAGAAGTCGAAGGTCAAGAAGGACATTGCCGAGGCGCAGGCGATCCTCGACGAGGACCATTACGGCCTCGAGAAGGTCAAGGACCGGATCGTCGAATATCTCGCCGTCCAGGCGCGCACCAATAAGCTCAAGGGTCCGATCCTCTGCCTCGTCGGCCCTCCCGGCGTCGGCAAGACTTCGCTCGGCCGGTCCATCGCCCGCGCCACGGGCCGCGAGTTCGTGCGCCAGTCGCTGGGCGGCGTGCGCGACGAAGCCGAAATCCGCGGCCACCGGCGCACCTATATCGGCTCGCTTCCCGGCAAGATCGTCGCGAACCTCAAAAAGGCGGGAACGTCCAACCCGCTCTTCCTGCTCGACGAGATCGACAAGCTCGGCCAGGATTTCCGCGGCGATCCCGCTTCGGCCCTCCTCGAAGTGCTCGATCCGGAGCAGAATTCGAAATTCCAGGACCATTATCTGGAGATCGATTACGACCTGTCCGACATCATGTTCGTCACCACGGCGAACACGATGGACATGCCGCAGCCTCTGCTCGACCGGATGGAGATCATCCGGCTCGAAGGCTATACCGAGGACGAGAAGGTCGAAATCGCGCGGCGCCACCTCATCCCGAAGCAGATCGAGGCACACGGCCTGAAGGATGAGGAGATGGTCTTCACCGAGGCCGGGGTGCGCCGCCTCATCCAGCATTACACCCGCGAGGCGGGGGTGCGGACGCTGGAGCGCGAGATCGCCAAGGTGGCGCGCAAGGCGCTGCGCCGCATTCTCGAAGGCAAGGCCGAGACGGTCGAGCTCACGCCCGACAACATCGCCGAATATTCCGGCACCCGGAAATTCCGCCACGGCATGGGTGAGGAAGAGGATCAGATCGGCGCCGTCACCGGCCTCGCCTGGACCGAAGTGGGCGGCGAGCTGCTCACGATCGAGGCGGTAACCGTTCCCGGCAAGGGCCAGATCCGCACGACCGGAAAATTGGGCGACGTCATGCAGGAGTCGATCCAGGCAGCCTTTTCCTTCGTGAAGGCGCGCTCGCCCAGCTACGGGGTCAAGCCGAGCGTGTTCGGCAAGAAGGACATCCACGTCCACCTGCCCGAAGGCGCAGTGCCCAAGGACGGGCCGTCCGCGGGCGTCGGCATGGTGACGGCGATCATCTCGACGCTGACCGGCATTCCGGTTCGCCGCGACGTCGCCATGACGGGCGAAGTGACGCTTCGCGGCCGCGTTCTCCCCATCGGCGGCCTCAAGGAAAAGCTCCTCGCGGCTTTGCGCGGCGGCATCTCCAAGGTTCTGATCCCGCAGGAGAACGAAAAGGACCTCGCCGACATTCCGGAAACCATCCGGGGTGGTCTCGAGATCGTGCCCGTATCCCACGTCGACGAGGTGCTGACCCATGCGCTTGCCGCGCCCGTCGCGCCGATCGAATGGACGGAGGCGGACGAGCTCGCGGCGGTGCCGCCGTCGGAGCTTCCGGCCGCGGCCGAGGAAGCAGGGGTTTCGATCCGCCACTGACGTGCTGCGCTGCGGCATCGGGTTCGGTGCGGTATTGGGGCGGATTCGGCGCGAATCCGCCTCTTTCCTTTTGACTCCCGCGCGCCTTCTGCCGTTTAACGAAGGGCCGGCGCTCGCTCGTCCGAGTCTCGGCGCGTCTTTGAATACGAAGGGGGTTCGGGACAGATGAACAAGCAGGAGCTTATCGGCCAGGTCGCCGACACGACCGGCCTCAGCAGAAGCGACGCGATGCGCGCCGTCGAGACGGTGTTCGACACGATCTCGTCCGCCCTGAAGCGGGGCGACGAAGTCCGCCTCGTCGGCTTCGGCACCTTCTCCTGCTCCCGCCGCAAGGCCTCCACCGGCCGCAACCCTCGCACCGGCGAACCGATGCAGATCCGCGAATCCACGCAGCCCAAGTTCAAGGCCGGCAAGGGGCTCAAGGACAGCGTCAACGGGTAGGGCGGCCGAGCGCCGAGCGCTGCAACTCGCCCTTCGACAAGCTCAGGGCTAGCGGTTGTTTGAAACGATCGCATCTTGATCCCCCGCTAGGGCTGAGCCTGTCGAAGCCCGGTTCACCCGCGCGGACCCATCTGGACACATCGCAGCCCTCCCATTATGTGCACGCCCGGACGCGGCGCTTGCGCCGCTCCCCGCACGGACCACCACATCCGCGGGATCGAGGCGTGGGCGCATAGCTCAGTGGTAGAGCACTGTGTTCACACCGCAGGGGTCGCAAGTTCAATCCTTGCTGCGCCCACCACGCCTCCCTTTCTCCTCACGCCTCGGCTTCGCCCCTTCTCAGCAGCGCCGGGACGGGGCATGACGAAGGGATGAGCGACCTTCCCGATCCGAAGAGCGCCGGCACGCCGGAGCACCGTCCGCACCTCGCCGATCTCGATCTCGGCGAAGAGGCCTACCGCCGGGACCGCCTTCTCGCATCGCTCACCCTCATCTGCGGCACCGCTCTGGCGCTCGCGCTTCCCTTCGCGCTTCGGGCGGGGGCGGAATTCTTCATGCCCGTCACCGCTGCGCTGGTGATCGCGATCGCGCTCGTGCCGGTGCTCGAATGGCTGGAGCGCCGGCGCGTGCCGTCTCCGCTCGCCGCCTTCACCTGCGTGCTCCTCTTCCTCGGCGTGGCCAACATCGCGGTCATCTCGATCGTCATGCCGGCGATGGAATGGGTGCGGCTGCTTCCCGAACGCATCGGCTCGATCCGCCAGACGCTCGCGCCGCTCTTTGAAATCTACGGAAATTTCGAGGAGTTCATCGACGACATCGTCAACGCCTTCGGTCGCCAGCCGGCGGGCGCTCCGCAAACCGTGACGGTCGAGACGCCCAATTCGATGCTCTCGATCCTCGCGACCTCTGCGCCGTTCGCGATCATCCAGATGTTCTTCGCCATCCTCGTCATCTTCTTCTTCCTCTCCGGCTGGACGAAGATGAGGAAGTCGACGATCACGACGCGCAGCAGCTTCGACGGCGCGATGACGACGGCGCGCGTCATCCAGCAGGTGGTGAGCGCGACCTCGACCTATCTCGGCACGATCACGATGATCAACATCGGGCTCGGCCTCTCGGTCGCGGCGATTCTCTGGTTCCTCGACATGAGGACGCCGCTGATGTGGGGCGGCATCGTCACGGTGCTGAACTACATTCCGTACCTCGGGCCCATCGCCTCGACTTTGCTCCTCGCGGTCGGCGGCCTCATCCTGTTCAACGATCCCTGGTATGCGATGCTGCCGGCTCTGAGCTTCATCATCCTCCACCTCGTCGAGGCGAATTTCGTGACTCCGTCGATCGTCGGACGGCGGCTGACGATCAACCCGCTCCTCATCCTCGTCGCCCTGAGCTTCTGGGCCTGGGTCTGGGGGACGACGGGCGCATTGCTCGCCGTGCCGCTCCTCATCATCCTGAAGACCGTGCTCGACGCGGCGGGCAAGCCCGACATTGCGGGCTTCCTGTTCGAGGAAGGAACGCTCGTCGCCGAGCATAGCGACGAGCACAAGCGCGAATAATCGCGCGAGCCGTGTTGACAGGCTTCGGGCCCTCTTCTAACTCGCGGCCACCCCGGAAGCGGGTGTAGCTCAGTTGGTTAGAGCGCCGGCCTGTCACGCCGGAGGTCGCGGGTTCGAGCCCCGTCACTCGCGCCATTTTCCCCATCCATCGGAAAATCAGGCGACTGCGGCGCCGATGCTGGGATAAGCTCCAAAAGATCCCGCCCTCTCTTCGTCATTCCCGCGAAAGCGGGAATCCAGGCGGCCCCTCCACCCACGCCGCGCTATAAAACACGCCCGCTGGACCCCCGCTTTCGCGGGGATGACGTGGGAGTGCCCGCGCCCGCGTCATGCGCGCCACCGGCCGGTTTCCATCCATCTGAGGAGCGGCTTCAGGGGCGCGATCCAGGCGATGCCGGCGACCACGAAATAGACCGCGTGGAGGGGCCAGGGGAGGTCCTGGATGAAGTCGAACAGGGTGACGACCAGCACCGCCCACACGGCGATCAGCGCGAGGATCAGGAAGATGCCGGCGGGCTTACGCCAGCTCGGCTGTGCTACCGGCATGTGATCCATTCCTTCGGTGTGGCGATGGCGTCGAGCGGCATGTCCCAGGGATCGGCTGGGATCGCCTCGTCCAGGATCTGCATCTCCCAGGCGAGGCCGATCGTGTAGACCCTGCCGCCCTCGCGAAGGTGCGACAAAGCCCGGTCGTAATGGCCCTTGCCGTGGCCGATACGCGACCCCGAGCGGTCCGCAGCGACCAGGGGAACGAGGACGAGGTCGGGCGCGAGCGCTTCCGCCGTTGAAGCGGGCTGGAGGACGCCCCATGGGCTGGGCTCGACGGCCGGCGCCTCGCGCCAGATCATGCGGCTGTCGCGGTCGAGGAACCAGGGCAACGCCGCGCGCTGGCCGGCGCCGAGGCGCTCCAGGATCGGATACGGGCTGATCTCGTCCTTCAAGGGATGATAGGCCGCGATCCGCTTGAACGGGATGAGGTGCGGGAGAACGATGGCGGCGAGCTTCTCCTGAAGCTCCGTCCTGAGCTCCGGCGGCAGCGAGCGCGCATAGGCACGGCGCCGCTCCAGCGCGGTCTCGCGCATTTCGGCCTTGCCGGGGGAGGGGAGTGACGGGACCGCCATGGCCGTTTGCCGGAATATCCTCTGACGTGTGAACGTCAGGTGGGGACCGTGTGTGCCGAACCAGGATCCGACCAGGGACAGCCCCCGAGGATGTCTTATCACCTCAGGGATGTTCGCAAAAGCTCGTACCGGGCAGTACCCGTCACGTCCCTATCTAGGGAGTCGCGGCCCCGCCCTCAAGCCTCTCGGCAAGCGACTCGACCCGCTCCGCAAGGCGCTCCAGCGCGTCCGCGACGCGCGGGTCCGGCGGAGGCAGGGCGGGGGCCGGTGCCGCAGCCGCGGCGCTGCCTTCCTTCAAGTCGTCGGCGAGGAGCAAAGAGGTGAAAAGGAGCTGCTTGCTTTCGGTCAGGTGGCCGAGCGCCGCGGCGGCGTCCTGCGCCCGCTTGTCGACGACCGCGGCGAGCGCGCGAAGATGCTCCTCCTCGCCGTCGCGGCAGGCGACGGTATATTTGCGCGATGCGATGACGAGTTCGATCTGGGCCATCAGCGCGGCTCCGCGTCTTCGAGCAGCCGGTCGATCTGGGCGATCGCGCCTTCGACGCGGCCGCGAAGTGCCTCATGGACTTCGCGAAGCTGCCGCAGCTCCGGCTCGTGGCTTGGAGCGGCGGCGGCGGGCTGCCGCGCAGCGGCGGCTTCGATCCTGGCAAGCGCCCGATCGATCCGCTCGATGGCCGCCAAAGCGCGTTCTTCGGACATGGGGCATCGATAGGGAGGGCGCGCCCGCCCGGCAAGCGTCTGCTGTCGTTACGCTGGCGAGGTTGACCTGACCGCCCTCGCCATTAGAGAGCGGGCGGGCAGGGGAGCCGCCCGGCTCGCCTTTCTCGTCCAGCCAGGGAAACGCCATGGCCGCCGCCGATCCGAGACTGCTCGCCAACGCGATCCGCGCCATGTCGATGGATGCGGTGCAGGCCGCGAACAGCGGCCATCCCGGCATGCCGATGGGCATGGCCGACGTCGCGGCCGTGCTCTGGACCGAGTACCTCAAGCATGACGCCGCCGACCCCGCGTGGCACGACCGCGACCGGTTCGTGCTCTCCGCCGGCCACGGATCGATGCTGATCTATTCTTTGCTCTGGCTGTCGGGCTACGAGAAGCCGACGATCGAGGACATTGCCAACTTCCGCAAGCTCGGCAGCCCCTGCGCGGGCCACCCCGAGAACTTCATGCTGCCCGGCGTCGAAGCGACTACCGGGCCGCTCGGCCAGGGCTTCGGCATGGCGGTCGGCATGGCGACCGCCGAGCGGCACATGAACGCGCATTTCGGCGACGATCTCGTCGACCACCGCACCTGGGTGATCGCCGGCGACGGCGACCTCATGGAGGGCGTCAACCACGAGGCGGCGGGGCTTGCCGGCCACCTCGGCCTCGGCCGGCTCAACGTCTTCTGGGACGACAACCGGATCACGATCGACGGCTCGACCGAACTTTCGACCTCCGAGGACATTCCCGCACGTTACGCGGCTTATGGCTGGCATACGGTCGTCTGCGACGGCCACGACGTTGTGGACATCCGCCGCGCCATCGACGAAGCGCTCGCCGATTCGCGCCCGAGCCTCATCGCCTGCCGGACGATCATCGGCTGGGGCGCGCCCAACAAGCAGGGCACCTCCGCCACCCACGGCGCCGCGCTCGGCGACGAGGAAGTGGCGGCGGCGCGCAAGCAGCTCGTCTGGGACAGCCAGCCGTTCGAAGTACCCGATGAAATCCTCTCCGCCTGGCGCAGCGCCGGCCGCCGCGGCCGGAAGGCGCATGAGGATTGGCGCGCCCGGCTGGCGGCGAGCGGAAGCCGCCAGGAGTTCGTCCGCCGCATGGAAGGGCGCCTCCCCGAAGATAGCGGCATCGCCGGCTGGCTCGACCGGCTCGCCGCCGAGCCGCAGAAGATCGCGACCCGGAAGGCTTCCGAGCTCGCGCTGGAGGCGATCAACGCGGCGGTGCCGGACACGCTCGGCGGTTCGGCGGACCTCACCGGTTCGAACAACACCAAAACCAAGGCCCAGAAGCCTCTCACAAAAGAGGATTATTCCGGCCGCTACATCTATTACGGCATTCGCGAGTTCGGAATGTCGGCGGCGCTGAACGGCATGGCCCTCCACGGCGGCGTCATCCCCTACGGCGGCACCTTCCTGGTCTTCTCGGACTATTGCCGCCCCGCCATCCGCCTTTCGGCATTGCAGGGCGTGCGCGTCGTCTATGTGATGACCCACGATTCGATCGGCCTCGGCGAGGATGGGCCGACCCACCAGCCGGTCGAGCATCTGACCAGCCTCCGCCTCATCCCGAATCTCGCCGTGTTCCGCCCAGCCGACGCCGTCGAGACGGCGGAATGCTGGCAGCTCGCCCTGGAGCGGCGGGACGGGCCGTCCCTCCTCGCGCTCACCCGCCAGAACCTTCCTCAAGTCCGGCTTGAGAGAAGCCGCGCAAACCTTTGCGAACGCGGCGCTTATCGCCTCCGCGCATCAGCGGCCGCCCGCAAGGTCGTGATCGTCGCCACGGGTTCTGAAGTGATGGTCGCGAACGCCGTTGCGGACGCGCTCGAAGGGCAGGGGATCGGCGCCGATGTCGTCTCGATGCCGAGCTGGTCGCATTTCGATGCGCAGGACGAGGCCTACCGCACCGACCTGCTACCGGCCGACGCGCTCAAGGTCTCGATCGAGGCCGGCACGACGCTCGGCTGGGAGCGCTACGTCGGCCCGCGCGGGATCGCCGTGGGGCTCGACCGGTTCGGGGCTTCGGCGCCCGCGGAGGATCTTTTCAAGCGCTTCGGCTTCACCGCCGAAGCGATCGTGCCGCGCATCCTCGCGGCGCTCAACACTCAAGGAGATCAATGATATGGCGACGAGAGTTGCGATCAACGGCTTCGGCCGCATCGGCCGCCTGGTGGCGCGCGCCATCCTCGCAAAGCCCGACAGCGGCCTCGAGCTGGTGGCGATCAACGATTTGGCCGACGCCAGGTCGAACGCGCTGCTCTTCAAGCGCGACAGCGTCCACGGCGCCTGGCCGGGCGAAGTCAGCGCCGACGGCAACGATCTCATCATCGACGGCCGCCGCATCAAGGTCACGGCCGAGCGCGATCCTGGCAAGCTCCCGCACGGCGCGAACGGCGTCGACATCGCCTTGGAATGCACCGGCTTCTTCACGGACCGTGACAAGGCCGGCGCGCATCTCACTGCGGGCGCTCGGAAAGTCCTGATCTCGGCGCCGGCCAAGGGCGTAGACTTGACCGTCGTCTACGGCGTCAACCACGAAAAGCTCGAGGCGGGCCACACGATCGTTTCCAACGCCTCCTGCACCACCAACTGCCTCGCGCCGGTTGCCAAGGTGATGAACGACACGGTGGGCATCGAGCGCGGCCTCATGACCACCATCCACGCCTACACAAACGACCAGAAGATCCTCGACCAGATCCACCCGGACATGCGCCGCGCGCGCGCCGCCGGCATGTCGATCATTCCGACGACGACCGGCGCCGCCCGCGCCGTCGGCGAAGTGCTTCCGGAGCTCAAGGGCAAGCTCGACGGCTCCGCCGTGCGCGTGCCGACGCCCAACGTCAGCCTCGTCGACCTGACCTTCACGCCCGGCCGCGAGACCAGCCTGGAAGAGGTGAACGGCGCGCTCAAGGCGGCGTCGGAGAGCGGGCCGCTCGCCGGCATCCTCGATTATACCGACGAGCCGCTCGTCTCGATCGACCTCAACCACAATCCGGCCTCGTCCACGGTGGATTCACTGGAAACGGCAGTGCTCGAAGGCCGGCTGGTCCGCGTCGTCTCCTGGTACGACAACGAATGGGGCTTCTCGAACCGAATGGTGGACACGGCGTCCGCAATGGCGCGGCTGTTTTAAAGGTCGGGGCAAGAAGGCTTCTCGGCTTCGCTCGAAGGCGCTTCTCGACTTTGCTCGAAGCGAACGGGTTTGAATTCGGTTCGGTCCTTCGGAGGCTGGACGCGGCGCCTCTACCCGTTCGGTCCGAGCGAAGTCGAGGACCGCTGCCGAGCGAAGCCGAGGCCCTTGTTCCTGCAAACGCGAAGCCAATGGAGACTCTGTAAGTGACCAGCTTCAAGACCCTCGACGACATCTCCGACGCGCACGGCAAGCGCGTCCTCGTCCGCGTCGACCTCAACGTGCCGATGGCGGACGGCCGCGTCACCGACGACACACGCCTGCGTGCCACCCTCCCGACCGTGACGGAACTCGCCGACAAGGGCGCGATCGTCCTCCTCCTAGCGCACCTCGGGCGGCCGAAGGGTCAGCCGAGCACCGAATTCTCCCTCGCGCAGGTCGTTCCCGCCTATCGATCGGTGCTCGGGCGTCCCGTCACCTACATCGACTGGGAAAATGAAGCGGCGGCAGCGCGGCTCCAGCCCGGCGACGTCGCGATTCTCGAGAATACCCGCTTCTTCGGCGGCGAGGAGAAGAACGATCCGGCTGTAGTGCAGCGGTTTGCGCAGCTCGGCGACCTCTACGTGAACGACGCCTTCTCGGCCGCGCACCGGGCGCACGCCTCGACGGAAGGTCTCGCTCATGCGCTGCCGGCCTATGCGGGCCGCGCGATGGAGGCGGAGCTGAAAGCGCTGCAAAAGGCGCTCGGCGAGCCGGAGCGGCCGGTCGCTGCGGTGGTCGGAGGCGCGAAGGTCTCGTCCAAGCTCGAAGTGCTCCGGCACCTCGTTACCAAGGTCGATCACCTCGTCATCGGCGGCGGCATGGCCAACACCTTCCTGGCCGCCCGCGGCGTGGATGTCGGCAAATCGCTCGCCGAGCACGACCTCAAGCAAACCGCGCTCGAGATCCTCGACGCGGCGGACCGGGCGAACTGCACGGTGCACCTCCCCTATGACGTCGTGGTCTCGAAAGAATTTGCCGCCAATCCGCCGTCGCTCAGAACCTGCAACGTCCACGAAGTCGCCGCGGACGAGATGATCCTCGATGTCGGCCCGGCCGCGGTCGAAGCGCTCGGCGATGCGATCAAGACCTGCCGCACCCTCGTCTGGAACGGCCCGCTCGGCGCGTTCGAGACGCCGCCCTTCGACGAAGCCACGGTGGCACTCGCCCGCATCGCGGCGGCACTGACGGTGAGCGGCGGCCTCGTCTCGGTCGCCGGCGGCGGCGACACGGTCGCGGCGCTCAACCATGCCGGCGTCGCGGACGACTTCACATTCGTCTCGACGGCGGGCGGCGCCTTCCTCGAGTGGATGGAAGGCAAGGACCTGCCGGGGGTGACCGCGCTCCAGAGTTGAACGACGCTTGCGAGCGTGTTAAACATGTTCAACAGGAGTGGTTATGTTGGGTGTCCGACTGGATCCGGAGACCGAGCAAGCCTTGGAAGCGCTCGCGCGGCGTACCCGCCGAACCAAGAGCGACATCGCTCGCGAAGCGGTTCGCACCTATGTCCGCCGCCACGACGACGTGTACCTTGCCGAAGCCCGGCGCCAGTCGCGCCTGGTTGCGAGACTGGACGATCCTGACGTCCAGGCCGAGCTCGACGGACTCACACTTGGTGAGGATGGAGCGGATTGAAGCGCGGCGAAATTGTGATCGCCGCTGAGCGCGGTCGCCTCAGCGCGAAGCCGCGGCCTTGGCTGGTCGTCCAGTCTGACGCTTATAATGCGTTGCATCCGAGCCTCACCTTATGCCTCATTACAAGCATGAAAACAGGTGCGGTCCAGTTCCGGATCGCAGTTCAGGCGAGCACCGAGAACGGGTTGGACGAGGCTTCCGAAGTGATGGTCGACAAGCTCGTTACGCTCAGCCGGGAAAGCATCGTCCGAGTTGTGGGAACGCTCGAGCCGGCGCCGCTTGCCGATGTCGACGCCGCCCTCCGCCGCTGGCTCGATTTGTGATCGCGGTCGTCGCCCTCGACCATGTCGTTCTGCGGGTTGCGGAGCTCGATCGGTCGCTGCGCTTCTACGAGGACGTGCTGGGCGCGCGCGTGGAGCGGGTTCAGGAGGCGATCGGGCTCTACCAGCTTCGGCTCGGCGACTGCCTCGTCGATCTGGTGCCGGCCGACGGGAAGATCGGGCGAATGGGCGGCGCGGCACCCGGCAGGGAAGGGCGCAACGTCGATCATATCTGCTTCCGCGTCGACCCGTGGGATGGCGAGGCCGTGATCGCGCATCTCGCGCTGCACGGCATCGAGGGGGAGATCGTTTCGCGCTACGGCGCGCAAGGGGAGGGGCCGTCCGTCTACCTTGCCGATCCCGATGGAAACGGGATCGAGCTCAAGGGTCCGCCCTGGCCGCCGGAGCGGCCTCCGAGGGCCTGACCCGCGCCCGATTGCGCGCCGCGCCTCGCCTGCGCTACGGGCGCCCGAACCATGTAACACCGACGAAACAGGGACCTGAAAAGATGGATCACGCGAGGATGACGGCGCAGATGGAGAGCGGGCGGGGCTTTATCGCCGCTCTCGACCAGAGCGGCGGATCGACGCCCAAGGCGCTCAAGGGCTACGGCATCGAGGAGGGCGCCTGGTCATCCGACGAGGAGATGTTCGGCCTCATCCACGAGATGCGCAGCCGGATCATCACCTCGCCCGCTTTCTCCGGCGACAAGGTGATCGGCGCAATCCTGTTCGAGCGCACCATGGACGGCGACATCGATGGTCGGCCGGTGCCCGAGGTGCTGAAGGAGCGGGGCGTCGTCCCGTTCATCAAGATCGACAAGGGGCTCGAGGCCGAAGCGAACGGCGTGCAGCTCATGAAGCCGATGCCGGAGCTGGACGCCCTCCTCGCCCGCGCCCGCGGCCTCGGCGTCTACGGCACCAAGGAACGCTCGGTGATCAACCTCGCGAACCGCGAGGGGGTCGCGGCGATCGTCGCGCAGCAGTTCGACGTCGCGCGCCAGGTGCTCGCCGCGGGGCTGATGCCGATCATCGAGCCGGAAGTGAACATCAAGAGCCCGGAGCGCGCCGAGGCCGACCGCATCCTCCTCGAGGAGACGCTGAAGGCGCTCGATGCATTGCCCGGAGGCGAGCGCGTAATGCTCAAGCTTTCGATCCCGGCCGAAGCGGGCCTGTTCGATCCGCTCGTGGAGCATCCGGGCGTCCTGCGCGTCGTCGCCCTCTCCGGCGGTTTCGCGCGCGAGGAAGCCTGCCGCGAGCTCGCGCGTAACCGCGGTATGATCGCGAGCTTCTCGCGCGCGCTGCTCGAGGAGTTGCGCCACGGCATGTCGGACGACGAATTCGACGCGACGCTCGGCCGCGCGATCGACGAGATCCACCGCGCGTCGACGGAGAAGGTCGCCGCCTGACGGGCCGCCGCGGCGCCCGGGCACTCGACAGGCGGCGAGCGGTCGGTAAGCTGCCGGACGCAGGCGCAATTCAGGCACGCCGGGAGCACGGCCATGCGTTCGATCATCCAGCTCGCCGCGGCCTTCGCTGCCGTCACTTCGGCCGCTCCGGCCGAAGCCGTGCCGTCGAGCCGCGTCAAGGCAGAGGCACCGTCCCAGTCCGAACCGGAGACGATACGGGCTGCGGCCGAATTCGAGGCATATAGCGCCTGGCTGCTGGCGCTCGACCGGAGCCAGGCCTCCGCCAACGAGGCGGTGCAGTCGCTCCAGGGGGCCTGGCAAGCCGCCATAGCCACGGCCGATTCCCGACGGGCGGCCGCAACCTTCAGGCCGGCGGTCGCGCGGGCGATCGAGGCGCTCGACGCGGCGCATGCCGATCTCGCCGCAGTGGAGACCCCCGACTTCCCGCTCCTCGATCTCCCGGAGGATCTCCGCACCGCGCCGCTGCTCGCCGTGTTCCGGCAGAGCAACCGCGATCTGCGGACAGGGATCGAAGGCTTCTACCCGATGGTGGACGCTCTCCAGCGCCGAGATCAAAGCGGCTTCGATGCCGCCGTCGATCGGCTCATGGGCGCCTTCCGCATCGTGATGCTTTCGCAGGCGACAATGCTCCGCGCCTCGCTCGCAGCGACCCCGCGCGACGAAAGCAGCTGGGAGGTGGTCAACATCCAGCTCCTGGCCGCGAACGCATCGGTGCGGCTGATGACGGCCTGGCCGGCGATCCAGTCTCGGCGGCCGGACCCGAGCTTCGCGCCCGACATGCTTGCTATCGCCGAGCAGCTCGACGGCCATGCGGCGGAAGGTGCGCGGAAGCTGGAGACGGAGCTGATCGCAATTTCGGCTGATCTTGCGGATGCCGAAGCGGCGCGGGACTCCGCGTCCACCTTTCTCCTGCGCCGCGGCGTTGCCGCTCTGGTCGCGACGCGGCAAATCTTTCCGCCCGCACGCACCCTGGCTGCAACGCTACGCGAGCGGGCGCCTCAGCTTCGCGGGGCGATCGATCTGCAGGCTGTCGCGGCGCTGTCCTCCGCGATCCGCGCCGCCCGGCTCGAATTCGAGCGCGTTGCCACGGAGGAGGTGGAGGCGGTGGCGGGCAATTGATCGGCCGAGGCGCGTGGTACCGCTGGATGGCGCACCAGTTCGCGCGCCCCGAGGGACCGGCAGGCCGAGTGCTGATCGCGCCGTGGCTCGATCGAGTCGCGCGGCCGATGAACGCGCTGGTGCTCGGCGAACTGGCGATCGGAGCGGACGACGATTTCATCGAAGTGGGGTTCGGCGGCGGTGCGCTTATGGCGGCAGCGCGGCTGGCGACCGCGGGGAGAGTCGCCGGCGCGGACATCTCGCCGGCGATGGTGCGGCGCGCGCGGCGCCGGCTCGGCTCGGGCGTCGAGGTCGCATCCGCTTCGGTCGATGCCCTCCCGTTCGGCGCCGCGTCCTTCGACAAGGCGGCCAGCGTCAACAACGTCTACTTCTGGCCCGATCCTGCCGCCGGCATGGCGGAGCTCGCGCGCGTGCTGCGTCCGGGCGGCCGGCTGGCAATTGCCTTCGAACCGCCGGAGGAGCTGTTGAAATGGCCCGGGCATCGTTTCGGCTTCCGGCTCTATCCGGAAGATGAGGTGCGGGCGCTGATGGAGCATGCCGGCTTCCGGGGCATCTGCGCGGCGTGGGGCACCGGCCGCAGGCCCGATCGCTTTCTGTGCTTGACCGGAACGCGTTCGCGCGGCGATGCGCACTGACATGGAAGACGAACTCAGCCCCGATTTCGCTCAGATGTTCGAGCCGGTTCGGCAGCCGCCGTGCCAGCTCTACCTCATCAGCCCGCTCGACGTCGGCGGCGACTTTCCGCAACGGCTCGAGGCGGCGCTGTCGGGCGGACCGGTGGCGGCCTTCCAGTTCCGGGTGAAGGGCGTCGACCAGCACGAAGCGGCGCGGCTCGCCGAACCGCTGCAGCGTATCTGCGAAGCCCATGAAGTCGCCTTCATCGTCAACGACGACATGGCGCTCGCGAAAAGGATCGGCGCCGACGGCGTGCACCTGGGGCAGCGGGACGGCGATCCGCGCGAGGCGCGCGCGCTGCTCGGCCCCTCCGCCCAGATCGGCATCACCTGCCACGACAGCCGGCACCTTGCGATGGACGCGGGGGAGGCGGGCGCCGATTATGTCGCGTTCGGCGCCTTTTTTCCGACGTCCACCAAGGAGACGACGCACCGCCCGGACCCATCCATCCTTAGCTGGTGGTCCCGCCTGTTCGAAATTCCCTCCGTCGCGATCGGCGGCGTCACGCCCGAAAACGGCCGCGCGCTGGTCGAGGCCGGTGCGGATTTCCTTGCCGTGTGCAACGCCGTCTGGGGCCATCCCGAAGGTCCGGCGGCGGCGGTGGCGGCGTTTCAGGGCATATTGGGGCGCTGAGTTCCCTTCTGCACGAGAGACACCGTTCGGGCTGAGCTTGTCGAAGCCCTGCCCTTCTTTCAGCACCCAGAGAAAGGACAGGCCTTCGACAAGCTCAGGCCGAACGGTGAGAGGTCTCTCAGCGGAGCGCCTGACCTACCATCACCGCAAGGCCTGGCCGACCATGCTCCGCAGCGTCAGCGCGTCGTGGATGGCGTGGGCGTCGATGTCGTTGTTGAAATAGCACCAGACGTCGCGGCCGGCGTGCGCCTGTTCGACTAGCCAGTCGGTCCAGGCGAGAAGGCCTTCGTCGGAATAGCGGCCCCAGTATTTGCCCTCGCCGCCGTGGAAGCGGACGTAGGCGATGGGCCCCGACGCCCAGCGCTCAGTCGTCGAGCCCGGCATGTCGTGGGCGCAGAAGGAGACGCCGCGCGTGTCGAGGAGGGCGAGCACCTCCGCGGTCATCCAGCTCTTTTCGCGAAACTCGAAGACATGGGTGAGATCGCCCGGCAGCAGGGCGATGAATTCCTCCAGCCGGGCCGTGTTGCAGGCCCAGCGCGGCGGAAGCTGGTAGAGGATGGGACCGATCGCCTCGCCGAGGCCCCGGGCGCGGCTCAGGAATTCCTGGACCGGCTCGGCGCATTCCTTCAACTTCTTCATATGGGTGATGAAGCGCGGCGCCTTCACCGCATAGCGGAAACCCGCCGGCGCCTGGTCCCGCCACTTCACAAACGTGTCGGGTTTGGGGAGATGGTAGAAGCTCGTGTTGAGCTCCACCGTGTCGAACGTCGCGGCGTAGTGATCGTACCAGAGGCGCTGCGCCATCTTCACCGGGTAGAAACGCTCGCGCCAGTGCCGGTAGATCCAGCCCGAGCAGCCGATCCTGATCTCGCCGCGTCTTTCCATCGCGCCTCGAACGGAACGGGCTGGAAATAAGTTTCCTGACCTGCGTTAAGATAGGCGATGCGCCGCTTCGCTTTCCTCGCCACCATCATCGTCACCGCGATTCTCACCGCGGCGATTACCAGTGCCTTCTGGCTCATCGCCTTCAACAACGGTGCGCTCACCGCGCGCAAGGAAGCGCCGCCCGCGCCTGTCGAGCCGCAGCGTCCCGCGCTCGTCCTCGGCCCGGGCGGACTTGCCGTGCCGGTGGCCGGCATCGGCGCCGCCCAGCTCCAGGACACCTACACCCAGTCGCGGGCCGGCGGCGCCCGTGTCCACAATGCGATCGACATCATGGCGCCGCGCGGCACGCCGGTGATCGCGGCGGCGCCGGGCACTGTCGAGAAGCTCTTCTTCAGCAGCGGCGGCGGCGGCATTACGGCCTATGTCCGCTCGCCGGACCGGCAGTGGATCTTCTATTACGCGCACCTCGACGCCTATGCGCCCGGCCTGCGCGAGGGGCAGGCGGTGGCCCAAGGCGATCCGATCGGCACGGTGGGCTTCACCGGCAACGCGAACCCAGCCGGACCGCACCTCCATTTCGCTGTCCACCGCATGGCGGCCGGAGAGGACTGGCATTCGGGCACGGCGGTCAATCCCTACCCCCTCCTTGCCGGGCCGCGGCGCGCGCGCTAAAGTGCCGCCCGACCTTTCTACGTCACTCAGCGAGAACATCATGAAGATCAGCGGCGTGGACATCCGTCCCGGCAACATCATCGAATATGAAGGCGGCATCTGGCGTGCGGTGAAAATCCAGCACACCCAGCCGGGCAAGGGCGGCGCCTACATGCAGGTCGAGATGAAGAACTTGATCGACGGCCGCAAGAACAACGTCCGCTTCCGCTCGGCCGAGACGGTGGAGCGCGTCCGGCTCGACACCAAGGACTTCCAGTTCCTGTTCCGTGACGGCGATGCGCTGACCTTCATGGACAAGGACAATTACGAGCAGATCACGCTCGACGCCGGCATCCTGGGCGATGCCGCCGCCTTCCTGCAGGACGGCATGGACGTGGTCATGGAGCTGTACGACGAGCGCCCGATCTCGGTGCAGCTCCCCGACACGATCGAAGCCACGATCGTCGAGGCCGATGCGGTGGTGAAGGGGCAGACCGCCTCGTCCAGCTACAAGCCCGCGGTTCTCGACAACGGCGTGCGCGTCATGGTCCCGCCGCACATTTCGAGCGGAACCCGGATCGTCGTCGACGTTTACGAGCAGACCTACGTCCGCCGCGCGGACTGAGCGCAAGGCGGCAGGGCGCTCGTTCGTCCCGAGCGAAGCCGAGGGGCGACTGCTCGGGCTCAGTGCTTGCGCCCCTCGACTACGCTCGGGACGA
>DASWMS010000072.1:0-74495 GCA_036399655.1 Allosphingosinicella sp. | reverse complement strand
AATGCGGGCGAATTGCACCGGATTAAGCTTGGCAAGAAAGTTGTCTTTCTTGAGCAAGACCTGCGCGACTTCATTGAGCGCAAGGTTGCTGAAGCTCGCCAGAGCATCCCCGCTTAATCACGCAAGAAAATACCCGCCACGCGCCGTTGAACCGGGAAGCGCGAGGCGGGCGAAAGGTGTCCAATGACAATCGAACGCAACCCACATAGCAGCGCCGCAATTGACGCGCAAGCACAAGCCACCTTCCCGCCCGGCCTTGCCGGAGACATAGCGCGGTTCAACTTTGCTCACGCGCCATATCCTAATGCGACAGTTGCGATAGCTGGAGCGCTGGCGCTTATGGCTGCCCTCTGCGGACGCTTTGCTAATGTCAGCGGGACCGGGCTTAATATCTGGATCGGTATTGTCGGCGGCACCGGCATTGGAAAGGAAGCGGCTCAAAGCGGCATTGCCAAACTCACCGGCATTGCATCGCAACAGGTGCCTTGCATCAATGAGTTTATCGGTCCTTCTAGTTGGGCTTCCCCTGAAGCAATCCACAAGCGGCTAGCTGGTACCCCGTGCGTGCTTGGCTTCATTGGCGAGCTTGGCATGAAGATTAAGATATGGTGCTCGCCTAAGGCGTCACTTATCTTTGCCTCGCTCGTGGCGTTCATGCTCGACGTTTACGGCAAGTCCGGCGACGGCAACGTCCTCCAGGCGCGGGAAAACAGCAACAAGGATAACGGCGCGTTAGCCGTCCAAAGCCCGGCTCTGTCCCTGCTTGGCGATACCACCCCGTCTGAGCTTTACGGGGCACTAGGCGAGCGCGAGATTCAGAACGGATTCCTACCTCGCTGGATACTGGCTTTCGCTGGCGACCAGCGGGGCCCGGCCAACAAGGATCGGCTGCTACTCCCGCCTGAAGCCTTGCTGGCGTCGATCCAGAACCTAGCGGCGGCTGCGCTCGCGCATCAACGGCCCGGCACCGTCACTGACGTTGGCTTGTCCCCTGAAGCCCAAGCCATTGATGATGAAATTGAGGCGTTCACTAGCGCGCAGATCAACAACACACACGCTGAAGTCACTCGCCAGCTTTGGAGCCGCGCCCGGCTCAACGTCCTCAAAGTCGCCGCGCTGCTAGCCGTTGGCGATTGGAGCGACGGGAGCTTCACGATCACCGGCGCTCACATAACGTGGGCAAGGCAATTTGTTTTCGCTGGCATCCTCAAAGTTTTAGCTGAGTTTGAAAGCGGCGCGACTGGCGAAATGGATGGCAACCAGTCTGTTCAAGAGAAGCGGCTTATTGAAGTCATTAAGCTGTTCGTTGAAAAGCCTTGGGGTGACGTGCGCTGCTATAACGTGCGCGAAGAGATGCACGCCAAGCGCGTTATACCTATGCACTACATAACGAAGCGGCTGCAAACAACGGCGGCGTTCAAGAACGACAAGCTTGGCGCAACAACCGCTATCCAGCGCACTATCAAGCTAATGCTTGAAAGCGACGTGCTGCGGGAAATGCCCACAAAACAGATGTTGGAGCTATTTGGCTCTAAACCCCGCGCCTTTGTTGTCTCTAATCCTGAAGTAATCCTCGGCCGCTCGTCGGATTGGCTCGGCAAATTCTACTGACGAATACCAGGGGTTCTATTAGCTAAGCCGTTGGAAACGAAGCAATTCTACGGTTCTACGCATTATACTCTAACCAAATGAAAAAGGAGAATTTGCCCCCGATATAACAGCCCCTCCCCCTTACAAGGTAGAATAGTAGAATGGTAGAATATAGGTCAGAAGTGACGGAAAACTGTCGTTTCTGCGTTCTACCTCCATGACAAAAAATGGTAGCACCGCCCAAATGCGGGCAACATCAACTGAAAGGTAAACTCAATGGCTACGCAACCTAACATCAATGAAGTCTTCATTGGCAGTATCCTTCCGCAGCCGCCTGAACAGCTTCACCCGGCGCAGATTAACTTCGCTAAGTTTGGAGACCACCCCGTCCTTAAGCAAGCGAGTGACGCGCTTGGCATGGCATGGGAAGGCATTGGCTCGATTGATAAGCTCCGCGCCAACCCGCATCCTGAAGACCGCCCGGCTACCCATGCTCGGAAAGTGCGGCAAGCCGTCACTGAGTTTGGCAACGCTTGGGCCCAACGCGCGGACGGCGCAAAGGCGGCTCTGAAGGCTGAGCATCGCCGCGTTGAGGCTGAGTTGGAGACGGCGGCGAACCTGAAGGCGAACGAGCGGCACTTTGGCGCGATTGTTGGCACGTTCCAGGGCTTGAACCCCGGCGCGAAAGCCCAAGCGCTCGACCAGCTTATTGAACAGGGTGACGGCCCGACGCTGGCGACGTTGATAGACGCTCCGCTGTTTGTCACCGGCCTTACGGCTGAGCAGCGCGATGCGATCAAGATGCGGCTGCTTACGAAGGTCAATCCGGCCGGGGTGGCGTTGCGGGATCAACTCGCCAAGGCGCTCGCCAAGATGGAAGCGGCTAGCATGGCGTCCATTGACGCGCAGATGAAGCTTAACACCGGAACGGACCGCTTCGATAGGAAGTCCCGCGAAGTTGAAGAGCTTGCCACCCGCGCTCGCTCTGGCTTCAGCGCCTAACCGCTACAGTACCGCCGCGCTGGCTTCATCACTGGCGCGGCGGCACAACTTAAGGATCAATGACCATGAACGATTATCCCTTGTTTGCTCCGGATGATAGCGGCGTGCCAACTGGCAGAGCGGCTCAACCTGATTATCCAAAGTTTACATCGCCTATCATTGAAAGGTGGAACGCAATGCAACTTGAACAAGCTCCGGCTGAAGAGGCAAGGCCACGTAGTTCCGACGATATAGCGGGCGAAGTATTTAGCCGCCTAATGGGTTTCGGTACCGACAAGCGCAACAAGACCGCTGACAGGATCAACGCTTTGGAGGGGGCATGGCGGGTGTATGCCGATTTTGCTAGGCTTCAGAGCGGCGATTGACTACATGGCGGTTTATGACTTCTTCCGGTTGGCCTAGCATGTCTTCAGAGCCCCCGAATGGCGCCCCCGGTTGGGGCGAAACGCCTCCTAATGTGGGCAAGACCGGCTCGCCCCCTACCACCCCCGCTAAGCCAATGGCCCGGCTCCGGCTTCAAACGCTGTCTGACGTGGCGAAGGAATATCGCAAGCTCTACCGGGAAGCTCGCGCTGGCACGATCTCCACGGCTGAAGCGAGCAAGCTTGGCTATTTGCTCAACATGCTAGCTGGCATCCTCACCGCGTCGGACCTGAAGAGCGGCTGGCTAAGCTTGAAGTCGAGAAGCCCAGGCGGTGAGGCTCAACCTTACCCTAAGGCGGCGGCTTGACCGGCTAGAGAAGCGGCTAGCCGAGCGGCGTCCGTTGCCCACAATCATCATGGGCGTTTATCCTGAAGAGCAGTCCGGCCCTATCGTCGGCTTGGAAGCGGGCGGCGTGCCGTACCGGCTTAAGCTCGGTGAGGCGCTAGCAGCCCTTCAGCGCCGCGTGGCGGACGCAACCCCGGCCCGCATGATCCGGACGCTCTACGGGGCTCCTAGGACCGCGCCAGAGCGCCATAGCGAGCCCGCCCGCCACCTTACCAGCGCCGCAGCGCCTGTGAGCCCCCCTGAAGGCGTTCCGGGCATTGGGCGCATTGCCACCCGCGAAGAGCTTATCCGCCTAGGTGCGATCGCTGTCCCGCCGGAGCGATTTCAATGATCCGCTGGACGACTGTTGCGATACGCGCGCCGCTCTGACATCTTTGCCCCTCTGACGCAGGGGGCGAGCAGGGATGGCAGAAGCGAACGTTGAGCGGGCTTCAAAGTGGAACAGCCTCGAACTAACTAAGGTCATAATCGGTGTGCTGACGCCGGCGGCGATAACTTATTTTGCGTTCACGCTACAAAGTTCATCCGCAGAGCGCGCGAAGAGTGAGGCTCAAGCTCAGGCTCGGGCAACGCGAGTTGTCGAAGCTCGAGCGGCATTATGGCAGCGCTTGGTGGAGCCGCTAAACGACATGTATGTGTATACAATGCAGGTGGGTCACTGGCAGGAGCTTAGTTACGACGACATTATCACACGAAAAAGGCAAACCGATCGAATTGTGCACGCTAACTATGCCGTATTCAGCCCAGAGTTCTTCGCCTCATATCGCGCCTTTACTGACGCGATTTTTGAGACGTGGGGCGGATATGGCACAGATGCCAAAATAAAGGCATTTCCCACGCCAAGGGAAGCCACCGACACGGCGAGCTTTCGCCAAGACCTTTATGACCCTGATGCGATTCATCGGACCTACTACAACATGCTTGGTGTGATCGCCACCGAGCTCGACCTAGTGGCGACCCGTCCGAGCGTGCCGCGCAGGCCAGAGCCAGAAGGCTCCCCCCGGTAGCCGCTAGTGGAGTACCCGCGCAGGCGTCACGCGGTTCGGCGGAGTAACCGTCTGCCGACACGCCAAGGTAAGTAACTGAGGCAGCAAACGAAGTCCGGAGCTACTCTGCTTTGGTGTTACAGATCGTGTTACCTGTCGCGCAGGTAGCACCGCACGAGGGTCTATCCGGCTGCTTGCCGCACTTTTTTGGGAGCCGCCCTATCCAGGTTACTCATGCGGCTTGATGCTCCTGAGCTACGGGCGCATGTTACGGCGACGTGGCTGCGGCAGGGGGCAAAGCCGATGTACATGAGACCGGGCGAATCACAGGCGGACTACCTCCAGCGCCTAACTATTGCGGCTCATGAAAGCGCGCTTGAGGCGCGGTCCGATGATCGACAACGTAGCGCCCAAGCAGATAGCAGCGGGAGCTTGTGCCCTCCGGCGCCGAAGCGATCGGCTAGCGACGATCGCGAGATGTCCTACGACGAGCTGCTTGCGCAGTCGAAGTCTCATTTGCGTGCCGAACGCTACAAGGCATCAGAGCGAGCTGCAACCGATGCGATGTTGGCAGACCGGACGCGCGCTGAACCTCTTATATATCGCGCTAGTGCGCGCAGGCTTATGCGGCAGTTCGATGAGGCGCACAAAGACCTCAATGAGTATATAAAGCGTACGAAGCTAACGCCCCACGTGCTGCGCGTAAGGTGTGACATATACGAATACTCGGGCGACGTCTCCCGAGCACTTCAGACTTACGGCCAAGCCTTATCATTATGTGGCAAAGACCAAAAATCTCTTAGATTAACTCTCCTGGAGGAAAGGGCGTCCTGCCTATGTCGGGCAAAGCATTACAAGGAAGCTGCCGATGATTTTAGAACGCTCCTTCACTTAGAGCCCGGTCAGCGCCGGCACCTCATGGCGATGGCGTCTATGCTCCACTCCGCCGGCCAAATCAAAGCGGCCATACAAGAGCTAGATGCGCATTCTTCTTGGTTCGGGCAGGATTTCGGCTTGAAGCAACTGCGGCGGGAGCTCGAAGAAGACCTCGCCCAGCAACCGTTTTGGAAGAGGCTGTTCGGCGGCTGATATAGTGCAGCCCGCGCGATCGGCCTCTAAGGGCGTTATCGGCTTCAGCCGCAGGGTCGGCGGACGTGCCCTCTTCCATCTTGGCTCCCTAGGCCACTGAAAATGTTGTCGTCACGGCTGGCAGGGCCCGTGCGGTGTTACAGCGGGTGTTACTCGCACTGCTTCTGTGCGTGCGTGACCTTCAGGTGCTGAAGGGAGCAACCACCAGTTGGCTTCTAGCTCTGCGGCGGCAATGAGCGTTCGCACAGCTCTCGATCGGTAGGAATTGGTTGTAGGCCTGCGCTTTCACGTAAGTCGTAGATAACGCAAACATTCGCAGCGCGGGCATCCGCTATCGCTTGCACAAGTTGCTGAGCTTGCGGTGCTGGTAGAGACTTGTCTAGCTCAGGGCCAATGCCCGCGATCAAAGCTTGATATTCAGTCGCGCGTCTAGCTCGGCGCTCATCAAGGTGGGTTTTTGCCGTCTCCAGCAGGTTGTACTGCTGCTGAAGATTGTCGCGCAATGCCTGCTTAGCGGTGGAAGTATCTCTGCCAGCGATAAACGGGCGCATGAACCTGGTTACGAGGGTGTCAAACTGCTGCGCTGAATCAACAAATTTCGTCACTTCCGTCGCACGGTCAGTTCTCTGCTGCTGCCAAAGCGACGAGTAGTACTGCACCCCCAGCGCGCCAGCGGACGTCAGAACCGCGCTGCAGACCGCCGACGCGATGATCAGGCCCCGCGTGGACAAGGACGTGCTCCCACCGCTGCCGTCTTTTGTGCCGCTTGCGTTGGTGTTGGCCGCTTGGAGTGCCGCGTTCATCTCTTGGTCCTACCGTGCCGTTCAACGCGCATGGTGGTTGAAAGACCCGTCGAGCGTTGGGCGCCGCGCGCATTCTCGCAGACTCGCCTCCACTCATCAAGCATCATGAGCCGAAGTGCACCCTCTACCCTGGCCTGCACCTCAATCCGGCAGGGATCGCCTCCGGCGGTCGCTGAGTTCCGTACGTCAATCCGAGGCGGGTCAGCCCCGGCTGAGCCTTCGAGAGCCACCGTCAGCAGAAGCGCAACCGCCAGTGGACGAACGGTACCGTCCACCAGCCGCTGGAAGCCCTTCGAGTTAATGTTCTGAGCGAGACTTAGCGCCAGATGCGGCTCGGCTCGAAGAATGCCGATAGCGTCCGCCATGGACAGCTTCTCCTCGCGTCCCTGTTCGAACGCAATAAGCGCCCCAGTCACGTAGTTCACAAACGACTGAATGTCGTAGTCGTCGAGAGTGCTGAAATCATCCGTCGCCGTGTTCAGTCGGGCCGCGTACTCTCCTTCATACGCATACTGATCGAATCCGGCTTTAAGAATCTCTTTCCTGCTGGTCCTCTCAAGTTGCATCAGCGGGTTTGGGGTGCCGAACCTGTCACGTACCTCCGACGAAAACAGAGCGCGCTTCTTGCGCCGTAGCCACTTGACCTTCCGAGCAGGAACCGGCTCGCCACCGTATAACTTCTTCTTACGGAGCATCGTTGGCTTTCCGACGATCTCGCCTATAAGCACGTCGTCGTAAGGATTCTTTCCGGCAACTACGATAATGGTGCCCGGCTTCAGCTCATAGTAGAGCCGCTTTGCCGCGCCAACGTACCTGCCCAAGCGCAAGCGCCGATCTTGGCCCACATAATCCTTCAGCTCGCGTGACGGCTCTGCATCCTTCCGACCGTTGTTGATCCAGCCGCTAATTGCGAGTGATCGAACGATCATCTGTCGCAGCGCGAGATCCTGAGGCGGCGCTGCAGAGAATTCGAGATCGAGGCCCGGAAAGTCAAGGAAGACGTGGTCGTACTTATCGTAAAGCTCGTAAAGCCAGTAACCCCGCCCCGGCTGCATGATGTAGATGTCTTCATCCGGTGCCACCACGCGAGTGGCGATGTCCACCGTAACTTTATCCTGGCCTGCCATTCTTCACCCCACGAAGCTTTTTTTCTGCGTAACGCCATTGCAATTTTTGAGCAAGCCAACTCGTGGCTGGACTCCGCCTCCCCCATCGCGGAAGGCGTGCGGCGCGTGTTCCGGCCTCAGCGCACTAGTCGCCCGTAGGGCGTGCAGTTCATACTGCAAACTGGGCAAACTCCCGGTCACTGTTAACGCCAGTCCAGGTCATATTCAGAGATAACGTCGCGAATGCCGTTGGCCGTAGCCGAAGGGTACGCCAGTGCCCAAGGCATCACAGCGCTCATTCCGCCCAACTGAGCAACAAAGTTAAATCTGTTGTCTCCCGCATACGTCAAACCCGGCTGCTTTACACGTTCCATTTGAAGCAGGGTTGACATCAATGTCGCCATTGCTTCTCGGTAGGAGGCGTACTGACCGTAATTAATTAGGCGCTGTCTAAATAAATCCGTGGTGTTCCACCGGGTGTATTTGGCTACTAGAAGCATCAACGACCTCAACGTCGCAGTGTATGCGTCGGCAACCGGCTCCGCAACATCGTCTTCATCAAAGTCTTCGGACAAGGTGTTAAGATGAAAGCCGCGTACGGCGTAATAGGAAAAGGCCAACCCCTTCGACGGCTACGGCGTCAACGCTTGCCCGCAATTGCCGCGCAATCGGTCTGGCGACGCTGCCAACGAATGATCCGGCGCAGGCGTGAATTTGAACGAGCAGTAGATACTCTAGGAAGTCTTGGTTATCCTCGCACTTGCCAAGCTGCTTTTCGAGAAAGGCGGCGGCGCGCTCCGGCGTTAGCCGCTCTAGATGATCCGCGAGCGGTGTTGGCTTTTTACGCGCCAGAAACCCAAACATGACCGCTCCCCCAATGTGGGCAGCGGCTAACCCAACGCGAGCGAACCGCAAGCGGCATAGCGTGGCCCTATGGCGGCTGTTGGTTCGATTCCGCCCGGCTCCGCCCAACTTCGCGGCTGGCGTAAGCCCCGGCTATTTTCCTAGTGAGGTGTTGCCGGGGTGTAACACTGGCTGTAACACGACCCCCATTCGGCATCTATAAAGGCGTGTAATATCAATAGCCTATGTGGGCAACATGGCGGTCTCCCGCTCCGCCACTTCTCCTGACCGGCGCCGCGGCGGCGGGCCGCTCAGGCCAGCGGGAAGCTGCGTTTCTCGGCCGTGGCGGCTGCCTCCGCCGCCTCGTTGTGGACCTTCAGGAACGCGCCGCGCTCGCCGCCGTCGAGGATCGCGGCTTCGGAATCCTGTTCCAGGATGCGGGAAAGCAATCCCTTCGCTTCCTCCACCGTCCCTGCGACCGGGATCAGCTTGGGGAATTCAGGTCGTTCGGCCTTGGGGCGCTTGTTCCATCGCATCGCAGGTCAACAGAGGGCGCGCGCGCGAGTTCCTTGGGCCGGACGCATAAGCCCGGCGACGCCGGTTGCTACAGCGCCTCGCGGGGAAGGTGCAGATAGACCGGATTGAAGTCGCCCGTCTCCGTCAGCTTCTTCCAGTCCTGGATCACGACCGAGCGCTTGCTGCGGGTGGTGAGTCCCTCGCTGTCCAGCGCTTTCAGCGTGCGGTTGACGTGAACCGAGGTCAGCCCGACCGAGTCGGCGATCTGCTCCTGCGTCATGGGCAGCTCGTAATTGCACTGCTCGCCGAGCCCCACGGCCTCCAGCCTCATTGCAAATTCGCACAGGAGGTGGGCGACGCGCGTGCGTGCGTCGCGGCGCCCGACGTTCGCGATCCACTCCCGCGAGATGGCCCCTTCGACCAGCGTCTCCATCCAGAGTGCTTTTCCCACGGCCGGCCGGGCGAAAGCGAGCTCGACCAGCGCCTCGCGGGGGACGAAGGCGGCCAGCATCGGCGTCAGCGCCTGCACATTGTGGTCGGCGACCGTCAGGAGAGCGTTCTGAAGGTCCGCCATGTCGCCGGACATGTGGATGTTGATGATCTGCCGGCCGCCGTCGCCGACGATCTTGTGCCGCATCGCGAAACCTTCGACCACGAGGCAGGAGTGGCTCGCGACGTCGCCCTCGCGCACGATGTACTGGCTGAGCGCCAGGCGCCGGCTGGTGTGGGGCAGAGCCAGGACGGCACTCTCGTCCTCACGGCTGAGCGTCACCCAATTTTTGAGCTTGCGAACCAGCGGACGCAGGATCTCCTGGTTGCCGACCGACATCTTCCTGCCTCTACGATCCATCCTTACCTTGTTTGTGCCGATTATTAGGTTCGAGAACAACAACATAGTTTAAATTGGATCATTCTGTCCTTGGACGGATCCAGTCCGGCACGTGCTCGTCCTCAAGGAAGGCCCGGACGTCGCGGCGTTCGCGCACCACTGCCCAGCGGCTGCCGTCGACGAGCACTTCGGGGGCAAGGGCGCGGCTGTTGTAGGTGCTCGCCATCGTCGCGGCGTAAGCGCCGGCGCTGCGGATGATCATGAGGTCGCCCGCCTCGGCCGAGTCCAGGGCCCTCGCGACCGCGAAGACGTCGCCGCTTTCGCAGACCGGCCCGACCACGTCGGCGCTCATCCGCCCGCCCCTCGGCGAGACGGCGTCGATCGCGTGCCAGGCATCGTAGAGGCTGGGGCGAAGGAGGTCGTTCATCGCGGCGTCGACGATCACGAAGGGGCAGGTGGGCCCCTCCTTGACGCGGATCACTTCGGTGAGGAGCACGCCGGCATTGCCGACGATCAGCCGGCCGGGCTCGAAGACGAGGCGCACGTTCCAGCCCCGCGTCGCCCGCGCGACCATCGCGCCGTAATCCTCGATGTGCGGCGGCGGCGGTTGCGCGGGATCGTACTGGATGCCGAGGCCGCCGCCGAGATCGGCGGTGCGGATCTCGTGCCCCTCGGCGCGGATCCGTGCGATCATCGCGCCGACCTTTGCAAATGCGGCCTCGAGCGGTTCGAGCCGGCTGATCTGGCTGCCGATGTGGACGGCGAGACCGGCAAGGTCGAGGCCGGGAAGGCCCTTCGCCCAGGCGAAGGCGGCCGGCGCGTCGCCGATCGGGATGCCGAACTTGTTGTGCGCCGCGCCGGTCGAGATCTTGGCGTGCGAGCGGGCATCCACGTCCGGATTGACCCGGAATGCAGCCGGCGCCTCGAGGCCCATCGAGGCCGCCACATCCGAAAGCATCTCGGCCTCGGGAAGCGATTCGAGGTTGAACTGGAACAGGCCGCCCGCAAGCGCCGCGCGCATCTCCGCCGCGGTCTTGCCGACGCCCGAGAAGACGATCTTGTCCGCCGGCACACCCGCGGCGCGTGCGCGCTTATATTCGCCGATCGAGACCACGTCGGCGCCGAGGCCCTCGGCGGCGAGCGTCGCCAGCACCGCCGCGTTGGGATTCGCCTTCACCGCATAAGCGACGAGGCGGTCCCCGAGCGGCGCCAGCGCGGCGCCGAGAGCGCGCGCCTGGTGCCGCATCGCCGCCGCCGAATAGACGTAGACCGGGGTGCCGACTTCGCGTGCGATGGTCGGGAGCGGGACGTCCTCGCAGTGGACGATGCCGCCCCGCAGCTCGAAATGGTCCATCGATTCTCCGGCGAAAGCGCGCCCGTTACCGCGTCCTCACCCGGAAGCCCACGCGGAACTGGCGCCCGAGCAGGTCGGAGTAGGTGCTGTTCGCGGCAAGGCCGGTTTCCGGAAGCAGGATGGGCCCGTCGTTCAGCACGTTGGTGACGTTGATGAAAAACTCGCCGTCGCCGTCCGCGACCGCGTCGAATTTGATCGTCGCGTTGAGGTCGAAGTACAGGGCCCCGTTGACGCGGTTGTTGTCGTAGGTCGGGAATTGCGAGGTCGAAACGGGGCAGTTGCTCTGGCACTCGATCGCGTTGGCAAGATACTTGCCCGCGCTCACGCCCCGCGCCACCCCGGTGATCGAGTAGGTCGGGGTGTCGTAGGTCGTGCTGAAGCGGTAGATCCACGTCGGCGTGCTCGCCTGGCCGCCATTCGCACCGACCGTGTTGACCGGAACCGTGCCGGCGATGCCGGTATCGGCCAAATTCTCGATGTAGCGGGTCGCCGTGCCCTTCACGGTGAGCGCGCTGTCGTCGAAACGCCTGCGATAGGCGGCGTCGAAATCGATCCCGCGAACCAGGCGGCGGACGAAATTGAACGGCTGCGTCCGGATCAGGAGGTACGGGACGTTCGGCTGCGAGCGGGCGGGATCGGTGGTGATCGCGTCGCAATATTCCTGGCGACCCTCGTTGCAGCGGTTGACCGTCTCCTGCGCGCTGATCGAGTCGATCGCGCCCTGGAGGTCGATCCGGAAATAATCGGCCGAGAAGCTGAATCCGGGCATGAAGCGCGGCGAGACGACGGCGCCGACGTTCCAGCTGTCCGCCCGTTCCGGTTCCAGGTTCGGGTTGCCGGTCGTCAGGCCCGAATAGGGGAAGAATTGCGGACCGTTCAGGCCGTCGGCCGTGAAGTTCGGGTTGCGTACGGAGTCGCTGTTGGCGGTGCCCGCCTGGTAGAGCTCGTTCAAATTGGGCGCCCGGATGTCGCGCGAGCGCGTCACGCGGAAGCGGATGTCCTCGATCGGGGCCCAGGTCGCGCCCAGCTTCCAGGTCGTGACATAGCCGGAGTTCGAATAGTCGGTCGCGCGGACGGCGCCGTTGAATTCGAGGCCGAAACCGAGCGGGACGACGGTTTCGAGATATGCTTCCTTGACGTTGTAGCGGCCGGTGAAGGGCAGATAATTGCCGACCGACCAGCGATTGGTCGTGGTGCCGTTGGCGTTGATGGTCGGCTGGAACTCGGCCGGCACGGTGCCGCGGATCTGCTCGCGCCGGTACTCGGCGCCGACGGCGACGCTCACGTCGCCCGCCCATGTCGCGAACGGCGTGATGGAGAGGTTCACGCCAGTGACGGTCTGCTCCAGCACCTGGTCGCGATACGGATCGCCCAGAACGTAGTCGATCGCCGCCGGATTGGCGACGCCGACGCCGAGCCGGTTCAGGGGCACGCAATTCGGGTCGTTGTTCGTCGTGCTGGCATCGACGTTGATCAGGCACTGGATCGAGCCTGTGGCATAGCCGCCGGCATTGCCCGCCGGCGCGAAGGCGGCGGCGGTGGCGTTTGCGATGTTGGTGAGGTTCTGGATGTCGCGCAGCTGCTCGCGGACGTCCGAACGGCTATATTGGGCATAGGCGTCCCAGCGGGCGGGCTTTCCGAAGGCATCGAAGCTGCCTTCGGCGCCGACGACGTAGCGCTGCACCTCGCGCTGGTTGTTGATGCCCCGGAACGGCAGGTCGGCGCCGGTCGAGGTGACGCTGATGCTGGTGATGCCGGCGAGCTGCTGCGCGCCGAGCGTCTGCAGCGCGAAGGCGTTGCAGGTGACCGGAACGGGATTGGCGGTGCAGCCCGTGGTGTTCAGGGTAAAGGAGGCGAGGTTGGGCCCCGCGTTGAAGAAGACTTCCTGGTGGTTGTACGAACCCTCGGCGAAGATCTCGACGTTGTCCGCCACCTCGAAGCTCAGGCGGCCGAAGAAGCCGTAGCGGTCGTCGCGCGGGGTGAGGCCGATGCGGCGGCCGGAATCGTTGACGAGGAAATCGCCGCCCTGGGTGCGCGTGGGAACGGCGGTGCCGCCGACGGCCGGGAAGGTATAGCCCGTCCCGTACTGGAATTGCCGCACGAGGCCGCCTTCGCCGAAGTAGAGGCCGCGAAGCCGGTTGGCGACCCCGCCGGCCGACGCGGTGATGAAGCCGCCCGGCGTCTGGTTCGCCACGCCGATGCGGCGCAGCGTCGTCAGGAACTGCGGCGCCGTCGAGCCGGTCGTCGCATTATAGAAGGGGTTGGTGACCGCGACGTAGCCCGTGTGATTCCACGGGCGGTCGTTCGGATCGACCGAGAAGATGCCGTCCTGGTGCGCGATCTCGGCATTGAACGTCGCGTGGCCTCGGCCGCCCGCGAAGGAGGTGCCCCCGGTGACGCTGCCCGAATAGTTGAAGTTGTCGCCGACGGTGGTGACGCCGATGTCGCCCTCGACGCGAATGCCTTCGAACCTCCTGTTGAGCACGAAGTTGACGACGCCCGCGACCGCGTCCGAGCCGTAGGCCGAGGAGGCGCCGCCGGTGACGACCTCGACCCGGTCGACCAGCGCCTGCGGGATCGTGTTGATGTCGACCCAGCCGAAGATCGTCGAACCCACCGAACGGCGGCCGTCGATCAGGACCAGAGTACGGCCTTCGCCCAGGTTGCGCAGATTGAGCGCGTTGATGCCCGCGGAGCCGTTCGAGATGTTGAGGCGCGAGTTGGCGGGCTTGGTCGAACCGGCCAGCTGCGGCAACTGGTTGACGAAGTCGGCGATGTTGTTGGTCGGCGACGTGTTCTCGATATCCTCGCGGGTCAGCACGGTGAGCGGCGTCGGCGCCTGGAAACCGTCGCGCACGATGCGCGTGCCGGTGACGAGAATGGCCTGGTCCTCGGCCGTGGCCGGCGCGCCCTCGGCTTCCTGCGCGGCCGCGACCGCGATCTGGGCCGGCGTCGGCGGGCCCTGGGTCTCGGACCCCTGGTCGGCGGCCTGCGCGAGCGCGGGCGTGGCCGAGGCAAGGGCGAGGGCGGCAAAGGCGCTGCCCGAAAAGAGGCGCAGCCTCAGTGACGTGTTTGCGAGCATGTTTCCTGTTCCCCCTGCCTCACCGCGAATGCCGCACTAAGTAACAAGATTGCCATGGCTCGCCATAGTTTCTGTTGGCCGAGCCATAACCTCGCGCCATTCTCGGCCATTAAGGGCCCGAGCGTGACTCGCGCGCAACGATCCGGCAGGTATTGCGGGGCGCGAGGCGGCCTGTGCCCGCGAGCGGTTGGGGGTAGGATGGCCGGCGCAGCATCGGACGCAGCAACGGACGGGACGGAAGCCGCGCCGGCGGTGGTCCCGCCGGGGTTTCGCCGGCAGGCGCTCTATGTCCTGCTCGGCTTTTCGGCGGGCCTGCCCTTCTACATGTTCTCGACGGTGCTTTCGCTCCGGCTCCAGGCGCATGAGGTGGGGCTCGTCGTCATCGGCTTCTTCGCCTGGGTGCAGCTCCTTCCCACCTTCAAATTCCTGTGGGCGCCGATCCTCGACCGCTACGATGTTCCGGGCTTCGGCCGCTTCTGGGGCAAAAGGCGCGGCTGGATCATGCTCAGCCAGCTCGGCATCTTCACGTCCATGGCGACGATGGGGCTGACCTCGGGCGACGAAAATCTCGGCATCACGGCATTGTTCGCCGTTCTGCTCGCCTTCTGGACGACGACGCTCGAAGTCGCCGCCGACGCGTGGCGCATCGAGCTCGCCCCGACGCAGGCGGAGCAGGGGCCGATCGCCGCCGCCAACCTCTGGGGCTACCGCACCGCCATGGTCGCGGCCGGGAGCGGCGCCCTTCTCCTCGCCGACATGCCGGGATGGGGCTGGACCGGCGCCTACCTCGCCATCGCGGCCGCTTCCTTCGTCGGCTTTCCGCTCCTTGCCGCGATGCGCGCCGATCCGGGCCGGGGCGGAAGCCGCGCGGCGGCGCTCCTCACCGGCGTTGGAGCGAGCATCCTCATTCTCGCGGCCATGACAGCACTCACCGCAGCCGTGGGCTGGCTGCTCCTCGGTGCCGCATCGGGCGCGGGGATGAGCAGCCGGACCAATGTCACGCCCTACGTGCTCGCGCTCTGCATGGTGCCGTTCGCGGTCATGGCGGCGGCGCTGCCGAAGATCCGCAAGCTGCCGCCGACGGCGCGGGCTCGGCGCTCGGCGGCGATCGGGCCTTATGTAGACTTCTTCTGGCGCTACGGCTTCGTGGCGATCGCGCTGATGGCCTTCGTCTCCGTGTACCGGATGGGGGACGTGCTGGCGCTGAACCTTTCGAAGCCGATGATCCGCGGGCTCGGCTACTCGCTGACCGAGATCGGGCTTGCCGATTCCTACGTGGCGCTGGCCGCGAGCATCGTCGGCGTCGGTCTCGGCGGCCTGATGGCGGCGCGCTGGCCGCTCGGGCGGGTGCTGGCCATCGGCGCGGTGTTCGCTGCGATCGGCAATTTCGCCTTCGTCTGGCTTGCCCACCAGCCGCCCGGCGCCGCCGTGCTCTATGTCGCGACGGCGCTCGACCAGTTCGGCAACGGCATGGCCGGCACGATTTTCGTCGTCTACCTCGCCATGCTGGTCAATCCGCGCTTCCCGGGCGCGCAATATGCATTTCTCTCCAGCTTCGCCTTCCTGCTGCCGCGGCTGCTGTCGGGGGCCGGCGGGGCGGTCGTCGAGCGGCTCGACGGCGCCGGTTACAACGGATTCGACCTGTTCTTCATCCTCTCGGGCGTGCTGAGCCTTGCCGCCATCCTGCTCCTGCCGATCGTCGCCTATGCGCGGCCGCGGCCGGACGACGGAGCGGCGGCGTGATCGACGACGTCGCCGAGCGGGCGTTCGCGCCGGCGCGCGAGGCCGTCGCGGACGGACGCATACCCGGCGCGGCGCTCGGCATCGTTGCGGCAGACGGACGGTGCGCGGTGCGGCTGGCGGGGATGGCCGCGCTCGTGCCGGAGCCGGAGGTGCTGACCGCCGGCCATTGGTTCGACCTGGCTTCGCTCACGAAGGTGATCGCGACGACGCCGATGATCCTCGCGCTTGCCGAACAGGAACGGATCGACCTCGACAGGCCGCTGGCGGACGCCATTCCGGACCTGCGCCAGTATGACGTCGCTCAGGCGGCGGAGCGGAGGCTCACCTTCCGCGACTGCCTCGCCCACCGGACCTTCCTCCCCGCCGTCGCGCCGGTCTACACCTATGGCGGCGACCCGGAGCGCCTGCGTGCCTTCGTGCTGCAGCGCGAATGGCGGCACGGGCCGCCCGTCTATTCGGACATCAACTTCATCCTGCTCGGCATCGCCGTCGAGCGGCTGACCGGCGCACCGCTCTCCGCCTGGCCGCTCGGCGCCGGCCTCAGCTACGGCCGGCCGCCCGGCCCTGCCGTTGCCACGGAAGCCTGCACGTGGCGCGGCCGCGTCATGAAGGGCGAGGTGCATGACGAGAATGCGTGGGCGCTGGGCGGCGCCTCCGGTCATGCGGGCCTGTTCGGCACGGTGACGGGCGTGCTCGGCTTCGCCCGCGGGCTGCTCGATGGCAGCCGCGCTTCGCCATTCGTCCTGGAGGCGATCCGCACGGCCGCCCACGCGAACCGCACCTGCGGCTGGGAGAAGAGGTTCGACGGCTGGCGGGGCGGCGACGCCTGCTCTCCGGAGACGATCGGCCATACCGGCTTCACCGGCACCGGCCTGTGGATCGACTGGGAGCGCGGCTTCGCCTGGACCCTCCTCACCAACCGCGTCCATCCGACCCGGCACCGCGAGACCCGAATCGACGACCTGCGCCGTGCGACCGGCGACGCGACCGTCGCGGCCTGGGACCTGGCCTAGTTGGCGGCAGCGATGATCTGCAGCGCGGCGTCCATTGCAGCGGTCGCGCTCGCCCCGTCCGGGACGTCGTTGGCGTAGAAGGAAAAGGCGAAAGTCCGCCCGCTTCGACCGACAAAGTACCCGGAAAGGGCGTGGGTGGCGTTGAGCGAGCCGGTCTTGGCGAACAGCCGCCGCTCAAGCGGCGTGCCGCGGAAGCGGGTGGAGAGGGTGCCGTCCACGCCCGCGATCGGCAGGCTCTCGCGCCAGGCGGCGCCCCAGGGCCGCGCCGCCGCCCAGCGCAAAAAGGTGACGATCGCACGCGGCGCCATGCGGTTGTAGGTCGACATGCCGGAGCCGTCGGAGATGTCCCAGCCGGTGCGCGGCACGCCGGCGCGCTCCATCATCGCCGCGACCGCCGCGACTCCGTCGGCGATCGATCCCGTGCCCCGGGCGAGGCCAACGCGCCGGAGCATCAGCTCGGCGTGGAGGTTCTGGCTGGTCTTGTTGATGTCCGCGATATCCTCCGTGAGCGGCGGCGGGGTCAGGCGCGCCAGCGCGTCCGGCTCGGGCGGGCGCATGGCCGGTGCGGCGCCGCGGCGGGCGGGATCGTCAGCGGCGGAGAGGGCGCGGCGGCGGACCTGCGCCTCTCCGCCGACGCGCACGCCGCGCGCTTCCAGCATGGATTTGAAGCGCCACGCCGCGAAATGCGCGGGATCGTCGAGGCTGAGGCGGAGCGTCTGCGGCTCGGCGGCGGCGGCGATGGTGCCGCTGATGCGCACGGACCGGCTCATCGGCATCCGCTCGAAGCTGAGGTCGGTGCGGCCTCCCGCCACGGTCACGGCGCGGTTGTCGATCGTGTAATAAGGAAGCATGTCGAGCGCGGGCGCCTGGCCGGGAGCGCCGGGCGTGACGCGGATCGTGAGCTCGTTGTCGTCCAGCGTCAGCGCCGACGCCGCGGTGCCGTAGCGGCTCTGGATGTTGTTCCAGCTCATGCCGGGGCTCCAGCGCTGGTCGGGAAACAGGCTTTCGTCGCCGACGACGTTGCGCACTGCCCGCGTGCGCGCCGCCACCGCATCGGCGAGCACGGCAAGGCAGTCGACGACGCAATCGGCCGCGCTCGACAGGCGGGCGTCGCCATAGCCGCGCAGGATCACGTCGGGCGGGCCGCCCCCCGTCAGGTCCAGCCGCACCGCGGCGCCCCCCGCCACGTCCGGCTGGTCCAGCCCCGCCAACGTCTCATAGGCCGCTGCGGTAGTCAGCAGCTTCGTGTTCGACGCAGGAATGAAGCGCTGGTCCGGGTTGATGGCGACGATCTCGCGCCCGTCCTCGCCCGCGACGACGAGGCCGAAGCGCGTTCCCGCCGGTGCCGCGGCCAACGCCGCCTGGACCTGCCGCTGCAGGGTCGCGTCCTGCGCGCCGGCGGGCGACGTCGTGGCGGTCGCAAGGGCAAAGGAGACGAGGAGGGCGGCGCGGCTGAGGAAATGCATGGCCGCACTCTAGGGTGCGCCGCCGCGCGAGCAAGCCGCGCGCCCGCATTCAGAGCCTTGCCGCCCCTATAACGGGCGCGCATGTCCGCCTGCCGGACGCTTGCGCACGGCGCGGCGCGGCTTCAAGGAAGTGCGATGGCCATGCGCGTCCTCCTCCGCTTCCTGCTGGCCCTTGCCGGCCTGTCGCTCGTCCAGCCTGCTGCCGCGGCGCCCGACCGCCTCACCGAAGCGCTGGCCCTGCCGGTGGCGAGCGGCCTTGCCGGCGCGCGTGACGTGCCGCGCTTCGCCTGGGTGGAGAACGAAGCCGGCGTGCGCAACATCTGGACGGCGGTGCGGGGCGAGCCTGCGCGGCGCCTGACCTCCTTCACCCAGGATGACGGACAGCTCCTCTACGGCGTCGTGCTGAGCAACGACGGCACCACTCTCGCCTTCGTTCGCGGCGGCGACGAGGAGTTTCCCGATGAGGAGGATTTGCCGAATACCGGGGCCGAGGCGCCGACGCCCGCGCAACAGGTGTTCGTGGTGCCCGCCGCGGGCGGGGCTCCGGTGGCAATCGGGCAGGGCCATTCGGCGATCTTTTCGCCGCAGGGCGACCGGCTCGCCTTTACCCGGCGAGGCGAGATTTGGCTGTGGACGGGCGGAAGCGACGCGCGGCGCCTCGCCAAGGTTGGCGGCAGCGTCGGGCGGCTGAGCTGGTCCCCGGACGGCACGCGGCTCCTGTTTGCCGAAGATCGCGGCGAGCACAGCTATGCTGTGACGCTCCACGTCGACACCCAGCGCCTCGCCTATCTCGACCCGGGCCTCGGCCATTCGCTCGAGCCGGTCTTCTCGCCGGACGGGCGGCAGGTCGCCTTCATCCGTTCGCTCGCGCCGCCGCCGGGCGCCGCGGCCGACAGCGGCCCCTACTGGTCGATCCGAATCGTCGATGTGGCGAGCGGCGCGGCGCGCACCCTCTGGTCGGCGCCCCGCGGGCAGGGCAGCCGCTATGCCGGGACGCGCAGCCGCAACCTTTTCTGGGCCGCCAGCAGCCTCCTGATCTTCCCGTGGGAGCGGACCGGCTGGCTCCACGTCTATTCGCTCGACCCGGCGCGCGGCGGCGAACCGCGCGCGCTTACCGCCGGCAATTTCGAGGTCGAGACCTTTCTTCCCGGTCCGGGCGCCACGTCGCTCCTTTTTGCCGGCAATCTGGGCAACCTCGACCGGCGGCAGGTCTGGCGCCAGCCGCTCGCCCGCGGAATCGCCTCGACCTATCTGGTCACGGGCGCGGGAATGCACTTTTCTCCAACCGTCGCGGGCGATGCGGTCGCCGCGATCGAGACCGGCGTCTCGAGCCCCGCCCACCCTGTGATGCTCGACCGCCGCGCCGCGCCGCTGCGCGCTGAGCACACAGCCGCCGGCTTCGTAGCGCCCGAGGCGGTGACCTTCCGCGCGGCGGACGGCGTGGAGATACGGGGCCAGCTCTTCCGCGCGCGGGGCGGAAGCGGGCGGCGGCCGGCCCTCGTCTACGTCCATGGCGGGCCGCGGCGGCAGATGCTGCTCGGCTTCCACCCGTCCGGCTATTATTCCAAGGCCTACATCATGAACCAGCATTTCGCGGCGCTGGGCTACAACGTCCTGGCCGTGAACTATCGCGGCGGCACCGGCTACGGCCAGGCCTTCCGCGACGCCGCCGAGACGGGGCGCGAAGGCGCTTCGGAATATCGCGACATCCTCGCCGCCGGCCGCTGGCTCGCGGCGCGTCCGGAGGTCGACCCCGCCCGCATCGGCATCTGGGGCGGGAGCTGGGGCGGCTATCTCACCGCTTTGGCGCTGGCCCGCGACAGCGACCTCTTTGCCTCGGGCGTCGACTTCCACGGGGTCCATTCGATGCTCCGCCCGACGCCCAACACCCTTTCGCCCGAAGCGCAGACGCGCGCGCGACAGCTCCAGTGGGAGTCCTCGCCTTTGGCAACGATCGAGCGCTGGCGCTCTCCCGTGCTGCTGATCCACGGCGACGACGATCTGAACGTCGATTTCGACCAATCGCTGATCCTCGCGCGGGAGCTTGCGGCGCGTCGCATTCCTTATCGAGAGCTGGTCTTTCCAAACGAACGGCACAGCTTCTTCCGCCACGAAAGCTGGCTCCGGAGCCTGCGCGCGACCGAGCAGTTCCTGGACCGGACGCTGATGAGGCGCGAGCCGCTGCAATGAGCTGGGTGAAGCTCGCCGGCATTCTCCTCACCATGCTGTGCCTCGGCGCGGCGCAGCCGAACAGCGGCCTCCTGATCCGCGGCGCCCATGTCTTCGACGGGACCGGCAGCCCGGCCGTGCCGGCAGACGTGCTGGTGCGCGGCGACCGCATCGCTGCCGTCGGCCCGCGCCTGCGTGCGCCGCGGGGCGCCCGCATCGTCGACGGCCGCGGCATGACCCTTCTGCCCGGGCTCCACGACCTTCATACGCACCTGCGCTCGCCCGGCCTCGGCGGGCCGGACGACCTCGGCAAGGCCTATGCCGCCCACCTCGTCCACGGCGTCACCAGCACGGTCGATTTCTCCGTCTCGGGCGAGATGATCGCGCCGATCCGGGAGATGACCGGTTCGGGCGCCGTGGAGGCGCCGAACCTCTCGCTGGCGATCCGCCTCGGCGTCCCGGGCGGGCACGGCACGGAGCGGGGCTGGGGCGACTTCTTCACCATGGAGGCGACGACGCCGCGCGCCGCCGGGCTCGCCATGGATCGTGCGCTCCCCTATCGGCCGGACGTCATCAAGGTCTTCGCCGACGGCTGGCGCTACGGCCGCTCGCCCGACCTCAACAGCATGGACCTGCCGACGCTGCGGGCGATCGTCGTGCGCGCGCATGCGGCGGGTATTCCGGTGATCACGCATACGGTCTCGCTGGAGGGGGCGAAGGTCGCCGCCGCAGCGGGGGTGGACGCCCTCGGCCACGGCATCGCCGACATGCCCGTCGACGACGCGCTGATCGCGCTGATGAAGGCGAACGGGACGGCCTATGTGCCCACAATGGCGGTCTACGAGCCGCAGCAGGACCGCGCTTTCCTTCCCGCGGAGATGCGCCTGCTCAGCCCCGCCGAGCGGGCGCGGGAGGAGGGGCGGCTGGCCCGGCCGCTCGAGCCTGCCGGAGAGCTGGAGGCGCGGCGCTGGGCGGTGCTGCGCGAGAATCTACGGCGGATGCACGCGGCGGGCGTGCGCGTCGGCGTCGGCACCGACGCGGGAATCGGCGGCGTCTACCAGGGCTCGTCGGCGCTTCGCGAGATCCGCCTCCTGACCCAGCACGGCTTCACCCCGGCGCAAGCGCTGGCGGCGGCGACCAGCGTCAGCGCCGGCATCCTGCGCCGCGGCGAGCGGCATGGACGGATCGCGCCGGGGCAGCGGGCGGACCTGGTTCTGATCGGCGGACGCCCGGACCAGCGGATCGAGGACATTTACGACGTGCGGCGGGTTTTCGTCGGCGGGCGCGAAGTGGCGCTTGGATCGCTGCGCCAATTGATCGACTCGGATGCGCCATCGCCTCTGCCGGTGCACCGTATGGCGGGGCCGATCGACACGGGCGCGCGCGCCGACGGGCGGACGGACCTAGGCACGCTGCCCATAGCGACGAACGAGGCGGGCACCGATCACAGCCGCCTCCACTATGTCCGCGAGGACGGGCGGCTGCTGGTCGTCGCGCGGCTCGGCGCAACGCCGGAGCCGTTCGCGAACCTCGTATTGCCGCTGACGCCGGGCGCGGTGCACCTCGCCGATGCGCGGGGCTTCAGCGGCATCGCTTTCGAAGCGCGCGGCACCGGCCGTTATTCGCTGATCGTGGAAAGCTATGCGATGGAGGGGCGGGACTCATTCCGCGCGAGCTTCGCCGCCGACGCGGCGGAGCAGGAGATTCGGATCCCGTTCGCGAGCCTGCGAAGCGCCAGTCCGGCCGCGACGCTGGACCTGACGCGGCTACGGGCGCTGATCTTCCGGCTCGAGGGCGCTCCGGGAAGCGAGGTCATGCTCCGGATCGGCAACGTCCGCTTCTATCCCTGACCGATCGGGCTCGCGCCGCGCGAGATAGCGGTCTTCGAGCTCGCGCTCCCAGCGGGCGACCGTGGTCGTCACCGTGAGGTTCGCGCTGGCGCTCGGCACCGTCCGCGTCATGTCGAGCAGCCGGTCGAACGGGAGCACGAAGCCGACGACCAGTGCCGTCTGCTCGGGCGCGACGCCGACGGCGGAGAGCACCGCGGCGAGCATGAAGAGCGAGGCGGACGGCACCGGCGCCGTGCCGAAGGCGGCGAGCGCGCCGGTGAGGAGGACGAGGCCGTAGACGGCGGGAGTGAGCGGAACGCCCAGCGCCTGGAGGCTGAACATGCTGAGCAGGCCGACATACATGGCCGTCCCGTCCTTGCCGATGCTCGCGCCGAGCGGGAGCAGGGTCGAGTAGACCGGGCGGCCGACGCCGATATTCTTCTCCGCCACCCGCATCGCCACCGGCAAGGTTGCCGAACTGGACGCGGTCGAGAAAGCGACGGCGAGCGCGTCGAAGATGGCGCGGAAGAAGCGCAGCACCGGAACGCGGGCGAGGAAGCGGAGGATGAGGCTGTGGACGATGAGGAGCTGGAACGCGGATCCCAGGAGCACGGCGAGCGCCAGCCAGCCGACGTTGGCGAACATCGCCGCGCCGTTCGCCGCCACTGCGTTGGCGATGAGCGCGAACACGCCGAAGGGAGTCGCCTCCATGACGATGCCGACGATCCGCAGCAGCACCGCCGAAGCGGACTGCAGGAGGCCGGCGAGCGGGCGCCCCGCCTCGCCTGCCACGAGCGTGCCGATGCCGAGCAGGATGGCGACGAAGATGATCGCCAGCATGTCGCCCTTGGCGAGCGCGTCGAAGATGTTGGTGGGGACGATGGCGATGAGCTGCTCGTAGGGCGTGGGCGGCGTGCCCATGGCGTGCGCCGAGGCGGTGCCGAGCGGCGCGCCCTCGCCGGGGCGGATCAGGGTGCCGACGGCCATGCCGACTGAGACTGCGATCGCGGTCGTCGCGGCGAACAGGCCGACGGCGCGGGCGCCGAGCGGGCCGATCCTTTTCGGATCGCCGAGCGCGGTGATGCCGGACGCGATGGTGACGAGCACGATCGGAACGACCAGCATCCGGATCGCCCGCACGAACAGGTCGCCGAGGAACTGCACATAGGGCGCGGCGACGGGCCACAGCGTGCCGAAGAGGAGGCCGAGCGCGAGCGCGCCGAGCACCCGCTTCCACAAGGGTGTCGCGAACCAGCGGCTGAGGATCGTCATGGGCAGCTCCCGGCCGGCGGAACATGGGCGAGCGCCCGGCCGGCGGCGGCGCCGGTCAGGGCGCCGTTCTCCACGGCAAGGACGCCGTTGACGAGAACGTTGCGGACGCCGGAGGCGAGGAGCGTCGGCTCCTCGTACGTCGCGCGCGCGGCGAAGGTGCGGGGATCGAAAACCACCAGATCGGCGACGGCGCCCGCACGCAGCCGGCCGCGGCCGGGGAGGCCGAAGGTGTCTGCGGCAAGCGCCGTGCTCCGTTCGATGAACTGCCCGAGGGTGAGCACCCTTCGCCGCAGTACATATTCGGAATATTTGCGCGCGAAGCTTCCGTAGGCGCGGGGGTGGCCGGCCGAGGCGTCGGACCCGGTCATCACCCAGGGGCGGCGCATGAAGGCGGCGATGTCCTCCTCCGTCTGGTTGAACGAGGCGACCGAAGGGTCCTGGACTCGGATGATCGCGATGGCGGCTGCGAGCGGGTCGAGGCCGCGCGCCTGGGCGACGGCGGCGAGGCGCTGCCCACGGTGTGCGCCTTCGGTAATCAGGAGCGAGGCGGGCCCACCGCGCCGGCGGAGGTTGTCCGCCATGTCGGTCCGGAGGCGCTCGGCCAGCGCCGGGTCGTCGAAGCGGCGCAGCAGTGCGGGCCGGCCGCCGTCCTGCGCCCAACGCGGAACGAGCGCGGCGGCGAGGCTCGTCCCCGAGGCCGACCAGGGATATTGATCCGCGGTGACGCGCTGCCCGGCACGCCGCGCGGCCTCGATGCGCGCGATGATGGCGGGCGCCTGGCCGTGGACGTCCACCCCAAGCGCCTTGATGTGGGAGATGTTGACCGGCAGGCGCCCTTCGCGGCCGACCGTCAGCGCTTCCTCGACCGCCGCGGCGAGGCCGATCGAATAAGAGGATTCATCGCGTATGTGGCTGTCGTAGACGCCGCCGCGCAGCCCCGCCTCACGGGCGAGCGCGGCGACTTCGGACGTCGAGGCGAAGCTCTGCGGCGCGTAGAAGAGGCCGGTCGAGAGCCCGAGCGCGCCGCTGCACATGCCCTGCGCGACGATGCGGCGCATGCGGGCGAGCTCGTCCGGCGTCGGCGCGCGGTCCGCCTCTCCGATGACGGCGCGGCGGACTTCGCCGAAGCCGACGAAGGCGCCGTAATTGATCCCGACCGGCTGGGTGCGGGCGCGGCCGAGGACGGCGCCGACGTTCGGATCGCCGCCGCCGTCGTTGCCGATGAGAGCGGTGGTGACCCCCTGCATCAGGAAGCCCGGGACGAGGCGCGCGCGCGGATCGTCGGCGGCGAGCTGCTCGCCGAGATGGGCGTGAGGATCGATGAAGCCGGGCGCGACCACCATCCCGCGCGCGTCGATCGTTCGCCGGGCGCGGTGGTTCAGCCGCCGGCCAACCGCGACGATCCGGTCGCCTGAAATGGCGACGTCGCCCACGAAGGGTGCGCCCGATCCGGGGTAGACGGTGCCGCCGCGCACGAGAATGTCCACGCCCGCCGGCGGGGAGGCCCCGCCCAAAGCCGCGATTGCGAGCAGCAAAGCCGCCAGCCGGATATTCATTCCATTCCCCAGAAGCCCGCGACGGGCGGGCGGAGAATGCCGCCCTGGATCGTCACGCCGCCCGGGCGATCCTCACGGAGCCAGGCGGGGCCGTCAAGGTCGACGAAGTCGGACATCGCCGCGACGTGGAGCGCCGGCGCGATCGACAGCGACGAGCTCACCATGCAGCCGGTCATGAGGCCGAGCCCCCGCTGGCGCGCGGCGTGGGCGAGCTCCAGCGCGGCCGTCAGCCCGCCCGACTTGTCGAGCTTCACGTTCACCGCCTGGTAGCGGCGCGCGACCACATCGAGGTCGGCCGCCACATGAACCGACTCGTCGGCGCAGATCGGGATGGGCGGCTGGAAGCCTTCGAGCCATTCATCCTCCGCTGCCGGCACCGGCTGTTCGAGGAGCGCAGCCCTTACCTCGAGGAGCACGGCCTGCATCCTCTCCACCAGCGCGCGGTCCCAGCTTTCGTTCGGATCGACGATCAGCTCGGCATGGGGCGAACCGCCGCGCACGGCGCGGATTTGCGCCTCCGGATCATTGGCGTCGACCTTCACCTTGATGACCGGGGCGTGCGCCAGCGCGGCGGCGGCGGCTGCCATCGCTTCGGGCGTGTCTATGACGATGGTGAGCGCCGTCGGGACCTGGGCGGGCGGCGCCTGGCCGATCAGTGCGGCGACGGAGCGGCCGGAGAGGCGTGCCTCGAGGTCCCACAAGGCGCAGTCGAGCGCGTTGCGCACGGCGCCGGCGGGAAGCACGAAAGCGAGATCGTCCCTGCCGCCGCCACTCTCGACCAAGGTCCGGGCCTCTTCGATGGCGGCGAGCGCGCTTTCGATCGTCTCTCCGTAACGGGCGTAAGGAACGGCCTCGCCGCGCCCGACGGCGCCGCCTTGCGCGATCGTGACCGTCACGACGTCCGCCGCGACCTTGCTGCCGCGGGCGATCCGGAAGGGATGGTTGAGGGCGAAGCGGTCGTGCTGTGCGCGCAGGGTGCGGGTCACAGGAGCCGATCGACGATGGGGCCGACTCCGAAGGCATATGGGTCGGTGCATGGGAGGCCGAGCCGCTCCCCGGTCTCGGCGCAGAGGCTGCGCGCCGCCTCCGGCTCATAGTCCGACGTGTTGAGGCAGACGCCGACGGCGCGCACGCGGGGGCTGGTCAGCCGCGCCGCTTCGAGATTGGCCGCGAGGCATTCGGCGAGTCCGGGCAGCGCGCGTCCGGGGATGCCGCGCATGTGCGTGCGGCCGGGCTCGTGGCACAGCACCAGCGCCTCGGCCTGTGCGCCGTGGAGGAGGCCGAGCGACACGCCGGCGAAGGAGGGGTGAAAGAGCGAGCCCTGCCCCTCGATCACGTCCCAGCCGTCGTCGCCGCGCGCCGGTGCGAGCTGCTCCACCGCGCCCGAGATGAAATCCGCCACGACCGCGTCGACGGCCACGCCTGCGCCCGCGATCAGGATGCCGGTCTGGCCCGTCGCTCGAAAATCGGCAACGGCGCCGCGTGCGCGCAGGCCCTCGGCCAAGGCGATCGACGCATACATCTTGCCGACCGAGCAGTCGGTGCCGACCGTCAGCAGCCGGCGCCCCGCGCGTTCGTAGCCGTTGCCCACCGCGAGACCCGCCGGCGGATCGCGGACGTCGAAGAGGCTGAGCCCCCGCGCCGCGGCGAGCGCGGCGAGGCGCGGCTCGTCGCGAAGCCGGTGGTGGAGGCCGGACGCTACGTTCATGCCGGCTTCGAGCGCGGCGGCCGCATCCTCGACCAGGCTGCCGTTGAGCTTGCCGCCCGCCCCGGCGATGCCGAGGATCAAGGTCCGCGCGCCCGCCGCGGCAGCCTCCGCCATGCCGAGCCGCGGCAGGCCGAGGGTCAGCGGGCAGTCGTCGTGGCGGAACTCGGCCAGGCAGTCGCCGCGCCGAAACGCGGCGAGCCCGCGCGAGGTCTTGATCGAAAGCGGGTCGGCGCTGCTGCCGAGGTAGAGGAGGAAAGGGGCCGGGATCATGTCGGTGCGAGCGTAGCCAGACGGTTCCGCGCCGGACGCATAATCATGCGGCGCCGCGCCATAGCCTGCCGCTATGGAGCGTCGAGCACCCGCTTCAGGGTCTTGAGGAACTCGGTGGCGAGCGCGCCGAGCGGGCGGGCGATCAGGAACATGGCGTGGATGTCGAAGGTGATGCGGGGCTTGAGGGGCCGCATCGACAGGCCCGGCGCCATGCAGGCCTGCGCCGTGAAGCTGTCCACCACCGTCGTCCCGACGCCGTGCTGGACCAGAGCGCCCGCGATATAGAAGGTGCGCGCGGACACGACTTCGTCGAGCTCGATCCCGAGCCGCTCCAGCTCCTGGGTGAAGATCCGCCCTGTCGGTCCGCTCGCCGCAAGGCTGATGAAGCGTTGGCCCTGGAGGCGCTGCAGCTCCATGCAGGGCGGCGCGTCCGGCATGTCCTGCTCGCGGTAGAGCACGACGAGCTCGGCCTCGCCCAGCCACATCTGCCCGATCGGCGCTGACGGCGGCACTTCATAAGCGATGGCGATGTCGGTCTCGCGCTCGTGGAGCTTCCGCAGGAGATCGTCGTGGTGGACGGTCTGGAGATCGAACTTCACGTCGGCATGAGTGCGCAGGAAGCGCGACACGGCGGTCGGCACCGCGTCGAGGGCGAGCGAGGGGAGGGCGGAAACGCGCAGGGTGCCGCCGGTGCCGCGGCGCAGGTTCCTGCCCGCTTCGCGCAGGGCGTGGACGCGGTCCTGGATCTCGCGCACCTCGGTGAACAGGGTGTGCGCGTCCTCGGTGGGCACGAGGCCGCCATTGGTGCGCTGGAAGAGCTGGAAGCCGAGCAGGGTCTCGGCATGGCGCAGCATCTTGGAGACGGAGGGCTGGGAGACGTTCAGCGCCCGGGCCGCCGCGCTCACCGAGCCGTTGACGTAGACGGCGTGGAAGATCTCTATGTGGCGCAGGTTCATGGGGCGGACTCTTCCAGCTTTGCCGGAGGTCCGCAATGCGCCCGCGGGCACATTCGCCGCGGGACGGCGACGTTGTGCGAAAAGGCACAGACGCGGGCCTTGCGGGTGCGCCACGATCGGCCGAGGCGCGGGCGGGTCCGGCGGCACGAAAGGGGAGGGGCGGATGGCGAGGCTCGTCAGCAGCAAGCATGTCGAGAATGTGAGCGACCTGACGCTCGCCGCGCCGATCCGGCTCGGCTTCGTCGATGCGATCGACAACGTCACCTACGAAAGCCGCCTCCGGCTGGTGATGGAGGCGATGTTCCGGGTGCGATCGACGGCGCGCGAATATGCGCGGATCAAGCCGTTCGTCGAATCGGCCGAGCGCATCCAGTCGCTGCTGGATTTCCGACTCGCCGTGCTCGACGGCTTTCCGCAGAAGAAGCTTTTGCTTTCCGTCGCCTTCGACCGGCCGTTCGAGCCCTATATGCGCCTCGTCTGGGACCCGCTCGGGCCGCTCCTCGACCTCTTTTTCTGCAATTGCGACGGCTACGTCCCGGCGGCCGAAAGCAGCTTTCCGGATTATCTGAAGTGGGTGCGCAGCGTCCAGGTGGACAGCGACTTCTTCTACGCCGCCTCGAACCGCACCATCGTCGATGGGGAATATCTTGCGCGCATCGAGCGCCTCCACCGCGACGGCGGCGAGCCCGATCCCGACATTGCCGCGGCGTCCGAATTCGTCCCGTTCCCTGCAGTGGCGGCCGAGGATCTCCAGAAGGAGGTCGAGAAGATCCATGTCGACGATCTCGGCGTGCAGGCGCTCGTCGCGGTCGGCCGGCTGTTCGATTATTTCCCGCCGGACAATCCCGACGAGTTTAAATACCTGCGCCGCGCCGCCAGCCAGCTCCTCGCCGACTGGAAGTGGCAGGATCTCGACGAGCCGATCAAGGCGCGGCTGGGCGAATATCTGCTCGCGCTCGGCGGCGCCGACAAATACCGGGCCGAGGAAACGCCGGACGAATACGATCCGAAGATCGTCCAGGGCGGCATCATCGTGCCCTATGACGACACCGCGGCGGGAGGAACGGCGGCGCTTACCCATGCCTGCCTCCTCCTGATGCGCGTGCGCGATGCCACGAAGGCGCGCGCCTTCCTGCGCACAGTGCGCGCAAGGATCGGCACGGCGGCGGACGGCGATCCCGATCGCGACGGAGTCAACGTCAACCTCGCCTTCACGCTCTGCGGGCTGCGCCATCTCGGCGTACCCGAGACCGCGATCGAGCGGCTGCCGCAGGAATATCGCGAAGGGATGGAGGCGCGGGCGGGCATGATCGGCGACGTCGGCGACAGCCATCCGCGCCGCTGGACCCTGCCGCGCCGCTGCGCCGCCGGACCAGGCGACAAGAGCGCCCCCGTCGCCGCCGCGGGCGCTCCGCCGGTCGAGCTGTCCGAAGTCGATCTGGTGCTGAAGCTCAGGATCAAGGATCCCTGGCCCGGGCACGAGCTGGTCGGCGACGACGCCCACCCGCTCGCGCGCCACGCGGGGCGACTCATCCGCGAGGCTGGGGAATCCGGCATCGAGCTGCTCGCCGTCGAGACCATGCGCAACGCAACGCCGAACGCCGACGGAACCGATCACTTCCGCTTCGCAGACGGGCTCAGCCAGCCCATCGTCCACCCCGGGCCCGCGACTCCCCAGCGCGACCGCACCCGCGCCGGCGAATTCCTGCTCGGCCTTGCCAACGATCGCAACGACCCGATGCCGCCGCCGGACCCCTGGTGGGACCAGGGCACCTTCCTCGTCGTCCGCAAGCTCAAGCAGGAGGTCCAGGCGCTCGGCCAGTTCCTCGACGATGCCGAGAAGCAGATTCCCAGGCGCTACCCCGCGCTTGCGCACCTCGGCCCGGCGCAGATCCGCGAGGAGGTGCGCAGCAAGATGATGGGGCGCCACTCGGACGGTGCGCCGCTCATCCCCGCTCCGGACGAGGGCCGCAACGACTTCGACTATGCGAGCGACATGCGCGGCCGGGAGGTGCCGTTCCAGTCGCACGTGCGCCGGACCAACCCGCGCGTGTCCGAGCACAAGGACCATCCCGTTCCCCGCATCCTGCGCCGCGGCCTCTCCTACGGGCCACCCCGCGGCGAGGGCGAAGGCGAGCGCGGGGTCATGTTCATGGCTTATAATGCGAGCATCGCCGAGCAGTTCGAAGTGATCCAGAGCTGGATCAACGGCGGCAACAGCACGCGAGTCGCTTCCACTCAGAGCGACCCGCTGATGGGCCAGGCGCGTCACGGCGACAAACGCACCTTCCTGTTCCGGATTCAGGGCGTTCCAGTGCGCCTCGCCATGCCGCAGCCCCTCGTGAAGCTGCAATGGGGCGCCTATCTCTTCGTGCCCTCGCTCGCCGGGCTGGACATGATCGCGGAGGAGCGGCCGGCGACCCCCTCGGGTCTCGCGCTGGAGGGCGCGGCGATCGTCGCCCGGATCGAGGCCTTGCCCCGCCAGTCGCAGGCGCTCGCCTGGAAGACGGTATTCGAAGACCTCGTGGCGCGCGACCCGGACCTCGGCGGCGTCGCTCCGAAGGTGTGGGCGGCGATCCGTGCCGGCGGCGGCGCGAAGCGCGTGCCCTACGGCGAGCCCGCGCTCGACGAACGGGGCCGCGTCAGGGAGGCCGTGCTCGTCGCCTCGCGCACGCTGCTCGATGAGGTGCTCGGAAACGACGCGACCTATTCCGTTGCCGGCTATTGCCCGCGGCTGGAGAATTCGATCGGCATGATCTACCTCGGCCGCGACGACGGCGACGAGTATCGTGCGGAGTCCGGGCCGGCAAACGACGCCATCTACCGGGTGAGCGCCCAGGATGCGTTCGAATCCGCCCGCGGCGCCGCGCAGGCGTTCCTGACCCGCTTCCGCATCGGCTACGATCGGTTGTTCAAGGGCGCCGAGGGCGGGGCAAAGCTCGATCTCGCCAACGATTATGTGACGAGCGTGCTCGCCGCCGTCTGCGCACGGTATTTCGAGCTTCCGGACGGCGACGAGATCATGCCGGGCGCCTGGCGCTGGGCGCCGCATGACGAGCGGAAACCGGTCTGCCCCGGAGACTTCATCGCACCCTCGAGCTACATCTTCTATCTCGACCCGATCGGCGGCATGCGGCGCCGCGGCCCGGCCGACGGGAAGGCGCTCCGTGCCGCCGCCGCGCGGCATTTCGCCAAGCGCATCGCTGCGTCCCGCCCTCCTGTGCAGGACATTCCGCTCAGCATCTACGATCAGTATCTGGGCCACCCGGAAGCCGCGGACATGATGGCCCGGACCCTCGTCGGCGTGATGATGGGCTTCCTGCCGCCGGCCGACGGAAACCTTCGCGGTACGCTCTACGACTGGATCAAGTCGCGCGCGCTCTGGCGCATCCAGCACGATCTCGCGAAGATCGAGCCGGCGGACCGAGGGCAGTACGAGGCGGTCGCCGCCGTGATCCGCCCGCCGCTCATCGCGGCGATGTGCAAGCGGCCGGCGCCCGACGCCTTGTGGCGCACCGCGAAGCGAGCGGCGCGGCTCGGTCCGGTCGACGTGCTGCCGGGCGACAGGATCTACCTCGGCATCGTCTCGGCGACGGCGGAAGACCCGGCGGACGTCTGGCCGGTCTTCGGCGGCAACCGCCACGTGCAGGGCCATCCGACCCACGCCTGCCCGGCCCACGAGTTTGCAATGGGGGTGATGGTGGGGACGCTCTGCGCGCTGCTCGAAGTCGGCCGGATCGAGGAGATGCCGGCGCCGCTCATCGTGTCGATCCCTCGACCGTAGCGGCGAGCTCGCCGGCGAGCGCGCGGTTCGCGGCGGCTTCATGCGCCGAGCCCCGCGCGGCAGCCGCCGCATCGGCGCGCGCGAGGCAGGCAACCCGGCGCGGCCCGGCGGTGAGGCGGGCCATGGAGCGCCAGGCCATGGCTTCGCCCAGCATGTCGCCCATTCGCGCGCGGCGAAAGGCGCGGACGGCATAGCGGCGGGCGCCGACAGCGTCGCCGCTCCGGGCGAGGGCGTCGGCCAGCCAGCCGTAGGGAAGCGAGCCGAACAGGCCCCGACCCCTCGCCTCGAGCCAGACGGTCGCTTCGAGAAGGGCTTCGACGGCGGCGGGATGGCCGTTCACGCACCAGCGTGCATAGGCGCCGATCGCCCGGCTCATCGCGCAGAGGAAGACGCTGTGCACCCGCACCGCGACCGTCTCCGCCTCCCGGGCGAAGCGCAACGCTTCTTCATGTCGTCCCTGCCACAGGCACATGGCAGCGTGCTGGCACAGGACGGAGCCTTCCACTTCGTGCTGTGCGCCGCGCACCACCTCCATCGCTTCGGCAAAGCCTGCCTCGGCCTCGGCAAAGCGGCCCATGTCGGCAAGCACGAAGGCCTTGGATCCGAGCGAGTAGGCAAAGCCGACCGATGCGTGCCGTCCGGTCCGGTGGCGGCGCTTCACCTCGATCGCTTCGTCGAGCAGCCGGAGGGCGCCGCGATAGTCGCCCGACGCCGCCTTGGCCTGGCCGAGCGTCGCCCGGATCTGCACGACCAGCCGTCCGTCGGTGCTGCCGAGCGCGCTCTGGAGGGCGCGGCTGCAGTGGGCGATCGCCGCCTCCGGCTCGCCGAGGCCGTAGGCGATGTAGCCGAGCCAATATTCGGCCCAGGCAATCGCCGCCGGATCCCGCCGTTCCCGCGCCCGCGCGGCCGCCCGCTCGAAGATGGGAAGCTGGTCGCGCGCCGGATCGAAGATGCCCGCGAGCCCGTAGTTCCGAACGATCCGGTCGTAGCGCTCCGGGTCCACCGGCAGCGTGTCCAGCGCGGCAAGCGCGGCGCGGTAATGCGCCTGTGCCCGGTCGAGCGCCGAGGCGGCGAGCGCCTTGTCGCCCGCGCGCTCGGCATAGGATGCAGTCGCCTCGAGCGCTCCGGCAGCGCCGTAATGATAAGCGAGCGCTTCGACGGGTTCCTCCTCGCCCGCTGCGGCGGCCTGGGCACGCAGCACCTGGGCGATCCGGGCGTGGAGCGCCCGCCGCTGGTGGAGGCCGACGGAATCGTAGATCACCTCGCGGGTGATGCCGTGCTTGAATCGCAGCGTGCCCGGCCGCTCGCCCGGGTAGAGGAAGTCCTGCCCGGCGAGCGCACGCACCAGGGGATCGGCCTCGCCCCGGCCGGCAATGGCTTCGAGCAGCCAGGCCGGAACGGCATTGCCGATCACCGCGGCGATCCGGACCAGCTCCGCCGCTTCCACGGGCAGGCGCGACACGCGCGATTCGATGAGGTTGGCGAGCCATGGCGTTCCGCCCTGCGGCCGCTCGCGCACCCCGCCCGCCGCCATGGCATGGCAGAGCTCCTCGATGAACAGTGCGTTCCCACCCGAGGCGGCGGCGATCTCGTCGACCGTGAACGGATCCGCCGAAGGAAGGAGGCGGGCCACCGCCGCGCCGGTCTCCGCTGCGGTGAAAGGCGCGAGGCGCACCGTTTCGAAGCCCGCGCAGGGCGCAGCCGCAAGCGAATCGTCGCGTGCCGTGGCCACCACCAGCAGCGCGGTGCCGCTGAGCGTCCTCAGCAGGGCCATCGTCTCGCGGCTTGCATCGTCGGCCGCGTGCCAGTCGTCCAGGTAGAGGATGAGCGGCGCCCGCGCTGCTTCCCGGCCGGCGAGCCGCGCCAGAGCGTGCGCGTCGCTCGGTCGCCACTCGCGGCGCGGCGAGAGCAGGCGGCGGAACGCGTCGGCGTCGCGGGCGAGCGCCGGATCGATCTCCTGCAGCGCCGTGCCGATCCGCTTTTCCTCCTCCGGTGCGCCGACACCGGCGATCCCGAGGATCGATCGTGCGATCTCGAGAAACGGATGGAGCGGCCCCGCCGCCGCGTCGCAATGCCCGCGGTGGACGTCTCCGCCCGCCGCCGCGGCCCGGCGCAGGAATTCGTCGGCGAGGCGCGTCTTGCCGACTCCCGGCGGCCCTTCGATCAGAACGAAGCGCGCCATGCCCGCCGCCGCGTCCGCGCACGGCGCGGCCAGCGCGGCGAGCTCGGCCTCGCGCCCGATAAACGGGGCGGGTTCCGCCTTGGCCCCGGGTGCCCGCCCGGTGACGGCGCGCGTCGGGATCGCCTCGCCGGCGCCGCGCAGCCTGAGCCGCCGCCTTGCGCCGGTGGAGAAGCCGTGGCGGTCCGGCCCGAGCGTCGCTTCGCTGACCAGGATTTCGCCCGGCCGCGCTTCGCTGCACAGGCGCGAGGCGATGTTGGTGGCGTGGCCTGGCAGCTCGAACCGGCCGCGGCATGCGTCCCCCGCGTGGAGGATGACGAGGCCCGAATGGATGCCGCTGTGCAGTCGGAGCGGCGCCGCTCCGCCCAGCGCTTCGACAGCTTCGTGAAGATCGAGCGCTGCTTCCACCGCGCGCCGGCCGTCGCCCTCTCGCGCCTCCGGCCAGCCGAACAGCGCCAGCATGCCGTCGCCGCTGATCTGCGCCACCGTCCCGCCGTGCCGCTCCACGGCGGCGTGGTAGCAGGCGCGCAGCCGGGCGATCAGATCGAAATAATCCTCCGCCTCCAGCCGCCCCGCCAGGCGAGTCGATTCCGACAGATCGGAAAACAGAATCGTGAGATAGCGCCGCCGCGGGGCGTCGCCGGACTCGCCGTGAACGTGCAACGCCTCGAGCGGCGGTTGCGGCATTGACCTTCCCCCTCGATGGTCTTGCCTGAAGCTTGGCTATCATTTGCGCCAATCGCTTCGCGCACAAGGGGAAACTTGCCGCATGTTGTGCCGGATTGCATGGCACGGCACGTGCGCGCATCATAAGCGCGGCGAGGGGGGATTGTCGGTGAACCAGAATTCGTCCGGCGTGCCGGCGGCCATGGCCGCGCTGCCGAAGCCGCTTGCCGCGCGGCTCTGGGCCGCCGCGACCACGATGAGCGCGAGGAGCGGCAAGGCGCTCGTCTCCCTCGGCGCCCATTCGGACAGCGTCTACCTGGTGCTGAAGGGGCACGTGCGCGTCACCTTATATTCGCTCGGCGGGCGCGAGGTGATCCTGCGCAGCCTCGGCGAAGGCGCGCTGTTCGGCGAGCTTGCCGCGATCGACGGCCAGCCGCGCTCCGCCACCATCGTCGCCCTGTCGAACTGCACCCTCGCCGTGATCGACGCAGCCGCCTTTCGCGAAGCCGTCACCGCCGATCCCGAATCGGCACTGTGGCTCGCCCGCCGCCTCGCCGCGCAGGTGCGGGACTTGACCGAACGCGTCTTCGAGCTGAACGCCCTGCGCGTCAGCAGCCGGCTCCATTGCGAGCTCCTTCGCCTGTGCTCGGACGCGGCGGGCGGAGAGGCGACCCACGTCACGATCGACCCCGCCCCCACCCACGCCGATCTCGCCGCCCGCATCGGCACCCACCGTGAGGCCGTCACCCGCGAAATGGGCGACCTCGCCGAGCGCGGCATCCTGTCCCAGGAACGGCGGCGGATCACCGTTCCCGACACAAGGGCGCTCGCGCGGCTGGTGGAGATGGTCGTCGGCGGAACTTCGGCGGCGGCTGAGGAGGATTAGGGGGCACTTCCTGTCATTCCCGCGAAAGCGGGGATCCAGACGACGGCGTCACCCGCGGCGTCTTCCTCGAACGCCCGCTGGATCCCCGCTTTCGCGGGGAGGACGGAAGGGGTGCGTGCGCAAGGGGTTGATCCCGCACGAATCCCCGACTAGGGCGCGTTCCAACGTAGTAACACGATGGAACGAAAATGCTCGCCGACACGACAAGCCGGGTCGCGCCCACAAGGGATGCCGGAGCCCTCACGGACGATCTCTGCCGCGCCCTCCTGACACCCGCGGACTCGGCCGAGATGCGCCGCCTCCTCGTCGATCTCTGCACCCCGGCCGAGATCCGGACGCTCGCCGAGCGCTGGCACGTCGCCCGCCTGCTCGACGAAACCGAATTGAGCTACCGCGACATTCACGATGCGACCGGCGTCTCCACCACCACCATCGTCCGCGTCGCCCGTTTCCTGCGCCAGGAGCCGAACCGGGGCTATCGCCGCGCGATCGACGCGGTGAAGGGAGGCTGCGGCGATGCGCGCTGACGACAACCGGCTCCACATCGCCATCCAGAAATCCGGCCGCCTTTCGGATTACAGCCGCCAGCTCCTGCGCGACGCCGGCCTCAGGATCCAGAACGGCCGCAACGAGCTCACCGCCCGGGTCGAGAATTTCCCCGCCGACCTCATGTTCGTACGCGACGACGACATCCCGACCTTCGTCGCGGACGGGGTGTGCGAATTCGGCCTGGTCGGCGAGAACGTGCTCCAGGAATTCGCGCTGGGCGAAGCGGAGCCGCGCTTCGAAGTGGTCGCAACCCTCGGCTTCGGCCGCTGCACGCTGAAGCTCGCGGCGCCCGAAGCGACCGAGTGGGAAGGCCCGCAGTCGCTCCAGGGCGCCCGCATCGCCACCTCCTACCCGCGCATCGTCGCGCGATACCTCGCCGACCACGGGGTGGAGGCAAGCGTCGTCAAGATGAACGGCGCCGTGGAGCTCGCACCGCGGCTCGGCATCGCCGGCTTCATCTGCGATCTCGTCTCGACGGGTGCGACGCTGGAAGCGAACGGCCTTCGCGCGCTCGAGACGGTGTTCGACAGCGAGGCAGTGATGATCCGGACCAGGAAGCCGGTCGCGGACGCGAAAGCCGAGCAGGGCGAGCGCCTCCTCAGCCGCATCGAAGGAGTGCTCGCCACCAAGGAATCGAAGTACATCATGCTGAACGCGCCCGGCGAGGCCCTGCGCGAGATCACCCGCATCCTCCCCGGCGCCGAAGCGCCCACCGTCCTCCCGCTCCACGGCCGGCCCGGCTGGTTCGCCGTCCATGCCGTCTGCCAGGAATCGGTCTTCTGGGAAACGCTGCAGAAATTGAAGGCGGCGGGCGCGTCGGCGATCCTGGTCCTCCCCATCGAAAAGATGATGATGTGAAGACGCTCATCTGGTCCGAACTTGGGGCAGCCGCGCGCGCCGAAGCGCTCGCGCGTCCCGCCGGGCGCAGCGACCCGACTTTGCAGGCGGCGGTTCGCGCGATCGTGGAGGACGTGCGCGCCGGCGGCTGGGACGCGCTCTGCGCCCACGCCGAGCGCCTCGACGGCGAAGCCCCGCGGCTCGTGCCCGTCGCGCCGCTCGCCGCGCAAGCGCGCCGCACGCTCCCCGCCGATGCGGTGGCAGCCGTCGAACTCGCCGCCCGCAACATCGCCGCCTTTCACGCCGGCAGCCTCCCGGCCGAACATGTTGTCGAGACCATGCCGGGCCTGACGGTGCGCAAGGTGTGGCGCGCGATCGACCGGATCGGCCTCTACGTGCCGGGCGGCAAGACCCCGCTCTTCTCGACCCTCCTGATGCTCGCGATTCCGGCGCGCGCCGCGGGCGTGCGCGAAATCGTCGCCGTCACCCCGCCGCGGCCGCAGGGCGGGCTCGACCTGCTGATCGCGCTCGCCGCCGATCTCGCCGGCATCGACGCAGTGTGGACCGCCGGCGGTGCCCAGGCGATCGCCGCCCTCGCTTTCGGCGCCGGCGACCTCCCCCGGGTCGACAAGATCTGCGGCCCCGGCAACGCCTGGGTCGCCGAAGCCAAGACCTACGTCTCCTCGCTCCCAGGCGGACCCGCCATCGACATGCCCGCCGGTCCCAGCGAGCTGATGGTCGTCGCGGATCAGGCCGCCGATCCCGCCACGGTCGCCGCCGACCTCCTCAGCCAGGCCGAGCACGACGCCTCGGCCCAGGTCCTCCTGGTCACGCCGTCCGGCCTCCTCGCCGAGCGAGTGGCGACTGAAGTCGCCGAGCGCGTCCGCACCCTTCCGCGCACAGCCCTCGCGCAAGCCGCGCTTGCAAACGGCCGCATCCTGATCGCCGTCGATCTCGAAGAGGCCGTGGATATCGCCAATCTCTACGCCCCCGAACATCTCTCCCTCGCGGTGGAAGACGCCGACGCCCTCGTCCCGCTCGTCCGCAACGCCGGCGCGGTGTTCGCCGGAGGACTCGCCGCGGAAACATTCGGCGATTATCTCGCCGGCTCGAGCCACGTCCTTCCGACCGACGGCGCCGCGCGGGCCTGGAGCGGCGTTTCCGTCCACACGTTCCTGAAGGCGATGAGCGTACAGACCGTGACCCCCGAAGCCGCCGGCCGCATCGCCGCGCCCGCCGCCTTGCTCGCGCGCCTGGAAGGGCTCGAAGCGCACGCCGGGGCAGCGGACATTCGGCGCGAAAGCCCCTCCCCTTCAGGGGAGGGGTCTGGGGTGGGGCATGTGGCCGAGAATTCATTCGGCAGCATCGCTTCGACGACATCCCCCACCCCAACCCCTCCCCTGAAGGGGAGGGGCTCCCGCCTCGCCCGGCCCGAAATCCTCGCGCTCGCGCCCTTCGACATCGCCGCCAACGCGAACGACGCCTTCGGCCCGGACGCGATCAAGCTCGACGCCAACGAGAACCCATTCCCGCCGCTCTCGGACGGCGCGCTCGCCGCGGGCCTCAACCGCTACCCGGAGCCCCAGCCCACCCGCCTCACCGGGGCGATGGCCGCGCTCTACGGCGTCGCGCCCGAGAACCTCATCGTCACGCGCGGCGCCGACGATGCGATCGACATATTGGTGCGCACCTTCTGCCGCCCCGGTTCCGACGCGGTTTCGATCTGCACGCCGACCTTCTCGGCCTACGCGCACTTCGCGGCACTGCAGGGCGCGCGCGTGATCGAAGTGCCGCTCGATGCGAATTTCGACTTCGATCCCGAAGCCCTGATCGCGGCAGCGGGCGCCGAGCCGTGCCTCAAGCTCGCCTTCATCTGCGCGCCGAACAATCCGACCGGGAATCCGGTCCCCGCCGCTGCCGTCGAAGCGGTCCTCGCCGCGCTGCCGGACACCATCGTCGTCCTCGACGAGGCGTACATAGAATTCTCCGAAACAGAGAGCCTTGCCGCCCGCGCCGCGCAGACCGAGAACCTCATCATCCTGCGCACCCTCTCCAAGGCCTATGGCCTCGCCGGCGCCCGCATCGGCTGCGCGATCGGCCACCCGGACACCATGGCGCTGGCCGCCCGCGCGCTGCCACCCTACCCGCTGCCGAGCCTTTCGGTCGAAGCGGCGATGTCGGCGCTCGCCCCCTCGCGCCGCGCCCTCCACGCCGAGCGGATCGCGCGCATCAAGGCGGAGCGCGAACGCCTCGCCGGCCTCCTCGCCGCCTCGCCGATCGTCGACAGGGTGCGCAGCGGCGGCGGCAACTTCCTGTTCCTCGAAGTGGACGATCCCGCCGCCCTTGCGTCGAAGCTCCGGAGCCTCGGCATCCGGGCTCGCTTCCGGCCGAACGCCGCGCCCGGCGGCGTCCGCCTCACGGTCGGGACCGAGGCCGAGAACGCCGCCGCCCTCGCCGCCTTCGGTGCGGCGCCGGAAGGCGCTCCGTCCCGCCGCGCCGAAGTCGTCCGCGACACCAAGGAGACGAAGATCGCCGTCGCCGTCGACCTCGACCGCGCCGCCCCGCGCAAGATCGACACCGGCATTCCCTTCTACGATCACATGCTGGATCAAGTGGCGGCCCACGCCGGCTTCTCGCTGCTGCTCACCTGCGAGGGCGATCTCGACATAGACGGCCACCATTCGATCGAGGATTGCGCCATTGCCTTCGGCACGGCGCTCTCCCGCGCGCTGGGCGAACGCCGGGGCATCGGGCGGTTCGGCTTCGCCCTGCCGATGGACGAAACCGAGGCGCAGGTGCTGATCGATCTTTCCGGGCGGCCTTACAGCATCTTCGACGGCAGCTTCGAGGCGAGCCACATCGGCGCCTATCCGACCGAGATGACCCGCCACGTCTTCCGCTCGCTGTCGGACGCGCTGGGCGCCGCGATCCACGTCCGCGTGTCGGGCGAGAACGACCACCACAAGACGGAGGCGTGCTTCAAGGCGTTCGGCCGGGCGTTGCGCGGCGCCGTGGCGCGCGAGGGCGCTTCGGATGCGGTGCCGAGTACGAAGGGGGTTTTGTGACCGGACTGGTCATCGTCGACGTCGGGTGCGGCAATATCGGGTCGGTCGGGATCGCATTCGAGCGGTTCGGGCTGTCGCCGCGCGTCACGGGCGACGCGGGGGAGATCGCGGCGGCGGAGAGGGTCGTGCTCCCGGGCGTCGGGGCCGCGGGTTATGCGATGGAGCAGATCGACGCGCGCGGCCTCGCCGGCACGATCTGCGGGCTTGGGCAGCCGGTCCTCGGCATCTGTCTCGGCATGCAGATCCTCTTCGAGGCTTCCGAGGAAGAGGACACCGCCTGCCTCGGCCTCATCCCCGGGCGCGTCCGCCGCCTCTCCCCCGCGCCCGGCATGCCGGTGCCGCACATGGGCTGGAGCCGACTCGACGTGGCCGAAGAGGGCATCGGCCTCGCCACCGGCGACTACGTCTATTTCGCGCACAGCTTCGCCTGCGACGACGGCCCCGCCACCCTCGCCCGCGCCGATTACGGCCGCCCCATCCCGGCCGTCGTCCGCTCGGCCAACTTCACCGGGGCGCAATTCCATCCCGAGCGTTCCGGGGCGGCCGGCGCGCGTTTCCTCAGGACCTGGCTCGATACATGATCCTCTATCCCGCCATGGACCTGATGGGCGGCCGGGTCGTCCGCCTCGCGCAAGGCCGCTTCGAGGAGGCGACCACCTACGCCTCCGACCCATCGCAAGCCCTCGCCGCCTTTGCCGCAGCCGGCGCGGCGTGGGCCCATGTCGTCGACCTAGACGGCGCCCGCGCCCGCAAGCCCGTCCAGCACGACCTCATCGCCCGCCTCGCCGAGACGGCGCCGCTCAAGCTTCAGGTCGCCGGCGGCTTCCGCGAGCGCGACCAGCTCGCCCGCATGTTCGAAGCCGGCGTCGGCCGCGTGGTGATCGGCAGCCTCGCCGTCTCGGACCCGCAGGCCGTCCGCGCCTTGATCGACGAATTCGGCGCGGACCGCATCACCCTCTCCCTCGACGTCCGGCTCGCGGACGGCGTGCCCTATGTCGCCGTCTCCGGCTGGACGGAGGACAGCGGCGCCAGCCTCTGGGATGTCGCCGCCAATTTCCCGGACGCGCGCCACCTCCTCCTCACGGACATCGGCCGGGACGGCATGCTTGCGGGTCCGAACTTCGCGCTCTTGGAAGAAGCCGCGACCCGCCTCCCGCACCTCGCCATCCAGGCCTCGGGCGGCGTCTCTTCGCTCCACGACCTCCGCCGCCTCCGCACGCACGGCGCCATCGTCGGCAAGGCGCTCTGGGAAGCCCGCATTGACCTTACGGAGGCGCTCGATGCCTGCGCGTAGGATCATCCCCTGCCTCGACGTCAAGGACGGGCGAGTCGTCAAAGGCGTCCAGTTCCGCGACCACCGCGACGTCGGCGACATCGTCCAATCGGCTCTGCGCTACAGCTCGGAAGGCGCGGACGAGCTCGTCTTCTACGACATCGGCGCCTCCGCCGAAGGCCGCAGCCTGGACCCCGATTGGGTGCGCCGCATCGCCCGCGTGATCGACATCCCCTTCGCCGTCGCCGGCGGCGTGCGCACCCGCGACCAGGCCGCCGCCTGCCTCGATGCGGGCGCCGACAAGGTCTCGATCAACTCGCCGGCGCTCGAGCGGCCCGCGCTCATCGAAGAGCTCGCCCGGGACTTCGGAAGCCAGTGCGTCGTTCTCGGCGTCGACAGCTTCGAACAGGACGGCGACTATTTGGTGAAGCAATATACGGGCTCGTCCGACGCCACCCGCGATGCAGGCCGCCGCACCCTCGATTGGGTGCGCGAAGCGACGGAGCGCGGCGCCGGCGAGATCGTCCTCAACTGCATGCGCCGGGACGGCGTGCGCACCGGATACGACCTGCCGCACACCCGCGCCGTGGTCGAGGCGGTCGAGGTGCCGGTGATCGCCTCGGGCGGGGCCGGCGAGCCCGGGCACTTCCGCGACGCCTTCGTCGCGGGCGCGAGCGGGGCGCTGGCCGCCACCGTCTTCCACGACCGGATCATCCCCATCCCGGATCTCAAGGAGTATCTCAGCTCATGCGGGATCGAAATGCGCCGATGACCGAGGCTGAATTCGAAGCGCTCGCCTGGGAAAAGATGGACGGGCTGCTCCCGGCGGCGGTCCAGGACGCTGCGACGGGGCAGGTGCTGATGCTCGGCTACATGAACCGCGTCGCCCTCGCCGCCACTTTGAGCTCCGGCAAGGTCACCTTCTACAGCCGCTCGAAGCAGCGGCTCTGGCAGAAGGGCGAGACGAGCGGCAACGTCCTGCGCCTCGTCTCGATCGCACCCGATTGCGACAACGATGCACTGCTGGTCCGCGCCGATCCGGCGGGGCCGACCTGCCACACCGGGGCGACGAGCTGCTTCGGCGGCGACGGCCCGGGCGGCCCCGGCTGGCTCGCAGAACTTTCGCGGATCGTCGCCGCCCGCGCGGCTTCAGGTGACGAGGCGAGCTACACTGCGCGGCTTCTCGCGGAAGGGCCTGCACGCATTGCCCAGAAGGTCGGCGAGGAGGGCGTGGAAGTCGCCCTCGCCGCCGTGACGCGCGATGCGGCCGGCACCGCCGAGGAGACGGCCGATCTTCTCTACCACCTCACCGTGCTGATGCAGGCCAAGGGCTTCGGCTGGGAGGAGGTCGTGCAAGTGCTCCGAACCCGTCACGCGAGCTCTCACTAGCTCGCCTGCCTGTCACCTGAGTCGTTCGTCCCGAGCGAAGTCGAGGGGCGCAAGCTCCGACGCCGAGCCGCGCGCCTCGACTTCGCTCGGCACGAACGAATCTGGTCAGGCTCCGATGAGGGTGATGGCCTCGTCATAGAGCTCATGGGAGGCCGCCGCCACGACCCTCCCTGCGGAGAAGTCCTCGCCGCCGAACCAGTCGCCGATGAAGCCCCCCGCCGCGCGGACGATGGGGATGAGCGCATTGTAGTCGTGGGGTTTCAGCCCGCTCTCGACGATGAGGTCGAGCGAGCCCGCGGCCAGCCGCGCATAGCCGTAGCCGTCGAGCCCGTAGCGGCTCGTCCGCGCCGCGCGCCGGAGCCGCTCCCATGCCTCTGCGCCGCCTTCGCCGAGGATGTACGGATCGGTGGTCGACACCCGCGCTTCCGCCAGGTTCGTGCAGCCGCTGGTGCGAAGCGGCGCTTCGCCGGCCGTGCTCCACATCGTCCCCGCCCCGCCCGCCGCCGCATAGCGTTCGCCGAGGCAGGGCGCGTCGATGATGCCGAGCACCGGCGGCCCCTCGTCGAGCAGCGCGATCAGCGTCACCCACATCGGCAGCCGGCAGATGAACGAACGAGTCCCGTCCACCGGATCGAGGCTCCAGCACCAGCGCCCCGCGCCCACCTTTTCCGGAAACTCCTCGCCCGCAATGCCGTGCTCCGGAAAGCGCGCATCGATCAGCGCCCGCATCGCCCGCTCGCCCTCACGGTCGGCGTCGGTCACCGGATCGAAATCGAGCCCGCCCGCCTTGCCGTCCACCGCGCCGCCCGAATGCCAGCGGTGCACCGTCTCGGCCCGGGCCGCGTCGGCAAGCGCGTGGGCGAAGGGGAGGAAGTCGGCGGCATCCATGCCTTCCGCCTGAAGAGCCGCGCCGCCGGGGTCAAGCCACCTGCAAGTCACCAACTCCGTTCGTCCCGAGCCCTTCGACGCCGCCTGCGGCGGCGCTCAGGATAAACTTCGGCCTTTCGCCGAAGTCGAGGGGCGCAAGCTCTGACTCCGTGCAGCGCCCCTCGACTTCGCTCGGGACGAACGAGGCTGCGGCTTCCAGTTTTCAGAGGCTGTTGTGCGCGGCGCTCCATCGGCTACCACTGGCCACATGCACCCCTTCATCCGCTCCGCGCTCCCGCTCGCCGCCATCGTCCTCACCGCCGCCGTCCAGCCGGCCCCCAGCGCCGCCGAGCAGCAATTCAAGGCGCTCTACGAACGCGAATGGCGCTGGCGCCAGTCGCAGGCGGGCGGCGGCGAGGACGACAGCCGGGTGCGCGCGCGCCTCCCGGACGTGACGCCGCGGGCGCAGGAGGCGCGGCTTCGTTACTGGGAGCAGGTGCTGGCCGAGCTCGGCCGCATCGACCGCGCCCGGCTCGCGCCCGACCGGCGGCTCGATTACGACGTTTTCCGATACCAGATCGAGACGCTCGCCGCCTCCCAGCGCTTCCGCGACTGGGAAAAGCCGCTCAATTCGGATTCCAGCTTCTGGAGCGACCTCGCCTACATCGCCCGCCGCCCGCTCCGGACGGAAGAGGAATACCGCAACTACATCGCGATGCTGCGCGACATGCCGCGCTATTTTCGCGAGCAGACCGCGAACATGCGCGCCGGCCTCGCCCGCGGCTTCACGCCGCCGCGCATCACGCTGGAAGGCCGCGACGCGGGCCTCGCCGCTGTCGCGCAAGCGGGGAGCCCGGAAGAGACCGTCTGGTACGAGCCCTTCCGCAACATGGCCGGTGCCGTGCCCGCCGCGCGCCACGCCGAGCTTCGCACCCAGGCCGTCGAGGCGATCCGCACCGCCGTCATCCCGGCCCATGCCGAGACCCTGCATTTCATGCGCACCGAATATGTGCCCCGCGCCCGCACCGAGCTCGCCGCAACGACGCTGCCGGACGGCCAGGCCTATTACCGTTCCAAGATCCGGGAGTTCACCACCCTCGACCTCACCGCCGAGCAGGTCCACGCCATCGGCCTCGAGCAGGTCGCGATGATTCGCGCGCAGATGCACGAGGTCATGCGCGAGGTGAACTTCCAGGGCGACCTTTCCGCCTTTCTCACCTTCCTGCGCACCGATCCGCGCTTCTACGCGACCACACCGGAGCAGCTCCTTCGTGAGGGCGCGTGGATCGCCAAGCAGTTCGACGGCATCTCGGCACGGTGGTTCGGCCGCCAGCCGCGCGCCCGCTTCGCCATCCGCCCGGTTCCCGCCGACATCGCGCCTTTCTACACTTCGGGGCGCGGCGGTCCCGGCGGCTACCTCATCAACACCTACGACCTTCCCTCCCGCCCGCTTTATTCCCTGCGCGCGCTCACCCTCCACGAAGCCGCGCCCGGCCACGCGATGCAGATGTCGCTCGCGAACGAAAACCGCAGCCACCCGGCCTTCAGGCGCGACTATTACATCTCCGCATACGGCGAAGGCTGGGCGCTCTACGCCGAGAAGCTCGGCGTCGAGATGGGCATGTACGAAACGCCCTACGACCGGTTCGGAATGCTCTCCTACCAGATGTGGCGCGCGGCGCGGCTGGTGGTGGACACCGGGCTCCATGCCAAGGGCTGGACGCGAGAGCAGGCGCGCGCCTTCATGACCGACAACACGGCCCTGTCGGCGCACGAGATCGGCACCGAAGTCGACCGGTACATCGCATGGCCGGGCCAGGCCTTGTCCTACTATCTCGGTCAGATGGCGATCGAGGAAGCCCGCGCCCGCGCCACCCGCGCGCTCGGCGGCCGCTTCGACATCCGCCGCTTCCACGACACGGTGCTGGAGCTGGGCTCGGTGCCTCTCCCCGTCCTCCACGCGAGGATCGACCGCTTCATCGCCGAAGGCGGGCCGAGCCCCTGGCCGGAGGAGGAATAGTCCCAGAACCGTCATGCCGGACTTGATCCGGCATCCATGAACACGGACCATCCTGATGCGCCGTGTTCATGGACCCCGGATCAAGTCCGGGGTGACGGTTTCCCCAGGTTGGTAAGCTTCAGCCGAAGGGCTCGTCGAGCGACGGCATCGGTTCGGTGAACCAGGCGGCGCCGTCTTCGGTCACGTGGAAATGATCCTCTAGCCGGATGCCGAAGCGCTCCGGCACCACGATCATCGGCTCGTTCGAGAAGCACATGCCGGGGCGCAGCGGCGTGCCGTCACCGCGCACGAGGTAGGGCGCTTCGTGGATGGAGAGGCCGATGCCGTGGCCGGTGCGGTGCGGCAGGCCGGGGAGCCTGTAACCGGGGCCGAAGCCATGGCGCTCCAGCACCCGGCGGGCGGCGAGGTCGATTTCCTCGCAGGGAACGCCCGGCCGGACCGCGTCGAACGCCGCCTGCTGGGCTTCTTTCTCCACATTCCAGACCCGGCGCTGTTCGTCGCTCGGCGTGCCGAAGACGTAGGTGCGCGTGATGTCGCTATTGTAGCCGTGAACGGCGCAGCCGGTGTCGACCAGCACGACGTCGCCTTCGCGCAGCACGTCGTCGCCGGGGAGGCCGTGCGGGAAGGCGGTGGAGCGGCCGAACTGGACGATGCAGAAGGTCGATCCGGCGGCGCCGAGCGCGCGGTGCGCATCGTCGATGAAGCGGTGGACTTCGCTGGCGCTCATGCCTTCGCGCAGGATCAGGGCGGCGCGGCGCTGCACTTCGAGCGTCATGCGTTTGGCCTGGTACATCAGCGCCAGCTCGGCCGGAGACTTGATCGCGCGGCAGCCGTCGATGATCGCCGAACCGTCGTTCAGGGTAGCGGAAGGCGCAGCCTCGCGGATGCGCTGGACCTTCACGAACGCCATCTCGGGATCCACCGCGAGCCTGCCGCTGCCCACCGCCGACGCGACCAGCGCGGATGGGCTCTCATGCTCCTCCCAGAGCCGAAGCTCCGCTTCGATGCCGAGCTCCGCTTCAAGCGAGCCCTGTTCGAAGACGGGAGCGATGACGATGGGCTTGCCGCCGCGCGGCAGCAGCAGCGCCACGAGCCGCTCGGATGCACCCCAGGTCACACCCGCGAAGTAGCGAAGGCTCGCACCGGCACCGATCAGCAGCCAGTCGGCGCCATGCTCGTGCATCAGCCGCCGCGCCTGCTCGATGCGCGCATTGCGCTCATCGGCAGTGATGGGCGGCGCGGCTTCCGCCCAGGGCTCCAGCCCCGCAAGCTCAGCCGCCGCAGTGGATCCGCCGACACCCTTCGTCACCCGCGCCTCCCGAACCGTTCGATGCGGAAGGGCGATAGAGCGAAGAGCGGCGCATCGCCAGCGGCCAGCGCGCCGATCGCCTCGCCCGTTGCGGCGGCGAGGGTGAGGCCGAGATGCTGGTGCCCGAACGCGTAGAAGAGGCCGTCCGCCGTGCGCCCGATGGCGGGAAGGTAGTCGGGAAGAGTCGGGCGGGCGCCGGTCCACTCCATCGGCTCGGAGAAGGCGATGCCGAGTTCGTCGAGGTGCGTGCGCAGCCGCGTCCATTTGCGCGGGTCCGGCTTGGCGTCGGCGCGCGCGAACTCGAAGAAGCCGGCGGCGCGCAGACCCGAGCGGAAGCGGGTGACGATGATCGAACGCTCCTCGAACACGACGGGCGGCAGGTCGAGCGGCCAATCGCTCTCGGCCGCCTGGAGATGGTAGCCGCGCTCGGCGATGAGCGGAACGGGGTGGCCGGGGAGCAGCCGCCCGGAAGCCGCGCCGGCCGCCACCAGCACCGCATCGGCTTCGTAGCGCTCCCCCGTCTCCAGCGTCACCGCGCCCTCAGTCGCAGCCGCCGCGGAGCCGCGCACGCGAACGCCGCCGCCGCGCTCGAAGCTGCGCACCAAAGCCGCGGCGAGAAGATCGAGGTCGGCGATCTGCGCGCTGCCGTCGAAGCGAACGCCGCCGGCGAGGGGCACGCGAAGCTGCGCTTCGATCTGCGCGAGCTCGTCGCGGGAGGCCTCCCGCACCGTAACCGATCCGGTATCCGCCGCCGCCCAGTTCCGCCGCCCACGCTCGGCGGCGTGCTGCGTCTCCCACACGGCAAAATGCCCGTGATCGAGGAGGAGGTCGGCGGCGCCGGCGCGTTCGAGCTGCCGCCGCCACGCCGGGATCGCCGCCGCCGCAATGCTGGAGAGCGCCGCCTTGCCCGCTCGAAAGCGGGACGGCGCCGCCGCTCGGGCGAAGCGCATCGCGAACGGGAGCCAGGCGCCGATCTCGCGCGGCATCAGCGACACGGGACCGCCGCGCGAGAAGAGCATGCGCGGCAGGCTTCGAAGCGTCGCCAGCGAAGCAAGCGGCTCCACCTGCTCGACCGCGATATGCCCGGCATTGCCGAGCGAGGCAGGCCGCAGCATTCCTGGGTCGATGACCGTCACGCCAACGCCCCGCGCCTGCAGCGACAGCGCGCAGTTCATCCCGATCACACCGCCTCCGACGACGATCATGCTGCGCGGCTTGGGAGGGGCTGACATGGCCGCCGCCATATCGTATACGATTTACGACAGCAACGAAGGATCAGCACACGTGGCTCCCCGCCCTCTCTGGCACGGCGTCTACCCGGCCGCGACCACCCAGTTCGCCGAAGACCTTTCCGTCGATCTGGCCGCCACCGTTCACGTTCAGCGCGCGCTGGTGGACGACGGCGTCGACGGGCTCATCCTGCTCGGCACGTGCGGCGAGAACAATTCGCTGGAGCCCGAGGAGAAGCGCGCCGTCCTCGCCGCCGCCGCAGGCGAAGTCGGCGGGCGCGTGCCGCTTGTCGCCGGCGTGTCGGAGCTGACCACGCCGCGGGCGATCGCCTTCGCGCGCGACGCCGAAGCGATGGGCGCCGATGCGCTGATGCTGCTCCCGGCGATGGTCTATGTGCCGAAGGCCGAGGAATTGTTCGAGCATTTCCGCGCCGTCGCCGCCGCGACCTCGCTCCCGATCATGCTCTACAACAATCCGCCGGCCTATCGCGTGACGATCGGCTTCGATGTGCTGGAGCGCCTCGCCGACATACCGAACGTCGCCGCGATCAAGGAGAGCGCGCCGGACCCGCGCCGCTTCACGGACTTGTACAACCGCTTCGGCGAGCGCTTCACGCTCATGGCCGGGCTCGACGACGTCGCGCTCGAAGGGCTGATCCTGGGCGCCGCCGGCTGGGTTTCCGGCCTGACCAGCGCCTTTCCGCGCGAGTCGGTGGCTTTGTTCGCGGCGGTGGAGCGGGGGGACCTGGCCGCGGCGCGGGCGATCTACCGCTGGTTCATGCCGTTGCTGCACCTCGACGCCGAGCACGACCTCGTCCAGTCGATCAAGCTCGCCGAGCAGATCATGGGACGGGGGAGCGAGCGGGTGCGGATGCCGCGCATGCCTTTGACCGGCGCGCGCCGCGCGGAGGTGACGGCGATGGTGGAGGAAGCGGCCCGGAGGCGGCCTGCGCTCGACCTCGCGGCAGCGGCCGAATGAAAGCTTGGTCGGCAGGAATGATGGGGCAGGTCACCAACCTCGTTCGTCCCGAGCGTAGTCGAGGGGCGCACGCTCTGACTCGGTGCCGGCGCCCCTCGACTTCGCTCGGGACGAACGGAGTGGTTGCCACTCAGTTACGCTCTGTCGCTGCGCTGCACGCGCTCCGGGCCGCGTCGAGCTAACGGCATGCGCCACACCTTTTTCTGCATCGACGGGCACACCGCCGGAAACCCGGTCCGCCTTGTCGCCGGCGGGGCGCCGCTGCTGCGCGGGGGGAGCATGGCGGAGCGCAGGCAGGACTTCCTCGCCCGCTTCGACTGGATCCGCACGAGCCTCTGCTTCGAGCCGCGCGGGCACGACATGATGTCGGGCGGCTTCCTCTATCCGCCGACGAGCGCGGAGGCCGATTGCGGCATCCTGTTCATCGAAACGAGCGGGTGCCTCCCCATGTGCGGGCACGGCACGATCGGGATGGTGACGTTCGGGCTGGAGCACGGGCTCATCCAGCCGCGCGCGCCGGGGCGGCTCACCATCGAAGTGCCCGCCGGGACGATCCGGATCGATTATGCCGAGGAGGCGGGCAAGGTGACGTCGGTGAAGATCCGCAACGTCGCCTCCTATCTCGCCGCACGCGGAATCGAGATCGACGTGCCCGGCTTCGGGCCGCTCAGCGTCGATGTCTCCTACGGCGGCAATTTCTACGCGATCGTCGAGCCGCAGGGGGCGTACACAGGCCTCGACGATCTCGGCGCCGCGCGCATCGTGGAGCTGAGCCGCGCGATCCGAACGCTGGTCCGCGACAAATACGAGCCGGTTCACCCGCTCGACGACACGATCCGCGGCGTCAGTCACGTCCTCTGGGCCGACGCGCCGAAGGGCGAGGGCGCGGACGGGCGCAACGCGGTCTTCTATGGCGAGCGGGCGATCGACCGGAGCCCCTGCGGCACCGGCACCTCCGCCCGCCTCGCCCACCTCGCCGCGACCGGGCGCCTGGAGGTCGGCGACACCTTCGTCCACGAAAGCTATATCGGCTCGCGCTTCATCGGGCGGGTCGAAGAAGCGACGATGGTCGGCAATTACGACGCGATCGTCCCCTCCATCGAAGGCTCGGCCGTCTCGACCGGCTTCAACACGATCTGGGTGGATCGCGCCGATCCCTTCTGGCGCGGCTTTTCCGTCACGTGAGCGGGGTCGTCGAAGCGCTCCGCGACCGTATTCTCTCCGGCGCCGTCGCCGCCGGGCGGCCGGTGCGGCAGGATGCGCTCGCCGCCGAGCTCGGCGTCAGCAAGATACCTTTGCGTGAAGCCCTCGCCCGACTCGAGCAGGAAGGCCTCGTCCGCGCCGAGCCGAACCGCGGCTTCTTCGTCCGCGCGCTCTCCGCCGCCGAAGCCGAGGAAGTGTACGAATTGCGCCTGAAGCTGGAGCCGGACGCCGCCGCCGCGGGCGCCGGAGCTGCGAGCGCGGAAGACCACGCTGCCGCCGAAGCCGCTTCCGCCGCGCTCGCGGCCGCCATCGAAGCGGGAAGCGCGAACGTCGGCGCCTTGAACCGCGCGTTCCACATCGCCCTCGTCCGCCCCTCCGGCCAGGCGGTGACGACCGAATTCCTCGCCCGGCTCCACGTCCTGTCGGAGCGCTATGTCCGGGTCCATCTCGAACCCGGCGGCCGCGGCGACCGCGCCGGCGAGGAGCATCGCGAACTGCTCGACGCCTGGCTCGATCGCCGCCTCTACCGCGTCCGCGCCCTCACCCGCGCCCACATCGCAGCGACGCTCGAGGACCTGCGCCGCCAGCTCGCACGAGGCGAAACCGGGGCGGCCTAGACCGCCCCGATCCACCTAGAAGCCGATCGCCGTCGAAGCTTCCGGCTTCGCCCGCGCTTCTGCTTCCAGTGCCGCCAGGATCTCCTGCGGAGTTCCCGCACCGCCGTAGCGGAGCTGCCGCTTCACCACCGCGAAGTCGCCGGGCGTCAGCCCACCGATCCGCGCCAGCGCCGCGGGCGCTTCGCCGCCGTAGAAGCGGAGCCAGGCCCGCTCCGCCAGCGCCGCCGACAGCGGCCGGAGCTCGACCTTGAAGACGAAGCGCCGGAGCGCCGCCGGGTCGAGCCGCCGGGCGAAGTTGGTCGCCGCAACGAACGGCAGCGGATGGGAGTCCATCCAGGTGAGCAGTTCGTTCACCTGGCTGATCTCCCACGGCCGCTGCGCCTCCGAACGATCGAGGAGGAGCGAATCCACCTCGTCGAACAGCAGCACCGCGCCCGCCTCCCGCGCTTCCGCGAAGGCGCGCGCGATGTTCGCCTCCGTCCCGCCCACGAAGGGCGAGAGCAGGTCCGAAGCGCGCTTCACCGCGAGCGGCCGGTCGAGCCGCACCGCAAGGTGCTGCGCGAGCGCCGTCTTGCCCGTCCCCGGCGGACCGGTGAGGAGCAGGGACACGTCGCTCGGCCCGCCCGGCACCGCGACGCTCGCGATGAGTGACGCGACGCAGCGGTCCGCCTCGAACAGATCGAGGTCGAGCAGGGCCTCACCCTTCGGAGCCAGCGCCCGCCCGCCGCGCAGGCCCTCGACCAGCGAGCGCCCGACGGCTTCCGCTTCGGCCGCGCCGCCGCCCGCGAGGACGGCACCGCGGATCGCGGCCCGCGCCACGCCCGACGACGCTTCCTCCGCCGGCAGCAGCCGCTCCAGCCCCGCCTTCGCCTCGGGCAAGCCCTCGGCTTCGGCGACGCGCGCGACGATCCGCGCCCGCGCCTTGGCAGACGGATAGCCCATCTTGAGGATGAAGCTCATCCGGCGAAGGTGCGCGGGATCGACCGCCTCGATCGCGTTCGACGTCCAGATCGTCGGCACCGCATTCTCTTCGAGCATGCGGTTGACGAAGATCTTGGACGAACCCTGCACGGCTCCCTGCGGCGCCCACGATCCCACCGACGAGAAGATGTCCTCCATCTCGTCGAACAGCAGGATCGCGCCGCCGCGCCGGGCGAGCAGCCGCTGGCCGCGGCGAAGCGCCAAAAGACGCTCGCCCCGCAGCGGCTCCTCGCCGTCCACATTGGCCTCGCCGACCGCGTAGAGCGTCGCGCCCACTTCCTCGGCGAGGGTGCGCGCGAGCTCGGTCTTGCCCGTGCCCGGCGGCCCCCAGACGAGGATGTTGACGCCCTTGGCACGCGCGCCCAGCGCACCCGCGAGCAGGCGCGCCAGGAGATCGAGCTCGGCCTCCTTTTCGGCGAAATCGGCGCGCGACAAAGTCGCCGCCTGCCGCTCGCCGGCGAGGAGATCGATGAGGCGCTCCGGGTTCGTCACCCCGCCGTCGAGCACCGGCGCGAACCGCCAGTCGACGCCGAGATCCTGACCCCCGCCATGCGTGTCCGTCGCCGCGTAAAGCAGGCCGAGCGTCACCGGCGCCGAGCGGCGCACGCGGATCGCGGCGTCGCCGCCTTCCGCACCCGCCGCACGCCCGATCAGGCCGGCAATGTCCTCGCCGATGCCGTAAAGGCGGGAGCGAAGCGGCGCGAGCCGGCGGCCGCGGTCGAGCGCCGCGGCGAAGCGGAGCACGTCGCGCTCGAAGGCGTCGAAGCCGAGCAAATCCGCCGCCGCGTCCACCGCCTGGAGGAGGGGAAGCGGCGCCTCGTCCGGCGCGATTCCGAGCGCGAGGCCCGGGAGCGAGTCCCAGGTCAGCGGATCGTCGGACACGGCTTCCGGCTCCGGCATGGGCGCCGGCACGTCCGGCCAGCCGCCGAACAGCGGCGGACCCGCGAGTGCCGTTTCCGGCCACGCGACCTCCGGCCACAGCCAGTCGCGCTGCTCGCGCGCCCAGTCGAGCAGGGTGAGCGCCGTGCGCCCGTTCTTCGCATTGGTTTCGCGGATCGCCTCGATAAGACGCCGCGCGAGGATCTTCTCGCCGATCATGACACACCTGCTTGGCGGCCGCCGGACGGAGTCCGGACGTGCGCTGGTTTGGATTTGCAGTTCAGTGGGTCGTTTCGCCGGTCCCGGGACCGGCGGCGCGGGTCAGCGCGCTGGCGAGCCTGGGACGGGGGCGAAGCGACATAGCGTATGGAAATCGTGTTCCCGCATGTCGTTGCTCCGTGGGTGGCCGCGAAGGGCCGGGGGACGGGCCGTTACGCCCCCGTCCGATTCCTGTCAAGCGCGGGCGCGTTCAGCCGCCGCACCCGCCGCCGCACCCGCCGCCGCATCCCGCGCCCCCGCCGTCGCCGCCGTCGCCCGTCCAGCCGGCGCTCCAGCTGAAGCCGGTGCCGCCGCATCCGGCCGTGCCGTTGGCGCCCGCACCCGGCTTTGCGGCCCTGGCCGCATGGAAAATCGCGAAGGCGAGGAGGCCGAGCCCCGCGGCAGCCAACGCGATGAACGGCCCGAACCATGTCACTGCAAACAGCGCCGCGAGAAGGCCGGCTGCGCCGCGAAGCAAGGTGCCGGTGCGCCCGCCGGTTTTGGCCCGGCGCCCGCCCGCCGCCGCTCCGCGCCGCGGCCAGATGGAAGGGGGCGGCGGCGTGCCGAATGTCGCTTCGTAGAGCGCGAGGCTGTCCTCATATTGCCTGCGGTGCCGCTCCGATTCGAACGCGCCGCCCCGGCTAGGCCGATGATGGAGGGGCTGCGCGAGCATCGTCCCGCACAGCGTCTCCCAATAATGTCGGCTGTAGGTGAGGTGGAGGTGCCAGGCCTTGTCGACGGTGGCCGACGGCGTCACCTCGCGCCCTGAGGTCGCGGCGAGATAGAGGAAGCGGCGATATTCCGCGGCCACCGCTTCGGCCCGCGCCTTGGACCAGCCCTGTTCGTCGGAAAGCGCTTCTTCGAAGCTTCGGGCCGCACCCGGCTCCTCGATCCGCATCGAAAGGAGCCGGTTGAGGAGGTCGCCCGTCATGTCTACTCACCTAGTAGACAAGTGCGACTCTTTTGTGAAGCCCAAGGTCCGCGGGATCCCTAGCCGCGAAACGCGGCGCGCAGCGTCGGCAGGTCGAGCTTCACCATCTTCATCATCGCCTGCATCGCGCGCTCGGCCGCGGCCCGGTCCTCGCTCGCCAGCATGTCCAGCATCTCCTGCGGGCAGATCTGCCAGGAAAGCCCCCAGCGGTCGCTGATCCAGCCGCAGGCGCTCGGCTTGCCGCCGTTTCCTTCGATCGCATCCCAGAGGCGGTCGACCTCCGCCTGGTCCTCGCAGCGGATCATGAAGGAGACCGCTTCGGTGAATTTGAACTGCGGGCCGCCGTTCAGCCCGGAATATCTCTGCCCGGCGAGCGTGAACTCGACGACCAGCACGCTGCCCTTGCCGGTGGAAGGATTGTCGGCCGGGGCGCGCACCACCTCGTCGACGCGGCTGTCCGGCAGCAAGGTCACGTAGAAGTTCGCGGCCGCTTCGGCGTCGCCGTCATACCAGAGGCAGGGCGTGATCTTGCTGCGCATGCTTGCTGCTCCTCAGCCTTGCGGAGAGACGAGCGCGAAGGCCGCGCCCTGGGGGTCGACGCCGCGCACGATCCGGCTGCCGTCCGGAACGTTCATCGGCCCGTCGGTCACCGTGCCGCCGGCCTCGACGATCCGCACCGCCGCCGCGTCCACGCTGTCGACGACGAAGTAGAAGATCCAGCCCGGCGCCGGCATCTGCGCCATCTTCGTCATCATGCCGCCCGACCAGTCCTCGCTGCCGGCCACGCCCCAAATCCGGTAGACGCCCATCGGGCCCATATCGAGGCGCGAGAGCTCGGCCCAGCCGAACTGCTCCGCGTAAAAGGCAAAGGCGGCCTCGCCGTCTCCGGCATGAAGCTCGTGCCAGCCGCAATTCCCCGGGCTCATGCGGGGGAGGGGCGGGGGCGCGTCCTCGCGCGGCAGCGGCGCGAGCAGGTAGAAAGGTGCCCCCGTGGGATCGGCGACCATGGCGAAGCGGCCCACGGTCGGGATGTCGTCCGGCGCCATCAGCACCCTGCCGCCCGCCGCTTCGATCGCCGCCGCCGCCGCGTCGGCGTCGGCGACATGGACGTATCCGAACCAGCCCGGCTTCATGAACGTTGCGCATTCGTCGGGGATCAGCGCGAGCCCGCCGACGCCGGTCCCGCCCGGCGCATTGAGGATGGTGTAGCGATAGTCGCCCATCTCAGGGATCGTCATGTCCTCGGCGCTCCAGCCGACGACCTCCTTGTAGAATGCGATCGCCGCATCCTGGTCGCTGGTCATGAGCTCGTACCAGATGAAGCGTCCGGTCATGGCGCTCACGCTCCTTCTGCCTGTGGGCCTGCCTGGCTGTCGAGCAGGATGTCGAACCCGCCCCAGAACATGCGCTTGCCGTCGAACGGCATCTCGCCTTCCGGCTGCATCCGCGGGTCGGCCATCACCTTCGCCCAGCCTTCCATCCGCACCGCCTTGGACGGCCATTCCACCCAGGAGAAGACGACGTTCTCGCCCTCTTCGGCTTTCACCGCCCGGTAGAAGTCGGTCACCTTGCCGCGCATCAGGTCGTCGCCCATCGCTTCCACGACGCGGGTCGCGCCATGCTCGATGAACAGCTTGGAGGCATTCGCCGCCATGGCGCGGTAGGCTTCCTGCTTGTCGAGGTGCACGGGCGCCACGAAGCCGTCGACGTAACCCATGGAGCCGCCGGCGCCCTCCTCTACGATGCCCCCGAAGCCGGACATGATCATCCGCTGCCCGTCGAACGGCATGCTGGAGCCCATCTCCTTCATGCGCGGATCGGCCATCATCTTTTCGGTGGCGGCGGCGCGCGCTTCCTTCGAAGGATATTCGAACCAGGAGAAGACGACCGTCTCGTCGGGCGTGGCCTGCACCGCACCCTTGAAATCGGTGACCTTGCCGTCGGGCACGTCCTCGCCCCAGGCCTCCACCATCCGGGTGACGCCGAACTCCCGGAACAGGGGCAGGGCGGCGGCGGCGTGGCGGCGATACTCGTCGCGATTGGCGGTCGGCACCGCGACCACGAAGCCTTCGACATAGGTCATCTTCTCTCTCCTTGTATCTCGTTGCACGGCGCGTCGCCGCTCAGGCGGCCGCTTGTTCTTCCGCCTCCGCCAGCTCGGCGAGCTGCGCAGCGACCTGGGTCCAGCCCGGCTCGAAGCCCATCTCCTGGTGGCGTTTCAGCGCCTCCTCGCTCCAGTGCCGCACGCGCGCCGTGTAGAGCGTGCCGCCATCCCTGGCTTCGAAGGTGACGATCGCCACCATGAACGCCTCCTGCGGCTCCCATCCGGCCTTGAAGGCGTCGGTGAAGACGATCTTCTCGTTCGGCACGATCTCGAGGAAGACGCCGTGCATCGGCATCCGCTCGCCTTGCGGCGACTCCATCTCGCAATAGCTGCTGCCGCCGGGCCTGAGGTCGTACTGGACGACCGGCATCGTCCACGGACGCGGGGCGAACCATTCCGAAGTGCGGGTCGTCCAGACGCGGTAGACCGTCTCGGGCGAAGCGGCGATGTGGCGGCTGATCGAAAGCTCCTGCATGTCGGCTTGCTCCTTCACTCGGCCCGGACGGCGGCCTGCACCGCGTCGGGCGCATCTGCCGAATGGCCTGCGTCGGCCCCGGCGGCCTGCGTGCCGCCGAGCGCGGCCATGTCCATCCACATCACTTCCCAGTGATGCCCGTCGGGATCCTCGAAGCTGCGGCCGTACATGAAGCCGTGCTCCTGCACCTGGCCCGGATCGGGGACCCCGCCCGCGCCCGCTGCGCCCGCCACCATCGCATCCACCGCATCGCGGGTTTCGGACGAAAGGCAGAGGAGCACCTGGCTCGATGCGTGCGCGTCGGCGATCGGCTTGGCGGTGAACTGGCGGTACTTGTCGTGCGTCAGGATCATCACGTTCACTTCCGCCGAAAAGCTCATCATCGCGGCCGTCGAGTCGCTGAACTGCATGTTCTGCTCGGCCCCGATCGCCTTGTAGAAGGCGATGGACCTGTCGAGGTCCGTCACCGGCAAATTCACGAAAATCATCTGCGGCATCGTCTTCGCTCCGTTCGTTCGTTCGAATCGCTGTTTGACCTTGATGCGCTCCTGAGTTATAAAAAGCAACCATGGAGTCAGAAAAAGTAACCGACTCGGCCGGAGCCGCCGCCAAGCGGCGCTACGACGACGCCTGCGGCGCCGCGCATGCCCTCGATCTCGTCGGCGAACGCTGGGCGCTCCTCGTCATCCGCGAGCTGATGCTCGGGCCGAAGCGCTTCAGCGATCTTCGCGCCGACCTGCCCGGGATCAGCGCCAACGTGCTGACCCAGCGCCTCGAAGGCCTGGAAGCCGCCGGCGTCCTCGTCCGCCGCAAGCTCCCGCCCCCCGCCTCCACCCAGGTCTACGAGCTCACGCCCTGGGGCTACGAGGCCGAACCGATCTTCCAGGTCCTCGGCCGCTGGGCAGCCCGCTCCCCCGCCCACGACGCGACGCTGCCGCTCAGCGCCAATTCCCTGATGCTGAGCTTCCGCACGATGGTGGACCCGGCGCTGCTTGCCGGCGTCCGCGCGACGATCGGCTTCCGCCTCGGCCGCGAGGATTTCCTCGTCCGCGTCGAGGAGCGCGAAGTGATCGCCGAGCGCGCCGAGCCCGCGGGGGCGGACCTCGTCTTCGCCGGTCCGCCCCCCGCAATCGCCGCAGCGGTGTACGGAAAGGTCCCGCTCGAGGCGCTCGAAGCCGACGGCGCCCTGCGCATCGAAGGCGACCGGGACCTGGCGCAGCGCTTCACGACGTGGTTCGTGCTGCCGCCGAAGGTGGAGCGCTGAGGGTAGGCAGTGCGGGATTGCCCGCTTGCAATTGCGTATCCGTTCATGCTATGTTTCACAATTCGCTCTGCAAGGCGATTCTTTGACATGTGGAAGCACTGAACCAGGCTGTGATCGTTCGCAGGTTCGGGAAGGCCGCAGGAAATTGCTGACATCGTGAACTTCGTGAACTTCGCAGGACAGGCGCGGGCAAGACACGTCATCCCGGCGAAGGCCGGGATCTCAGCGGGTGAAGAACACCGCCGCCGCTGCAGGGCGCCCTCCATGGACGCTGCCACCCTTCACCCCCTGGGATCCCGGCCTTCGCCGGGATGACGAACTCGGACAAAGACTCAGTCCGCGAGGGTGAAGCCGATCTTCAGCGTGACCTGATAATGTGCCACCCGGCCGTTTTCGACATGGCCGCGCGTTTCCATCACTTCGAACCAGCGTATCTCGCGCACCGTCGTTGCGGCCCGCTTCACAGCGCCTTCGATCGCATCCTCGATGCTGGTCTCCGAGCTCCCGACCAGCTCAATCACCTTGTACACATTGTCGCTCATGCGCGGCCTCCTGTTCGCTGCGGACAACCGGCGAGCGGCGGGAGGGTTGCGCCGGGGGCGGCGGAGGATAAGGGTGGCCCGCCAGTCAGCCGGGAGTGTCTTCGTCCATGCGCCTCAGGATCGCGCTCGCCGCCGCCGCCGCCTCGCTCGCTCTCGCCGCCCCCGCGGCCGCCGCGCCGGCCGACGATTTCCGGCGCCTGATGGACGAGCATTACCAGTGGCTGCTCGCCGAAAGCCCGCTCTACGCGACCAGCCTCGGCGTGCGGGAGCATGACGCGCGCATCGACGATCTCAGCCCCGGCGCCCGCCAGCGGCGCCTCCGGCAGGCGCAGGCCTTCCTGCGCCGCCTCAACGCCATTCCCGAAGCGCAGCTTTCCCAAGGCGACCGGGTGAACCGCGCCATCCTGCGCAGGGGCCTTGCCGAGCAGGTCGAGCTCGAGCGCTTCGGGCAGAGCAACATGCTCTTCACGACCTATTCGGGCTGGCATCAGGATTTCGCCTTCGCGCCCTCGAACCTCCCGTTCCGCACCCGCGCCGATTACGAAAGCTACCTCTCCCGCATCGCCCAATATCCGCGGCTCAACGACCAGGCGATCGCCATCACCCGCGAGGCGGTGCGCGGCGGCTTCGTCCTGCCCTGCTCCGTCCTCGACGGCTACGAGCGCAGCATCTCCGGCGTCATCGCCGAGGATCCGGCTTCGTCCCGCTTCTACGAGCCCTTCACCCGCACCCGCCCCGTCGGCGTGAGCGAGGCCGAGTGGGCGGCGATGCAGCAGCGCGCGCGGACGGTAATCACCGGCACGATCAACCCGGCCTACCGCCGCCACCTCGATTTCTACACCGCCGAATACCGGCCCCGCTGCGCCCGCGCGGACAGCGTCTCCGCCCAGCGCGGCGGCCGGGAATATTACGCCTTCCGGGCCCGCCAGTACACGACCACGGACCTCACCCCCGAGCAGATCCACCAGATCGGCATGACGGAGGTGCGCCGCATTCTCGGCGAAATGGACGCCGTCTCACGCGAGGCCGGCTTCCCGACGCGCCAGGCCTATATCGAGCATCTCCGCACCGACCCGCGTTATTTCGCCACCACGCCCGAGCAGCTGATGCGGGAGGTCGCACGGGTCACCAAGACGATCGACGGGCACATGCCGTCGCTGTTCGGCACCCTGCCGCGCCTGCCCTACGGCATTCGCGAGATCCCGGCCGAGACGGCGGAGCGGACGACCACGGCTTATTACGGCCAGGGCTCGCCCGAGAGCGGCATCGCCGGCACCTATTACGTCAACACGTCGAAGCTGGACCAGCGCCCGCTCTGGGAAATCCCGGCGCTCAGCCTCCACGAAGCGGTGCCGGGCCACCACCACCAGATCGCGCTGCAGCAGGAGCTCGACCTGCCGCCCTTCCGCCGCCACTTCACCAGCTACACGGCCTTCACCGAAGGCTGGGGCCTCTATTCGGAGAGCCTCGGCGCGCAGATGGGCCTCTACGACACGCCGGCGCGGCGCATGGGCCAGCTCTCCTACCAGATGTGGCGCGCCGCGCGGCTGGTGGTCGACACCGGCATCCACGCCATGGGATGGGACAAGGCCCGTGCCGTCCAATTCATGCGTGAGAACACCGCGCTGACCGACGCCAATATCGACGCGGAGGTCAACCGCTACATCAGCTGGCCGGGGCAGGCGCTCGGCTACATGATCGGCAACATCCGCATCCGCGAGCTGCGCCGCCGGGCCGAGCAGGAACTCGGCGACCGCTTCGACATCCGCCGCTTCCACGACGCGGTGCTGCGCAACGGCTCCGTCCCGCTCGACGTGCTGGAAACGCAGGTCGACGCCTGGATCGCGGCGGAGCGGAATTGAATGCCTCCCCATGCGGAGCATGGGGAGGGGAACCATGCGAAGCATGGTGGAGGGGTAAATGGCGAGGCCGCGTCAATTACCCCTCCACCACCCTTCGGGTGGTTCCCCTCCCCACCGCTCCGCGGCAGGGAGGATTAGGGAGAGACACATGCGCAAATTGATCCTCGCCGCCTTGCTGGCCGCCGCCATGCCCGCCTCCGCCGCCGCCACGCCTGCGGAAGACCTCAGCCGCCTCATGGCGGAGCATTGGCAATGGTATCTGCGCAACGATCCCGTGACGGCCACGCGCCTCGGCGTGCGCGACCATGACGACCGCCTCCCCGACATCAGCCTCGAAGCCTCCGACCGCGAGGCGCGCGAAGCGCAGGCCTTCCTCGATCGGCTGAACGCGATTTCCCCCGCCCAGCTCGACGCGGCGGGGCGCACCAACCACGCGCTTCTCCGCCGCAACCTCGCCGAGCAGATCGAGCGCAACCGTTTCGGCCAGCGCATGGTTCTCTATTCGCAGCGCGGCGGCTGGCACCAGAGCTTCGCCGGCATGGCCGACGCGCTCCCCTTCCGCACCCGCGCCGATTACGAAAGCTATCTGCGCCGCCTCGAACAATATCCGGCGCTGAACCAGGAAGCGATCCGCATCACCCGCCGCTCGGTCGCGGAAGGCTATACCCAGCCTTGCGAGGTGATGCAGAACGCCGACCGCACCATTTCCGGCGTCATCACCGAAACGCCGGAAGCGTCGCGCTTCTACCAGCCCTTCACCCGCACCCGGCCCGCAGGGATGAGCGAGGCCGACTGGGCGGCGCTGCAGCAGCGGGCGCGCACGATCATCACCGGCACGCTCTTCCCGCAATATCGCGAACACCACGCTTTCTATCTTCGCGAAGTCGCGCCGCGCTGCCGGCAGACGGTCGCCATCTCCGAGCAGCCGGGCGGCCGCGAATTCTACGCCTACCGCATCCGCCAGCACACGACGACGGACATGACGGCCGAGCAGATCCACCAGCTCGGCCTGCGCGAAGTCGCCCGCATCCGCGCCGAGATGGAGCAGGTCGCCCGCAGCGCCGGCTTCCCGACCCGCGAGGCCTTCATCCAGGACCTGCGCACCAACCCCGTTCATTATCCCCGCACGCCCGAGCAGCTCATGCAGGAGGCCGCGCGCCTCGCCAAGGAGATAGACGGCCGCATGCCGAGCCTCTTCGGCCGCCTGCCGCGCCTCCCTTACACGGTGCGCGAAATCCCCGCCGAGATCGCGGAAGGGACCACCACCGCTTATTACAGCGACGGCTCGCTCGAGGCAGGCATTCCCGGCATCTACTGGGTGAACACGTCGAAGCTCGACCAGCGCCCGCTCTGGGAAATGCCGGCGCTGACCGTGCACGAGGCGGTCCCCGGCCACCACCAGCAGATCGCCATTCAGCAGGAGCTCGACCTCCCCGAATTCCGCCGTCACGCGACCTTCTTCACCGCCTTCGTGGAAGGATGGGGCCTCTATTCCGAGCGCCTCGGCATCGAGATGGGCCTCTACAACACGCCCGCCCGCGACATGGGTAGGCTGAGCTACGAGATGTGGCGCGCGACCCGGCTGGTGGTCGACACCGGCATCCACGCCTTCGGCTGGTCGCGCCAGCGCGCGATCGACTACATGCTCGACAACAGCGCCTTGAGCCGCGCCAACATCGAGGCGGAGGTCAACCGCTACATCACCAACCCCGGCCAGGCCCTCGCCTACAAGATCGGCGAGCTCAAGATCCGGGAGCTGAGAACGCGGGCGGAGCAGGCGCTGGGTCCGCGCTTCGATCTGCGCCGCTTCCACGACGCGGTCCTCGAACAGGGCGCCGTTCCGCTCGACGTCCTCGAAGCGCAGGTCGACGCCTGGATCGCCGCCGAGCGCGCGAGGACCTAGGCTTCTATTGAAGGTCGGCGAGCAGCCCCGAGAGGCGGTCCAGCCGCTCCTGCGGATCGTCGATCCGCTCCTTGAGAAGCAGCCGTCCGTCCTTCTCCTCGAGGCCGTGGGTCTCCGGCTTGGCGGCAAGCTTGCCGCGCGGGACGAGCGCGATGGCGGCCGGCCCGGCGTCGATCCGCGCGATCCCCGCGTCGCGCGCAAGGATGCGCACCCGCGCCACGGCAAGGAGCGCCTCGGCTTCGCCCGGCAGCTCGCCGAACCGATCGGCAAGCTCTTCCTCGAACGTGTCGAGCTCCGGAAGATCCGCGATGCGGGCGAGGCGCGCATAAAGAGCGACCCGCAGCTCCTCCTCCGGTATCCAATCCGGCGGCAGGCGTCCCTCGATGCCGAGGTTCAGCGCCGCGCTCCAGCGGTCGACCTCCTCGCCGCGCGCGGCCCGAAGCGCACTCTCCAGAAGGTGCTGGTAGAGATCGACTCCGATCAGCTTGACGTGGCCGGCTTGGGTGTCGCCGAGGAGGTCGCCCGCGCCGCGCATGTCGAGGTCGCGGGCGCTGATCGCGAAGCCGGCGCCGAGCCGGTCGAACGCCTGGAGGGTGGAAAGCCGCTTCAGCGTGCGCGGCGCGATTTCGGCGCCGGGCTCGGTGAGGAGGAAGACGTGGCCGCGCCGGCTGCCGCGCCCGACGCGGCCGCGAAGCTGGTGGAGCTGCGAAAGGCCGAAGCGGTCGGCACGCCACACCAGCATCGTGTTCGCGCGCGGCACATCCAGCCCCGCCTCGATGATGTTGGTGGCGAGGAGGACGTCGCCGTCGCCGTTGCCGAAGCGCACCATCGCCTCGTCTATCTCGGCGGCCGGCATCTTGCCATGCGCGGAGAGCAATTCGAGCTCGGGCGCGGCGCGGCGGAGCTGTTCGGCCATCGGCTCCATGTCCTCGATGCGCGGCACGACGACGAAGCTCTGGCCGCCGCGCGAGCGCTCGCGCAGGAGCGCCGTGCGCGCCCGCTCCGGGTCGAAGCTCGAAACGAGGGTCCGGATCGGCTGGCGCCGCGCCGGCGGAGTCGCGATGATCGAAAGCTGCTGGAGGCCGACCAGCGCGGTCTGCAGCGTGCGCGGGATCGGCGTCGCGCTCAAGGTCAGCACGTGGCCGGCGCCGAGCTCGCGCAGCCTGGTCTTGTCGGCGGCGCCGAATCTCTGCTCCTCGTCGACGACGACGAGGCCGAGCTTCGCATATTCGACCGCCTTGCCCGCCACCGCGCCGGTGCCGATCACGACCGAGATCGACCCCTCCTTCAGGCCCGCCACGACGCGGCGCTTATCGGCCGGGGTCGAGAGGCGGGAGAGGGAGGCGACTTCGACGCCGGTGCCTTCGAAGCGGCGGGAAAAGGTTTCGAGATGCTGGCGGGCGAGCACCGTCGTCGGCGCGGCGACCGCGACCTGCCAGCCGGCGAGCGCCGCGATGGCGGCGGCGCGCAGGGCGACTTCCGTCTTCCCGTAGCCGACGTCGCCGACGACCAGCCGGTCCATCGGCTTCCCCGAGGCGAGGTCCCCCCTCACCGCCGCGATGGCGCGCGCCTGGTCCGACGTTTCGCTGAACGGGAAGCCGGAGACGAAGCGTTCGTAGGCGGCCGGGTCGGGCTCCAGCACCGGCGCCTCGCGGGCCATCCGCTCGGCGGCGAGCGCGGTGAGGCCGCGCGCGCTCTCCGCAATGGCGCGGTCGATCTCGATGCGCCTCTTCTGCCAGGTCGAGCCGTCGAGCTTGTCGAGGGTCACCGCATCCTCGTCCGCGCCGTAGCGCCAGATCCGGTCCGCCTCGCCCACCGGCACCAGCCGCCGCGCATCGCCGGCAAAGCGCAGCACCAAGGCGTCGCCTGCATCCGGCAGCGCCTCCAGCCCGGCGACGACGGCGATGCCGTGATCCTCGTGCACCACCACGTCGCCCATCCGGATTTCGGCGACGGCGAACATCTGCGCGTCGCCGGCCGCGCCTTCGTCATGCTCGCGCTGCGCGCGGCTGCCGAGGAGGTCGGCGGCGGCGACCGCGACCGTGCCGCCGAACCGGAAGCCGCGCGGCACCGGCGCCGGGAGGGTGACGACGGCGCCGGCCGGGGCGCTGTGGGCGCTGAACCAGTCCGCCGCCTCATGCGCCGCGACCTTGAGCTTGCGCTCGATCCGCCGCGACAGGAAGCGAAGGTCGCGCGGCGTGCCCAGCAGGATCAGCCGCTCACCGCTTTCGATTGCGGCGCGGGCGAAGCGCGCGAAGGCGGTTTCGGGCGAGCGGCTTTCGACGAAGCGGGGCGGCGGCTCGCCAAGGCCTTCGCCGAGCGGCAGTTCGTCGCGGGCAGAGAGCGCCGCCTGCCAGCGCCCGTCGGGGCAGATGTCGCGCGCGGCGCGGGCGGGGCGGCGCTTGGCGGCATCGGCGGCTAGGGCGAGGAAGCGGCTGCGCCTCTTCTCGGCGCCGGGCTCCACCGCGACAGGCGCACCGGCGAGGTGGTCGAGCAGGGTGACTGCGCCGTCGCCAAGCTCCGGCTCGGTGACGCGGCCGAGCTCGAGGCGCTCGCATTCGCCGCGGGTGAGCTGGCTCACCGGATCGTAGGGGCGGATGAAGGCGACCCGCCCGTCCTGCTCCTCGATCCGGTAGGGCTCGCCGGCGTCTGCCGGGAAGACGTCGATCACCTGCCCGCGCGCCGCGACTTCGCCCGGCTCGTCCACCCGGTCGTCCACGACATAGCCGATGCCGACGAGCTCGGCGGCAAAGGCTTCGATGTCGATCGGCTCGCCGAGCCGCACCAGCGGCGGCACGGCGGCGAAGCGGTCGGGCGCCGGATAAAGCCGCGCCGCCGCTTCGCCGCTGGCGACGAGGGCGATGCGCGGGCGGCCCGTCTCGCCGGCGAGCGCCGCCAGCCGCCGGAGCGCCGCCGCGCGCTGGCCGACATTGGCAGGCGAGGGCGGCGCGGAATCGCCCGGCAGCGCGTCGCTCGCCGGGCAGTGGAGGATTTCCGCTTCGGGCGCGGCGGCCTTGAGGATGCGCGCCGTCTCGGCCGCGCGGGTCTCGTCGGCCGCGATAAAGACGACGTCACCGCGCTCCAGCGCCGAAAGCAAAGACGCTGCGATCTCGCCGATCTGCAGCGGCGCCGTTCCGTTCGTCTCAGCCATCTAACCTCCCGCGCGAACCGCTCGAACGGGCGGTGCGGGGAGGCGTTCCGATGCGCGGTTAAACGTCGAGATTCGCCACGTTCAGGGCGTTTTCCTGGATGAAGTCGCGGCGCGGTTCGACGACGTCGCCCATCAGGCGCGTGAAGATCTCGTCTGCGAGGTCGGCCTGCGCGATCTCGACGCGCAGCAGGCTGCGATTTTCCGGATCGAGCGTCGTCTCCCAGAGCTGCTCGGCGTTCATCTCGCCGAGACCCTTGTAGCGCTGGATGGCGAGGCCCTTGCGGCCGGCCGCGAGGATCGCGTCGAGGAGCTCGGTCGGACGGCGGACCAGGATGCCGCGGGCGTCGGGCGCGCGCTCGGGCGGCGGGATGCCGTCCACCTTTTCGTGCGGCGTGTCGCTGTCCGGGTTCGGATCCGCTTCCTCGCGGGGCTGGCTCGCCTTCAAGGACACGAGTCGCGAGGCGGTGGCGTAGCTCTGCGCCTGCTCGGCGGCGAGGCCGTGGAGCTTGCGCGCTTCCGCGGACGCGACGAACTTGTGGTCGACGACATGGTGGTCGGTGACCCCGCGCCACAGGCGGCGCAGGATATAGTCTCCGTCGGCGCCGATCTCTCCCGTCCAGGTGGAGCTCTCGTCGCTCGCCTGGAGAAAGGCGGCGGCGCGGCCGATCGCTTCCGTGCGGCCGCTCGCCGGCAAAGCGGGATCGAGCGCCCCGTTCAGCGCCAGCGCCTCGATCAGGCCCGGATCGTAGCGGCGCGGCACGTAACGCATCAGGCTGCGCACGCGCCGGGCATGGTCGGCGAGGCTGCGCAGGTCGTCGCCGGTGCGCGGGCCTTCCGCCGTCTCCAGCACCATCGCGCCGATGCCGGCGTCGACCAGATAATCGTCGAGCCGCGCATCGTCCTTGAGATAGACTTCCGAGCGGCCCTTGGCGACTTTGTAGAGCGGCGGCTGGGCGATGTAGAGGTGCCCGCGCTCGATGATCTCCGGCATCTGCCGGTAGAAGAAGGTGAGGAGCAGGGTGCGGATGTGGGCGCCGTCGACGTCGGCGTCCGTCATGATCACCACCTTGTGGTAGCGAAGCTTCTCGATGTTGAAGTCGTCGCGGCCGATGCCCGTGCCCATCGCCTGGATGAGTGTGCCGACTTCCTTGGACGAGAGCATCCGGTCGAAGCGCGCGCGCTCGACGTTCAGGATCTTGCCCTTGAGCGGGAGAATGGCCTGGTTGTGCCGGTTGCGGCCCTGCTTGGCCGAGCCGCCGGCCGAGTCGCCCTCGACCAGGAACAGCTCGGACTTGGCGGGATCGCGCTCCTGGCAGTCGGCGAGCTTGCCCGGCAAGGAGGCGATGTCCATCACGCCCTTGCGCCGGGTCAGCTCGCGCGCCTTGCGGGCGGCTTCGCGCGCGGCGGCCGCGTCGATGATCTTCTGGATGATCGAGCGGGCGTGGGCGGGGTTCTCCTCCAGCCATTCCGCCATCTTGTCCGCCATCAGGCTTTCGAGCGGCTGGCGGACTTCGGAGGAAACCAGCTTGTCCTTGGTCTGCGACCCGAACTTGGGGTCGGGCAGCTTCACCGAGACGATGGCGGTGAGGCCCTCGCGCATGTCGTCGCCGGTGAGGCTCACCTTTTCCTTTTTGAGGACGCCGGACTTGTCCGCATAATTGTTGAGCGTGCGGGTCAGCGCCGCGCGGAAGGCCGCGAGGTGGGTGCCGCCGTCGCGCTGCGGGATGTTGTTGGTGAAGCAGAGGACCTGCTCGTAATAGCTGTCGTTCCATTCGAGCGCGACGTCGATGCCGATCTCGTCGCGCTGGCCGTGGACGGCGATCGGCTCCGGAATGAGCGGCGTCTTGGCGCGGTCGAGATAGCGCACGAAGGCGGCGATCCCGCCCTCGTAATACAGCTCGACGGATTTCTCCTCCTCGTGCCGCGCGTCCGTCAGGATCAGGCGCACGCCGGAATTGAGGAAGGCGAGCTCGCGGAAGCGGTGCTCGAGCCGGTCGAAGTCGAATTCGAGGATCTTGAACGTCGCGGGCGAGGGGAGGAAGGTCACCCGGGTGCCCTTGCGGCCCTCCGGCGCCGAGCCGACGAGCTTGAGCGGCGCTTCCGCGTCTCCGAAGCGGAAGCGCATCCAATGCTCCTCGCCGTCGCGCCAGATGTTGAGCTCCAGCCATTCGGAGAGCGCGTTCACCACCGAGACGCCGACGCCGTGGAGGCCGCCCGACACCTTGTAGGCATTGTCGTCCGACGTGTTCTCGAACTTGCCGCCGGCGTGGAGCTGGGTCATGATGACCTCGGCCGCCGAAACGCCTTCTTCCTTGTGGATGCCGGTCGGGATGCCGCGGCCGTTATCCTCGACCGAGACCGATCCGTCAGGGTTCAAGGTGACGCGAATGAGGTCGCAATGCCCCGCCAGCGCCTCGTCGATCGCATTGTCGGAGACTTCGAACACCATGTGGTGGAGGCCCGAACCGTCGTCGGTGTCGCCGATATACATTCCGGGCCGTTTCCGGACCGCGTCGAGGCCTTTCAGCACCTTGATGGATTCGGCGCCGTATGCGTTTTCACTGGGGGGATTTGCCATAGGGAGGATATAGCGAGGGCGGGGCGGAACCCCAAGGAAATTAGCGGATTCCGGACGGCTTTTTCGCAAGTGCAGCATCGGTGACCGGCCCTTGTTACGAAGCCCCGGCTGGTGCACTGTCGAGCCTATTTTCGAAAGGAGATGCCCGGTGGAGCTTAGCGATCCCGACCTTGCCCGCGCCCTGGCGGCATGGGCGTCCAGTCCGGAGGTCGAGGAGCGCGCCTGCGCCCACAACCTGATGTTCGAGGAGCGTGTGTCGGAGCGCCGGCAGGCGGCCTTTGAAGCCGCCCGGCCGGCGGGAGTCTTCTCCTCGCCGGGCGACCTCCAGGACCTGCAGGTCGCATATTACAAGGACACCATCCAATACGCTCCCGGCGCACCCGAGCCTTTCACCGAGGTCAACGAGGCCGCATCGTTCGCCGAGCTCAGCCCGGAGACCGTGCTGGTCCGCCTCGAATGCCTGAATCCTGCTCTCGAGGTGCTGAGGATTCCGTCAGCCGACTTCGTCGATGCATTCTCGCATTCCGATGCGAGCTCCCGGGCGCTCGTCAACAAGTTCGTGCTCGAATGGAACACGAACCCGCTGATCGTCGAGAAGCGGAACCGGCTGTCCTTCGCTGCGATTCGAGACAGCGTGCTCGTCGAGCTTGCAGCGCCGGACTGGGCCCATAAGCTCAGGGATCGCTTCGGCCTGGCCCACTACGATCCGAAGTACTTCGGGCCGATCGTGGTGGCGCTCATGACATATACCGCAGGCGAAGTGCGTAACATGGTCCAGGACGATGTGCGCTTCGTGCGCACGTTCAGCGTTCCCACGGCGCTCGACGGAACGCCTTATTCGCAATTTTTTCCAACCCCCGCCGAATTCGATTGCGGCTGCCCCATGGCCCTCAGCCCCATCGCGACCGAAGACGATTTGATTGCCGAAGTGCTTCATCCGCGGATGGTTTATCGCAGGAAACACCTCACCAAGGTCACGCTGCTGGACGACTCCGCCGCACCCGCCGATCTTCAGGAACTGAGAAACAATCATCTCGTAGCGCTTCAGCTGGCGGCCTATACCGCCGGCCGCGACCGGGATTTTGGAATGGAAATCTGAAGATGCAGCACGGGGATGCATCCGACTACCAGCCGCCCAGTGAATGGCGGGACGGATTCCTGACGGATCCCGACCGGGGCGTCGCGAGGCTGGTCGGCGGGTTCGTGCGCCTGCCGAGGGCTGCGCTGCTCGGCCCGAGTGAGGCCGCCCGGATCCTGTTCGGCCGATTGCCGCAGTCCGACCCGCTGTTCGTCGCCTTCGACAACGCCCTGGCGCGCTGGCTCGACGCGCGGCACGAGGCGCCCGGCCCGACTTCGGGTGCTCAGCTGAACCGATGGCTCGGCGAAACGCTCGAGGCCCTGGCGATAGCGGGCGCGCTGCAGCCGCCTGTTACAGCCAAGCTCCTGCGAACCCGCTTCATCCGCTGGCGCGGGTGGGTGGAGCAGCATTTCTTCTTCGGCCGGCCCGACGCCCGTCTCGCTTATTTCGACGCCCTTGCGCGGACGCAGCATCTCGCGGCCGAGGCCGGCCTCGAACCATTCGGCCTCGAGCCTTTGTGGCTCCAGCTTTGCGGGCAGTGCGGCGGCAAATATCCGCAAAGCTACCTGTCGACCGCACTGCTGGGGCTTCGGCTTCTTCCCGAGCGGAGCGGGGCTCCGAGCGAGCGTCCGTGGGTAACCGGAATCGGAACTTGGGCGCTTGCGCAGTCGCCCTCGGCAATGGACTTCGCGCGCGAATGGGGAGCCTTGAAGCGCATTTACGCGCTCACGCCCGGAGCTTGGCAGACGGCGGTTGCGCAGACGCTCGATCGTCCCCCGTTCCGGCGGCTTCGCGCGGATTTGCGCGAATTGTGGGAAAAGGACGTGGGGCTGGACCGGCGCAGCCAGTACAAGAAGTCGAAATACTATCTCAGCGAGCCGGCGCAAGAAGCGGTGACGACGCTCGAGACAAGGATGAACGAGCCGCTCTCCTCGATCGAGAAGGAGATCCGGAGCGTGGTTGCGGAGCGGGAGCGGCATGCCCGGGCAACCGGCGATGCCTACCCGCTCGTCTTCGCGGCAAGCAAGCTGGGCTTGGAGCTGCTCAAGCGGAACTGGGCCGCGAGCGAGGTCCGGCGTCGTGGCGAGGTGAGCATCTGGCTGGCGAGCCTGGCGATCAAGTGGGATCCGAACAATCCAATGGGATGGGTTGTCTGGCGCGACGCGCTCGCGGCGGCTGGCGACCAGGACATGGCGGAGCGGATCGGGTGGGCGGCAATCAAGCGCTTCCCCGAAGACCTCAAGATGCGCAACCAGCTGGCACGACTGCTGGCCCGCAACACACAGCGTCAAGGCGAGGCGGAGGCGCTTCTGCTCGAGACCATCAGCCGATTTCCGCGGGACGAATATTGCCGGAACCAGCTGGCCCATCTGCTCGTCGACAACCGGCGGTGGACCGAGGCGGAGATCGTCCTCAGGAAGGCGCACGAAGAGCTCGGCAGCGCCGTCGCCGCCAACCAGCTCGCCGATTTGATCAGCCGTCGCGGCAGGAGCGGCCAGGCCGAGCAGCTTCTGAGGGACACGATCGCGCAAGCGCCCCATAGCAGCGACGAAGTCTACATCCATTCAAGAAACATCCTGGCCCGGCTGATGAGCCACGATCCGAGCCGGGACGAGGAGACGGTGCGCGAGTTGCTCGAGACCATTGAATTGAGCCAGACCACCCAGGGTTCGGCGCGAAACCAGCTCGCTTTCATCCTCAGCCGGGCGGGCAAGCGCGAGGAGGCGCGAAAAATCCTCGACGAAACGCTTCGGCTGCCGATGATGACGCTGAAGGACCGGACGACGGCACAGGCGTATCTCAAGGCCCTGTCGACAGGCGATCTTCCGGAGGCCGAGGAATTCTGGGCCGAAGCCGAGGAGGCCGGCGCCGGCGCGCAGCCGGAACGCGGCGAAGACTCGGCGCCGGATGATAAAATGGATTATCTGGCTGCGGCGGGCGCCGTTCTTTCGGATTTCCTTGAGCCCGGGGACGCGCGGGAGCGGGCGCTCGAAACGGGGCAGGATCCGGAAAGCCAGCGGGAGTCCGCAGCGGAACCTCCGCCTGAAAAGAGGTCAGGGGCGCGGTCCGAGAGCGAATCCGAGTCCGAGAAGACGGCACCGAGCCCCGACCGCGGCGATGGCGTCCCGCCGGCCTCGGCCTCGAAGCCGGCAGCGGCGGCCCATGGCGCGGGCGAAACGCCACGCCAGGGCGTCGTCGAGAGCCGGCTCCCCGAATCCGCGCCGCCACTCCATGTTCAAATGGCCGCCGTCGCGGGCCGGCAGGGCGAGTTGCGGCGGCTCACGACGTTGGTGATGCGGAAGAAAGGCCAGGAGCGGCAGCGAATGGCCGAGGCTCTGATGCGAGACGCACCCGGGGACCTCGAGCCCACGTACCAGGAATTCGTGCGGCGGTGGGTCTTCGGAATGGAGACCGACAGGCCGACCCCCGACACTTTTACGATCAGCTTCATCGACGCGTTGCGACGAGGCAACGTGGACAAGCTTGGAGAGCTTCAGAACAGCCACCGCAGCTTTCGCCAGCTCACCGACATGGCGCGGGCGGTATTGATTCAGGACAAAGAGGCCGCCGAAAGGACCTTTTCTTGGCTCAAGCGCAGTGACGTCGCCGAGTCGAGGGCTGTGGTTGCGCTGAGGAAACTGACGATGTTGCGGCTTTCCGAGCCTCCGGCCGATGCGGACGATATGCTGAAGGCGCTGGCGCAAAACGACAATGTGATCGCGGATCTCGAGGAGGCTGCGCTTGCCGAGGCCGACATGTTGTTGGCGGCGTAACCCGGCAGGGGCAGGGTCACCGCCGCCGTTCCTCAAGCCTCCCGGATCGTTCCGGGTCCGACTTCGTACCTGCACGCGGCGAGGCCGGTCCCCACGAACAGTTCCGGCTCGGTTCCCGTCATCCACACCTGCCCTCCGGCGTCGGCGAGGCGCTCGAAGAGAGCGGCGCGCCGCTGAGGATCGAGGTGGGCGGCGACTTCGTCGAGGAGGAGAATCGGGGACCGGCCGGTGCGCTCCGCGACGAGAGCGGCGTGGGCGAGGACGATGTTGAGGAGGAGCGCCTTCTGCTCGCCGGTCGAGCAGGCGGTGGCGGGTTGCAGCTTGCCGAGATGGGTGACGAGGAGGTCGGTGCGGTGCGGGCCGGCAAGGGTGCGCCCTGCTGCGGCGTCGCGGGTGCGGCCGAGGGCGTAGTCGCGAGCGAGGTCGTCGGATGCGCCGCCTTCGAGCGCGAGGCCGGCGCGGGCGAATGGACCTTCGGGTGCATCGGCGAGCCGGCCGGAGAGGGCTTCGACCGTCGCGGCGCGCGCTTCGGCAAGCGCGGCGCCATGCTCGGCCATGCGCGCTTCGAGCGCCGTCAGCCAGGCATCGTCGCGGCGGCCGTCTTCGCCGAGAAGCTTGTTCCTCGCGCGCATCGCCGCTTCGTAGCGCGCGGCGTGGACGGCGTGGCCGGGGAATAGGGCAAGGGTCAGCCGGTCGAGAAAGCGGCGGCGGCCCGACGCGCCTTCGATGAACAGCCGGTCCATGGCGGGGGTAAGCCAAAGCACCGAAAGCCACTCGGCCAGCGAGGACGCCGAGGCCGCGGCCCCGTTGATCCGCACCTGCCGCCGCTCCGGCGCATTTCCCGAGACGCCCGTTCCGATGTCGATCGGCTCCCCGAGCCGCGCCGCGACGCCGAAGCCTCCGCCCCCGCCCTTCCGCACCATCTCCGACAGCGCGGCGCCCCGCAGCCCCCGCCCTGGCGCGAGCAGGCTCACGGCCTCCAGCATGTTCGTCTTCCCCACGCCGTTCTCGCCGGTGAGGATGACGAGCCCTGGCCCCGGCGCGACAACCGCGTCGGTGTAGGAGCGGAAATCGCTCAAGGAAAGGCGGGAGACGTGCACGGCGTTCGCTGTAGCGGCTGGGGCGGCGCCTTCAACCGTGGCGCCCTTTCCAGCGCCGCCGCGTAGCGCTAGGCCGGAGCCGATGAACGGGGACGAGGGCAAGATCCCGCCGCACATGGTCGGCGGCAACAGGCTGTCGGTGGTGGTCGACGGGCCGGATCGGCTCGAGGCGCTGATTGCGCTGATCGACGGCGCCGAGGAATCGCTGCGCATCCTCTATTATATCTGGCTCAACGACGACAGCGGGCGGCGGGTGCGCGACGCGCTGGTCGCCGCGGCGAAGCGGGGCGTCAAGGTCTCGATGCTGCTCGACGGCTTCGGCGCCTCGGACGCGAACGAGAGCTTCTTCAAGCCGCTGAGCGACGCCGAGGCGCGCTTCTGCCGCTTCGAGCCGCGCTGGGGGCGGCGCTATCTCCTCAGGAACCACCAGAAGCTCGCGCTCGCCGACGGCAAGAGGGCGATCGTCGGCGGCTTCAACATCGGCGACGAGTATTTCGGAACGATGGAAAGCGGCGCCTGGCGCGACCTCGGCCTGCTCGTCGAAGGGCCGAGCGTCCTCAGCCTCGTCCAGTATTTCGACGACATGTTCGCGTGGGCCGAGGATCCCCTTGCCTCCATCCGCAAGCTGCGCCGCATGCTGAGCCGCCACAGCCGACGACACGGTGCACTTCACTGGCTCTTCGGCGGCCCCAGCCGCCGCCTCAGCCCATGGGCGCGGGCGGTGCGCGACGACCTGACCGGCGCCAGCACGGTCGACTTCCTGATGGCCTATTTCGTCCCCAGCATCCGCATGATGCGCCGCATCTACGGAGTCGCCGAGCGCGGGCGGGTGCGCATGGTGACGGCGGGCAAGTCGGACATCAGCGCCACGCTCTGGGCCGCGCGCTTTTCCTACTGGCGCCTCCTGAAGCACGGCATCCGCGTCTACGAATATCAGCCGACCAAGCTCCACACCAAGCTGATCGTCATCGACGATGCCGTCCACATCGGCTCGGCGAATTTCGATATGCGCAGCCTCTATCTCAACCTCGAGATGATGCTGCGCGTCGACGACCCCGCCTTCGCCGCCACGATGCGCGCCTATATCGCCACGGAAATCGCCCGCAGCCGGGAGATCGAGCCGAGCGCGCACCGCAAGGACATGACGATCCTCAACCGCCTGCGCTGGGCGTTCGGCTATTTCCTGATGGTGACGGCGGATTACAACCTGGCTCGGCGGCTGAACCTTGGGAGCAGGCGCGCGACCTATTGAGTGTCGCGGCCGGTCACCACCAGCCGAGCGCGCCGCCCGCGACGAACGCGCGGTAGGCGCCGAACGCTTCGTTGAGGACGATCGCCGGGACGACGTAGCGGACGAGGCCGTGGCGCGTCAGCCAACCGGTGCCGCGGTGGATCAGCTTGTTGGTGCCGAGCGACAGGATGGTCACCGTGACATCGAGCGCGCGGCGGCCAAGGCCGGCATCGGTCGGGCCTCGGGAGACATCGTTCTGGGTGGCAAGGGCGGACATGGTTCACAAAACGTAAACACCCACCGCGAGGTTGCAAGCGCCGCGTTCGCGCCGTGCCGGGCTGGGCCAAATCGGGACGTTAACCCTTGGAATTCTTATGGTTTGACGCCGAAGCGTCGTTTCGTCGCCCGCACGCTGCAATTCGCCCTTCGACAGGCTCAGGGCTAGGCTGAATCGACATTCAGCGCATCCAGATCATTGTTGCAGCGAGTTGGATGAAGCTGAGGAAGTGGATTGCCCTTCGGTCGTAGCGCGTTGCGAAGCGGCGGAAGTGTTTGAGTTTGTTGAAGCATCGCTCGATGCG
>DASWMS010000071.1:0-21642 GCA_036399655.1 Allosphingosinicella sp. | reverse complement strand
CACGAGGATCACCTGAGCAAGCCTCGTTCGTCCCGAGCGTAGTCGAGGGGCGCAAGCACTGAGCCCGAGCAGTCGCCCCTCGGCTTCGCTCGGGACGAACGGAGATTCATCTTGGTAAGTCACAGCGGCCTCATCACCGTGATGCAGAAGGCGGCGCGCAAGGCAGCGCCGCGGCTTCGCCGCGACTTCGGCGAGGTCGAGCAGCTTCAGGTGAGCCGCAAGGGCCCCGCCGACTTCGTCTCCATGGCCGACAAGCTCGCCGAAGAGACGGTGATGGAGGAGCTGCGCCACGCCCGGCCGGACTGGGGCTTCCTGATGGAGGAAGCGGGCGAGGTGCAGGGTGCGCCCGGCAAGCCGCGCTGGGTGCTCGATCCGATCGACGGCACGTCGAACTTCCTCCACGGTATCCCGCATTTCGCAATCTCGATCGCGGTCCAGGAGTCGAAGCCGGGCGGCAACGGCTGGGGCGAAGTGACGCAAGGCCTGGTCTACCAGCCGCTCACCGACGAAAGCTTCTGGGCCGAGAAGGGCAGGGGGACCTGGCTCAACGAGCGGCGCCTGCGAGTCTCCTCGCGCCGCCATCTGGACGACGCGCTGATCGCGACCGGCGTGCCCTATAAGGGCCATGGCGAGCTTCCGCGCTTCCAGAAGATCCTCGACGCCGTGTCGCCGGAAGTCGCCGGCATTCGCCGCTTCGGCTCGGCGGCGCTGGACCTCGCCTGGGTTGCTGCCGGGCGCTACGACGGCTTCTGGGAGGAAGATCTCCAATATTGGGACGTCGCTGCGGGCATCCTGCTGGTTCGGGAAGCCGGCGGCTTCGTCACCGACTTCCGCGGCGGCGACCAGGGTCTGGCGAACGGTCAGGTGCTGGCCGCCAACGACCAGATCCATTCCAAGCTGCACCGGTTGGTGGCTGGCGCGCTGCGCTCTTAGCTCCAGGCGCTTCCCGCCATTCGCCGAAGCTCAGGGCGCACTCGTCGAAAAGGGGGTGAGCCTTTCGCGATCGGTCCGGAAATGGACCCATGAGCGGGTTCGACATCCTTTCCGTCCCGGCAATCGCCGCATGCGCCGCAGCGCCGCTTCCCGGCCCCGCCGCCGCCGAGTGGCCCGAAGCGGTGCGCGATTTCTCTTCGCCGGCCGAGGCGATCGAGACGGCGGTGCTGTTTCCCAACAGCGCCGGAATGCAGCGCCGCCGCCTCGCGGCAGCCATCGCGATCGGCGATTCCGGCGAGGCGCTTGCGGCGCTCCGGCGCATCGCCGGAATGGGCGCGGTGCCGAGCCGCGCGGAACTCGTCAAGGCCGAGCCTCTCGTCGGTGTGAGGGCCATCGCCCAGCTCGCCGCGTGCTTTTCGGCGAATGCCGAGCCGCTTGCGCGTAGTCTGCATTATGCGACGGTGCCGGCCGAGCACCGGCTGGTCGACGGCTTGCTCTTCGATCCGGAGCGCGCCCGGCTCTTTGCGACCACCGCGGTGAGCGGCCGGCTGGCGGCGGTCGGCGATGCCCGCTCCTCGTCCGAACCGCTCGGCAGCCTGCTCGGCGGCGCTTACGATCCGGCGCGGCGGCTGTTTTGGGTGGCCTCGGCGGCGCTCGGCATGTCGCCGGCGGGCGAGGCGGGCTTCGTCGGCCTCGTCTCGGTCGATCCCGACGATCTCAGCCAGGTGTCGCGCATTCCGGCCCCTCTGGGCGCCGCGCCGGCCGACGTTGCGGTCGCGCGGGACGGCACCGTTTACGCGAGCGACGGCCTCAGCGGCGCCGTCTACCGCTGCCGCCCCGGCTGCGCGGCGCTCGAAACCTGGATCGCGCCGGGCATGCTGTACAGCGCGCAGGGGCTCGCCCTCTCGGGTGACCAGCGCCTGCTCTACGTCGCCGACCGGCGCTTCGGCCTCGCCGCCGTCGATCGGGCGAGCGGCCGCGTCTTCCGGGTGGAAGCCGGGCCCGACGTGATGCTCGACGGGATCGACGGTCTCGTCCCCCTGCATGGCGACCTGATCGCGACGCAGACCGCCTATCAGCCGCAGCGCATCGTCCGTCTCCGCCTTTCTTCGGACGGGCTGCGCGTCACGCGGCTGGACGTCCTCGAGCGGGCGAACCGGGCGTGGGGCGAAGTGACGCTCGCCGTCGTCGCCGGTTACCGCTTGATCTATGTTGCGGACGCGCAGTGGGAGCGCTGGGGCCCGGGCGGCGTGCCCGCGGGCGCGCGTCCGGCGGGGCCGACGCCTATCCGGAGCCTCGCGCTCCACTGACGCCGCCGCCGGCACGCAAGGCCTCGGAACAAAGGGCGATTTTCAGCCGCTTTGCCCCGAGTCCCGCCCTTGCCTCAGGGCGCACCGGGTCCTAGAGGACGCGCAACCTTCGTCCTGGAGTTTGAGCGATGGCGTCCGCCGCCGCAGAATATCTTCCGATCCTGCTTTTCCTCGCCGTCGCTTTGGCGCTGTCGCTGGCGTTCGTCGTGCTGCCGGTGATCGCCTCGCGCTTCACCGGCGCCGCCAACCCGTATCCGGACAAGCTCGCAGAATATGAATGCGGCTTTCCAGCCTTCGAGGACAGTCGCGCGCAATTCGACGTGCGCTTCTACCTGGTTGCGATCCTGTTCATCATCTTCGACATCGAAGCGGCCTTCCTCTTCCCCTGGGCCGTGTCGCTCGAACATGTCGGGATCGTCGGCTGGGCGGCGATGATGGTGTTCCTGGCCGAGCTTGCGCTGGGCTTCGCTTATGCCTGGAAGAAGGGAGCGCTCGAATGGGAGTGATCCTCGATCCGCGCGACGAGAACCAGCGGCCTGCGGATCTCCAGCAGCCGGATCCCGCTTTCTTCTACGATCTCCAGTCGGAAGTGGCCGACAAGGGCTTCCTCGTCACCTCGACGGAGGACCTTTTCCAGTGGGCGCGCACCGGCTCGTTGTGGTGGATGACCTTCGGCCTCGCCTGCTGCGCGGTTGAGATGATCCACGTGAACATGCCGCGCTACGATCTCGAGCGCTTCGGAGTCGCCCCGCGCGCCTCGCCGCGCCAGTCCGACGTGATGATCGTCGCCGGTACGCTCTGCAACAAGATGGCCCCGGCGCTGCGCCGGGTCTACGACCAGATGTCGGAGCCGCGCTACGTCATCTCGATGGGAAGCTGCGCGAACGGCGGCGGCTATTACCATTACAGCTATTCGGTGGTGCGCGGGTGCGACCGCATCGTGCCGGTCGACATCTACGTCCCCGGCTGCCCACCCACCGCCGAAGCCCTTCTCTACGGCGTCATGCAGCTGCAGCGGAAGATCCGCCGCATCGGCACGATCGAGAGGTGAGGGCGATGCGGTCGCTGGCAAACCATCACCCGCTCGTCCTGAGTAGGGATCGAGTAGGCGAAGCCGTATCGAGAGCCCGTATCGAAGGACCCGGTCCCTCGATACGCCGTCTCGGCTTCGCTCGACGGCTACTCGGGACGAACGGAGGGGGGTCTCTCTGATGGCCAACAACTCCGCCCCCCGCATCGCGCCCCGCCCCGGCATCGTCGAAGAGGTCGCGGCCGCACTCGGCGGCATGCTGCTCGAGACCAAGGATGCCGTCTCCGAAGTCTCGCTGACGGTCGCTCGCGACAGCATCCTCGACGTGATGACGATCCTTCGCGACCGGTTCGAGTACCAGCAGCTGATGGAGATTGCCGGCGTCGACTATCCGGGCCGCGCCGAGAGGTTCGAGGTCGTCTACCACCTGCTTTCCGTGACGAGGAACCACCGCATCCGCGTCCGGGTCTCGGCCGACGAGGAAACGCCCGTGCCGTCTGTCACCGGTCTGTGGCCCGTCGCCGGCTGGCTCGAGCGCGAAGTGTTCGACATGTACGGCGTTCTGTTTTCTGGAAACAACGACCTGCGCCGAATCCTCACCGATTACGGATTTCGCGGGCACCCGTTCCGCAAGGATTTCCCGCTCTCGGGCTATGTCGAGCTTCGCTATTCCGAGGAGCAGAAGCGCGTCGTCTACGAGCCTGTCCGGCTCGCCCAGGATTTCCGAGCCTTCGATTTCCTCAGCCCCTGGGAAGGCGCCGAGTACATCCTGCCGGGCGATGAAAAGGCCTCGCCGCAGCAGCCCGGCGCGCCCACTCCGCTTAAAGCGGAAGAGGTGAAGAAATGACGCGAAACCCGTTCCTCGTCATCCCCGCGAAAGCGGGGATCCAGCGAGCGTCCGTCAGGGGCTGCGCCGGTGGAGGCTTCGTCTGGATTCCCGCTTTCTCGGGAATGACGGGGGTGTGCCATGGATAATCAGATGCCCGGCAGCAACGTGGGTACGATGGGCTCCGCGCGCGAGGTCGAGAAGACCGGCGCGACCGTCTCCGACATCGCCAACTACACGATCAACTTCGGCCCGCAGCATCCCGCCGCGCACGGCGTGCTCCGGCTCGTCCTCGAGCTCGACGGCGAGATCGTCGAGCGTGTCGATCCGCATGTCGGCCTCCTCCACCGCGGCACGGAGAAGTTCTGCGAATATAAGACGTACATCCAGTCGATCCCGTACATGGACCGGCTCGATTACGTGTCGCCGATGTGCATGGAGCACAGCTACGTCCTGGCGATCGAGAAGCTGCTCGACATCGAGGTGCCGATCCGCGCGCGATATCTGCGCACCTTTTTTGCCGAGCTGACCCGGGTCAAGAACCACCTCCTCAACCTCGGCAGCCACGTCATGGACGTGGGCGCAATGACTCCGAACCTGTGGCTGTTCGAGCCGCGCGAAGACATCATGAACTTCTACGAGCGCGTGTCCGGCGCCCGGATGCACGCCAATTACTTCCGCCCGGGCGGCGTCCACCAGGACGTGCCTGCCGGGCTGCTCGAAGACATATCCGCCTGGATGGACAACCGGCTGATGCCCTTGTTCGAGGATGCGATCAGCCTCGTCGCCGACAACCGCATCTTCAAGCAGCGCAACGTCGACATCTCCTACGTCTCGAAGGAAGACGCGCTCGCCTGGGGCTTCTCAGGGCCGATGATCCGCGCCGCGGGCATTCCCTGGGACATCCGCAAGTCGCAGCCCTACGACGCCTACGATCTCGTCGAGTTCGACGTTCCCGTCGGCACCAAGGGCGATTGCTACGACCGCTTCATGGTGCGCGTCGAAGAGGTCCGCCAGTCGGTCCGGATCATGAAGCAGTGCATCGCCGACATGCCGGAAGGGCCCATCGCGTCGCTGGACCGCAAGGTGGTGCCGCCCAAGCGCGGCGAGATGAAGCAGTCGATGGAAGCGCTCATCCACCACTTCAAGCTCTACACCGAAGGCTTCCACGTGCCCGCGGGCGAAGTCTACGTCGCGACCGAGAGCCCCAAGGGCGAGTTCGGTATCTATCTGGTCGCGGACGGGACCAACAAGCCGTACCGGGTCAAGATCCGGCCGACCGGCTTCTCGCACCTCCAGGCGATGGACTTCATGACCAGGGGCCACATGCTGGCCGACGTCACTGCGATCCTCGGCTCGCTCGACATCGTCTTCGGGGAGATCGACCGATGAAGGACCGGCGTACCCTCGTCATGATCCTTTTGCTCGTTCTCGTAGCGGTGGCGGGGGCGGTCTACCTGTTCCTGGGCCACGACGGCGGGTCGGGCGGGGAAGGCGGCGGGGGCGGCTCGGGATCGGGCTCGTCGGCCGCGATCGTCATCCTCCTGGTCCTGGCGGGCGTGTCGGCCGGCGCGAGCCGCCGCAAGCGCGTCGTGCGCGACGAGGAGGAAATCGGCCCGGGGGAGAAGGACCGGTGAGCCTCGCAGCCGCGCGGGAGCATTGGCGTTACCTGCTCAAGATCTTCCTGATCTTCGCCGCCGTGGTGGTGGTCGGCCCGTTCGCGCTCTTCGCGCTGATCTACGGAAGCATGTTAGCCGCGGACAGGCTGGGCGTGGGCGGCGGGGGGATGGTCCTGTTCGTCGGCTTGATCTTCATCGGCGTCTGCTTCGTCTGGCTGTTCGCCGTGCTGGCGATCGGCAATCGGCGCGCTGCGCCCGCCGTCGGCGCGGTCGCCGGTGCTGCTTCCTCACGCTCTTACGGCAACGGCAACGATGGCTGATATCCTTCCCAACTCCATCCCCGATATGGACGCGCTTCGCGCGCGCTGGGGCGGCTTCGACTGGACTGCCGAGAATGCAGCCAAGGCGAAAACGATCGTCGGCCGCTACCCGCCCGGCCGCCAGCAGAGCGCGATCATTCCGCTGCTCGACATGGCGCAGCGCCAGGTCGGCGCGGAGACGGAGACGCAGGGGTGGCTGCCCGTTCCGGTGATCGAGTTCGTGGCCAGATACCTCGGCATGCCCTACATGCGCGCGCTCGAAGTCGCGACCTTCTACACCATGTTCAACCTGCGCCCCGTCGGCCGCTTCCACGTCCAGGTCTGCGGCACGACGCCGTGCATGCTGCGCGGCTCGGACGATCTCTTCGACGCCTGCAAGGCGAAGGGACTGAGGAAGGGCGCGACGAGCGAGGACGGGCTCTTCACCCTCTCCGAAGTCGAATGCCTCGGCGCCTGCGCCAACGCGCCGATGGTGCAGATCAACGACGACAATTACGAAGACCTGACCTTCGAGAGCATGACCGAGATCCTCGAGGCCTTCGCCCGCGGCGAGACTCCGAAGCCGGGGCCCCGGGTGGACCGGCAGACGAGCGCGCCCGAAGGCGGACCTTCGACGCTCATCGAGATGGTCGGCGAGAATTACGACTACCGCCCGCGCTGGAACGCGGGCGGCGGCGGGGAGTCTGCGGCATGAAATCGGCCGGCTCGCTCATCGTCGCAATCCTCGTCGGCATCGTCGTTCTCTGGATCGCGCTCAAACTTCTGGGCGCGGCGCTGAAGCTGCTCGGCATCTTCATCGCGCTTGCCCTTGCGGTCGGCGTCTATTTCGTCGCGAGGCGAATGATCGCGCAAGGGGGCCGTCGTGGCTAGCCGCTGGACGCTCGCCTTGATGCCGGCTTTGCTGGCCGGGGGCTGCGGCGAAGCCGCCGTGCCCGTCGCGAATGAGACGGCCGCCACCAAGGCGCCCGCCGCGTCGCCGACCGTCACTCCGGTGACCGTGGCCCAGCGCATGGTCCGCCAGCAGCTTGGCGCCGCGGGCGACGTCCGCTTCGGCGCGGCGCGCATCTATTCGAATAACGGCATTGCGATCGTCTGCGGCGCCTATGCTCCTCAGGGGCAAAGCGAGCAGCGCTTCGTCGCGGTGGGCGACGTCGACGTCTGGCTGGAGCCGAACATGGCACCGGGCGAGATGGACCGCGCCTTTGCCGAATATTGCAGGGACGGCGCCGCCAATGCTTGACGATAAGGACCGCATCTTCACCAACCTCTACGGCTTCCAGGACTGGGGGCTGAAAGGCGCGACGGCGCGCGGCGACTGGGACGCGACGGCGAGTCTGATGGCGCTCGGCCAGGACGAGATCATCAACGTCATCAAGGAATCCGGCCTTCGCGGCCGCGGCGGCGCGGGCTTCCCGACCGGCATGAAGTGGAGCTTCATGCCCAAGGAGCCGGCGCCCGGCCGCCCCAACTTCCTCGTCATCAACGCCGACGAATCTGAGCCCGGCTCCTGCAAGGACCGCGAGATCATCCGCCACGATCCGCACAAGCTCATTGAAGGCGCGCTGATCGCCGGCTTCGCGATGCGCGCGCGGGCGGGCTACATCTACATTCGCGGCGAATTCATCCGCGAGGCGGAGACGCTCCAGGCCGCAGTCGCCGAAGCCTATGAAGCGGGCCTCCTCGGGAAGAACGCGGCGAAGTCCGGCTACGATTTCGATCTCTTCGTCCACCGCGGCGCCGGCGCCTACATTTGCGGCGAAGAGACGGCGATGCTGGAAAGCCTCGAAGGCAAGAAGGGCATGCCGCGCCTGAAACCCCCGTTCCCCGCGGGCGCGGGTCTCTACGGCTGCCCGACGACGGTGAACAACGTCGAGTCGATCGCCGTGGTGCCGACGATCCTCCGCCGCGGCGCCGCTTGGTTCAAGAGCTTCGGGCGCGAGAAGAACGAAGGCACCAAGCTCTTCCAGATCTCCGGCCACGTGAACAAGCCGTGCGTCGTCGAGGACGCCATGTCCGTGCCGTTCCGCGAGCTGATCGATCGCCACGCGGGCGGCATCCGCGGCGGCTGGGACAATCTCCTGTGCGTCATCCCGGGCGGCTCATCCGTGCCGCTCGTGCCTGCGCACGAGATCATCGACGCGCCGATGGACTTCGATGCGCTGCGGGACTTGAAGTCCGGCCTCGGCACCGCCGCCATCATCGTCATGGACAAGTCGACCGATGTCGTCCGAGCGATCGCCAGGCTCAGCTATTTCTACAAGCATGAAAGCTGCGGCCAGTGCACGCCCTGCCGCGAAGGCACGGGCTGGATGTGGCGCGTCATGGAGCGCCTCGTCAAAGGCAATGCCGAGAGCCACGAAATCGACATGCTCTGGGACGTGACCAAGCAGGTCGAAGGCCACACCATCTGCGCGCTCGGCGACGCCGCCGCCTGGCCGATCCAGGGCCTCATCCGCCACTACCGCCCCGAGCTCGAGCGCCGCATCCGCGAAGCGAAGGGCGAAGGCGAGCCGGTCCTGGAGGCGGCGGAATGACGAAGGCACGGTCCAAGCTGATCTTGGCGCTCTCGGCGTACTTTGCGTTCGGCACTGCACTCAGCCTGTATACTCTGGCGGTGGAGGCGGGCTCGCTCGGCGTCGGCCAGTGGCTGTACCAGGCGGTGATGATCGCTATTTGTGCTGCAGTCGCTTTCGGTCTTTATCGCCACCTCCGCTGGGCGTTGTGGCTTTACCTGGCATCAGCGGTGGTTGCATTTGCAGGGTGGGCAGCCGGTGATCCGCTGGCTCCTATAGACCCGAAATACCATACGGCGGTGGTCGTCTTCATGGTGCTGGCGTTGGTTGTTCCCGGTGTGCTGATGTGGATCCGCCGAGACCGCCTGTCCCCCTCTTCGATCGAGCAAGTAAATGCCCAAAGTTAAGGTCGACGGCGTCGAGATTGAGGTGCCGCAGGGCGCGACGGTTCTTCAGGCCTGCGAGATGGCGGGAAAGGAAATCCCGCGCTTCTGTTACCATGAGCGGCTGACCATCGCCGGCAATTGCCGCATGTGCCTCGTCGAGGTGAAGCCGGGGCCGCCCAAGCCCCAGGCGTCCTGCGCGCTGCCGACCAGCGAGGGCCAGGAAATCTCGACCATGACTCCCGCCGTCAAGAAGGCGCGCGAAGGGGTGATGGAGTTCCTGCTCATCAATCACCCGCTCGATTGCCCGATCTGCGACCAGGGCGGCGAATGCGACCTCCAGGACCAGTCGATCGCCTACGGCCGCGGCCACAATCGCTTCGCCGAGAACAAGCGGGCGGTGACCGACAAATATATGGGCCCGATCGTCAAGACGAGCATGACGCGGTGCATCCAGTGCACGCGCTGCGTTCGTTTTGCCGAGGAAGTGGCGGGGGTCGAGGAGATCGGGGCGCTCGGGCGCGGCGAGAATATGGAGATCACCTCCTATCTCGAAGGCGCGGTGACTTCGGAGCTTTCGGGCAACGTCGTCGATCTCTGCCCGGTGGGCGCGCTTCTTTCCAAGCCGTACAGCTTCGAAGCGCGGCCGTGGGAGCTTCGCAAGATCCCCGCCATCGACGTCATGGACGCGGTCGGCACCAACATCCGCCTCGACACGCGGCTTCGCGAAGTCATGCGGGCGCTTCCGCGGCTGAACGAGGACGTCAACGAGGAATGGGCGCACGACAAGACCCGCCACTGCGTCGACGGGCTTCTGCGCCGCCGGCTCGACCGGCCGTGGATACGGCGCGGCGGCAAGCTCGAGGAAGCGAGCTGGGAAGAGGCGTTCGCGCTCATCGCCGAGCGGCTCGCCGGCGCCGGGGCTGACGACGTCGCGGCGGTTGCCGGCGATCTCCAGGATCTCGAGTCGATGTACGCGATGAAGGCGTTTCTCGGCGCCTTCGGCTCGTCGCTGCACGAATGCCGGCAGGACGGCGCGCTGTTCGACGTGTCCCACCCGCTCGCCTACCGCTTCAATTCGACCATCGCGGGGATCGAGGACGCAAAGGCGATCCTCCTCGTCGGCGCCAACCCGCGCTGGGAAGCGCCGCTGGTCAACACGCGCATTCGGAAAGCCGTGAAGCGCGGCGCCCAGGTGTTCGCGATCGGGCCGGAGGTCGACCTCACCTATCCCGCGACCTGGCTCGGCGACGATCTCGGCCTCCTCGGCAATCTGCCGCGCGAAGTCAGCGACGCGTTCGGCGCCGGCGGGCCCGCGGCCGTCATCGTCGGCATGGGCGCGCTGACGGTGTCCGGCGCTTACGAAGGCGCGCGCGCCGCCGCGGCGACGCTGGGCGGCACGTTCAACCTCCTCCACACCGCCGCCTCGCGCGTCGGCGCCCTCGATCTCGGGTTCACGACCGACGGCGGCATGGACGCGATCCGGGCGAGGGCAGGGGCCTTGAAGGCGCTCTTCCTCCTGGGCGCCGACGAAGCGGACCTGTCCGCGTTCGAGGGCACCTTTACCGTCTATATCGGTAGTCACGGCGACGCCGGGGTGCGCGTGGCCGACGTGATTCTTCCGGGCGCTGCATTCTCCGAGAAGCACGGCACCTACGTGAACCTGGAGGGCCGCGTGCAGGTCTCCGAGCGCGCCACCCACCCGCCGGGCGATGCCCGCAGCGACTGGTCGATCCTGCGCGCTTTGTCGGACGCGGTCGGCCGCCCGCTGCCGTTCGACGACATCGACCAGCTCCGTGCCGCCGTCGGCGCCGAGCGGCCGCACCTCGTGCAGGCGGGCCTTACGTTGTTCGAAGGCATGCCCGCCGCGCCCGCGGCCCCGACCGGCCTGTCCGGCGGCATCGTCTACCCGATTGCGGACTTCTACCTCACCAACCCGATCGCCAGGTCCTCGCCCACCATGCAGCGCTGCTCCGCCGAAATCCTCCACGGCGAAACCTTCCAGGAGGCCGCGGAATGAGGCTTCTCCACACCGTCATCCCCGCGAAAGCGGGGATCCAGTGCAGCGTCCCCGCCTTCCGTGCGGTCGGTAAGTCCCGGTGGATTCCCGCTTTCGCGGGAATGACGGGGAGGGACATGCGATGACCGAATGGTTTCAGGGTGCGCTCGGCCACGGATTCGGCTGGTTTCTCGCGACGCTCATCCTCGTCCTGATGATCGCGCTTCCGCTGATGCTGGCGGTCGCGATGATCATCTATGCCGACCGCAAGATCTGGGCGGCGATGGCGCTTCGGCGCGGCCCCAACGTCGTCGGGCCGTTCGGCCTGCTCCAGAGCTTCGCGGACGGCCTCAAGGTCTTCCTCAAGGAGACGATCGTCCCCTCGGGCGCGAACCGCGGCCTCTTCATCCTCGCGCCGATCCTGACCTTCACCGTCGCCCTGATCGGCTGGGCGGTGATCCCGTTCGGGCCGAACATGGTCCTCGCCAACATCAACGTCGGCCTGCTCTACCTGCTCGCGGTCTCCTCATTGGGCGTCTACGGCGTCATCATCGCCGGCTGGGCGTCCAACTCCAAATATCCTTTCTATTCGGCGCTCCGCGCGGCCGCGCAGATGGTGAGCTACGAAGTCTCGGTCGGCTTCGTCCTCATCCCGGTCATCCTCTGGGCGAACTCGTTCAACCTGACCGAGATCATCTACGCCCAGCAGGGCCATATATTCGGCGTCATCAACGGCTTCGGCTTCAACCCCCTGCTGTTCCCGATGGCGGTGATCTTCTTCATCTCGTCCATGGCCGAGACCGCCCGCGCACCCTTCGACCTCACCGAAGCGGAGTCGGAGCTCGTCGCCGGCTACCAGACCGAATACAGCTCGATGAGCTTCGCGCTCTTCTGGCTCGGCGAGTACGGCAACGTGCTCCTGATGTGCGGCCTCAACGCCCTCCTGTTTTGGGGCGGCTGGCTGCCTCCGATCCACTGGGAGCCGCTCTACCTCGTTCCGGGCATCTTCTGGTTCTTCCTCAAGATCTTCATCTTCTTCTTCATCTTCTCCTGGGTGAAGGCGACGGTGCCCCGCTTCCGCTACGACCAGCTGATGCGGCTCGGCTGGAAGATATTCCTTCCCATCTCGCTCTTCTGGGTCTTCCTCGTCTCGGGCTTCCTCATGGTCTATCGCTACGAGGCATTCGGATGAGCGGCCTTCTTTCCCTGACTGCAGCGGCGCTCCTTGCAGCGCCTGCAAGCTACGACTGCACCCTCGATCCGCCGCGTGCACTCCACGGCGGGCCGGGCGAGGAACGTGCGTCTGCGATCGAGATCCCCGATGTAGGGCCTCTGCGGTTCACGATCGATGTCACCGACACACGCCAAAGGGGCCTCGAAGCGGAGGTTCGCTGGCCGGGCAATCCGTTCCACATCGCCGGGCGCACGGCTGCGCTTGCGACCGGCCGAGGCGCCATCGCGTTTGTCGCCATGGCGCGCGGGCCCTGCCTTTTCGCCGAGGACGCATGCCTGACGCTCGTCAATCTGGTGGACGAAACGCCCCGGCTCGCGCGTGTCGTCCTGACGCCCAATGCACTGATAACGGATCAGGCCGGCATGCGAAGGCCGTTCACCGTCCTGTTGACCGGGACCTGCGTCCGCAGCGAGAGCAATCGATGAGCACCGTCACCCACCTCCTCAAATCCTTCCTGCTCGTCGAGCTGGTGAAGGCGCATTGGCTGACCTTGAAATATTTCTTCAAGCCCAAGGCGACGCTCAACTATCCGTTCGAGAAGAACCCGCTCTCGCCCCGTTTCCGCGGCGAGCATGCGCTGAGGCGCTATCCGTCGGGCGAGGAACGCTGCATCGCGTGCAAATTGTGCGAGGCGGTCTGCCCGGCGGTCTGCATCACGATCGAGGCCGAGCCGCGCGAGGACGGGAGCCGCCGCACGACGCGCTACGACATCGACATGACCAAGTGCATCTATTGCGGCCTCTGCCAGGAGGCCTGCCCGGTCGACGCCATCGTCCAGGGGCCGAACCAGGAATTTTCCGTCGAGACCCGCGAGGAGCTCATCTACGACAAGACCAAGCTTCTCGAGAATGGCGACAAGTGGGAGCGCACGCTCGCCGCGAACCTTGCCGCCGACGCACCCTACCGCTAACGCCGCCACGCAGAATCGAAGAGCCACGAACAGGGCCATGAACCAACACCGCGTCATTCCCGCGAAAGCGGGAATCCAGAGCAGCGCCGCCATCGGCGGAGCGGGCGAAAGGCCCCGCTGGATCCCCGCTTTCGCGGGGACGGCGGGGTCGTGCGCCGCCTTGCGTGCGGAGGCTCGCCTGTCATGATCCATGCCTTCGTCTTCTACCTGTTCGCAACCGTGGTGATCGCCGCCGGGGTGATGACGATCGCGTCGCGCAATCCGGTGCACAGCGTGCTGTGGCTGATCTTCGCCTTCTTCAACGCGGCCGGCCTGTTCCTGCTGATCGGCGCCGAGTTCCTCGCCTTCCTGCTGGTCATCGTCTACGTCGGCGCCGTCGCCGTCCTCTTCCTGTTCGTCGTGATGATGCTGGACGTGGACTTCGCGTCGCTGCGCTCGGGCTTCGCCAAATATCTCCCGATCGGCATCATGCTCGCGCTCGCGCTCTTCGCCGAAATCATCCTGTCGATCCTCGCGAGGAGCCAGGGCGCGATCCCGCTCGGCGCGCGCGCCGCGCCGATCCATGCCGGCGAGAGCAACATCGTGGCGCTCGGCAACCTCCTCTACACGCGCTACGTCTTCATCTTCGAAGCCGCGGGGCTCGTCCTCCTCGTCGCGATGGTGGGCGCCATCGTGCTCACCCACCGCGCCCGCTCGGACATCCGCCCGCAGAACGTGGGCGACCAGATCCGCCGCCGCCCCGGGGATGCCGTCGTCAACATGCACCCTGGCATCGGCCAGGGAGTGGAGCTGTGATGCGGGCGTTCTCCGGTCTAGCGCGGACTTCGTCGCCCGCACCGCTCGCCCTGAGCCTGTCCGCCGCACCGCTCGCCCTGAGCCTGTCGAAGGGCCGTCCTTCTTCTTCTCGGGTGCCCGATGGAAGGGCAGGGGTTCGACAAGCTCAGCCCGAACGGTGTTTGTTGAGACTGCCCGTTATCCCCGGAGCCGCGCTGTGATCGGTCTCGGCCACTATCTCGCCGTCGGCGCGATCCTGTTCGTGCTGGGGGTGTTCGGCATCTTCCTCAACCGGAAGAACATCATCGTCATCCTGATGGCGATCGAGCTCATCCTGCTCGCCGTGAACATCAACCTCGTCGCTTTCTCGGTCTTCCTCGGCGACATGGTGGGGCAGGTCTTCGCCATGTTCGTCCTGACGGTCGCGGCGGCCGAAGCGGCGATCGGGCTCGCCATCCTCGTCATCTATTTCCGCAACCGCGGCACCATCGCGGTCGACGACATCAACCAGATGAAGGGCTGAGCGACGTGAGCCTCTTCGTCCGATCCACTGTCATTCCCGCGAAAGCGGGAATCCAGGCTGACTTGCCGCCCGCGCCGCGTGTCTCCGACGCCCGCTGGATCCCCGCTTTCGCGGGGATGACAGGGGTTGCGACCACCCCGGAGGGCGTGCGCTGATGGTGCAGGCAATCGTCTTCCTGCCCTTGCTCGCCGCCATCGTTGCGGGACTCGGCAACCGGATGATCGGGAACACCGCCGCCAAGGCGGTGACCACCGGCGCGCTCTTCATCTCGGCCGCGCTCTCCTGGCCGATCTTCCTCGGCTTCATGGCGGGGACCGAGCACAGCCAGCTTCATCCGGTCCTCGACTGGATCCACTCCGGAAACCTCCAGGTCGATTGGGCGCTGCGCGTCGACGCGCTGACGGCGGTGATGCTGGTGGTGGTGACGACCGTGTCGGCGCTCGTCCACCTCTATAGCTGGGGCTATATGGCGGAGGACGACAGCCAGCCCCGCTTCTTCGCCTATCTCTCGCTTTTCACCTTCGCGATGCTGATGCTCGTGACGGCGGACAACCTCGTCCAGATGTTCTTCGGCTGGGAAGGCGTCGGCCTCGCTTCCTATCTCCTGATCGGCTTCTGGTACCACAAGCCTTCCGCCAACGCGGCGGCGGTCAAGGCGTTCGTCGTCAACCGCGTCGGCGATTTCGGCTTCTCGCTCGGCATCTTCGCGACCTTCCTCGTCTTCGGGACGATCTCCATCCCCGCGATCCTCGAAGCGGCGCCGGCGATGGAAGGCGCGACCTTCAACCTCTTCGGAATGCAGGCCGACGTCATGACGGCGATCTGCATCCTCCTCTTCATCGGCGCCATGGGCAAATCCGCCCAGCTCGGTCTCCACACCTGGCTCCCGGACGCGATGGAGGGCCCGACGCCGGTCTCCGCCCTCATCCACGCCGCGACCATGGTCACTGCCGGCGTGTTCATGGTCTGCCGCCTGTCGCCGATGTTCGAGACCAGCGACACGGCGACGGCGCTCGTCACCTTCGTCGGCGCGGCGACCGCGCTCTTCGCGGCCACCGTCGGCACCGTCCAGAACGACATCAAGCGCGTCATCGCCTATTCGACCTGCTCGCAGCTCGGGTACATGTTCTTCGCGGCCGGCGTCGGCGCCTACGGCGCCGCGATGTTCCACCTCTTCACCCACGCCTTCTTCAAGGCCCTGCTGTTCCTCGGCGCGGGCTCCGTCATCCATGCGATGCACCACGAGCAGGACATGCGCTTCTACGGGGGCCTCAGGAAGCACATCCCGCTCACCTTCTGGGCGATGACGATCGGGACGCTCGCCATCACCGGCGTCGGCATCATCCAGGTGTCGGGCATTCCCAGCTTCGGATTCGCCGGCTTCTTCTCCAAGGACGCGATCATCGAGAGCGCGTACATGGCCGGAAGCGAGCATGGCCGCGCCTTTGCGATGTTCGCCTTCGCGATCGGCATCTTTGCCGCTCTGCTGACCAGCTTCTATTCCTGGCGTCTCGTCTTCCTGACCTTCTTCGGCACCCCGCGCTGGGCCGCTTCCGGCCACATCCAGCACGCGATCCATGAGTCTCACCACGGGCGCGAGCACGAGCATGAGGCCGATCCTCACCCGGAGGACGAGCATGCCGGCCACGACACGCGCCCGAACGAGGCGGGCTTCGCCGACATCCCGACCGGCACCGGCGGCTATCATCCGCACGAAAGTCCGTGGACGATGCTTGTGCCCCTGGGCGTCTTGTCGCTCGGCGCGGTCGTCGCCGGCATCGTCTTCCACCACCCGTTCATCGATGCCGCGCATGGCGAGCATTTCTGGGAGCACGCGATCCACTTCGACGCCAAGCTGATGGCGGAAATCCATCATGCGCCGATGTGGGTGAAGCTCGCGCCGGCCTTCGTGATGCTGCTCGGCCTGTTCCTCGCCTGGAACAGCTACATCCGGAATACGCGCCTGCCCGCGGCCTTCGTCGGCCAGTTCGGGATCGTCCACACCTTCCTCTACAACAAGTGGTTCTTCGACGAGGTGTACAACACGCTCTTCGTACGCCCCTCCCTGGCGCTCGGCCGCATCTTCTGGAAGCGCGGCGACGAAGGGACGATCGACCGCTTCGGCCCGAACGGCGCCGCGGCGCTCGTCTCCGGCGGCAACCGCCTCGCGGTGCGCATGCAGACGGGCTATCTCTACACCTATGCGCTGGTGATGCTGCTCGGCATCGCCGCCGCCACCACCTGGGCGATGTCGCGGTGATGCTCCGGATCTTGTCTCAGGTGGGCGTCACCCCCTCCGCCGTCATCCCCGCGAAAGCGGGAACCCAGTGCAACCTTGGCGACCGCGCGGCGCGTGAGGAGTCCCACTGGATTCCCGCTTTCGCGGGAATGACGGGGCTGGCGGGAATGACGGGGCTGGCGGGAATGACGGGGCTGGCGGGAATGACGGGGCTGGCGGGAATGACGGGCCCGGCGGGAATGGCGGGGGCCCCGAAGTGAACCAGCTCGGCTTCCCGATCCTCAGCCTGCTCATCGGCCTGCCGCTCGCCGGCGGCATCGCGTGCCTGTTCATGAGCGCGCATGCGGCGCGCTGGACGGCGCTCGCGACGACCTTCGCCTGCCTCGCGCTCGGCATCCTGCTCTGGGCGAGCTACCAGGTCGGCGGGCCGCAATGGCAGTATACCGAGCGGCTCGACATCTTCGGGCCGTTCGCCTGGGCGCTCGGCATCGACGGCATCGCGCTCATGCTGATCATGCTGACCCTGTTCCTGATGCCGATCTGCATCGCGGCCTCATGGTCGTCGATCGAGCACCGCATCCCGGAATATATGGCGGCCTTCCTCCTCATGGAGGCGCTCATCCTCGGCGTCTTCGCGGCGCAGGACATCTTCCTTTTCTACCTGTTCTTCGAAGCCGGCCTCATTCCGATGTACATGATCATCGGCATCTGGGGCGGCGCGAACCGCATCTATGCGGCGTACAAATTCTTCCTCTACACCCTGCTCGGCTCGCTGCTGATGCTCGTCGCCATGCTGTGGATGGTGAACTTCGCCGGCACGACCGACATCCCCCGGCTGATGGCCACGGACTTTCCGCCCGAAGCGCAGACCTGGCTCTGGCTCGCTTTCTTCGCCTCGTTCGCGGTCAAGATGCCGATGTGGCCGGTCCACACCTGGCTTCCCGACGCGCACGTCCAGGCGCCGACGGCGGGCTCGGTGATCCTCGCGGGCGTGCTGCTGAAGCTCGGCGGCTACGGCTTCATCCGCTTCTCGCTGCCGATGTTCCCGGAAGCCTCGGCCCAGCTCTTCTGGCTGGTCATGGGCCTCTCCATGGTGGCGATCGTCTACACTTCGCTCGTCGCCCTGGTGCAGCGCGACATGAAGAAGCTCATCGCTTATTCGTCCGTCGCACACATGGCGTTCGTCACCATCGGCCTCTTCGCCTTCAACCGGCAGGGGATCGAGGGCGCGCTGATCGTCATGCTCAGCCACGGCCTCGTCTCGGGCGCGCTCTTCCTGTGCGTCGGCGTCATCTACGACCGGCTCCACACCCGCGAGATCGACCGCTATGGCGGCCTCGCCAACAACATGCCGGCTTATTCCGTGCTCCTCCTTCTCTTCACGATGGCGGCGGTCGGCCTGCCCGGCACGAGCGGGTTCGTCGGCGAATTCCTGGCCCTGCTCGGCTCCTATGCCGCGAACAGCTGGGTCGCCTTCGTCGCGACGACCGGCATCGTCCTCGGCGCGGCCTATATGCTCTGGCTCTACTGGCGCGTCGCCTACGGCACGAGCCGCAACGCCGACGCCGCGGCCATGCCGGACCTGAACAGGCGCGAGCTCGCATCGCTGGGCGCGATCGCGGCGGTGGTCCTCTGGATGGGGGTCTATCCGGAAAGCTTCCTCGCGCCGATGCGGCAGGACGTCGGCCTGCTCCTCGCCCGCATCGAGCGCGCCGCGCCTGAAGGCGATGCGCGGCTCCAGCGTCCGGCGCATCCGCCCGCCGCCGGCGGTCACGGCCAGGCGCCGGAAGGCGGTGCGCACGGTGCTCCGGCCGCGGGTGCCGAGGGCGGCCACGGTCCCGAAGGCGCCGCCGCAACCACGGACCATAAAAGCGCTCCGGCCGCTGCCGGCAAGGCGCCGGAGGGCGGCCACTGATGGCGAACAATTTCCTTCTGACCGCGCCGGAGCTGTTCCTGACCGCCGCCTCGCTGGTGCTCCTCCTGATGAGCGCCTGGATGGGCGACAAGTCCGGCCGCCTGCTCACCTGGCTCGGCGTCGCCGCGCTCGTCGTCGCCTGCTTCCTCGTTCCGGCCGTGCGCCCCGACGATTCCGGCGGCACGGCGTTCGGCGGCCTGTTCATCGCCGACCGCTTCGCCGCATTCGCGAAGATCCTCGTCTTCATCGGCGGCGCCGTGTCGCTGCTGGCGGCCGAGGCGTGGTTCCGGCGCGACCGGGATTATCGCCCGGAATATCCGGTGCTGATCATCTTCGCGAGCATCGGCGGCGGCATGATGGTCTCGGCGGGCGACCTGCTGACGCTCTACGTCGGGCTCGAGCTGCTCAGCCTCTCTTCCTACGTCCTCGCCTCCTTCCAGCGCACCGACACGCGCTCGGCCGAAGCGGGCCTCAAATATTTCGTCCTCGGCGCGCTCGCCTCGGGCCTTCTCCTCTACGGCATCACTTTGCTCTACGGCTTCACCGGCACGACCCTCTTCGGCGGCGTCGCGCAAGGCATCGCTTCGCAGGCGGCGAGCCATGACGGGATCGGCGCGGGGACCCTGTTCGGCATCGTCTTCGTCCTCGCCGGCCTCGCCTTCAAGATCTCGGCCGTTCCGTTCCACATGTGGACTCCCGACGTCTACGAAGGCGCGCCGACGCCCGTCGCGGCCTTCTTCGCCTCGGCCCCCAAGGTCGCCGCCATGGCGCTCATGGTGCGCGTCGCGATCGAAGGCATGGGGCCGGCGACCGACGAATGGCGCCAGATCGTCATCTTCTCGGCCCTCGCTTCGACGATCCTGGGCGGTGTCGCGGCGATCGGCCAGCGCAATATCAAGCGCCTGCTCGCCTACAGCTCGATCAACAATGTCGGCTTCGCCTTGATCGGCCTCGCCGCCGGCACGCGCGAGGGCGCGGCCGCCGTGCTCTTCTACATGGCCGTGTACACCGTGATGACGCTCGGCACGTTCCTCGTCGTCCTGCGCATGCGGGACTCCGAAGGAAGGGCGGTCGAGTCGATCGACAGCCTTTCGGGGCTCTCGCGCACCCGCCCGGGCCTTGCTCTCGCCATGGCCGTCTTCATGTTCAGCCTCGCCGGCATCCCGCCGCTTCTCGGCTTCATGCCCAAATTCTACGTGTTCAGCGCCGCCGTGCAGGGCGATCTCACCTGGCTCGCCGCCGTCGGCATCGCGACTTCGGTGATCGGCGCTTATTATTACATCAAGATCGTCAAGATCATGTATTTCGACGAAAGCGCCCCCGCCTTCGAGAAGAGGGCGGAGCCCGTCGGCACGGCCATGATCGCCGCGGCCGCCTTGCTGGTCAGCCCGCTCGGCTATCTCACCATTTCCTATCTCGACGCGGCATCGAGAAACGCCGCGGGCTCGCTGTTCCAGGCGCGTGCCGCCGCAGCATCGCCGGCGCACTGAAGCAGGTTCCGCATCGCCGCCGGGCAGGCGCAGCGCCGTGATCCGCACCGCCGCCAAGACCGGCTCCACCAACGACGATCTCGCCGCGCTCGCCCGCGAAGGCGCGTCCGAGGGCCTGTGGCTGCGCGCCGAGCGGCAGACCGGGGGCAGGGGGCGGCAGGGCAGGGCCTGGTCCTCGCCGCCGGGCAATCTCTACGCCTCCACTCTCGTGCGCCTCCGCACCGGCGATCCGCCCGCGCCGACGCTCGCGCTTGTCGCCGCCGTGTCGCTCCATGAAGCCGCCGCGCTCTACGCGCCGGGCATCCTCATCAAATGGCCGAACGATCTCCTCGCCGGCGGCGCCAAGCTCTCCGGCATCCTCCTCGAGCGCGCGGACGATGCGGTGGTGATCGGATTCGGCCTCAACCTCGCCCACCACCCGACCGACACCGAGCGCCCCGCCACCAGCATCGCCGCCCTCGCCGGCAGCGCGCCGGAGCCGGACGCCTTCCTCGAGGTCCTCGCCGACGCCTTCGCCCGCTGGCTCGGCCGCTGGCGCAGCGACGGCCTCACGCCCGTGCGCCGCGCCTGGCTCGCCGCCGCCCATCCTCTCGGGACGGCGCTCACCGCCGGCGGCGAGCAGGGCCTGTTCGACGGGCTCGACGAGACCGGCGCCCTCCGCCTCCGCCTCGCCGGCGGCACCCTCCGCACCGTTCACGCCGGCGACGTCTTCCTGATCTGACACAATTCATCCGCCGCATGGCAGCGGCCGGCTCGCTTAGCCGCGGCCGTCTCACTTGAGCAGCTTTTCGGCGCAGGCGCATGGAAGTGATTGTTTTACTTGATTTCGTGTGCGCGCAAGACTTCGACGTAGCGGGATGCTTTTCGTGTCCGCTGTGATGTGGTATAGATGCGCCGTGCCGAGTCGTTTTACTGTAGCGGCTCGATTACTAGTCGAACATGGCCAGACTATAACACGAACTTGATCACCTTTCACGGTGTTCGAGGAGGCATGTATGCAGTTATTGGCAGCCGAGCTGGCTGAAGAACTTCGTGCGCTCGATTTCGAAGTCAGCTTCGACCCCGAGGGGCGGATCGTGCTTCCGGATGCGCAGGCGGCGCGGGCGATCAGGGAGGCCTTCGAGGCCGAGCAGCCCGCGCGGCGAGCCGGCGAGAATAAAGGCTGTGTCGATTTGAAGAACCTTTGGTGCCCCGCGGTGGCCGAGCAGAGGAGGAACTGAGCGATGGATAAAGAGGAGTTGGGCCGCGTCGGCCTCCTGCTTCGCCAGATGGGCGGAGTGACGTTCGACGACGAAGGCAGGATCGTCGTCGCGGACCGGGAAACCCGGGAAGCGATCCGCTCCCATTTCGAAGGATTGGCGAGTGGCGCAGCCGCGCGCGCCTCTAACAACACGAAGTGCATCGCCATCGACAACGGCTATTGCCCGAAAACGTCCCCGGCCAAGTGAGCGTCGCCGGCCAACTCGCGGCGTGCATTGCGTCTGCGCGCCTCGAACTCACGGTCATGCCGACCGAGAAGTGCAACTTTCGCTGCGTCTATTGCTACGAAAGCTTCAGTCACGGCCGCATGAGCCCGAAGCTGGTCGGCGCGCTCAAGTCGCTTCTCGATCGAAGGTCGCGTGAC
>DASWMS010000070.1:0-42254 GCA_036399655.1 Allosphingosinicella sp. | reverse complement strand
CAAAACGATCTCCCGCGCTGTCAGCGAGCCGAAACGCCGCTCGTAGGTGGCGGGCGGGATGACGGGGAGCTGTTCGACGATGTACAAGTTGGCATTCGTGCTTTGAATTTTTGTGCGGCCTACGAAGTCTAAGGCAAAGGAGTTCAGGTTACACGCAAGCAACGAGGCGCTTGAGCTGCTGTCCACCAGTAGGAGAGGCGCCTTATTATTATAAGCTGCGCCAGGTAGAATCGCAGCGATCAATGTTCGCGCATCGGTCGGCCTCGCAATATCCCGAAATGCAAGGGCCCAAGCTCGTTGCGGGGCTACGTCGCTCCAGCGCACCCAAAATTGCGGCGCCGGGAGGAAGCTCGGATCACGCTTGTCTTCCGCACTCGCTCGGTCGCTCAGGGCAGGATTGTGAAGATTCTCCTCGTTGACCTCGACGCCAGCGGAGCGGTGGTCGAACTGATGAAACATGCGACCAACGTAGAGCGGGACTGCCTCCTCCATCCCTTTCTTCCAGCGCCCGCCTTCGACCGGATACCAGCCGTCCTCCTCCAGCTCCGCCGCCGTGCGAAACAAGTGGCTGTCGTTGGTCATGTGGAACATCGTCGAATAGCGCACTCGCCAAGGCCGCTTTTCCGCCGGTATCTTATGGTCGGCGAGCACCGGCACGCGCGCATAGATCGCCGTCACCAGATCGGCGTCGCGCGGTGTGCGGAAGATGGGCGCGGTGCCGCTATTCGGATTGACCGCGGCAAAATCGCCCGGCCTCAGCGGGAAGGTCTGCTTGGCAAGCTGGTCGTCGTTGGTCGCCTTGAGGAAAAAGCCACATTCCGCTTCGGCAAAATTGCGATCGCTGCCGCAAAAGGTCAGCGCGCAGAATTTGAAGCGGCTATCGACGTCCCCAAAAAACAGGCTGCCAGGTATCGCCCGATTCTCAAAGTCGAGCAGGGAGCCGAGCCGCCCGGTGGTACTGATTGAACGGAAAAACCCGCTTGCGCCGAGGTCGCCTGCGATGCCGCTCGGCACCAGCAGTCCGACCAACCCATCCGGCTTGACCAGGCGAGCCGCCCGTTCGACGAACAGCGAATAGAGATTGACGTCCCCGCCGCCGAGCAATGGATATTGACCGCCCTTCGCCGCCGTCAGTCCCGCCATCCGCGCGGCCATACCGGCGAACCGGGTTGCTTTCTCATAATCAGCCGCCAGCGGATCGCCTTCGTCGCGAAGCCGCTTCACGCCGCGCTTCCGGTCGGCTGCCTTGGTTGCATAGGCGATCTCTGGCTTGCGTGCCGCGAACCATTCGACTTCCTGCATCTTCAGCCGGTCCCAGGGCGGGTTGCCGATCACCGCGTCGAATCCGCCGGGGGATGCGCGGCTTTCCCAATCGCTCCAGACTCCGGGAAACGCGACCTGCCAGTGCAGGAAATTGGCTTCGTGCGCGATCGCCAACGCCTCGGCGATCTGTGCTTTCGCCGGGTCTGCGTCCCCGATCCGCCCGTAGCACATATCGATCGCCGCCCCAGGCTCGCCGAACTCACCTTCCAGCAGCGCTTCGAGTGCCATGCCGCGCCGGGTCAAGGCGGCGGCCTGAGCACTGCTTCGCGCCGATGCGTCGGGGTCTCGAAGCGCCAGCGCATCTGCCTCGCGCCGTAGCTTTCGAGCCTCCTTCAGCGCGCTCTCGGTGGATTCGCCGATCCATCGAAAGCCCTGCAGGACGCTCAGCAGATTGCGCAGTTCGGCCGTATCTTCTTTCACCGCCTCGAAGGTTGCCGCCGACTCCTGCACCTCGGTGATGTCGGCGTCCGTCAGCCCCTCGATATGCTGCATTTCGCCGATCGCCAGTTCGGCTTTGCGAACCGCTTGGTTCTTGAACAGGCCGACCTGGGCGAACCGATCCAGCGCCGGGCGCACCCATTCTCCGAAAAGGCTGTCACCGCAGCGCAGATGATGATCCAGAAAGCTCAAAGGCGCCCCGACCGTGAAGGTGTGCAGCCATAGCGACAGCTTGGCGAGCTCGACGGCCATCGGGTTCTTGTCGACGCCGTGGATGACGCGCTTGAGGATGATCCGCCGGACGAGTCGATCGTTCTCCAATTGCCGTGGATCTACTGTCCAGCCGTGGGCGCGGGCCTCGGAGAGGATCCGGGCGCGAATGGTCTCCAACCGCGCCAAAAGGGGCGACGCGTAATCGGTCCAGTCCGCCGCAAGCCGCGCTTCCTCGGTCGCGAGCATCACCTGATCAGCGAGATAATCAACGAGGCTGACGAGAAAATGCCCGGAACCCATAGCGGGGTCGCAGATGCGCAGCTCCAGGAACCGGGACGCAGGATCGAACGTCTCCAGTTCGCGGTTTCGTTCTGCCTTGCTACGCTTTTCCTGGCTCAGGCGTACCGAGGCTGCGGTGAAGTCGGCCCGGCGTTCCGCTAGCAACGGACCCACGGTGCGCCGGATTACGAGCATCACCAAGTCTTCCGGCGTGTAGTAGCTCCCACTGGTCTTGCGCGCGAACGTCTGAGGCCGCGCGACGATCTTCCGCTCGGATCCGAGCGGCGCCGGGGACGGCTCGTCCACCAGGTCGAACTCCAGCAACCGCTCATAGACCGATCCGAGATGCTGGACCGAAAGGTCTCGGTAGTTGATGAATCGCGGAACGCTTTCTACGCGCTCGCGCGACAAGGCGTCGAGGAGGGGCGCGAAATCGGCGTCGGGCATCTCCGCCCGTTCCAGCAACGCCGAGCGTCCCGCTTTGAACAGGCCGCCATTATAGGGAGGCAAACCGATCCCTTCGTCGCCTGTGTCGATCTGGCGCCACATGTCGCGTAGATCGCCGTCGAAATTCGCGCGACGCTGAGAAAGGCCCCTGTTCTCGTCGATCGCGCGTGCCACTGCCTTGCGTGTCGCCCAAAGACCGTCGGGCCGCGCCCGCGTCGGCAACAGATTGCGGTCTTCGGCGTAGAGAACGAACAGCAGCCGATAGAGCCATGTCAGCGCCGCCTCGCGCAATTCGGCGAGATAGGCGGTACCGGGGATAGGGGGTCGCTGCGGATCCGCCCTGGCGAGAGCATTGGCAAGATCGGGGAAGACACGCTCGAAAACCGTATCGGCCAGTGCATTCGTGACCCGCGCTTCAAAACTTCGGCTGTCGGCGACGGCGCGCGTCAGCCGCGTAGCGCCGCCTGCATCCGCCACAAAGGCATCGCGGCCGAACAGCCAGAGAAACAGGCGAAGGACATGATCGGCATGATCGGCGGCGGGTTTTTCGGTCGGGACGAGAAGCCCCACGGCCTCCACGAGGTCCAGCTCGACGAACCCCTCAAGCCTCGACCGCGCCTTGACGTCGTACAGCCGCCAGACCCTGCCATTCGTCAGCATTCCGAAGCGGATCGCACCGTTCGACCCAACATCGACGAGGCTGAGATAGCGCAGGATTTGCGTGGAAGGTGCGCCCTCGCCGATGGCATTACCGCTTCGGTCGAGCTGCACTGCCCACGCCTTGGCCTCGACGATGCTGACGCCGCTGGCATAGGCTTGCGCAGCCGGCACGCGGCTGGCGGCGAGCTTCGCTGTTTCATTCGCGAACAGTAGATAATCGGGAACGTCGCTGCGCCCTTTGGCGGAAACCTTCATCTGCGGCAGGAAGTCGGACCAACCGAGGAGCGCGAGCAACGGGTCGATTAGGTCGCGCTCGGTCACCGCCTCGCCCGGTGAATGCCGGCCTTCGAAGTCACTCAAGAGAGCCTCAACGACCTCGCGAGCGCGGGTGAGGGCGCCATCGTCAAGCGAGTTCCAATCCGAAGCTGCTCTCACTCCTTCGGCGAGAAAATAATCGCTAAATAGGCCGCCTTGCATCAGAATATCGTCTCCCTGCCTCTCACCTTGGCCAGAGAAGCGACTGTGTTCAAGCCGAGCGTGCGGCTTGATCGAGTAGGACTGCCGGCGTCCCGCCCCCCCCAACCCGCCCCCGGTTCCCTCCCGCCGTCTCTCCCTCTATAGCCGGTCGGAACCACCGCCAGACCGCGCGCCGAGACAGAGCTTGAGCACCCGCTTCTCCCCTTCTTCTTCCCCCTGCCCGGCTCAAAGTACCACTTTGAGACGCTCTTGATGAACAGAATTGACCGTTATCTCGCGCGGGCGATCCTGGTGCCGCTGCTGGCGACGCTGACGCTCGCGGCGATGCTGCTGCTGCTCGACAAGATGCTGCGCCTGTTCGATTTCGTCGTGTCGGAAGGCGGGCCGGTCGGGGTCGTGTGGCGGATGCTGGCCAACATGATCCCGGAATATCTCGGGCTCGGCATCCCGATCGGGCTTTTGATGGGCACCCTGCTCGCCTTCCGGCGGCTGGCGCTCTCGTCCGAGCTCGACGTGCTGCGGGCGATCGGGCTTTCCTACGAGCGGCTTTTGCTCGTGCCCTATCTCTTCACCTTCGCGTTGCTCGGGGCGAACGTCGCCATCGTCGGCTTCGTCCAGCCTTATTCGGAATATGCCTATCAGGGGCTGCGCTTCGAGCTTCGCTCGGGAGCTTTGGGGGCGTCGATCAAGGTCGGCGAGTTCACCAACCTGGGGCGGCGGATGACGATGCGGGTGGAGCGCTCCGAGGGGCAGGGCCATGTGCTCCACAACGTGTTCGTGCGGGTGGAGGACCGTTCGGGGCGCTCGATCGCCGTCACCGCGGATCACGGCTCGTTCCTCGCCACCGAGGACGAGGATACGATCATCCTCAGGCTCACCAACGGGCGGCTCGTCCACGACGCGCCGAACTACCGGGTGCCGCGGGTGCTGTCGTTCGCGCGGCAGGACCTGCCCATCGACCTGCCGGCGATCGACGCGTTCCGGAGCCGCGGGCGGGGCGGCGGGGTCGACGAGCTGACCCTGCCCGAGCTCGTGCGGCGGGCCGGGGCGGGGGGGGTGAGCGAGCAGGACCGCCGGGCGGTGCGCGCCAACTTCCACTTCCGCGTCGCCGAGATCGCGATGATCCTCCTCGTCCCTTTGCTGGCGGTCGCGCTCGCCGTCCCCCCCAAGCGGAGCAGCTCCGGCCTCGGCATCTTCCTCTCCCTGATCCTCGTCGTGTTGATTCATAAGGTAAATCAATATGCTGAACAGATGGGCGCCCAGGGCCGCCTCGATCCGGCGGTGGCTTTGTGGGTGCCGTTCGGGTTGTTCACGGCGCTGATCTTCTGGATGTTCTGGACGCTTGCGCACAAGCCCGGCGGGCAGCCGATCGGCGGGCTGGAGCGCGTCTTTGCCAAATTCGGCAAGTGGATCGGGCGACTGCTCGACCTCGGCGGCGCGAAACGACGCGCCCGGGCGCTGCAGCTCGCTTCATGAACCTTCGCTTCTTCCCTTCGCCCAGGATAGCGCTCTACATGGCGCGGCTCTTCCTCGTGCGCACCTTCGCGGTGCTCGCGGCGCTCGTCCTCATCCTGATGACGCTCGACCTTCTCGGTGAAAGCGGAAAAATCCTTGCGCAGCCGGAAAACGGGGACGCCGAGCTGTGGCGCTACGTGTCGCTGCGCATCCCGATGCTGGTCGCGCGCTTCCTCCCCTTCTCCGTGCTGCTCGGCACCTTGATCACCCTGGCGGCGCTCAACCAGCATAGCGAGGTGATCGCGATGAAGGCCGCCGGCATCTCGGCGCACCAGATCATCGCGCCGCTCGTCCTCGCGAGCTTTCTCGTCGCGGCGGTGAGCTTCGTCTTCAACGAGCGCGTGGTCACGCGCGCCGCCGCCGCGCTCGGCGCCTGGGAAGCGGTGGATTACGGCCGCGTCCCGCCGCAGACCGGCGTGAGCAACCGCGTATGGGTCCGACATGGCGAAGACCTGATCCTCGCGCGGCAGGTGAGTGGACGCGGCGCCCAGGTGCGGCTCGCCGGCCTTACCGTCCACAGCCGCTCGAACGGCACGCTGGACCAGATCATCGAGGCCGAGACCGCCCGCCCCGCTCCAGACGGCCGCGGCTGGGAGCTTCGGGGCGTGCGCATCACCGATCTCGCCGGCCCGACCGTCACGACCGCGCCGGTCTACCGGCTCGACGCCGACATCCAGCCGAGCCAGTTCACCCTCGCGCGCGTCGACCCCGACGAGCAGGACTTCCGCACCCTCAGCGCGTCGATCGAGGAGCTGCGCGGCGCCGGACGCCCGACCGCCGCGCTCGAAGCCAACCTCTGGCACAAATTCTCCGGACCGCTCTCCGCCGTGCTGATGCCGCTTCTGGGCGCCATCGCGGCCTTCGGCCTCGCCCGCTCCGGACAGCTCTTCCTGCGCGCGGTGATGGGCATGGGGCTCGGCTTCGCTTATTTCGTGGCGGACAATTTCGCCATCGCGATGGGCAATTACGGCGCCTATCCGCCCTCGCTCGCCGCCTGGGGGCCGTTCCTCCTCTTCCTCCTGATCGGCGAGACGGTCCTCATCCGGACCGAGGAATGACGGACGCGCCGCCGCCGCCCGCCGCCGCCGTCACTCGCGACGAAGTGGCGCGGGGCGCGGGCCTCGCGGGCATTGCGAGAATGGGCGCCCTCATCGAAGCGGTCGCCCAGCCGCTCTACACCTGGTTGTTCGGCCTCGCGACCTACGGAATCTACGTCGTCCTCTGGGGCGCAGTGAACCTCCTCGCCAACGTCATCGACCTGTCGATGACCAGCGCCCTCCAGCGGGTCGTGCCGACCGAGGAAGCGCCCGAGCGCCAGCACGGCGCCGTCAAGTTCGCCCTCCTCGTCTCCGTCCTCCCTGCAACGCTGGCCGCCGCCCTCATCGCCTTCTTCGCCGCCGACATCGCGCCGGTCTTCTCCGCCGCCCCCGACGACGCGGCGCAGCTTCCCCGCGCCATCGCCATCTTTGCCTGGGCGCTGCCCTTGTGGACCTTCGTCGAAGTCGCGACTTCGGCGGCCCGGGCGAAGCGCGCCTTCGGCCCCGAAATCCGCCTCCGCATCTTCTGGGAGCAGGTGGCGCGGATCCTGTTCGCGCTCGGCTTCTTCGTCGCCGGCTTCGGCGGCCTCGGCCTGATGATCGCCCACCTTTGCTCCCTCGCCCTCACCGCGGCGCTCTGCGTGCGCCTCCTCGGCCGCTATTACGACCTCCGCCTCCTCGTCCGGGCCCCGATCCCCCGCGCGCTCGCAGGCAACGTCCTCGTCTCCGGCCTCGCCCTCCTTCCGTCCAACCTGTCCCGCCGCCTGCTGATCGACGCGCCGCCCGTTATCCTCAACCTGATGCTCCCGGGCACCCGCGGCGCCTCCGCCGCCGGCCTGTTCGAGATCGCGCGCAAGATATCGACGATCCCGCACATCGTCCGCCAGGCCTTCCAATATGTCCTGGGTCCGCTCTCCTCCGCACAGGCGCGCGCCGACCGCGCGATGATCGCGCCGCTCTACAGCTTCGCCAGCCGCGTCTCGACGGCCCTGGTGGTGCCGCTCGGCGGCCTCCTCATCTTCGCCGGCGCCGACATCCTGAGCATCTACCGCCCCGAAGTGCGCGAAGCCCTTCCCCTCCTCTGGATCCTCGTCGCCGCGCGGGTCTTCGAAGCGATCGTCGGCCCCGCCGCGACCATCGTCGAGATGACCGGACACCGCCTCCTCCCGCTCCTCAACAGCGTCCTCGGCGTGGCGCTCTGGGCGGTGCTGGCGATCCTTCTCACGCCGGAGCGGGAAGCGCTCGGCATGGCGATCGCGGTCGCCGCGGCCACCCTGGTCAGCGCTTATGCCGCGACCATTGAACTCCGGATCAGCGACCGCCTCTCCCCCTTCGACCGCAAGCTCTTCCAGGGCCTCGGCCTCGCCGCCCTCGGTTTCGCCGTCATGGCGCTGGCCGAATATCTCCTGGACGGCCCCGCCCGCTTCGCCGCCGTCCTCGCGATCTGGGCAGCGACGTCCTGGCTGGCGCTGCGCTACGGCCTCACCCGCGAGGACCGGCTGGCTCTGGGCGGTCTCTCCCGCAAGCTCCGCCTGGTCTGAGCCCGCTCAGTCCGAAAGGCGCGCGAACCGACTGCCCGAAAAGTTCAGCGTCTGCGGCCGGCCGCCGATCACGTCCTGGAACCAGAAGCGCTCGGGAGAGGGCGGGCCGCCCTCCCCGCGCCAGCTGCCGTCGCCGGCCTGGACGAGCCGCTCGTCGCCGAGCATCAGCCGGTCCCCGACCGCCTCGACGACGATGGCGGAGCCCCAGCCGCCCGGATTGGAGTAGCGCCCGGCAAGCGCCGCAAGCCGCGGATCGGCCGCCGGCTGCGGGGGAGCGGCGGTGCGGCCGAAAAGCGTCCTGCCGAGGCGAAGGATCGGAACGTCCCCGCGCTCGCGCACGAGGAAATAGGGCGCAAGCGCCGGATGGTCGGTCGCAACGGCCGAGGCGCCGACGCCGATGAGCGGCCGCTCGACGCCGCCGCTTCGGACGGACAGCGCCTCGTGCCCGACGATCTCCAGCGTCCGCCCTTCCGGCCCGAACCAGCGTCCGGCGAAACGCTGCGGCTCCGGCACCGGCCTCCCGATCGTCGCCGCCCAGGGTCGGGGCAGCACCGCGCCGCCCGCCGCCGCGCCGATCAGCGCCAGCGCATATTCCGTGATTTCGGTGGGCCGGTAACCGCCCGCGCCGCCGACGTTCACGCTGGCATAGCAGCCGATCCCCGCCGCCGCATCGACGGTCATCGAGGAGCTGAAGCCGATCATGCCGCCGGTGTGCCGGAAGGCGGGCCGCCCGACGACGGGCAGCGTCACCAGGCCATTGCCGTAGCGCGAGCTCGCCGCATGGTCCGAGGCGATCGTCGGGGTCCTGTAACGCTGCGCCAGCGCATCCGAGAAGAGCGGCGCCCCGCGCCCGTTGCCGAGCGCGACCAGCCGCTCGAGGTAGCGCACCATGTCGCGGGCCGTGGCGCCCACCGATCCGGCCGCGCTCTGCATCTCGAGCCAGCGCGCTTCCGTGAGCACGGCTCCGGCAAGCCACGGCACGTCGTCGCGCAGCCGCCCGTGCCCGGTCGCATAGGCCGCGCGGTCGGCGGTGCGGATCACCGGCTTCGCCTGCGCCATTCCGATCGGCGACAGGACCAGCCGCTGCAGCGCCTCGGGATAGGACATGCCCGACGCTTTCTGGATGATGAGGCCGAGCAACGTGTAGCCGAGATTGCAGTAGGAATAGCGCGAGCCGGGCCTGAAGCCGGTCCACAGCCGCCCGCCGGGAACGTCGAGGAAGGGCGACGGCTCCAGGCTGTTGGGCAGCCCCGAGCTGTGCTCGAGAAGGTGCCGGATAGTGATCGCCTCGTCAGGCAGCGGCACTTCGGGAAGCAGCGGCTGAACCAGCGCGTCGAGATCCAGCCGCCCGCGATCGGCCAGCGCGAACACGGCCATGGCCGTCAGCGACTTGGTGATCGATCCGATCTGGAAGAGGTGGTCCGCGGTCGCCGGCGTCCGCGAATCCGCGTCCGCGTAGCCGACGGCAAAGGCCGAGGACCAGCCCCCCGGCCCCACCATCGCGATCGACATGCCCGGAAACCCGTTCGCCGCCAGCACCGCCTCGGCAAAGGTGCGGACCCGGGCCTCCACCTTGGCGAACGCGGCCGCTTGAGCTTGAGCCTGCGCCTGCCCCGCCCGTGCGGCCATCGACGCCAGCACCATCGCCGCACCGGCCGCTCCCATCATCTGACGCCTTGAGAATAGCATGCCCGTCCCCTCTGCCTGGGGGGACAGTAGCCGTGCGTGCCACCCGCGCAAGCTCGACCCCGATGGGGGAGGGCGCGGCGGCCTGAAATCCGGGCTTCGACAGGCTCAGCCCTAGCGGCGGTGGGGGGCTCTCTGGTCCCTTATCGAAAAACCGCTAGCCCTGAGCCTGTCGAAGGGCGGGTTGCAGTGTGCCGCCCAAGCCCTCCGTCCAGGGGGCGGGCTTTACCTCCGCACTTTGCGCCACCGGCCGGGCAACCTACATGCACCCGATGGAAACCAACCCAGTCCTCGCTTTCGGCCGCTGGCTCGCCGAGACGCCCGACGCCTGGCCCGCCGAAGCGCTCGAATCCGCCCATCGCCAGTTCATCGACGTCCTCGCCGTCACCGTCCCCGGCGCAGCCGACCCGGTCACCGCCCGCGTCTACGACACCGTGCGTCACTGGGGCGCGGGCCCCTCCACCGCCATCGGCTTCGGCGCGAAGCTCGCCGCGCCCTGGGCGGCGCTGGTCAACGGCACCGCCGCCCACGCGCTCGACTTCGACGACAATTTCGATCCCGCCAAGGCCCACGCCACCGCCGTCCTCGCCCCCGCCATCCTCGCGCTCGCTGAGCAGGAGGGAAGCTCGGGCCGCCAGTGCCTCGACGCCTATATCGCGGGCCTCCAGATCCTCGGCCGCGTCGGCCAGGGCGTGAACCCGGCGCACCGCAACCGCGGCTGGCACGCCACCGCGACCGTGGGCGCGATCGGCGCCGCCGCCGCCGGCGCCCGCCTCCTCAGGCTCGACGCCGAGAAAGCCGCTTTCGCCGTCTCCATCGCGACCAGCATGGCGGCCGGCTTCATGTCGCAGTTCGGAACCATGGTGAAGCCGATCCACGCCGGCCTCGCCGCAAAGGCGGGCGTCATGGCCGCAAGCTTCGCCAGGAACGGGATCAACGCCGGCCTCCACACGCTGGACGGCAAGACCGGCATGAACCGCCTCATGGTCGGCCCCGATTATGAGGCACTGCGGGACAGCCTCACCACGTTCGAGCACGGCCAGAATTTGCGCTTCGAAACCGAGAACGTCGGCGAGCCCCTGCTCATCCTCTCCTCCGGCTTCCGGGTGAAGCGCTTCCCCAATTGCGGCAGCGCCCACCGCGCCCAGGACGGGCTCCTGGCGCTGAAAGCCGAGCACGGCTTCACCGCCGCCGACGTGGAGGCGATCCACGTCCGGGCGCCCGTCACGCACTTGAACAACCTCATGTACACCGCGCCGGAGGACGTGCTGCAAGCCAAGTTCTCGGTCGAATACGGCCTCGCCTGCTGCCTCGTCACCGGCGATTGCGGCCTCACGGACTTCACCGCCGAAGCCGTCGCCCGCGAGGACGTGCGCGCCCTCTACATGAAGATCCACCGCGATCCGGTCGACAAGTCCGAAGGCGAATTCCCGACCGAGATCCACGTCGCGCTGAAGGACGGCCGCATGCTCACCACCTCCATCGCCATGCCGATGGGCAGCCTCGCCGCGCCTTTCCCGCTCGATCAATATTGGGCGAAATACGAAGGTTGCGTCGCCGGGATCATGCCCGCCGAAGACGCCGCAGCCCTGCGCACCGCGCTCGAAAAGCTGCCTGACCTTCCCGATCTCGGCCCGCTCTTCGCGCCGCTCGCCGCTCCGTTCGCTTCCCATTCACGGTAACGCACATTAAATGCGCCCCATGAACGACACGCGCTACACGGCGCTGGTGCTTGCCGCCAGCCGCGGCAATCTCGATCCGCTGGCCCAGGCCGGCGGCGTCAGCCACAAATGCTTCATCGACATCGGCGGCCAGCCGATGCTCCTGCGCGTCGTCCGCGCGGTCGCCGAAAGCGGCCGCATCGGTCGCATCGTCATCGCGATCGAAGAGGAAGCGATCGCCGAAGCGAAGGAAATCCTGCGCGTTCTGCCCGGGGCATCCGACTTCGCCTACGTCCCCTCGCGCGACAATATCGCGACCAGCGTCACCGCAGTCGCCGAAGCTTACCCTGACGCCGTGCCGCTCGTCATCACGACCGGCGACAATGCGCTCCACACCCCCGAGATGGTCCGCCACTTCTGCGACGCACTCGGGCCCCTCGAGCGCGACGGCTATGACGGCGGCATCGGCCTCACGCCCGCCCGCTACATCCTGGAGAAGTACCCGGAAGGCAACCGCGCCTTCCACCGCTTCGCCGACGGACAGTTCTCCAGCTGCAACATCTACGCCCTCCTCACCCGCCGCGCGATCGAGAACGGCCCGCGCGTCTTCCGCTCGGGCGGCCAGTTCGGCAAGAAGCCCAAGCGCCTGATCGGCGCCTTCGGCATCCTTGCCTTCCTCGTCTACAAGAGCCGCTGGGTCACGCTTCCGGTGTTCCTCCGCTTCCTCTCCCGCGCCATCGGCATCAAGACCGCGCCCGTCCTCATGCCCTTTGCGGAAGGCCCGATCGACGTCGACCGCATGCAGGACTGGGACCTCGCCAACCGCATCGTGAAAGCGCGGGAAGGCGGCTGAAGGGTTGGGGGGCGGAGCGCTGGAACCCGTCCTTCGACAAGCTCAGGACTAGCGGCCGTTAAAATTGCCACGTACCCCCGCTAGGGCTGAGCCTGTCGAAGCCCGGTTCGCTCCACCCGTGCCCCCCGAGCGCACCGGCCCCCGCCCCGCCCCACTTCCGCCGCATTGCAAATTCAGGGGGGAGACACATATCGGTGTCTAGGAAGGCGCATGAAGATCGCCTCCAGGCACCATGGCAGTCAGGGAACGCACGACGTGAAGATCGCCCACGCACTCCGCCCGTCATTCTGGCGCCGCGAGCATCATCTCGACAGGATGACCTTCCGCGATCTCGTGGTCGCTTATTTCCAATATCCCGCGATCATCGCCTATCTGCTGCTCTCGGCGGTGGCGATCGGCGTCTTCATCGCGCGCCCGGCCCCCCTCGCGCCGACCCTCATCGCAATCGGTGTCGCGACGATCATCTATCCGCTCGCCTGGTACGCGCTCCACCGCTGGGTGCTGCACAGCCGCTGGATGTTCAAGGTGCCGCTCCTCGCCCGCACCTGGAAGCGCATTCATTACGATCACCACCAGGATCCGAACCACCTCGAAGTGCTGTTCGGCGCGCTCCCGACGACGCTGCCGACCATCGCGATCTTCACGGCGCCGATCGGCTGGTTCATCGGCAGCTTCTGGGCGGACGGCACCGGCAATCCGGAGCTCGGCGCCGGCATGGCCGCACTCGCGACGGGGCTGCTGACGACCTGCTTCTACGAGTTCGTGCACTGCATCCAGCACCTCGCCTACAAGCCCAAATCGAAGATGCTCGCCGACATGAAGAAGCGCCACATGGCGCACCACTTCCACGACGAGAACGGCAATTACGGCATCACCACCTTCTTCTGGGACAAGCTGCTCGGCACCTATTACGACCGCCCGGAGCGCCCGAAGAAGTCGGAGACGGTGTTCAACCTCGGCTACACGCCGGAAATGGCGGAGCGCTACCCGCACGTGGCGCGGCTCTCGGGCGGTGTCGCGACGGGGCACCCGAGGAAGCGCGAGGGCGTGAACGGCTGAGGCCGGTGCAGGGCATGCGCGGCCTGTGGCTCCTCGCCGCTTTGCCGCCGGCCCTCGCCGCCTGTACCGCCTCTCCGCCTGAGCCTGGCGCCGCAGCCGCGCCCGTTGCGATCGCCGCTCCGGTGGCTGCGCCCGCTCCGCTTCCCACGCCGGCGGCAGTCATTCAGACCACCGAGGCCGACCTGTACGGCCGCTGGCAGATCGTGTCCTTGAACGGCAGCCCGCCCATCGGCGGCGGCGGCGACCCGGCCGGTGAGCGCACGCCCCACATCTCCTTCGGCCCCTCCGGCTATGGCGGCAATGCGGGCTGCAACAGCTTCGGCGGCTACGGCCTGTTCGATGGGATGCGCTACTACGCATCGGGCGTGACCATGACGGCGGTCGGCTGCTCGGACCTCGCCGCGCAGGAGGATGCGATCGTCCGCCTGATGACGGCCTCTCCGCGGATCGCCCGGGCGGCCGATCGTACGCTGACCGTCACCGCGGCCGCCGCGACCATGGTCCTGCGGCGAAGCGCGACGCCGGCCCAGCCCGACTGGCGCCCGGAGACGCTCGCCGGCACATACTGGATCCTCTCCGCCGTCGACGGGGCGTCGCTCTCCGCACACAGCTTCCGCCCGCCCGAGCTTCGCTTCGAGGCCGACCGCTGGACCCTCTCCGGCGCCTGCGGCACGACCGGCGGCGCCTGGCGCCAGGCTCGCGACCAGATCGTGGCCGAGACGCCCGCAACCCTCACCCGCGCCTGCTCTGCGGATGCCGCGGCGCTCGACGACCGCCTCCTCGCCCTGCTCGCCGCCTCGCCCCGCTTCGTGACCGGCCCGAACGGCGAGATCCTGATCGGCGGCGGCGATCACTGGGCAACGGGCCAGCGCCCGCGCATGGCGCTCACCGACGACGCCCCCCTCCTCGCCGGAGACTGGCGGATCGTCGCGATCGACGGCGCAAAGCCGGCCCGGGAGCCGCGCATCGCCTTCGGACCGAGTGGATTTTCGGGCGGCACGGGCTGCAATTCGATGCAGGGCCATTATCTCGCGCACGGCCGCCGCCTGTTCGCGCCGCCGCCGATGCGCACCCAGATGGCGTGCGGCGAGCCGCTGCGCTCGCAGGAGGAGCGGATCGCGAGCCTTCTCTCGAGCGCGCCGCGCATCGCTGTCGCCGAAGAAGGCGAGATCGCGCTCGTCGACGATCGCGGCAGCCTGCGCCTGCGCCGTACCGGCGCCGCGATGGCCGGCCTCGCCTCCGGCCGCCTTTGGACCGGCGCCCCAGTCCGCGCGGAGCTGACCATGTTCGGCGCCCAGCCGCTTCGTGTCCATTATACGGACCCCACGATGCACCTCAGCCTCACCGACCGCCGCTGGGAGATTCAGACCGACTGCGGCCGTCTCGGCGGCGTCTGGCGGCGCGAGGAAGCGGGCGCCTTCGGCCTCTTCACCGATCCGGGACCGGACTCGCGAACGCCCTGCTCCGCCGCGGCCGAAACCCTCCACCGCTTCTTCAACGGCCGCGCCCGCATCCTCGTCGGGGAAAGCGGCGAGCTGCTCGTTGCAGGCGAAGAAACCTTCCTCTCCGGCCGCGTCGTTCCGCCCGCACGCTGAGCAATAACAGGACCAAGCGAATGACCCTCACCGTCCGCCCCGTCGAGGACAATGCCGGCAAGAAGGCGTTCGTCGATCTCGCTTATGCGCTGAACCGCGGCGATCCCAATTGGGTGCCGCCGCTGAAAAGCGAAGTGCACGGTCTCATCACGCCGGGCGACAATCCCTGGTTCGAACATGCCGAGGCGGAGCTCTTCGTCGCCGAGCGCGACGGCGTGCCGGTCGGCCGCATCTCGGCGCAGGTGGACCAGCTCGTGCTCCAGCATATGGGCGCGGGCACCGGGCAATGGGGCATGTTCGAAGCGGCCGACGAGGAGGCCGCGCGCACCCTGCTCGACACCGCCGAGAGCTGGCTCCGCGCCAAGGGCATGACGCGCGCGATCGGCCCCTTCTCGCTCTCCATCTGGGACGAGCCCGGCCTGCTCGTCAAAGGCCACGATCATCCCCCCATGGTGATGATGGGCCACCACCAGGCCGTCTACGAAAGCTGGGTCGAGGGTGCCGGCTATGCGGGGATCAAGGATCTCTTCACCTACGATCTCGACGTCTCGAAGCCCTTCCCACCGCTGATCGCGCGGATCGTGGCGTCGGGGCTCAAGAACGAGCGCATCCGCGTCCGCGCCGTCGACAAGAGCCGCTTCGACGCGGAAGCCGCGATCCTGCTCGGAATCCTGAACGACGCCTGGTCCGGCAATTGGGGCTACATCCCGCTCACCGACAGCGAGATCGCCTACGCCGGCAAGAAGCTCAAGCCGATCGTGATCGAAGAGCTGATCCTCGTCGCCGAATATGATGCGGGCGACGGCACGGGCTTCGCACCCGTGGCCTTCATGATGGCGCTCCCGGACATCAACGAATTCATTGCCGACCTCAATGGCAGCCTGTTCCCGTTCGGCTGGGCCAAGCTCCTGTGGCGCATCCACAGGATGCGGCCGACCGGCGGGCGCGTGCCGCTGATGGGCGTGGTGAAGCGCCTCCACGGCTCGCGCCTCGCCAGCCAGCTCGCCTTCATCATGATCGACCGCATCAAGCAGACCGGCACGTCGCGCTACGGCATCACGCGCGGCGAGGTCGGCTGGGTGCTCGACGACAATGCGCCGATGAACGCCATCGCCGCCGCGATCGAGAGCAAGGTCAACCGCGTCTACCGGATCTACGAAAAAGCGCTTTGACGGGCGCCCCGCTAGCCGAGCAGGCGCGCGATAAAGGCGCGCACGTCCTCCGGCCATTCCGCAATCAGGGCATCGAACCGCCCCCGGTCGCCGCGATAGAGCGCCCGCAGCGCTTCCTCGTAGCCTGGCCGGTCTCCGCACATGTCGGACATGAAGCGGTAGGCCGCGTCGCGCCGCGCTTCGGGCGCGACCGCAGCCTTGCTCGCCTCTTCCACCAGCCGCCGCAGCGCCGCCGAAGCCCCGCCGCGCTGGCCGGCCAGCCAGTCCCAGTGGCGCGGAAGCAACGTCACTTCGCGGGGCACGACGCCGAGCTTCGGCCGCCCCCGTGTGGGTGACGCTGGCGGCGGCGGCGCCGCCTCGCGCAGGTCGAGGTCGGTCACCCGCCCGCTCTCGTCCTCGAAGATGCGGACCGGCTGCGCATCCGCGCCCCGCTGGCGAAGCAGGCGCGCCAGCTCCGCCGCGTCGCCGCGTGCGAAGATGGCGTCTCCAAGAAAGGCTGTAAGCGTCGTCATGCCGTCGCCCTAGCGCGCGGCTGCGACGATGTCAATTATACCCGGATATAATCATTGCTGCACCCGCGCCGAAGCCTCGGCAGGTTCGGCCCTGCGGTCGCTTCAATTTGGGGGGAGGAGCGACCGCAGGGCCTTGCCGGAGTGTGGAGGTTCCAGGCCCCGGCTTCCGCAGCTTAAGCATCTCCCGCGGGCTTTCGCCATACGGGAGAAACCCCACGTTGCGCGGCACCTTCGCCAACATCCAGGTGAACTTCCGCCGGTCACGCGTGTTCGCCCGCCATAGACACATGCGGAGGGAAAGATGATCACACGCACGGCATCGGCACGCTACGAAGGCCTCGGCAAGGACGGCAAAGGCTGGGTATCCACCGGGTCGGGCGTTCTCGAAAACGCGCGCTACGGCTTCGGCACCCGCTTCGAGAACGAGCCCGGCACCAATCCCGAGGAGCTGATCGCCGCCGCCCATGCCGGCTGCTTCACCATGGCGCTCTCCTTCGCCCTCGCCAAGGAAGGCCTCGGCGAGGGCACGCTCGAGACCATTGCCCGCGTCACGCTGGAAAAGGACGGCGACGGCTTCACCGTCACCCGCTCCGATCTCTCCCTGACCGCGAGCGTAGCCGGGATCGACGAGCCCCGCTTCCGCGAGATCGCCGAGGGTGCCAAGGCGGGCTGCCCCATCTCCAAGCTCCTCGACGCCGAGATAGACCTCGAGATTAGCTTCGGCTGAGGTCCGCCCAAGCTGCACCAAGACTCGTTCGTCCCGAGCGAAGTCGAGGGGCGGAGGCTCGGACTCTGAGCAGCGCCCCTCGACTTCGCTCGGGACGAACGATGCTGTGCACTGCCGCAGTAATCGAATCCCAGCGCCCGAGAAGCTCAATCCGCGAGCTCGACCCATGTCGGCGCATGGTCGGACGCCTTCTCCCGCCCGCGATAATCCTTGTCGACGCCCGCATCGAGCAGCCGGTCCGCGGCGTGCGGGCTGAGGAGGAGGTGGTCGATCCGGAAGCCCGCGTCGCGCTGCCAGGCGCCGGCCGTATAGTCCCAGAAGGTCCAGATCGGCCCGTCCGGATGGCGCGCGCGGATCGCATCCGTCCAGCCTTGATGAAGGATGCGGCGGTAGGCGGCGCGGCTCTCCGGCTGCATCAGCGCGTCGTGGGCCATGGCGCGGGGCGAATAGACGTCCTCATCGGTGGGAATGACGTTCCAGTCCCCGGCGAGCACCACCGGCCGCTCCTCGGCGAGCAGCTCCAGCGCGTGCACCCGCAGCCGCTCCAGCCATGAAAGCTTGTACTCGAACTTCTCGGTGCCGGTCGGATTGCCGTTCGGAAGGTAGAGCGAGGCGACGATCACATCCCCCACCTCCGCCTCGATGTAGCGGCTGTGGAGATCCTCCTCGTCCGCCCCCGGCAGCCGCACCCGGCGCAGCTTGGGCGGCTTTCCCGACGGCGTCAGGACCGCGACTCCATTGAAGCCCTTCTGCCCGTGCCAGACGCCCTCATATCCTGCCGCCTCGATGTCCTTCATCGGCAGCGCCTCGTCTCCGCACTTGAGCTCCTGGAGGCAGAGCGCATCGGGCTTCTGCTCCTCCAGATACTCGACGAGCCGCGGCAGCCGCGCACGGATGCCGTTAAGATTGTAGGTGACGATCTTCATGAAGCCGCTCTAGCGGCGGAGGCTCAGATCGAGAAGCTCGATCCGCAGCCGCAGCCCGAGGCCGCATTCGGGTTGCGCACTTGGAAGGCCGCGCCGCCGAGGCTTTCGACGAAATCGACCGCGCCGCCGCGCACCAAGTCGAGCGTCATCTCGTCCACGACCAAAGTGACGCCGTCCTGCTCGACGGCGAGGTCGTCCGCTTCCACCTCGTCGGCGAGGCCGAACCGGTATTGGAAACCCGCGCAGCCGCCGCCGTCCACGGCGAGCCGAAGGATCGGCTTCTTCCCCTGCCGCTCCGCGATCCACGCCACGCGCTTGGCGGCCGAGGGAGTGAGGGCGATATCGAGCGTGTCGGCCATGGCCCTGAGATAGGCGCCCCGCCCCCTCGCCGCAACCGGGCTGCCGCAACCGCGCCGCCGAACGCGCTTGTGCCGCCCTCCGTCGCGCGGCATAGGCCGGGGGCACACGGCCAAACCCGCTGGAGCGCCCAAGCCCATGAAGATCCGAGTCCATGTCACGCTGAAGAACGGCGTTCTCGACCCGCAGGGAAAGGCGATCCACCACGCGCTGGAAGGCCTCGGCTTCTCGGGCGTCAGCGACGTGCGCCAAGGCAAGCTCATCGAGCTCGACGTCGCCGATACCACGAGCGACGCGGATTTCGACTCCATGTGCCGCAGGCTCCTCGCCAACACGGTGATCGAGAATTACAGGATCGAGCGGGCATGAAGACCGGCGTCATCGTCTTCCCCGGCTCCAACTGCGACCGCGACATGGTGACGGCCCTGCGCGAAGTCACCGGCCGCGAACCGCTGCGCATCTGGCACCGCGAGACCGAGCTGCCGGAGGGGCTGGACCTGATCGCAATCCCCGGGGGCTTCTCCTACGGCGACTATCTTCGTGCCGGCGCGATGGCCGCGCGCTCGCCGGTGATGCGCGCCGTCGGCGAAGCGGCGGAGCGCGGCGTTTCTGTGCTCGGCGTCTGCAACGGCTTCCAGATCCTGACCGAAGCGGGCCTCCTCCCCGGCGCCCTGATGCGCAACGCCGGCATTCGCTTCGTCTGCCGCGATGTACCGCTTAGGGTCGAGAGCAATCGCTCCGCCTTTACCCGCCGCTACGAGGCCGGCGAGGAGGTCGTCTTTCCGGTCGCGCACCATGACGGCAATTACCAGGCCGATGCGGAGACGCTCGACCGCCTCGAAGGCGAAGGCCGCGTCGCCTTCCGCTATGCCGGCGTCTGCAACGGCGCCGCGCGCGACATTGCCGGCATCGTCAGCGAGCGCGGCAACGTCCTTGGCATGATGCCGCACCCCGAGCGCGCAGTGGAGCCCGCCCACGGCCGCACCGACGGAAGGCGCCTGTTCGAAGGGCTGCTCGAAGCCGTCGCCGCCTAGCCGCTCCCGATCGCCTGAAGCGCGAGGAACATGAGGAAGCCGGCCGTTGCCCAGCGCGTGATCCGCATCGCAGGCTCGTAGAGGAACTGCGGCTCGTATTTCGCCTCCCAACCGCGCGAGAGGCGTACGAGCGCCGCGACCATGCCCGCATAGCCGAGCGCGATCATGAAGGCGTCGGACGGGCCGAAGCGGCTGGCGACCAGCCCGACGGCAACCGCGCCGGCGCCGGCGAGGCAAAGCCCTCCGAAGCGAAGGGCACGGTCGGGACCAAGCGCGACGGCGATGGTGCGATCGCCGCGAGAACGATCCTCGTCCACCTGGAAGACCTGCGTCACGGGATAGAGGCCGAGCGCAGTCAGTGCGCAGCTCCCCGCGCCGGCGAGGATCACGCCCATGCCGTCGCCCGCCCCCCGCGTGGCGATCCAGCCCGCGAGGAAGCCGATCGCGCCCTGCCCAAGCCCGATCGCCGCCGCGCTCTTCCAGGGGCTCGCCTTCCAGCGCGTCGCCGGGTGGCTGTATGCCGCAGTCCAGATGACGATGACCCCGTAGACGAGGAGGAAGCGCCACCCCGCCGCCGCCGCGACGCCGGCGCCGGTGAGCCCGAGCAACAATGCGAAGCCGAGCAGGCCCGGCGGCACTTCGGGCGGTCGCTCCAGCCCGCTTACCGGCCCTTCGTCCCTGTCGTAGGCCGAGTTGAAGGCGGTCGCGGCGGGATAAAGGAAGAGGTGGAGCGAGACGAAGGCTGCCGTCGTGCCCCAGTCCCAGCCCCCGCCGGAAAGCAGCGCACCCCAGAGGAAGATGGGCGCCAGCGTCAGCATGAAGGGAAGGCGCAGGTGCGTGACGAAAAGCGCCGTGCGGCGGAGCGGAGCCATGGCGCTTCGTCGCATGCAGGTCCAGGCAGTTCAAGGCGGCCCGGGGGAGCAACGCACGTCATCCCGGCGAAGGCCGGGATCTCAGGGGGTGAAAAGCGCGAACTTCCTGCAGGTCGCCCGAGGAGCGCTCCACGTCCGCCTGCACGTTTCACCCGCTGAGATCCCGGCCTTCAGCCTTCGGCTGAAGTTTATCCTGAGCGCCTGCCTTGGCAGGCAGTCGAAGGGCCGGGATGACGATCTCGGACGTGCCGCTCGGGTGCACGAAAAGGCCGCCCCCTCGCGGAGGCGGCCTTCCTTGCAGCTGAAGCGATTGGATCAGGCGATGTGCGCCATCTCGGCGCCGAGAATCTCCGGCTGCATCGCCGTCATCGCGCCCAAATCGGCCGGAGCCTCGGCCGCGCCTTCGGGAACGAAGGCACCGAGGATGACCACGCCGTCGCCGCCGCCCTGCGCGGCCGAGACGCCGCCGTCCGGGCCGCCGGTGATGGTGACGGTCACCGTCGCCGTGTCCGACGAGCCCCAGCCGTCCGTCACCTTGTAGGTGAAGGTGTCGGTGCGGGTCTCGCCCGGCGCCAGCTCGATCCCGGCCGCCGAGTAGGTCAGCATCTGCTTGAACGCGTCGAAGGTGACGACGCCGTCCGTGCCCGACGTGTCGAGCTCCACGATCCGGCGGCTGGCATTGCTGCTGTCCGGATCGATCTCGTTGGTGATGAGCGTCGACCACAGGTTGCCGGTCGTGCCGCCCTCGCCGACCGCAACCGCGTCGTCGACGGCGACGATCTGGTCGTTCTGGCCTTCGATGACCATGCCGATCAGCTTCTTCTCGCCATTCTCGCCGACGATGGTGAAGAAGCTCTCCATCTTACTGTCGGGAAGCAGCCGGTCGAAGCTGTCATGGTCGGCCGCGAAGGAGAGGATGCCCGCGGCGTCGTCGAACTTGGCGGTGCCGCCCATCGCCGGCTGCTCGACGCCTTCGATGTTCATCTCGAAATAGTTCTGGAGAATGGACATCATCCCCTTCTTCTCGCCGTCCTCGGGGACGTAGAAGTAGAAGTCCGGCGCCTGGGTGGTGCCGGCGATCTTCAGGGTCGCCGTGGCCGTCGAGGTCGCGCCCGAGGAATCGGTCACCGTGTAGGTGAAGGTGTCGGTGGCGGTCTGGCCGGTCTTGAGGTCCGAGAAGATCGCGCCGGCGTCGTAGAGGACCTTGCCGGCCGCATCGACGCTGACCGCCGCGCCGCGGGCGCTGACGGCCTGGACCGAGATCACCTGCAGCGCGTCGCCGTTCGCGTCCGTGTCGTTGGCGAGGATCTGCGCGGTGAGGTCGGTCTTGCCTGCGTCTTCGGCGAGCGCCAGCAGGTCGTTGGCCGCGACCGGCGCGCTGTTCTGGGAGACGCCGGTGATCGTCACGGTCGCGGTCGCCGTCGAGGTCACGCCCTTGGCGTCGGTGATCGTGTAGGTGAAGGTGTCGGTCGCGGTTTCGCCGGCATCCAGGTCGGCGAAGATCTGGCCGGCGTCGTAGGTCACCTTGCCGTCGGGGCCGACGCTCACCGCCGCGCCCTTGCTCGACACCGCCTGCACGGCCGTGATCGCGAATGCGTCGCCGTCCGGATCGCTGTCGTTGGCGAGGAGGATCGAGGTGACGTCGGTGGCACCCGCATTTTCAGCGAGCGTCAGCGCGTCGTCGCCGGCGATCGGCGCCGCGTTGGCCGAGATGATGTCCACGGTCTTGAAGGTGCCGTCGGAGAACTGGACGCGCTCGATCGAGACGAGGCGGTCGGTGCCGTCGGCGGCGCCGGGACGCAGGTCGCGGATCGTGACCGAGCCGTCGGGGCGCTGCGTCAGGTGATAATCGGAGCGCTTGCCGGCATAGACGGCCGTGTCCTGGCCGTTGGCGCCGTCGAGCGTGTCGTCGCCCGCGCCGCCGCGCAGCGTGTCGCTTCCGTTGCCGCCGTCGAGCATGTCGTTGCCGGCATTGCCGTTCAGGATGTCGTTGCCGTTGTCGCCGAAGATGAAGTCGTCGCCGGCGCCGCCGTTGATCGTCTCCGCATGCTTGGTGCCTTTGAAAATCGCCATGATGCTCATGTCCTTTTGAAGCCCCTCGGGGAGGGGGTGGTGGTTCGGGGGTGTGGGATGCTCCCGCGAAGGGGGTGCGCGGGAAGGCTTGCGTTTCGTTCGATCGTCCTCGTGAAAGGCGTGCCCAGCCACCGCTGCGAGGCGGGCGATCGGGCAGGACGAGCAATGGCGGCGGCGCTTTTCGGCGCGATGTCGCGCGCCCGGCGAAAGCGTTTCAATCGTAACACGCGCAAAAGCGCCCGGACTCCCGCGGAGCCCGGACGCTTTTACGTGTGGATGCGCGCGCCCCTGGCGGGCTGCGCGGATCGGGTCAGAGGCTGGACTTGATGACCGCCATGGCGACGGCGAGCAGCACCACGAGCGCCGGAAGCGTCAGGATCTGCGCCATGGCCTGGCCCGCGGTGAGGCGGCCCGTGATCGTGTCGACGCCTTCGTCCATGAACTCGGCCCAGCTCTGCCTGGGCTTGCCGTCGTCCGGCACGACCCGCGCCCAGAGCCCCGGCGTCAGGAAGAGCGCGACCACGCTCACCGCGACGATGGCGGCGGGGACGATCATGCCCGGCGCCATGAAGGTCGCGCACAGGATCGTCGCGAACAGCGCGTAGGCGGCGATCGTCAGGCCGTGAACGGCCGGGTGGATGTCGAAGACGCGCCGGCCGCGGTTCGGCGCCAGCGGTGCGGCCGCGGACGGCGCCGCGACGATGCGGGCGCGGGCTTCGATCTCGGCGGCGGAAATGTGGATGCTCATCGTGCGGTCCCCTCTAGTTGCGAGAGAAGGATTAGCCGCCGCGCCGCCGCCGCCCCATCCGCAAGGTCCCTTAAGGGAAAGTCCCTAGGCGCGGGCGCGGAACGGCGTGAAATCGGTCGCGCGGTCGAACACGTCCACGCCTTCGCGCCGCTTCAGCCAGCCGACGACGGCGTAGGTGACCGGCGTCAGGATCGCCTCCCAGGCAACCTTGAGCGCCCACTGGATGAGGAGCACCTTGAGCAATGTCTCCGTCTCCCAGACGCCGAAGAAGGCGAGCGGATAGAAAAGAAGGCTGTCGATCCCCTGGCCGACGAGCGTGGAGCCGATCGTCCGCGTCCAGAGGTGCCGCCCCTCCGTCCAGACCTTCATCCGGGCGAGCACATAGCTGTTGGCGAATTCGCCGGCCCAGAAGGCGAGGATCGAGGCGAAGACGATCCGCGGCACCTGTCCGAAGACCTGCTCGTAGGCGCCCTGCCCGGTCCAGCCCGCGTCCGGCGGCAGCGCGACGACCACGCTCGCCATGAACGCCATGAACAGCATCGCCGCGAAGCCCGCCCAGATGCAGCGCCGCGCCCGCGAATAGCCGTAGACCTCCGTCAGCACGTCGCCGATCACGTAGGAGACCGGGAAGAACAGGATCCCGGCCCCGAACGGCGTTGCGCCGAAGCCGGGAATGTCGATCGTCGCGACCTTGCCCGCGCCGATGACGTTGGACAGGAGCAGCACCGTCACGAAGGCCGCCATGACGAAATCGAAATAGCGAAGCGGCCGCCCCCCGAGCGCCTCCGCCTCCACCTTCCTCACGTCCGCGCCGTCCATCCCCGCCGCCTAGCGCGGTTCCGCTCGCCGCGAAAGCGCGCTAAACGGGCACCGGGCGCCCGTAGCTCAGTTGGATAGAGCACGAGCCTTCTAAGCTTGGGGTCACAGGTTCGAATCCTGTCGGGCGCGCCAGTTTTCCGCCATTTTGTTACCAAGAGCGCGCCCGCTCCTGATCAGGACTAAGGGTTAGAAGGCTAGGTCATTTCGGCGTGACAAGACATGATTGTTCCCGACGAGAAAGGCATTCTAGGGCGCCCATCGAGGCCCCGCTAAGCATGTCGCTACTTGCAACATCGCAAAGTGCCGGGCTCAACACCCTTAGCGCCCACCGCCTGAGCGCATAAGCTCCGGCGGCGGGCGACGTGATGCAGGTCAGGCTTCCACCTCTTCTTCGCACTCCAATTGGCCTGCCTTGATGGCGAGGCGCTCCATCACCCACTGGGCGACGAGTGGCCACTGACTGCGATGCGGGGCGGTGCTGCCGTCAATCCAGCGGTATACGGCGGACAGGCTGTAGCCGAAGTCGCGGGCTAGATCGCGCGGACTGAGTCGCCCGTCTTCGAAGGCAGCTGCCATCAGATCGCCAAACTGACCCCGGCTTGACACACCCCCGCTCTCGATGCGCGCGTGAATGCGCCGCAAAAGGCTCGCCTCCGTACTACGCACGAGGCTTGTGAACGGCTGGTCGTGGGACATGATGTCATCTCCGGTTCTCCTCAGCGCCGTCGTAGTCGGCGCATCGGTAGCTTTAGCATCGAATTCGCACCTTGCCAACTATTCGAGAATGTGTAAAGGATTCGCTTACCGCGAATCTGGCTCCTCCAGCTCCGCAGTGAAACGGAACGGCGCGATGTTCACGCTCCACAGTCTGAAGACGGACGAGGATCGCCGGATGGTTGAGTCGCTGATCGCGGCGAATCCCAAGCCAGGATTGCGCCTGCGCCCCTCGGACCAGACGGACCTCGCCATAAAGACGGGGCAATCGTATCTGGTTTGGCAGGACGACCGGCTTTGCGCCTGTAGCCTCCTTTACAAATTCGACTGCCGTCCCGCCGATGGTAGGATCTACTCCGAAATCGGCACCCAGCTGGTGCTTGCGGAAAATTTCGGCCTGCAGACGTTCATGGCCAAGCTGCACCTTGTCCAGATTGACATCGAGGAGGAGGGAGTCGACCTCAACACCACCTTCGCAGTCGTTGGCCCAGGGACGGCTTCCGAGCACAATCTGCGCCAGCACGTCGGCCTGACCGACTGGACGGTTCCCGAGGCGCTCGCCCATCAGCGCGGCAGTGCGGGGGTGCCGTTCGACCCTGCGAAGCGGACACTCGCCGCGTCGCCGGCGGCGGTCGACCGAGCGAAAGCCGACTTTTCGAGCTGGCACCTCGACGGAAGGCGATTCGGCACTCCGAAGCTCAGTCAGGAGATCGTCTGCGACCTCCCGTGGCTGGTGCCTGAAGCTCTCAAGATGGCGACCTGAAATGCAGGGTGAGCACGATCAGAAGGTGGTTCCGCTCAAGCGCTTGCCCCGTCTGCACCCCGATGAAGTGCTCGTTCTCTCGCTATACCGTACCCGGCGCGATGCCCTTGGGCCCCGCTCGCGGGACGCGCTAGCCTACCTTGAGGCGCTGCTATTCCAGGATGGCTTGCGATCGGCACAAAAGGCCAGAGCGGCTTTTCCGGCCGATGTGTCGTTCCCTACACCCGACGGCATCATTTACCACGCTTGGTGCCCTGTCCGCGGACGGCACACGCTATGCGACTTCGAGCTGCCGCGCCAAGGAGGTGGCCAGCGCTGCGAGCGTGCCGGTGTCCTCGGTCGCTGCACTGCCGCATTGGCTGCACAAACCCGGCGCGCCGGGCGCTTCTCGTCCGTGGTAATGTCCGAGCTTCTATCCATCCTCGCCGGTGTTGCATCCTTGCTCGGCCTTGATCGCATTAGCCGCCCTGACCAGGGGTTGGTCGGCCGCCTTTTCTCCCCTCAATTGTATGTCGCTAATGAGCGGATGCGCGAGTTCTTTAGTGGCGGTGAACGCGAGAGCATCGACCGGCGAGTCGACGAACTGCTGCGCTACAGCCACCATCTCGCGGCGCACGCCCCGCCATCGCTTCCGCTCCACGCTGTCTTCGCCCTGATCGGACCAAAGAGCGATCCGTGGGGCTTCGCCGCCGCGCACGCGGCTGAGTGGTCGTTGCTCGGCTCCGCTGCCACTGTTGCCGAAGAGCTGGAAAGTAGCTTTTCTAGGTCGATCCTTCGCGGCGAATATCTCTGTCAGATAGGCTACGCGGCCGACGGAGCCGACCATTATGCCCAGCTTGGGCGAGCATCTGCTAATCTCCGCCTTGGAGCTTTTGGATTTGTCCTTCGCGGTCTTTCTAGACGAAGACTCCGCATACGCGAACAGGCGCGGCGTCTGCGACTTTTTCAGGAGGTCTCTCTGCTGGTTTCAAGTCTGCACAAGCGCCATCGTGTGACAGATCGTGCGTGTATGTTTCTGACAGGCGACTTTCCAATGCGTGATTTGGCCGCCGATGACCGACTACTGGCGCTGGTACGGTCGGAACTTGTCATGAGAGTCTCATCACGCGTCTTTATAGACTGCGTTGATCCAAGCCGCTTCGCGGTCGTAGATGATGCACCTGCGCTAGATGGGTCCACACGGGCTGCTGCGTTTCGGCACTTCGCCCTCGTTGCTGAGTTGTCTAGACTCGCTACTCACGCGTTCGGAGGTCCCGCCGTTGCCGATATCGCCGCGGCCGTCATCGCGGACTATGCAGCATCGGGCCGACGCCGGCGGCGGCTCGAGTCTATTGTGCTCAACATTGCCGGCTACGAGCAGTGGCTCGCCACGGCTTTACCAGAGATTGCGGATTCACAGCGTTCGGCTACCGACTTGGTCAACTCGGGAGAGCGGATCAGCGCCATTGTGGGCGAATTGCTCGGCGTGAGCACCTCGCAAATGATGCCACGCGTGGCGCATCATCGAGCGTCCACGGGTAAGTGGCACTCGATCGAGAATCCTTGACCCGCCCCGTTCAAGGACCATGAAGGCCGCCGCTGCAGCAGCGGCCACTCTCGCCGGACGAGCAGGCTTGTTCTTCACCGTCCGAATCGATCGAAGAAATTCTAGATGGTCACGCCATTTGCCAGAGACGGTCACTCGTGCCGATTATCGATCTCGCGTATGGCTTGCACTTCGGAAACACGAGTCCGCACCGATACCAGCCAAATCGATGCTTTAGCTGTTTCTGCGAACTGGCCGAGCGCGTGCTCGTTGCAAATTCGTCGGCGACGGCCACGGCGCCTGACCGCGCGAGGCAGCTTCAGCTCCCCGCCGCGAGCGCTTCAAGCAGGACGCGCACGTTTCTCCCCGAGAACGGCTTTTCCAATACGGGCCGGTTCGACCTCTTGAGGAACCTCGCCGCGGCGTCCCCCAGCGTGTCGCCCGTTACGAAGGCGATGCGGCGGGTGAGGTGGGGCTTTTCGCGTTCCAGCCAATCGTAGAGAGCGGGTCCGTCGAGCTGGGGCATGCGCAGGTCCGAGAGGATGACGTCGTAGTCGGCGGCCGTCAGGCGTTCGATCGCTTCCCGTCCGTTCGCCGCCACGTCGACCCGGTAGCCGGCGCGGGCGGCGAGGATTTCGAGGACCTCGGCGACATCGGGCTCGTCGTCGACAATGAGCGCTGCGCCCTTCTTGCCGCTCGGCACCGGCACGGGGGTCACCTCCGGCGCTGCGTCCGGCACGGCCGCCGCAGTGTCGAGCGTGACCCGGAAGCAGGCGCCGCCGCCGGGCGCTTCGAGAAGCTCCAGCCGGCCGCCGTGCGCTTCGACGAGGCCGAGGGAGAAGCTGAGGCCGACGCCGGTGCCGACCCCTTCCGGCTTGGTCGTGAAGAAGGGCTCGAAGACGCGGCGGCGGATGTCGGGCGGCACGCCGGGGCCATTGTCCTCGATCTCGACCGCGAGCGAGCGCCCCTCGTCCGCGCCCGCGACGCGAAGCCGCAGCCGCCGCTCTCCCGCTTTCTCCTGCAGCGCCTGCTGGGCGTTGACGATGAGGTTCACGAAGACCTGGTGGAGCTGGTCGGGATCGGCGTGGAGCGGCGGCAGGCCCGGCGCGATGTCGAGCGCCACGTCGATCCCCGCCGTGCGCAGCGAATATTCGGTGAGGTCGAGCGCGGCGCGAAGCACGTCGGCGGCGTGGATGGTGCTGCGCTCGGGCTCCTTCTGCCGCGCCATGGCGAGGAAGGTCTGGACGATCTTGGAGCAGCGCACGGCGGCGCGGCGCACCTTCTCGGCGCGCGCCGCCATCGGCGTGCCGACCGCCAGCTCCTCGAGCAGCGACGCCTGGGCGGTGACGATGGTGAGCGGATTGTTGAGCTCGTGGCTGACGCCGGCGAGAAGGCTGCCGAGCGCGGTCAGCTTCTCGGCCTGGTGAAGCGCCTCGCGGGAGCGGACCAGCTCCTCCTCGGCGCGCTTCCTTTCGGTCAGGTCGACGATGGAGGAGATCACGGCCGGCTCGCTCTTGTAGCCGATGTGGCGCCAGCTCACCGCAACCGGGAAGCGGACGCCGCCCCGCACCATCACCGTCTCGTAATTGTCGTAGCGGCGGTGGCTGCGGACGAAGTCGGCGAATTCCTTCCAGCCGTGGCCTCCCGCCGACCAGCTTCTGGGGTCGATTGCGGACGCATCGTCCCCGGCCACGCCCATCATCTCGTAGAAGGCGGGATTGCCGAGCACGATCCCGCCGTCCTGCGCGATGACGACCGGAATGGGATGCGCTTCCGTTACCATCCGGAAGAGCTGCTCGCTCTCGCGCAAGGCCGCGGCCGCCTCGGCGCGCTCCAGCGTGGCCCAGGTGCGGTCGGCGACTTCTTCGAGGAGCTGCACTTCGGCCTGGGTCCAGCGGCGGGGCGCGAATTGCTGGGCGGCCATGACGGCGGTCAGCGTCCCGCGCTTCACCAGCGGCACGCTCGCAAAGGCCTGGACGCCGACGGTGAGAAAGCGGTCACGCATCACGTCGATGAGCTCGGGGTCGTTCGCCACATCGAAGGAGAGGATCGGCTCGCCCCGCGAATGGCGCTCCACATGGTCGCTTGAATAGTTGGACATGGGATATTTGTGCGGCGTCACCGGCGGCCCGCTCGCCCGCCAGTCGCGGCGGACGTGCATCACGCCCTCCGTCCAATCGATCGTCGCATAGACCACCCGGTCCGCGCCGAGCTCGCGGCCGATGGCGCGCGAGGTCATGGCGAGGATGGTCTCGGGATTGCTCTCGTCGCGAAGCTCGTCGCCAAGGCGCAGGAGAAAGGCGTGGGCGCGTTCGGACGCGACCTGCTCGGAGACTTCGGTGCAGGTGCCGACCCAGCGGGCCGGCGCTCCGTCCGCTGCGGGCGCGCGGCGGCCGTGGGTGAGGAAGGGCCGGGAAATCCAGTCGCCGCCGCGAAGCGACAAGGTCGTCGTGAACGTCTCCGCGGGCCCGGCCGCGCCGATCGCCTCCTGAACGGCGGCTGCGTTGTCCGCCGCCGCCGCGCGGTCGCCGCCCGCATATTCCTCCCAGCGCGCGTTGAAGGAAAGGGAGCGGCCGCTCTCGTCCGCCTGCCAGCAGATGATCGGCAGCGCCTCGGCGAGCGCGCCGAGCGTTTCAGCGATCGTGCCCGTCGGCTTCCGTGCCACTGCGTCCACCAGGCACCCCCTCCCCGAGTCCCGCCCCCGCGAGGAGCGGAGTGTAACCCGGGCCGCACGGCGGCGCGAGCGATTCCACGGCCCGGAGGCAGGCGCGGAAACGCTGCTCCCAATCCCCGCCGATCCTGACGTAGCGGGCGCCCGCCTCGACCAGCACATGCTCGCAGCTCTCGAAGAAGGCACGCCGCCGCTCCGGTTGGCCGAAGACGCGCGTGCCGTCGTCGATCCAGGGCGCTTCCTCATCGAGGAGGAGGTAGAGATCGGCCGGGGCGTGGCCGCGCACCCCTTCCGGGACATGGCCGAGAAGCATCTGCGACCAGGCGGCGGTGGTCAGCGCGTCGGTGTCGGCGAAGAGGCGGCGGTCGCACCACCGGCGGCCGGCGGCGATCATCGCGCTCTGCCGCCGCGCGATCGTTTCGAGGTCGTCGGCGGTGAGCGCATTGACCGGCGTTTCGAGGCAGTAGGCTCGGGCATGCTCGGGAATCCAGGAGGTGCCGAAATGGCGCGCGAGCCGCTCCGCCAGAACCGTCTTGCCGCTGCTTTCCGGGCCGTGGAGGCAGATGGTTCGTGCATAATGGCCGCGCACCGTCGGCGGAAGGGAGCTCCACTCGCCCCAGGGATGGGCACGCACAGCGGTGGCGCAGATGGGGGCAGCGGCGCGTGGGACCTCGACGAAGCCCGCGCCGAGCTCAGCGGCAAGCCGCGCGCCGTAATCCTCCCCAGCGAAGACAAGGTCGACCGGCTCGGGATGCGCCGCGCGGACGATCGCCGTCCAGATCGGCCAGAAATCGGGATGGTCGCCGGGCGCCTGCGGCACGACCTCGCCATGGCCGATCACCCTCGCGCCGGGAAAGAGCTCGCGCATCCAGCGCAGGCGCAGCGCGCCCGGAAGCGGATCGCCCGGCAGCCAGCAGACCAGGATGGTGAGCCTGTCGACGAGCGCCTGCGCCGTTTCGCAGAGGCGCATGTGCCCGGCATGCGGCGGCATGAACTTCCCGAGCAGGAAGCCGCGAGTCACGCCGACGCGCGCTGCTGCCGCCGCCATGCAAGCAGCCAGGCAAGGAAGCCGGCCACGGCGAGGCACAGAAAAAAGCCGTAGAGCCAGGCCGTCCAGACGAGGCCGCGGCTATGATAAAGCGGGATGGCGATGAGATCGACGAGGATCCAGAGCAGCCAATTCTCGAGCCGGCGCATGGCGAGGAGGATCTGCGCCGCGATGCTGAAGCCGGCGACGAACGCGTCCGGAATGGGCGCGGCGGCGTCGGTCAGCTCCATCATCGCATAGCCCCAGAGCAGGCTTCCGGCGACCGTTGCCGCGATCCACGCCAGCCGCGCGCGCCACGTCAGCGCCTCGACCACCACTTCGCCCGCGGCGCCGCGCGAGCGCAGCCATTCGCGCCAGCCCCATACGTTGATCGCGAGGAAGAAGATCTGGAGAAGCGCGTCGCTGTAGAGCTTCGCTTCGGCGAAGACGAAGAAGTAGAGCGTCACCATCGCGATCGCGAACGGGTAGTTCCAGACGCTCCGCCCGACGATCAGGCCGACGTTGGCGACGCCGAGCATGGCGGCGATTCGTTCGGTGACGTTCATGCCCTGTCGCGGCGCGCGAGCGGCGGCGGCGGAGCCGTGCCCCGCCGCCGCCCGTCACTCAGGAGCCGTAGCCGTGGCCCTGATAGATCATCGTGTAGAGCATCGGGATCGAAAGGATGAGGTTGGTCCGCGACGCCATCATCGCCACCGAGCCGGCGCGGGCCTTGGCCGCATCGTCGGCGGGGACGATGCCGAGCGCCTTTTTCTGGTTCGGCCAGATCACGAACCAGACGTTGGCCGCCATGATGAGGCCGAGCCACATGCCGATGCCGATGGTGCGGAAGCCGGGCTTCAGCGTCAGCGCGTCGGCAACGTATCCGCCGCGGCTCATCTCGGCGAGGAGCAGGCCGAGGATCACGGTGGCGAGCGCCGCCCAGCGGAACCAGAAAAGTGCGGCAGGCGCGATGAAGCCGGTGACGCCCCGCTTCAGCTCGGCCGGCACCTTGGGCATGGTCGGGATCTGGACGAAGTTGAAATAATAAAGAAGGCCGATCCACAGGATGCCGGCGAATACGTGGAGGTAGCGCAGGAACTGCGTCCAATAGTCGCCGCTCATCGCGTCGCCGTGGAGCCCGAACATGGCGGCGAGCAGCAGCACGACGCCGATCACGAGCGCGAGGTGGAAATTACCGAGTATCTTGGCCATGGTGTCTGAAGTCCCCCTGTCGGACGTTCCTGATGCGCTACCCTTAGCCGCTAAGCGGCGCTCAATCCAACCGCCACATGATGCTCTCGCTGAACGGGGTCCAGAGGCCGGTCCGCACGCCCGCGCCGCGCAGCGCGCGGCCGGTCCATTCGTTGCAGGTGAGATACAGGCTGTAGCCGCCGTTCGCTTCGTAGAACATGTCGCTCGGGCCGTAGCCGCGGCCGAGGACGGGCATGGTGCGGCCCGCGCTGTCGCGCTGGAAGCGGCGGACGATAAATTCGGCGAGCAGGGCATATTCGTCACGGCGAAGGACGATGGCACGCTGCCGGGTGTCGGGCTCCGGATCGTGGATATGCTCGACGTGGAGGAGGCTGCGGCCTCCTCCCGAGAATGCGCCGAGGGCGCGGGAGAGCGTGAGGTCGGCCCAGGTCGGGGTGTTGAGGTAGAATTCGCGGTTGCCGTAGCCGAAGCCGACATGGCTCGCGGCGCCGTAGCGCGGGTCGGCGAGATGCTCGCCCGGTGCGAACGGCCGCCAGTCGATACGGCCGTGCACCTTGGGCATGACGATCCAGGTGTGGACGCCGTTGGTGCGGATGAAGATGGTGACGGCGCCCGGTTCTTCGGCGCGCGCTTCCTCCCAGCCGGCATTGACGGGGACGACCCCCAGAAACGCGGCGGCGTTCAGGACGAGGATCGGCACGGCGGCGGCGAAAGTCGCGATGATCACGAAGGTCCAGAAGGCGCGCGCCCGCCATCTCCGCATCGATCTCGCCCCACCTGCCATGAGCTTGTGCTAGCCCACGCCCGCGCGCACAGAAAGGGCCGATGAGCCGGGCGGATCTCGAGCGAATCTGGCGGGCCGGCGTCGAGGCCTGCCTTCCGGCGCGCGTCCTTCCGCAGCATCTTCCGGAGGCGCCGCGGGGCCGCACGATCGCGCTCGCCCTCGGCAAGGCGGCGCCGGGCATGGCGGAAGCGCTCGAAGCGGCGTGGGGCGGCGTCCTGTCCGGCCTCGCCGTTGCGCCGCACGGGACGCGCGCCTCGCTCCGGCACATGGAATTTGCAACGGCCGCTCATCCCGTCCCCGACGCGGCAAGCGTCGAAGCGGCGGAGCGGCTGCTGGCGCTGGCGGCAAGCGCCGGGCCGGACGATCTCGTGCTGGTGCTCCTGAGCGGCGGCGCATCCTCGCTCGCCTGCCTTCCCGGCGAGGGGCTCGCACTGCCGGAGAAGCAGGCGCTGACGGCGGCGCTCCTCCGCTCGGGCGCCGCCATCGGCGAGATCAACTGCGTCCGCCGTCATTTGTCCCGGATCAAGGGCGGCCGGCTCGGCCGCGCGGCAATGCCGGCGCGGCTCGTGACGCTCGCCATCTCGGACGTGGCCGGCGACCGGCTGGAGGATATCGGCTCCGGGCCCACCGTGGCCGCCGCGGGCACCGCCGCCGACGCACGGGCGGTGCTCGCCCGCTTCGGCATCGATCCGCCGGCGGCCGGCTGGTCTGAAACCGTGAAGAGCGTTCGAGGCGAGTACCGCATCGTCGCAAGCAACGCCGCCGCCGTCGCCGCCGCTGCTGCCGAAGCGGAGCGGCGCGGTTACCGGCCGGTTCTGCTTGGCGACGCCGCCGGCGAAGCGCGGGACGCCGGCCGCGCCCATGCCGAGCACGCGCTGCGCACGAACGGGCGCTGCGCGCTCATCTCCGGCGGCGAACTCAGCGTCGCGGTGCGCGGCTCCGGGCGCGGCGGGCGGAACCAGGAATATGCGCTTGCCGCAGCCGCCGTGCTCGCCGGCTCCCGTGTGTCCGGCCTCTCGGCCGACACGGACGGGATCGATGGCAACAGCCGCGCCGCCGGCGCCTTTTTCGACGGTGCCAGCGCTACGGCGCGCGAAGCCGCCGAAGCGCTCGCTTCCAACGACAGCGGTGCCTTTCTGGCTCGAAAGGGTGACCTCTTCGTCACGGGTGCCACCGGCACGAACGTGAGCGACTTGCGCATCCTCCTCACGCCCCCGTAGGAAGCCGCATGGGCGAGTGGGTGATCGGCATAATCGGCGGCTCGGGCCTCTATGCGCTCGACGCGCTCGAGGAGGCGCAGTGGATCGCCGTCGACACGCCCTGGGGGCAGCCGTCCGACGAACTGCTGATCGGGCGGATCGAGGGCGTGAAGTTCGTCTTCCTGCCCCGCCACGGGCGCGGGCATCGGGTCCCGCCCTCGGACCTCAACTACCGCGCCAACATCGATGCGCTGAAGCGGGCGGGCTGCACGGATCTCGTCGCCGTCTCCGCCGTCGGGTCGCTCAACGAGGAGATGGCGCCGGGCCGGTTCGCGGTCGCGGGTCAGTTCGTCGACCGGACGTCGGGGCGGACGGGAAGCTTCTTCGGCCCGGGCCTCGTCGCCCACGTCTCGCTGGCAGACCCGGTCTGCCCGCGCCTGTCCGACCTCGTCGCCGATGCCGCTGCGGCGGCCGGCGCGGACGTGGCGCGGGGCGCCACCTATGTCGCGATCGAAGGGCCGCAATTCTCGACCCGTGCGGAGAGCCGGCTCTACCGGCAGTGGGGCTGCGACATCATCGGCATGACGGCGATGCCCGAAGCGCGGCTCGCCCGCGAAGCCGAGCTTCCCTACGCGCTCATCGGCATGATCACCGACTACGACAGCTGGCGCGAAGGCGACGAGCCGGACGTCGCCGACATCGTCCGCCGCCTCCACGCCAACGCCGAGACCGCGCGCCGGATGATCGTGGAGCTCGCCAAGGCTTTGCCGAGCGAGCGCCCGCCCTCCCCGATCGACCGCGCCCTCGACAACGCGATCATGACCGCGCCTGGCGCACGCGACCCGGCGATGGTGGCGAAGCTGGATGCCATCGGCCGGCGCGTGTTCGGAGGCGGAACCCCCGTCTGAAAAAAGCCTGAGCTTCATCCACCGTTCGGTGCGAGCGCAGTCGAGGACCGCTGCCGAGCGACGCCGACGCCCTTCTTTTTCTCGCAAGTCCATTCGCTTCGCTCGAAGACGGTTCTCGACTTCGCTCGAACCGAACGGGGTGGGTAGGCCTGCGGCTTCCTTACGCGGCTTTTGCCCCGACCGGCGGATCGTAGGGCCGTTCCCGTATCCACCGGCTGGCGATCAGCTTCTCTCCCGCGGTGACGGGAAGCCCCGCATGGGCCGAGGCCGGGTCGCCGCGGCCGTCTTCGCGGACGTTGCGGAAGAGGATGGCGTCGCCGGCCGGGAAGCGCAGCGCGAGGCCCGGCGTCGGGAACTCCGTCTCGCCGCCTTCGTAGGCGTCGTTCAGCCAGACCAGCATCGTGTGCGTCCGCTGGTTGGCGAAGCCGGGGATGGCGTCGAAATGCGTGCGATACTGGTCGCCGGGGCGGTAGCGCAGGATCTGGAGCGGCTCGCCCTGCTCAGGCACCGTGCCGCTCGCGGCGGCGATGCGGCGGTTCAGGGCGTGGACCGGGAGCGTCTCGAGCGGCCAGGTGAAGCCGGTGCCGTCCGACGTGCGGACAGGGTCGCGGACCTGCCGTCCGCTCTTCGCGTCGACGACCACCGACGGCTCGAACATCGGCTCGGCGGCTTCGATCAGATAAGCGCATTCGGCCGCGGTGAAGAGGCCGGGGAAATGGACGATCTCGGGAGCCTCGCACAGGCGCTCGCCTCGCGGCGGCGCGAGCGGGTCGCCGGCGGGCGTGAGCCGCATGGCGCGGATCGTCTCGAGTTCGCGCTGCGAGCGGCGGCCGCTCGGCGCGAGGCTTTCGAGAAACTTCACCGCGGCCGGCCAGTCGCGCGGGCCGCCGACGCCGCTCGCGACGAAGTTGGTGAAGATGACGGCCGCGTCGCGCCGCCCGGCCGCGGCGGCCTGAGCGAAGAGCGCGCGGGCGGCGGGAAGATCGCGCGTCCCGCCGCTTCCGCTGAGCGCCGCCGCCGCGCGCGCGAAGAGGACGTCCGCCGGTTCAGCCATAGAGCTTCGCAAGCCGAGCCGGGCTCGCTCCGAGCCGGTACAGGGCGACGAGAGCAACGTTGCGCGCCGAGCGGCGCACCCAGCCGCCGCGGCGCCAGCGCTCCGCCGAGGTCGTCGCGGCAACGTCGAGCAGGCGGAGGCGCCGCCGTCCGATGCGGCGAACGAGATCGACGTCCTCCATCAGCGGCAGCGGCCGATAGCCGCCGAGCGCGTCGTAAAGGGCACGCGGGATGAGGAGCCCCTGGTCGCCGTAGGGAAAGCGCCGCGCCGCCACGCCGCGCTCGATCAGCCGCGCCTGCCAGCCGGCATGGTCGAGGCGGAAGCGGAAGCAGGCGGCCCGGTCCGGCGCGGACACTGCATGGGCGTCCGCGGCGGCGCGCCACCCGCTTTCGAGGATCGTGTCGGCGTGGAGGAAGAGCAGCCAGTCGCCCCGCGCAGCCGCCGCGCCGGCGCGGAGCTGAACGCCTCTGCCGCGAGGCGCATCGACGACCCGCGCGCCCGCCGCCTGCGTGATCGCCCGGGTTGCGTCGGCCGAGCCGCCGTCGGCCACGACGATCTCGTCGGCGTCGTGAATAGCGGCCAGGCAGGCGGGCAGCGTTGCCGCCGCGTCGAGCGTGGGCAGGACGACGCTCAGCATCTCAGCCGCTGCAGCTCGCCCCGCCGAGGACGCAGAAACGCGCGCAATGCGGGTGGTTGAGCGGCACGGCCGCGGCCGCGGCATCGGCGAGCCGCTCGCCGAGCGCGAATTGCGGATCGTAGGGAAGGAGCGTGCAGGCGACGACGTGCGGCCGCTCCGCCCCCTTCGCCTTCACCACCATCCGGCTCGATGCGCACATGAGCGATGCGGGCGACACGCCGGTGATCGCCCAGCAGCCTTCGCTGATCTCCGGCACGTCGGCGGCTTCGTCCATTGCCGGGAAGAGGACGAGGTGGTCGGGCGCGATGCCGAGCGCTGCGAAGAGGCCGGCATAGCCCGCCTCCGCCGCCGCGCCGAACCTCCGCCCGGCCACGGCGACGCGGAAGCCGTTGGCGGCGAGCCAGGAGAGCCCGTCCAGCGCCTTGTCCCAGCTTCCGGCGCCGCGCTCGGCCTCGTGCAGCGCGCGCGAATGATGGTCCAGGCTGACGCGGAAGACGATCCGCTGCCGCTCCGCTGCCGTCAGGGTGAGCAAGTCCGCCTCGAAGCGCCGCATCGGCCGCATCGCATTGGTGAGGATGAGGAGCTCGAAGCCGCGATCGAGCGCGGAGCGGATCATCGCCGGCATGTCGCGGTTCATGAAGGGCTCGCCGCCGGTGAAGCCGATCTCGCGCGTGCCGAGCGCCCTCGCCTCGTCGAAATACACCTCCGCCTCGGCGAGGCTCAGATAGACGAGCGCATCGTTGGCGGGCGAGCTCTCGATGTAGCAGCTCGGGCAGGCGAGATTGCACAGGGTCCCGGTGTTGATCCAGAGCGTCTCCAGCCGGTTCAGCACGACCTGCGCGCGCGGCTCGCCCTTCGCCGTCAGCAGCGGATCGCGGAACTTGGCCGGGTCGAGCGGCGCCGCGCCGTGCACCGCGAAGGGCGAGCTTGGGGGCTTGGACGCGGCGGCGATGGCTTCTCTCCTGGACGCTCCCCATCTAGGCGGTTCGAAGGCGGCGAGAAAGGGCGGCGATGACAAGAGGCTTTGCGGGGAGGATCGGCCTCCTGCTGCTCGTCGCGGCGGGGTTCGCGGCCTGGTACCTGCTCGGCGGTGCCGACTGGCTGACGCTGGACACGGTGAAGGCGCAGCAGGCGTGGCTCGATCGCCTGGTCGACGAGCGGCCCTTGCTCCTCATCGCCATCTTCTTCGCGATCTACGTGGGCCTGACCGCCGCATCGATCCCGGGGGCGGTGGTCGCCTCGGCCGCATCGGGGGCCTTGTTCGGCTTGTGGACCGGCGTCCTCATCGTCTCCTTCGGCGCGACGATCGGCGCCACCCTCGCCTTTCTCGGCTCGCGCTACCTGTTCCGCGGCTGGGTCGAGGCACGCTACGGGCGCCGGCTAAAGGCGATCGACCGCGGGCTGGAGCGGGACGGCATCTTCTATCTCCTGACTTTGCGCCTCAACCCGGTGGTGCCCTATTTCCTGATCAACCTGGCCATGGGGCTGACGCGGATGCGGGTGCTCCCCTACGCCATCGTCAGCCAGATCGGCATGCTCCCTGCCACCTTCATCTACGTCAACGCCGGGACGCAGATCGCGCGAATCGACAGCATCGGCGACATCGCTTCGCCCGGGCTCATCGCCTCGCTGGTCCTCCTCAGCCTGTTCCCCCTCATCGCCCGCTGGGTGGTCGGCATGCTGCGCAAGCGCCGCGTCTACAAAGGCTGGAAGAGGCCGAAGCGCTTCGACCGCAACCTGATCGTGATCGGCGGCGGCGCCGGCGGGCTCGTCACCGCCTACATCGCCGCGACGGTGAAGGCGAAGGTGACGCTGATCGAAGCGCGGGAGATGGGCGGCGACTGCCTCAACACCGGCTGCGTCCCCTCCAAGACGCTGATCGCCGCCGCCCGCACGGAACACCACATCCGGGAGGCCGGCATCGAGCGCCCGGCGCCGTTCGCTGCGATCATGGAGCGCGTGTTCGAAGCCATCGCCGCCATCGCCCCGAACGACAGCCCCGAGCGTTACCGCGCGCTCGGCGTCGACGTGCGCCGACGCTATGCCAGGCTGATTGATCCCTGGACGGTAGAGATAGACGGCGGCGAGCGCCTCACCGCCCGCGCCATCGTCATCGCCGCGGGCGGGGAGCCGTTCGTCCCGGACCTGCCCGGCCTCGCCGAGAGCGGCTACCTCACCAGCGACACGATGTGGGACGCCCTTCGCGGCCGCGACCGCGCGCCGGAGCGCGTCGCCATCCTCGGCGGCGGCCCGATCGGGACCGAGCTGGCGCAGGCCTTTGCGAGGCTCGGGAGCAAGGTCACGCAGATCGAACATGGCGCGCGCATCCTCTCCAAGGAGGACGAGGACGTGTCGGCTCTGGTCACGGAGGTGCTGCGCGAGGAAGGGGTCGAGATACTGACGAACTGCGAAGTGGTTCGCGTCGAGGAGAAGACGCTCGTGCTTGCCGGAGACCGCCGCGTCCCCTTCGACGAGCTCATCGTCGCGGTCGGACGCACGGCACGGCTCAGCGGCTACGGCCTCGAGGCGCTGGGCATCGAGACGGACCGGACAGTCGTCACCAACGACTTCCTCGAGACCCGCTTCCCGAACATCTACGCCGTGGGCGACGTCGCAGGTCCTTACCAGTTCACCCATTTCGCCGCGCATCAAGCCTGGTTCGCGGCCGTGAACGGCCTGTTCGGCTCGCTGAAGCGCTTCCGTGCCGATTACCGAATCCTTCCCTGGGTCACCTACACCGATCCGGAAGTCGCCCATGTCGGCCACAACGAGGGCTCCGCGCGCGAAGCCAGCGTCGAATACGAGCTCGTCCGCTACGACCTCGCGCATCTCGACCGCGCTGTCTGCGAAGGCGCTTCCCGCGGGTTCGTGAAGCTGCTCGTCGCTCCCGGCAAGGACCGGATTCTCGGTGCCACCATCGTCGGTCTTCACGCCGGCGAAATGCTCGCCGAGATCGTGCTGGCGATGAAGCACGGCATCGGGCTCGACAAACTGCTGGGCACCATCCACGCCTACCCGACGATGGCGGAGGCGAACAAATATGCCGCCGGCGAATGGAAAAAGGCGCGCAAGCCCGAGCGCATCCTCGCCTGGGCCGAACGCTACCACCGCTGGAAGCGCGGGTGACCCGCATCGTCATCTTCGCGAAGGCGCCGGTGCCGGGACGGGTCAAGACGCGCCTCATTCCGGCGCTCGGCGCGCAAGGCGCGGCGCGGCTCGCGGCGGAGATGCTGGAGCGGACTGTGGCGGAGGCGATTGCCAGCGGGCTCGCGGTCGAGTTGTGCGGCGAACCCGACGCTGCTTCGTGGTTCGACGGCGAGGTCGCGAAGACGGCGCAGGGCGGCGGCGATCTCGGTGAACGCCTTGCCCGCGCCGCCGAGCGGGTGCTGGCGGAGGAGCCCTTGCTGCTGGTCGGCGCCGACTGCCCGGCCCTCGAACGCCGCCGCCTCCGCGCCGCCGCGGACGCCCTCGCCGCACACGACGCCGTCATTCATCCGGCCGAGGATGGCGGCTATGTCCTCCTCGGGCTCACCCGCTTCCACCCGAGCCTGTTCGAAGGAATTGCCTGGAGCAGCTCAACGGTCGCCGCCGAGACGATCGCGCGGATCGATGCGCTCGGCTGGTCCCTCGACGTGCGCGAGACGCTGGCGGACGTGGACGAACCGGCGGACCTTCGGCTAACCGGCCTCCGATGACCGCAAAGCTCCCCCCTTATGCCGAGCTGCTCGGCCTGCGGACCGAGCGCGGGAGCGAAGGCGGGCTCCTGTGGGTGATGCCGTTTCGCGAAGAGGTGGTGGGCCGCCCCGGCTTCCTTCATGGCGGCGCCATCGCCGGCCTGCTCGAATTCGCGGCCCTGGGCACGCTCTACGACCAGCTCGAAGCAGGCGAGAAGGTGATCCCCAAGCCGATCAACGTCACCGTGGATTTCATGCGCGGCGGCACCGATCACGACACCTTCGCCGCCGCGCGAGTCACCCGCCTCGGCACCCGAGTCGCCAATGTGGAGGCCCATGCCTGGCAGGGAGACCGGGACAAACCCATCGCCGCGGCGCGGATGAATTTGCTGCTCCGGCGGGGGTGAGCGGGCGGTTCGGCGGGTGAACCGGGCTTCGACAGGCTCAGCCCTGGCGGCGTGAGAGAGCCAGCACTTTTCCGTCAAGAAAACCGCTAGCCCTGAGCCTGTCGAAGGGCGGATTGCAGCGCTCCGATCACCTTCCCCCTCACCCGCCGTTCTTCAGCGTCTCACGCGCAATGACGAGCTGCTGGATCTGGCTCGTGCCTTCGTAGATCCGGAACAGACGCACGTCGCGATACAGCCGCTCGACGCCGTAATCGCCGATATAGCCCGCGCCCCCGAAAATCTGCACGGTCCGGTCCGCGACGCGGCCGACCGCCTCGCTGGCGAAATATTTGGCCGCCGCCGCCTCGAGCGTGATCGGCTCCCCGGCATCCTTCTTCGCCGCCGCCTCGAGAACCAGAGCCCGCGCCGCCATCGCCTCGGTCTTGGAATCCGCGATCATCGCCTGGACGAGCTGGAACTCGGCGATCGGCTTTCCGAACTGCCGGCGCTCGGTCGCATAGGCGACCGCGTCGGCGATCAGCCGCTCGGCGATGCCGGTGCAGACGGCGGCGATGTGGAGGCGGCCGCGGTCCAGCACGCGCATCGCGATCCGGAAGCCCTCTCCTTCCTCGCCGAGGCGGTTCGCGGCGGGAACCGGCGCCTCGTCGAAATTGACGTCGCAGACGTGGGCGCCCTGCTGCCCCATCTTCTTCTCGGGCTTGCCGACGCTCACGCCGGGAAGATCGGCGGGCACGAGAAAGGCCGAAACGCCCTTCGCCCCAGGCTCGCCGGTCCGCGCCATGACGGTGAAGAGTGAGGCCTTGTCGGCATTGGTGATATAGCGCTTGGTGCCGGAGAGGCGGTAGACGTCCCCGTCGCGGACGGCGCGGGTCTGGACGGAGGCGCTGTCGGAGCCGGCGCCGGGCTCGGTGAGCGCGAAGCTGGTGACGATCTCGCCCGACGCGATGCCGGGGAGCCACCGCGCCTTCTGCGCGTCGGACCCGGCCATGACGAGGCCCTGGCTCCCGATCCCGACATTGGTCCCGAAGACGGAGCGGAAGGCGGGCGTCGTCCGACCGAGCTCCAACGCGACCCGCACCTCCTCGCTCATGCTCAGGCCGAGGCCGCCATAGTCTTCGGGGATCGACAGGCCGAACAGCCCCATCTCCCGCATCTCGGCGACGACATCTTCCGGAACCTCGTCCTGGTCGGCGACGCGCGCCTCCAGCGGCCGCAGCCGCTCGGCGACGTAACGCCTGAGCGTGGTCAGCAGGAGATCGAACGAGTCGGGATCCAAGGCCATTCGCTACTCCGCTAGTCCTGAGCTTGTCGAAGGACGGTTTGCCGCGCCGCGCCCTTCGAAACCTGGCTTCGACAGGCTCAGCCCTAGCGGAATTGCGCAAAACTTCACCCCACCGCTCGTCCTGAGCCTGTCGAAGGACGGTTTGCCGCGCGGCGCCATTCGAAACCGGGCTTCGACAGGCTCAGCCCTAGCGGAATTGCGCAAAACTTCACACCACCGCTAGTCCTGAGCCTGTCGAAGGACGGTTTGCCGCGCCGCGCCCTTCGAAACCGGGCTTCGACAGGCTCAGCCCTAGCGGAATCGCGCAAAACTTCACCACCGCTAGTCAGCCTTGGCGGCTGTGGATTGTCTGTCAGCCCCTGCTCGACCGCTG
>DASWMS010000069.1:0-29950 GCA_036399655.1 Allosphingosinicella sp. | reverse complement strand
TCGTCACATAGCTTGGTGGCCATAGCGTCTGTGACCCACCCGATCCCATCCCGAACTCGGCCGTGAAACCAGACTGCGCCGATGGTACTATCGCTTAAGCGATGGAAGAGTAGGTCGTCGCCAGGCTTTGCGACGAGCGGTCAAAGTAAAACCCATTCACATTGTCTCCCCCTTCAGGGCCTCGCGCCCCGCTCGGGGAGTGGTTGACGCGGGATGGAGCAGCCCGGTAGCTCGTCAGGCTCATAACCTGAAGGTCGTAGGTTCAAATCCTACTCCCGCAACCAACAAAAAAGCCGCTGCGCCCTCGGGTTCGGCGGCTTTTTCGCGTCCGTGGGCCGGGCGTCCCTGCCCGCTACGTCGTCCCGGCGAAAGCCGGGACCTCACCGGGTGAAATAGGAGGTGTGCGTGCAGTGCAACCCGGCCGATCTACAACAGGCGGCGGCGCTCTTCACCCCCTGAGATTCCGGCCTTCGCCGGGATGACGGTCTCCCACGAAGGCTCGCGGACCACGCGAATCGGGTCCTGTGATCCGCCGCGGGCGCATGAATCCGGGCGCGCGGGCACGGCGGCCCGGCCTCGCCTCTGTTTCAACGGTTTCCGAAAAGCCTCGAAAACGGGCCTCCGCCATGCCCACCAATCACTCAATGGTTTCAGTGGTTTCACTCGTTGACGCGCCGGAACGAGGGGCATAGCCGGCGCTCATCGAGACCCGCTTTCGGGCAAGGAGACGACCGATGAAGAAGCTTATTGCAGCAGCCGCCGCGGCTTTCGTCGCGGTTTCCACCCTCGCCGGCACAGCCGATGCACAGACGCAGCAGCCGACCGGCGTCTGGCGCAATCCGAAGAACAGCGTCCATGTGCGCATCCAGCCCTGCGGCCGCGAGATGTGCGGCACCGTCGTCTGGGCGAGTGCGCGGGCGCAGCAGAAGGCGCGTGCCGCCGGCACTAACAATCTGGTCGGCGCCCAGCTCTTCCGCCAGTTCCAGCAGCAGGGCGGCGGCACCTGGGGCGGTCGGGTCTTCGTGCCCGATCTCGCCCGCACCGTGCCCGGTACGCTCCGCGTCCGCAGCCCCAACGCCGTCGAAGCGAGCGGCTGCATCCTCGGCCGCGTCGTGTGCCGCTCTCAGACCTGGACCCGGGTGTCCTGACCAGCGGCGGCGGGCCCGTTCAGCGGAACAGGGCGCCGACGATCCGCGCCTGGAAGAAGGGGAGATAGTCGGCGGTTCCGTAGTGGTTGCCGACATGCAGCTCGGCCGGAATGGTGAAGCCGCCGAACGTGGCGCTTCCCAGGACCGTGCCGCCGAAAGGCTGCAGGCGGAAGCATCGGTCCGGATTGGCGTTGGACCAGCGCTCGCCGAGCGCCTCGCGCACGGTACCGTCGCCGTTCAGAGCCAGCTCGATCGCGATCTGCGGCGCCGTCTGCACAAAGATCAGCCTCGCCCGGTCGTCGCCGATCTGCTCCCAGTGGACGCCGCGCTCCGGCAGCAGGCTGGCCGGTGCCCAGATCCCCTCCACCGCGGCCCTGAAGGCGGCGGAGCGGACGAGGTCGGGGGAGGATCGGGCATTCGCGACGGGCACGAGGCCTGCAAGGAAGAAGCGGGTCCATGCCTCGCCGCGGACGAGCGCGTCCGAGCCCGACATGCGCATCGCGCGCGAGGCGAGGCGCGCCATCCAGACGAACTCGAAGGGCGGGCGCAGGATCTGCCGCGCCGTCATCCGGCAGCTCCGGTGCTCGCCGACATCGCCGAGGAGGAAAATGCCCTCCATCTCAAGCTCAACGCTGGTGGCGAGCGGCGTCCCCGGGGCGATGGCGCGGCGGAAGTAACGCCGCGCAACATCGGGGAGCCCCTCGACCATCTCCGGGTCGAAGACGCCGGAAGGCGGCTCCGTCCGACATCGGATCGAACGCCAGGCCGCCTCCGCGTCGCGCGTTGCGCCGCAATATCTGGCGTAGCCAAGTGCCGCCGCTCCGCCGAGCAGGGAAGGAACGGCCAAAGCGAGGACACGGGTCGCCTTCATCGCACCTCTATCGCAGCCGCGCCGCCCTGCCGCCATAAGGAGAAGCCCGGAAGGGCTCAGGCGGCGATGCCGGCTTCCTCGAGCTCCGCAGAAGCCTCCATCCAGCGTGCCTCCGCCGTCTCCAGCCTGGCAGAGACTTCCGCCCGCAGCTTCATAAGCGCGCTCATCGTCAGCTTCGCGTCCGCCGCGGTCGCCGAAGCGGGATCGAACATGGCGCGGTCGATCTCGGTTCGCCGCGCTTCGAGCCGGGCGATCTCCGCTTCCGCAGCCTTGGCCGCCGCGCGAAGCGCCTTCGACTTCTCGCGGGCCCCGGCGGCGGCGCGGCGCTCGTCCTTGCGGCTGACCTTCTGCCCCCCACCCTGAGCGTCGCCCGCACCGCCGCCGCTGCCCGCGCCGTTCCTGCCGAGGATCATGTCCGTGTAATCGTCGAGGCTGCCGGCATATTCGCTCGCCGTGCCGTGATCGACGAGGACCAGCCGATCGGCGGTCAGCTCGATCATGTGCCGGTCGTGGCTGACCAGGACGACGGTGCCGCCATAATCGTTCAGCGCCTGGACCAGCGCCTCGCGCGCGTCGACATCCAGGTGGTTGGTCGGCTCGTCGAGGATCAGCATGTGCGGCGCGTCGCGGGTGACGAGCGCGAGCGCGAGCCGCGCCCGCTCGCCGCCCGACATCGTGCCGACCGCGCGCGTCGCCTTGTCGCCCGAAAAGCCGAAGCGGCCGAGTTGTGCGCGAACCGCCGCGGGAGTCGCGCCCTTCATCAGCCGGCTCATATGTTCGAGCGGGCTCGAATCGCCTTCCAGCTCCTCGACCTGGTACTGCGTGAAATAGCCGACCTTGAGCTTGCCGGGCGCCGTCATCCCGCCGTCCATCGGCGGGAGCTGGGCGGAGAGCAGGCGGGCGAGCGTCGTCTTGCCGTTGCCGTTGCGGCCGAGCAGCGCGATCCGGTCCTCGGGATCGATGCGGAGGTTGAGGCGCGTCAGGATCGGCTGGCCGGGCGTGTAGCCGACGGACGCCATATCGAGCGTCATCAGCGGCGGGCGCAGCTTGGCGGGGCTCGGGAAGTCGAAGCTCAGGCTCGGGTCGTTCGCGACTTCGGCGATCGGCTTCATCTTGGCGAGCGCCTTGGCGCGCGACTGCGCCTGCTTGGCCGTCGAGGCGCGGGCGCTGTTCTTCGCGATATAATGTTCGAGCCGGGCCCGCTGCGCCGCCTGGGCCGAGCGCGCCGCTTCCAGCAAGGCCAGCCGCTCGGCGAGCTGCTTCTCGAACGCGTCGTAGCCGCCCGGGTAGAGGGTGAGCTTCCCCTGCTTCAGGTGGAGGATGTGGTCGACCACGTTGTTCAGGAGATCGCGCTCGTGGCTGACGATCAGCATCGTCGCCTTGTAGCCCTTGAGGAAATTCTCCAGCCAGAGCGTCGATTCGAGGTCGAGGTGGTTCGAAGGCTCGTCGAGGAGCAGCAGGTCCGGCTGCGAGAAGAGCAGGGCCGCGAGCGCGACGCGCATCCGCCAGCCGCCCGAGAAGCTGTCCAGCGGCTGTTGCTGCATCTCCTCGTCGAAGCCGAGGCCGACGAGGATTCGCGCCGCCCGCGCCGGCGCCGCATGGGCGTCGATCGCATTCAGCCGCTCGTGGATCTCTGCGATCCGGTGACCGTCGTCGGTCGCTTCTTCCTCGCGAAGCAGGGCCTCGCGTTCGACGTCGGCGGCGAGCACCGTCTCGAACGGAGTCGCTTCGCCCGCCGGCGCGTCCTGCGCGATATAGCCGACCCGCGCCGCGCGGGGCATGTCGACGCTCCCGTCCTCGGGATCGATCGAGCCGGCCACGACGCGCATCAGGGTGGATTTGCCGGCGCCGTTGCGGCCGACCAGGCCGACGCGGCTGCCGGGAGGCAGCGCAGCGGTCGCGCCGTCGAGGATCGTGTGCCCGCCAAGGCGCACGGTGATGCCGGAAAGATTAAGCATGGGGAGCCCCTTAGCGGTTGGAGCGGCCGCTTGCCAGCGTCGCCCGCGCCTCTATGCTGCATTGCGGCTGTCGGAGGAGCGTGGCCCCGTGAAGAAGATCGAAGCCGTCATCAAGCCGTTCAAGCTCGACGAGGTGAAGGAGGCGCTCCACGACGTCGGCGTGTCGGGCATCACCGTGATCGAAGCCAAGGGCTTCGGCCGCCAGAAGGGGCATACGGAGCTTTATCGCGGCGCCGAATATGTCGTCGATTTCCTGCCCAAGGTGAAGCTCGAGGTGGTCGTCGAGGACGGGCTCGCCGAGCGCGTCGTGGAAGCGATCGCCGCGGCGGCGCGCACCGGCCGAATCGGCGACGGCAAGATCTTCGTCAGCAATGTCGAAGAGGCCCTGCGCATCCGAACGGGCGAACGCGGCTCCGACGCTATCTAGGGACGTGTCTGCGGGCATGGGGGCCGAGCCCTGCCTTCAGAAATCCGTCCCGATCGTAAGCGCCGGGCCCGAGCCCGGCCGCGCGCCGCCCGCGATGCGGAAGCGCCATTCGGCCGAGACGCGCAGCCGCGCGTCCGGCAGGCGGACCGACAGGACCGGTCCCATGTCGAGCCGCGCAGCGCCGGGCTGGGCGCCACCGGAAACGGCGGCGCCGATGTCGAAGCGGCCCACCGGCATCGTCACGCGGGCCGCCCCGTCCGCGTAAAGATCGCGCGAGCGGGTGCCGACGATGCCTGCCTGGCCGTACGCGTCGAGGCGCAGGCCGCCGGGCAGCGCCATGCCGCTCACGCCGCCATGGGCCCCGAGGGCAAGCGCCGAGCGGCCGCGCGAGCCGAGCGCCTGGCGCCGCTCGGCGGCGAGTCTCATCGGGATGGACGCGAACGGCCGCCATTCGAGGCCGAGCGCCGCCTCCGCCGCGCGCGGGTCGCGGGCCGGTGCGTAGACGCGGACGGCGAGGCTCAGTGGCCGGGCGGCATACCGGTTCAGACGGTAGCCGATCCTCAGCCCAGCCTGGCCGCCGCCGAGCGTGCCGCCCTGCGCCAGCGCTCGGCCCCCGTCGCGGCGGAGGAGGAGCCAGGCGGAGCCGGACCACCGTCCCGGGTGCGCTGCGACCACGATGGGTCCGAGGCTCCGCGGCGCCGTGCGATTTGTCTCGGCTCCCGCAGTTGCGTGCACGGGCAAAGCCGCCAATGCTGCCGCAAGCGGCGCGAGCCGGGGTGCCGGCGCAGGGACGGACTCCGACGGGCTCCTGCCGGCCCTGCGGATCGTCTCCAGGGTTGCGGCGACAGCGCGATAGGCGCTCCCACGCGGAGGGCGCGGTTCGGCGGGGCTCTGCGGCCCAGGGACGAGGCTGACTCCGCCCGGTGCGCGCATGGCCACCGGCACGGGCCGGGCAACGCCCTCAGGCACCCACCAGCCGGGCGCGTAGACGGCTGTTCGCATGCAGATCCAGCCGCCCACGACCAGCACCAGGAAGCGCAGCGGCGGCGGCTGCCGCATCATTCGCCCGGCACTTCGGATGGGAAGGCGTGGCGGGTCTTGTCCCACCGGACCGCCCCGCGCGCACCGGCGTAGAGCGACACGGCGCGCGCCGCGGCGCGGATCTCTATGAGGTTGCCGACCAGAGTCCGCGGCACCGCGCGCAGCCCCTCGCGCCAGCCATAGGCTTCCGCGACGAAGCCGAAGCGCATGGCGAGACGCCAGAGCAGCAGCGCGCCGTTGCCAAGGAGCAGGAGATGGAGCCCCGCCGGCATCTCGACGGGCGGCAGCCCCGCGGCCGTTCCCGCCATTCGCAGCGTCCAAATGACGAAGACGGCATAGCCCGAGACGAGCAGCAGGGCGGCGAGCACCGACTGGCGGTCTCGCATCCGCATCCAGCGCTCGGCCAAGCCGCCGCTCCAGCCGAGGCGATCCCACCCTGAAAGCGCGATGCCCCGCATCCACCGCGCCTTCTGCGACACCGCGTCGCGCAGGGTCGCGGGGAAGTATTCGCGCGTCGCCACCACCGCGCCGCGCGGCGCGGCCCGCAGGCGGACGAACGCCGCCCTCCCGCCGCCTCGCCTCAGCCGCAGCCCGAGCTCGTAATCCTCGGTCAGGCTTTCCGCGGCGAACGGGCACCCGCCGCCGCCTTCCGCAAGCCGCTCCAGCGCCTCCCGCGCGATGGCGCACCCGACGCCGGCGGAGGGGAGCGCCGCCCCGATCGCGCCGCGCACGACCAGGCCCTTGCCGTGCGCCTCGGCGAACTCGTCCGCATAATGGCCCGCGACCCACCGGGACGTCCGGTCGATCAGCGGCAGAACCGGGAGCTGCACCAGGTCGAAGCGCTCGACAAGCGCGTCGAATATCCGGAGTTCGGCCGAATGCACGACGTCTTCGGCATCGTGAAGGGCGACCGCCTTGAACCGCCGGCTGGCGCGCGCCTCATCGGCGAGCATCGCGGCCCAGAGCACATTCAGGCAGTCCGCCTTGGTCGTCGGCCCCGGCCCGGGCCCGACGACAGCTTGCACCCGCGCATCGCCGACGCCCTGCACGGCCGCGATAGTCGCCGGATCGTTTGGATAACAGCCGACGAAGATCCGGAAGTCCCCGGCCACCCAGGCGCCGAGCGCGTGGCGCAGCATCGGCGCGATCACCTCACCCTCGTCCCAGGCAGGAACGAACACCGCAATCCGCCCCGGTGCGGCGGCGGCGGGCACCGCCTGAATCGTCCCTTTTCCGCGCTCGATCCCCGCCGCGCACCGCCACAGCGTCCGCACGATCCACAGGAGATCGACGGCAAGGTCGCTCAGACCAAGCACCAGGAACCCGGCGGCGGCGAACAAGGCCGTTTCGCGCAGCAGTAGGTCGACCAGCGCCGTCAGCGTCTGCTGAACCCCCAAGTCCGCCTCCCCTCGGGAGCGATCCTCCATTTCGGATGAGCAGGGCGCAATGATTCATCCGTTTTGGATGAATCCGCCTGCCGCGGTACCTTCGCCCCCGCCGGCTGACGTCCCTCAGGGCTTCGACGATCATAGCCTGATTATCAGGGACTTCGCGCAGCGATCGGGAGCGGGCAAGCGCCGGTCGTCAAGGCGAACGACGCCGCCGCACGAATTCTTCCACCGGATAAGTCAGCTGCCTTTGCGGGCTCGGGCACGCGTGTTCCGATAGAACGCGCTTCCCATTCCGCAGGTGCCGGTTCCTACACAGGGGCAGTGCTTGGCTTTCGCATGGACGGATGAACCTGCGCTTCGATCAAGCGATCGAACTGCTCTTCCGAAAGCACCAGCGGTTCCCCCTGCCTGTTCCACTCCGCCAGCATCGTTTGATAAAGCTCGAGGGTGGGCATGTGCGAGTTCAAGTCCGGCATCCAGCGCTTCACAGATGTGAAGCGCTGCTCGGCGTTCACGACATGTCGCGCGTAGCTCAGCAGGTTGGTCTCGTTGTTCCCGTCGAAGCCGGGGAAGTCGACGAGTGCGTGCTCCCGCTTGGGACGGAAGCCCCGCTCGATTCCGTCCTGGATCAGCTCAAAAAGGTGGAAGCATTGGAGGACGAACCGCTGATCATCGCGCGTCAGCGCATCCTTCATGTAGCTTTGGAGAAGCTCAACCCCGGGAAGGTCCTCCACCGGCCAGCCCTGCTGCGCGATCTCGGCGGCGCGGGTCCACGTTGCGACGTCATCCTTGTGGACGAGTGCAAGGATCCGGTACTGGTTGACGAGGACCATGCGTTTGAAGAGCTGGTCAGGGATGTCGTTCGCCATCATCTTCTCCGCGGTCGGCCTCGGAGTGTAGGACGGACGGCCCTACGGTTTCAACGGGGCCTTGAAGACAAGCCTTGCGTTTCTGGCAGGTTTCGTTATTGAGGCGGCAACACGGTCGCCCCCTCTGGAAGCCTGCTGGCTACAAGGGGCGGCCTTCTTTATATGCGGCCACGATGTTGCCGCCCTTTCCCGGAACCGACCTCAGCTTCGCTGATCAGCTCGACCTCTTGAAGAGCCGCGGCCTTGCCGTAACGGACGAGCCGCTCGCGCTTCGCCACCTGGAACGGATCGGATATTACCGGCTGAAATCCTACTGGTTTCCGTTTTGCGAAACCAGGACCAGCACCGGCAGCGACGGCAAGCCCGTGACGCAGGCGCTTGAGACTTTCCGAGCCGGGACCGAGTTTCAGCACGCCGTTCAGCTCTATGTTTTCGACAAGAAGCTGCGGCTCCTCATGAGCGATGCAATCGAGCGCATCGAGGTCGCGCTTCGGGTCGATATCGCTCACACCCTGGGCCACAGGGACCCTTGGGCGCATCGCAATCCAGGTAAGCTGGATCCCAAGCGCGCCGTTCAAATCCGAAATGGAGTCACTCGCCACCATGAGTGGCTCACGCGAGCGGACGAAGCCGCTGATCGCACACGTATCGACTGGATCGTCGAGGCCATCAAAGGGCATTCGACGCCACTCCCGATCTGGATCGCGGTGGAGACCTGGGACTTCGGTATCCTTTCGCACCTGTTCGAGATCGCACACCCGGCAGACCGCGTCCGCATCAGCCGTAAATACGGCATACCCGATCCAGAGATGCTCGTAAGCTGGATGCGCACACTCACCTACGTGAGGAATATCTGTGCGCATCATTCGCGGCTCTGGAACCACCCGCTCGTCCTTCAGCCAAAGATCCCCGCGCTCGGACTTATTCCCGAGTTGAACCAGCTGTCGCTCTACACGCCCTGCGCCAATCGCGTGTACGCGTCCGCCGCCATCGCGCAGCACCTCATAAGCGTCATCAATCCCGCCAGTAGCTGGAAGGAGCGGTTGAAGGCACTCTGGGGTGCGTTCCCAAAGGCGCCGGGCATCACGCCCGCGCTTGCGACTGGATTCATGCCTTCGTGGACGAGCTGGGCTCTGTGGCAGTAAAAGGGACGCGCCGGCATGGACGGCGTCGCGGGGTGAAGCGCCGCTCATCTGCGGCTGCTGTTCATGCTGATCTGCACGGCGATTGCCGATGAGATCGAGGAACCGGGCCGAAAAGCTATGCCGACACCATGCAAATGCTTCGATGCCCACCGTGCAACTGCGCACGCGGCCGCTGCCGCCCGCACTTTGCGCGCCCTGCAGGGGGTGCTAGGGCGCCCGCAACTCTACAGAAAATGCACGAAATGACTGAATTAAATAAAATTAGAAACTTCTCGATCATTGCGCATATCGATCATGGCAAGTCGACGCTCGCCGATCGGCTGATCCAGCGCTGCGGGGGGATGAGCGACCGCGAGATGTCGGGCTCCCAGCAGGTGCTCGACAATATGGACATCGAGAAGGAGCGCGGCATCACGATCAAGGCGCAGACCGTGCGCCTCGATTACAAGGGTCATGTCCTCAACTTGATGGACACGCCCGGCCACGTCGACTTCGCCTACGAAGTCTCCCGCAGCCTCGCCGCCTGCGAAGGCGCGCTCCTGGTCGTCGACGCGGCCCAGGGGGTCGAGGCGCAGACGCTGGCCAACGTCTACCAGTCGATCGAGCACGACCACGAGATCGTCCCCGTCATCAACAAGATCGACCTCCCCGCCGCCGACCCGGACAAGGTTCGCGCCGAGATCGAGGACATTATCGGCCTCCCCGCCGGCGGCCCGTGGCAGGAGGGCGGGGCGGTCCTCACCAGCGCCAAGTCCGGCATCGGCATCGACGAAGTCCTGGAAGCCATCGTCGCCCGCATCCCGCCCCCCAAGGGCGACCCCGAAGCCCCGCTCAAGGCCATGCTCGTCGACAGCTGGTACGACCCGTATCTCGGCGTCGTCATCCTGGTCCGCGTCGTCGACGGCGCGATCAAAAAGGGCCAGCAGATCCGCTTCATGCAGGCCGGCACCGTCCACCTGGTCGACCGCGTCGGCGCCTTCCGCCCCAAGATCGAGCAGATGGAAGCGCTCACCACCGGCGAGGTCGGCTTCATCACCGCCCAGATCAAGGACATCACCGAGACTCGCGTCGGCGACACGATCACCGACGCCCGCCGCCCCACCGACGCGCCCCTGCCGGGCTTCAAGGAAGTCCAGCCGGTCGTCTTCTGCGGCCTCTTCCCGGTCGACGCCGCCGATTTCGAGAAGCTGCGCGAAAGCATCTCGAAGCTCCGCCTCAACGATGCGAGCTTCAGCTTCGAGATGGAGACCAGCGCCGCATTGGGCTTCGGCTTCCGCTGCGGCTTCCTCGGCCTTCTCCACCTCGAGATCATCCAGGAGCGCCTCACCCGCGAATACGATCTCGATCTCATCACCACCGCGCCCAGCGTCGTCTACCGCATCCACCTTTCCCATTCGAAGGAGGAAGCGGCCAAGACGATCGAGCTCCACAATCCCGCCGACATGCCGGACCCGAACCGCATCCAGGAAATCGAGGAGCCGTGGATCGAGGCGACCGTCTACGTCCCCGACGAATATCTCGGCCCCATCCTCAAGCTCTGCCAGGACCGCCGCGGCATCCAGAAGAACCTCACCTACGTCGCCGGCCGCGCCCAGCTCACCTACGAGCTGCCGCTCAACGAGGTGGTGTTCGATTTCTACGACCGCCTGAAGAGCATCAGCCGCGGCTATGCGAGCTTCGACTATCACCAGATCGGCTACCGCGAGGGCGACCTCGTCAAGATGGGCATCCTGGTCAACAACGAGCCGGTGGATGCGCTGAGCATGATCGTCCACCGCGGCACCGCCGAGGCCCGCGGCCGCGGCATGTGCGAGCGCCTGAAAGACCTCATCCCCCGCCACCTCTTCAAGATCCCCATCCAGGCCGCCATCGGCGGCAAGGTCATCGCTCGGGAAACCATCGCGGCGCTGAGAAAGGACGTCACCGCCAAATGCTACGGCGGCGACATTTCGCGCAAGAAGAAGCTCCTCGACAAGCAGAAGGAGGGCAAGGCGCGGATGCGGGAGTACGGGAGCGTGCGCATTCCGCAGGAGGCGTTCATTGCGGCGCTGAGGATGGGGGAGGAGTGAGTTTCGAGCGCTCGCTGCCGGGGTGAAAGGTATTTGTGCTCTGATCCGTCAACTAAGTACTCGTGAGCTCGTCGGAAAGATCACTAGCCGGGGGCGCTAGCTTTTCCAGCACCTCGCGCACGATGACGATCGGGATCTCCATCGCTTCAAATCGCTCGGAGTGTTCGGCTACCCATCGAAGGCAACCCTCGCGATCTAGGTCATCACGAGCAATTTTTTCATACAGAGATACGGCGCTCATTCGCGAGAGGCCAAGCTCCATCAGCGAAAGCAGAGTCACGCTCGAGACGCCAAACTCAAGCGCTAATCCTATATCGAAGTTTGCGTCTAGGAGGTTTTCCTTCCCGACCTCGCGCAGATAGAGGCGAAGAACATCGATGTACGCAGAGAAGTATTTCGGTGCTTTGAAGCGCGCGGTTTGTTCAACGAGATCCATGGTCTCGCGAATTAGCTTATCAAGCTTGTAGGTATGATTGCGTCTCTCATGATACTCTACCCGCTTTCGGATTATTGCAGCTAGGGAAAGTCCCCTCATCCACTCGATAACAATCAGCGTATGGAGTGGCACTAGACCCTCAGGTTGGAAAGCAGGATAGATGCTCTGGTTAATTCGGAGCATGATTGCGACGACGGCTTCGTATGCGTCCACGCTTTCAGCCGGAGAGGGCAGAAGGTCTTCATCGTCCCCCTCGAAGTCACGGAAAAAGTCTAGCATGTGTTGGAGCGACAATGCGCTGACACCTGGGTGCCGTGTGGCGATCTCTGCCGGAACCTCAATCACGACAGCCAAGCGTTTTACCTCTTCTTCGATTCTGGCTATCAAGTGAGGGCTGTGGCGTTTGGCCAAACCTGCTTGGGTGATTGTCCCTTCACGCAAAAAAGTAGCAAGCAAATACGCGCACACCTGCTCTTGTTGAGAGTGCGCTAGAAGTTCTCGTGGATCTGCATTCGCTCGAGCTGATAAAAAGCGAAGCATCTCTTCGCCCTTGTCCAGAACGGAGTCTGTTTCGCGCCGGATTCGATAGCGTGCTCGTTCCGGAACTCCGCCCGGCCAAGCACCCTCGTCCTGCGGATCGATGCAAATTATATTCCCTTGGAATTCATCACCCCATCGCCCGGCGCGGCCGGCAAGATTCCAAAAATCGTGCGGCTCCATTGGATTGCCGCGCCCCTTGCGCGGACCCCGCAATACAATGGTCCTGCACGACAGGTTGACGCCTTCTACCAACGTTGAGGTGCAGGCCAAAAAATGTATTTTTCCAATGCGAAAGAGGCGTTCAACCTCAGAGCGAATAAGCGAAGGCATGTTGCCGTAGTGAAACGCTACTCCGCGCTCGACTAGCGGTCCGAGCTGATATTTGCGATGCACACCTCTGCGAGCCAAGTCAGCCAGCCCGGCAAGGTCCGGATCAATTTCCTCTGGGGTTGGTAAGAGCTGGCTGATTAAGTCCGCTACTGCCTCAGCCTCTGCAGCGCCGTTAGTGTAGATGAGAGTGCCTCCTCGCGCACCTGCTGCTGCAGCGATAAAAGCGAGGCGCTTCCTAAGCCCGTTTGGCCGGCTGGGCAGCTTCAAGACTCCGATCGGGTCCCATTCCGTCGAGCGCCTAAGCTTGAGGTCCCAATACTCCGGCTTCCGCGGCACCTGCGTGGCTACGATCACATTCTGCAGAACTGTCGGGGCGTCACTATCGATCGCGAGACGTTCCGCACCTGCTGGAGCGTCCTGCAGCAACTCGTCCGGGTTCTGGGTAGCAGGGCTAATGAACACAACCCGCATGAGGGGGTTTGCGCGCGACGAGCGCTCCAGAGCGTCCTGCAGGATCACTCCACGCTGATCGTCTCCGATCTTGTGAGCCTCATCGACGACCAGAAGATCTACCTTAATCTCCTCATTTAGCAAATTAGACATCAAGTGAAGCCGCTCCTGCGTAAAGACATAGACCAGCTTCGTCGAGTGAGACGTGGCCTCCCTATACTTGTCACGCAGTGGAAGTGAGAAAACCCGAACATCCTCTTGTCCAGCTTGGCGCAGCATGAAGGTGAGGGTCGCCTCGATCTCCGCGACCAGCGCACGAGTTGGCGCCAGGTAGACCGCAACCTGTGCATCGTTCCCCCGCACCTCCTCCAGGAGCCACTGAAGCACCAGGAAAGTTTTTCCCGAGGCGGTAGGCGCCGACGCCGATAGCCAACGTGCTTCGCTCAACGCTCCCGACCAGAACTTGCGCTGAAAGTCGTTTACGGGCAGCCACGCTCCGGTTGATGGAAGAAGGACAGAGTTCTCCATCTGCCGCCGCAGGGACTCCACCCGCATGGATATACCGAGACGCTGGTCGAGACCTGGTTCTAGCCGGTGGCGCGACTCCGCCAACTCTATGGCGCGATGGTTCGCAAGCTTGCTAAGCAGGACAGCTCCACTGTCACGTTCCCGACTGCCCGTCTCCAAGGTGAGAGCCGCCGTGGCAATTCGGAGGGCTGCCTCTTGGTGGGGTCTCTTGTCAGACCTAGCTAGGATACTGCCGGCGAGGAGAAGTCGCTCCCAGTCGGGCGCGGTCTCGGCCTGTGAGACCGGCACTTCGAGATTATCAATCTCGGTAATTACGGTTAGCTGAGTAATCAGATTGAGATCGTCTTTGATCCCTTCCGATAGTAGCCAGTCCTGTAGCTCCAAGAGGCTCACTTATCGAGTCCCAGAGAGGTGCGAAAAGCCGACCTGAACTGGTCCACGCAAGGGAGAGGAACGCAAAAAAACTCTATGTGGACTTGGTCGAGCTTCTCAGCTGTAAGGCGATTGCCAATCTGCTTCGTCCAATTGAGCAAGCCTTGGCGAGCAGACTCGGCCAGTGCATCCGCAAGAGCCTTGGTTCCGTCGGCCGGGTAAAACGAGGCATTGAAGCCTACCAATGCGAGGCCGCAATACTCGACCCGATTGGACTGCGGTGTTTTACTATCAAAGTATCGTTTAAAGGCGTCAGTCAACTTTGGGTCTGACAAGTCTGCCTTGTCACTCAGGAGTATCAGATCTCGCTCTCGTTCAGCACCTTCATGGTCATGCTCTGTCAAAAAGGGCGATAAAGCCGCTAGGCAGTCGCGGATGGCGGTGCTGGCATCCTGATAAACCTTTGACTCGCCCCAGAATAGCTTGAGAACGCCCTCGTCTGTCACACCAGCGTATATGCCGTCTGCACCATGGTAGTGCATACGAGTATCAGTCTTTAGATCCATTTTGCACAGGACCTGCGGAAGCTTCAGAAAGCGTTCCGCTAGGAGAAAAAGAAGCATTTCCCCGCCTTCGCCACTTTTTTCTAGATCTGTGAAGGCGCGAATGGCTTGTTGGTGTAACTCTGCCGTTGCCGAGGTGGAGCGAAACTGATGGTCTCTTGCACGGGCATCAGCCAGTTGGCTCTTTGGAACAGCGTAGTCTGCGACTGCGTTCCTCATGAACTCTGCTAAGCGGTGTGGCTTCACACGGCCATTCCCATCAACCGTTAAGCAGTGGCAATGCACCCTGACAAGGTGTCCATCGACTGCGACGTCGCGCTCGATAAGTTCAAGGTGAACCTGAAGCTCGTCGGGATCGCCAGCTAGGATGCTTACCAGATCCTCAGCGCTCAGCTCGGCCATTGTCAGGTCTTTCGTTGATCGATGCAGCGCTGGTACGAAAAATCCTCCTTCGAGCCGTCACTACGTACGACCGCGAAGCACTGCGTTGCGAACTCGGCCGGAATCACCTCAAAGTGCGTGATGCCGACCCCAACTTTTGACTGGTAATCATTATGCCGCTTGAGCAGACTGGCCAACTCCGTCGCGTCATCGGGGTTCACCCGCTCCCCTGGACGGTAACGGTTCAACATGGCGCTGAAGTGCTCCCGCGCCGCCTTCTGAGTTGAGAACTCTACCGTGTCTAGGACTATGGGCTTTCCGCGAGGCATGTCTGCTCCCTAAGTTGTGAGGCAACAACTTATGACTAAAAACCGCTCGGGAGAAGCATATTCCTAGGCATGCGGTCCTTTGAGGCGCAATGTTTCTCGTAGCAGGCGCCTGATCGCCTCTGGCTTCGCGGGCCTCGGTTCCGGCTGCTGCGCGATCCACGCATCAAGAGCCGCCTCCTCGTCGGCGTAGAGTCGCAGGCCGATCGTGCGGCCGATGCCGGTCTTGGGGCGTCCGCGGCCTCTTTTTTCGCTATCCGGTATTGACCTGCCCCAGGTTTATCGGCTATCCAGTATTCCAACCGGAGCAAGGCTGGCACCTCGCTCCGGCTCTTACCACCACACGCCTTTTCGAGGAGGCGAAGGATGGCTGCTGGGCAGTCTAAAGGCTCTCGCGCGTCTGCGCCAGATGGGGTGGCGCTCGGCGCGGGGGCTCCCGCCGGTGAAGAAAGGCAGTCCTTCGACAGGCTCAGGACGAGCGGAACGGGTGACGAGGCCTCCGCGTGTCCCGACGTGTCGCGGCGGGCGGTGCTGGCGGGGGCGGTGGCTTTGCCGGTGCTCGGGATGAGCGGGGAGGTGGGGGCTAGGTTGGAAGAAGAAGGGGCCCCTCCACCGCCCTTCGGGCGGTCCCCCTCCCCTGCAAACGCAGGGGAGGAATGGGGGGCGGCGCTCTCGGCTTTTCGCGAGGCGCGGGAGGGGGTGGCGAAGGTGGAGAGGCGGTCGGCGGGGCTTTCGGTCGAGGAGGAGGATGAGTGGATGCCGGCGCATGAGGCGGCTTGCGCGGCGATGGAGGGGGCGCTGGGGCGGGTGGTTCGGGCGCCGGCGCCGGATCTTGCCGCGCTGGGCGAGAAAATGGGGATGGTCTTCGACTTTGCGGTGGAGCCGGGGGCGGTGGAGCCGGGGGCGGTGGAGGCGGGGGTGGTCGCGGCTTTGATGGACGATGTGCGGCGGCTGGCGGGGGTGGGTGGCCGCGCCGCTGGGTGAGCGCTCGAAACGGCGCTTGAGGTGCCTCGACTTCGCTCGGCAGCGGCCCTCGACTGCGCTCGGGCCGAACGGGTGGCGGGGCGGCGTCAGTCCGCGCGCGGCGTGCCCTCACCCTCCCACCCGCTGCGCGGGCGGGCCCCTCCCTCTCCCGAGATGGGAGAGGGGTTTTGCGCCCCACTCCCCTCCGCTGTTAGGCGCTCGCGCCAGGTTCTGGACTCTTCCCTCGCGCTTTCTTCCCATTCGATCTGGGCGCGGGCGGCGGCTTCGTGGCGGGCGCGGGTTTCGGCTTCCTGGCGCTGGCGCTCGGCATAGTCGCCGCCCGTAGCGAATTCGGACGGCTCGGTGTGGAATTCGCCGTGGTCCTGGGTGAGATCCCCGGGCGGGTGTTCGGGGCGGGGCGGCTCGCCCTTTTCGGCCCAGGCGAGGCGGCGGGCTTCGTCGAGGATACGGGAAAAGGGCGTGCCGGCGATGTCGATCGCATGGTAGTCGCCGCGGCGAAGGCCCTCGAGAACCCGCCAGCCGTTCCCCGAGCCGAGATCGAGAAGCATCTCGATCCAGGTCAGCTGGCGGACGTAATAATCGGCCTCGACGATGCGGCCGTCGAGGCGCGCGCGGCGCTCGGCCTGCAGCTTCAACAGGTATTTCTTGAGGACGACCTCGGTAAACTCCTCGCGCGCGGCGGCGTCGGCGGCGGCCTTTTCGGCGGGGGTGGAGGGCGGCGGCGGGAGCTCGGGCAGGGGCGCGGAGACGTATTTGGGCGGGCGGCCGCGGCGGCGCTGGGACTGCGCCCAAGGGCCTTCGGGCGGGCGCCAGCCGGACTCGTCGCCGGCGACCGCGGCGAGGCCCTCGGCGAGGCGGCGGCGGCGCTCCTCGCAGGCGAGCGCCATCGCCTGGTCGTGGGCGGCGGCGAAGCCCTCGCTGCCGTCCGCGGCCAGGAGCTGGGTGACTCCGAAGACCGACTTGCCGACCGCGCGGCAGGCGGCGCGGACGGAGCCGGTCAGGGACAGAGCGGCGATGAAGGTGCGCTGGACCTCCTCGTCCCAGCCGTCGGCGCGGTTCGTCCTGCGTGGGACGGGATCGAAATCGAGCAGGGCGCCGAACCCGGCGAAGACGCCCTCGCCGGCGTCGCCGCGCGCCCGGCAGCGGTCGCAGATGACGGGGAGCGGCTGGGACATGGTTCCTTCTCCTGCAAAGGGAGGAACCAAACCGGAACAAATCCTACATTACAAGGCGCCAGCGGGCGCGCGCTTTGTTGGTGCGGGGAAAGCGGCGCTGGTGCGGGGCGCCGGGGATCGGTGTGCCCGCCGCTTTCGGTGCCGCGCTCGGGAAAGAAAGGTCCGCCGGGACCTCCCGGCCTACTTGAAGTAGCTGGTGGAGCGGACGGGGGCGGGGGCGGGCTTTTCGGGGCGGATGCGGGCGGCGGGGCGCATGGCGGCGCGGGCGGCGGCTTCCTCGCCGTGGCTGGCGAGCTTGAGGAAGCAGCCGTGGGCACGCTTCAGGCGCTGGCGGTCGGCCTCGCTGGTGGCGCTCTCGAGCTGGACGAGCGCCTCGGCCGCCTTGGCTTCGTAATCCTCGCGGGTGCCCGCCATATGGTGCTGTCCTTTCGGGGACGGGGGCGGCCTCGTCGCCCCGCGGCCGGGGCAGTGGCGCCGGACGTGCCCGAGCCGTGGGCGCTTATCCGCGCGAGGGCAACCTTATTCGGGTTCAGGAGGCGCCCGGCCCGCAAAGTGGACGAAGTGGACGCACAACCGCACGACGTCGCCGGTTGCAAAAGCGGTGTTCATCGCAGTCTCCGACTGGATGCCGAGCCCCTTGAGGCGCAGAACATGGCGCGAACATCGGCTGGCGTCAAGCTGTGGCGGCGCAGGTGCAGGCAGCCCGGACGGCGACCGCGAGGCGTCAGCGGGCGATCACCAGCGCGCGGCGCCAGTCCTCGGGCGGACCGGCGGCAAGGCGGGCGATGGCGGCGGCCATCTTGGCGCCGCCCTTCGTCGAGGGCTCGATCGGGTTGGCGTAATCGGCGTCGTCCGAGCAGATGAGGCGTAGGTCGACGAGCGGGAGGCCGTTCGCGAAGGCGGCGCGGGTGATGCGGTCGTTGAACAGCGACAGCGCCGTCTTGATGATCCGGTGGTCGGGGGCGAAGCCCGGCGTGTCGTAGATGGTGCACAAGGCCGTCGGCAGGCCCGCCGACAGCACCGTCTCCAGCATCCTCGCATAGCTCGCTTCGAATGCGTCCTGCACATCGGCGAGCGTCGCCACCGCGTCCGCGACGGAGCGGGCGGGGGCGTAGAGGAGGCCGGAGGCGCCGAGCGCGTCGTTGCCCCCGGCGCTGAGCACGAGGTGGGTGGCGCCCTGCGGCAGGCGGGCGAGCTGCGGCGGGACGGAGCCGGTGGTGGCGCCGTCGACGGCGCACAGGGTCGCGCGCCAGCCTTGCGGAAGCGCGCCCTGGAGCTGGCGCACGACGTCCGGGCCGCCGCGCACGTACGCGGCATTGTCGAAGATCGAGTCGCCGAGGAGGACGATGTGGGACATGGAGCGGCAACGAAGAAGCGCAGGTTCGGCTCCGCCCGTCGAAGCGACCGGCGCGTTCATCGAAAGCGAAATGACGGCGCCGCACGTGCGCCCTCCCCATGCACGCATGATGCGCTCCCTCCCCGCTTGCCTCCTCGCCGGCGCCGCCATGGCCGCCGCCTCCGCCCCCGACGCTCGTGCCCAGCGCGCGAGCGAGAATGCCGTCACCCAGGCCGGCGACGCGTTCGGGACCAGCGTCGGCAACGAGCGCGTCGGCATCTACAATCCGTTCATGGCGCGCGGGTTCAGCCCGGTGCAGGCGGGGAATACGCGCATCGACGGCATGTATTTCGATTACCAGGCCGACCTTCCCGAGCGGCTGATCTCCGGATCGACGATGCGCGTCGGCATCTCGGCGCAGGGCTATCCCTTCTCCGCGCCGACCGGCATCGCCGACTTCGGAATCCGCCGCGCGGGCGACGAGGCGGTGCTGAGCACGGTCGCCGGCATCGGCCCGTTCGGGAGTCTCCGTGCCGAAGCGGACGCGCAGATCCCGATCGCCGACGGCCTCGCCGTCGCGGCCGGCGTCGGCATCAACCGCGAGGAGCTCCACTACGGCGCCGACCGCACCTTCACCAGCGCGGCCCTCATTCCGCGCTGGCGGCCGAACGACGACGTCGAAATCATGCCCTTCGTCGGCTGGTGGTCGTCTCGGGGGGCGGAAGCGCAGCCCATCTACTTCACCGGCGGCTCCTTCCTCCCGCCCGAGATCGAGCGGCGGCGCTTCTACGGGCCGCGCTGGGCGACGAACGAGGCCGAAGGGCTGAATGCGGGGCTCCTCGCCACCGTCCGGTCCGGCGGCTGGACCCTGCGCGGCGGCGGCTTCCGTTCCGTCCTCGATCTCGAGCGGACCTTCACCGAGCTTGCGTTCGGAACAACGCCCGACGGCATCGCCGATCGCTTCATCGCGGTGGAAGGCGACCGCCGCTTCGCCTCCTGGTCCGGCGAGCTGCGCGCCACCCGCACCTTCACGGAAGGCCCGCGGCTCCACAATATCCACGCCGTCGTCCGCGGCCGCGACCAGAGCCGGCGCTACGGCGGCGGCGCGCGCTACCCGCTCGGCCGGCTGCCCATCGACGAGCCCGTCGAGACTCCGGAGCCGGACTTCGCTGTCGGCCCGCAGACGCGGGACAGCGTCCGGCAGCTCTCGGCCGGCCTCGGCTACGACCTGCGCTGGCGCGACGTCGGCGAACTAGGCTTCAGCGTGCAGCGGACTGACTATACGAAGTCGGTGGAGGCGCCGGGCGGGCCGCTGCCGGCGTCTGAGAACCAGACCTGGCTGGTCAACGCCAACGCGTCGGCGCGCGCGAGCGATTGGCTCACCCTCTATGCCGGCTATGCGCGCGGTCTCGAGGAGAGCCCGGTCGCGCCGCAGGGCGCCGTCAACCTCGACGAAGCCCCGCCGGCGATCCTGACGCGGCAGATGGACGCGGGCGTCCGCATCGTCCTGCCGCGCAACCTGCGGCTGGTCGCCGGCCTGTTCGAAGTCTCCAAGCCCTATTTCGCGCTGGATACGGCGCAGGTCTTCCGGCAGCTCGGCGAAGTGCGGCACCGCGGCGTCGAACTCTCGCTCGCCGGCCAGCCGCTGCCCGGGCTGACCGCGATCGTCGGCGCCGTCTTCTACGACGGCACGCTGAGCGGCGACGAGCGCGACGCGGGGCTGGTCGGCGCGCATCCGGTCGGCTGGTTCGGCCGCTACGTGAACGGCGCGCTCGACTACCGAGTGCCGTTCGTCGACGGGCTCTCGGTCGATCTCGCCTACGAGAGCACCAGCGACCGTGCCGCCGACCGGCTCAACACCTTCGTGATCCCCGGCCGCTACGTCCTCGCGCTCGGCGCCCCGTACCGCTTCGACATAGAAGGCGCGCCGGCGACGCTTCGGCTCCAGACCGCCAATATCTTCGGCAATTACGGCTGGAACAACATCGGCGAGGGCTTCCACTACAACCTGCCCCGCCGCTGGAGCGCAAGCCTCGCCGTCGACCTCTGAGGCCTGCCGCTCGGCACCTTCCGAGACCGCGTCGCCGCCATCTCGCTCCGGAATGCCGGAACTCGCGGCGGGACGGTGCGCTTCCCTTGTGCAACCTGGGTTAGCGGGCGGAGCGGATGGCGAGCGAGGGGTTTTACGGGCTTGAGGCCTATCATGTCGCGATGGCGGCGATCGGCGCGGGGATCATCCTCGCTTACTGGATTCCGCGCTTCCTGTCCGGGCGGGAGCCGGCGGCGTCGGCCCTGCTCATCGCCGCGGGCGCCGCCGCCTTTTCCCTGATCCCCGGCATGCCGGCGGCGGTCGATCCGCGCACCGAGCCGCGCCTGTGGGAGCTGACCAGCGAACTGGCCGTGATCGTCGCCCTGTTCGGAACGGGCCTCAGGATCGACAATTTGACGAGCTACAAAAGGTGGCGGCCGACGGTGCGGCTGCTCGCCGTCGTGATGCCGCTGACCATCGCTGCGGTCGCCTTGCTGGGCTGGCTTGCGGCGGGGATGACGCTCGCCGGGGCGCTCCTCCTCGGTGCGGTGCTCGCGCCGACCGATCCGGTGCTCGCCGGCGACGTGCAGGTCGGGCCGCCCACCGAAGGCGGCGAGCATCCGGTGCGCTTCTCGCTGACCGCCGAGGCCGGGCTCAACGACGGCCTCGCCTTTCCCTTCGTCTATCTGGCGCTGATCGTCGCGGCCGAAGGGTTCGCGCCGGGGGAGTGGGGCCTCCAGTGGCTCGCCCTCGACGTCTTCTACCGGATCGCCGTCGGACTTGCAGCGGGCGCGGGCATCGGCTGGCTGCTCGGGCGCATCCTCTTCGCCGTGCCGCGCGGCAACGCGCTCGCGGACACGGGATCGGGCGTGCTCGCGCTCGCGGGGGTGCTCCTCTGCTACGGTGCGACGGAGCTCGTCGAAGGCTATGGCTTCATCGCCGCCTTCGTCGCCGGTCTCGTGCTCCGCCGCGCCGAGGCGCAGCATGAATTCCACGGCACGCTCCACGGCTTCACGCTCGCCATCGAGCACGCATTGACCGCGATCCTGCTCATCCTGATCGGCGGCGTCCTGCCGATGCTGTGGCCGGAGCTGGACTGGCCGCACGTCGCCATCGCCCTCGCGCTGCTGCTCGTCATCCGGCCGGTGATCGGCTGGCTCGGGCTTGCGGGAGCCGGCCTCCTGCCCCGCGAGCGCATCGTCGTGGCGGTATTCGGCGTGCGCGGCATCGGCTCGATCTACTATCTCGGCTACGCGACGAACCATCTCGAGCTGGTCAACGAAGGCCAGCTCTGGGCGACGATCGCGCTCACGATCGCGCTGTCAACGGTGGTCCACGGCCTCACCGCGGGCGCCGCCGTGGAGCGGGTCACGCGGGAGGAACGCGGCGGCTTAGGACGCTCGCATGCAGAGCGGTGAAGGGCGTACGAGGCGCCGCATGCGCAAGTGAAGCGCTATCTCCCCGGCCGAGCCTTCTACCCCTCCACCAACCTACGGTTGGTCCCCCTCCCCATCCTCCGGATGGGGAGGATATAAAAAGGCGCCCGGCTTTCGCCGGGCGCCTCCTTTTCACCGCTGGAGCGTGGCTCAGGCGGTCGCTCTCGCACGCGACGCGCTGTGGCCGCCGGCTGCGTAGAGGATCTCGCGTGCGCGGTCCGCATCGATGCCGGCGTCGCTCGTATCGACCGAGACGAACACGCCGCCCGAGTTGATGCTCTTCTCGTAATAGCCGGCGTCTTCGTCGCTGACGCCGTGCTTGGAGAGGTAGCCGCTGAGGCCGCCGCCGGCCGCACCGACCGCCGCGCCGATCGCCGCGCCTTCCGGAACCGCCGACGCCGCGATCGCGCCGGCGGCTGCGAGCGGGCCGACGCCGGGAATGGCGAGCGCCGCGATGCCGAGCGCCGCGCCGACCGCGCCGCCGCCGAGAAGGCCCTTCACCAGGCCGCTCTTGTTGCCGCCGTCGTCGGTCGTGTGGCCGCTGCCGTCGGACGTCGTGTTCTTGCCGTCCTGCTGGTGGACGATGGAAAGGGCGCTGTCGCGGACACCGGCGCTGCGCAGCTCGGTGATGGCGCGCTCGGCTTCCGAATGGCTGTCGAAGACGGCGGAGACGAGGTTCTGGTTCATGGGATACTCTCCTGGGTACAAGGGGCGGGCGCTTCGTGAAGGCCCGCCTGCTCAACAGGGCCGGACCCGCGCCGTTCCTCGGCTCGTCCCGTTGCGACTCGGCTGAGCGTGCGGCGCCCACAATGCGCCTGCGCAGCATCAGGGCTCGTTCGTCCCGGGCCATGCCGGCGTCGCTCTTGATGGACTTCGGCCTGCAGCCGAAGTCGAGGAGCGCGGGCTCCTAGGCGGTGCAGTCGCCCCTCGACTTCGCTCGGGACGAACGGACGTTCGAGACATGCGCTAAGGAAAGCTCGTATGCGTGCCGGGCCGCCTCAGGGCATGTTGAAGTTGATGCCTTGGGCCAGCGGGAGCTCGCGGCTGTAGTTGATCGTGTTGGTGGCGCGGCGCATGTAGGTGCGCCAGGCGTCGGAGCCGCTTTCGCGGCCGCCGCCAGTCTCCTTTTCGCCGCCGAACGCGCCGCCGATCTCGGCGCCCGAAGGCCCGATGTTGACGTTCGCGATGCCGCAGTCGGAGCCGGCGGCGGCGAGGAAGAGCTCGGATTCGCGCACGTCGCTGGTGAAGATGGAGGAGGCGAGGCCCTGGGGCGCGGCGTTGTTGAGCGCAACCGCCTCCTCGAAGGTGGCGTAGCGAAGGACATAGAGGATGGGGGCGAAAGTCTCGGTCAGGACCACGGCCGACTGCTCCGGCATTTCGGCGATGGCGGGGCGGACGTAGACGCCGTCGCCAGGGCCGGGGAGGCGCTCGCCGCCCTGGACGACGCCGCCTTGGGCGCGGGCTGCGGCGAGAGCGCTTTCCATGTTCTCGAAGGCGCCGCCGTCGATGAGCGGGCCGACGAGGGTGCCGGGCTCGAGCGGGTTGCCGACCGGGATGGTCGCCCAGATTTCCTTCAGGCGGGGGACGAGCGCGTCGTAAATGTCGTCGTGGACGATGAGGCGGCGCAGCGTGGTGCAGCGCTGGCCCGCCGTGCCGACCGCGGCGAAGGTTATGGCGCGCTCGGCCAGCGCGAGGTCGGCGGACGGGGCGACGATCATCGCATTGTTGCCGCCGAGCTCGAGCAGCGCCCGGCCGAAACGGGCGGCGACGCGCGGCGCCACGGTGCGGCCCATGCGGGTCGATCCGGTGGCGGAGAGGAGGGGCACGAGCGGGTGGTCGACGAGAGCCTCGCCGGTCTCGCGGCCGCCCTGGACGAGCTGGGAGAGGTGCGGCGGCGCGGCTTCGCCGAAGCGGGCGGCGGCGCGCTCGAAGAGGGCCTGCACGGCGACGCCGGTGAGCGGCGTCTTCTCGGACGGCTTCCAGACCACCGCGTCGCCGCAGACGAAGGCGAGGCAGGCGTTCCACGACCAGACCGCGACCGGGAAGTTGAAGGCCGAGATCACGCCGACGACGCCCAGCGGATGCCAGGTCTCCATCATCCGGTGACCGGGCCGCTCGGTGGCGATGGTGAGGCCGTAGAGCTGGCGCGACAGGCCGACGGCGAAGTCGCAAATGTCGATCATCTCCTGCACTTCGCCGAGACCCTCGACGAGGATCTTGCCGGCCTCCAGGCTGACGAGGCGGCCGAGCGCCTCCTTGTTCTCGCGCAGTTCCTCCCCGAGCAGGCGGACGAGCTCGCCGCGGCGGGGCGGGGGGACGAGGCGCCAGGCGAGAAAGGCCTGGTGGGCGCGCTGGACGGCGGCGTCGACGTCTGCGGGGGAGGATGACGGCACGCGTCCGGTGACGCGGCCGTCGATCGGCGAGCGGGCTTCGAGGTCGCCGCCTTCCAGGAGTGCGGCGTCGAGGCGGAGGCGGGACCAGAGGGCGGAGAGCTCGGCGGCGGAATCATATCGGGTCATGCGCGCCTCCTGCCCCGAAAGCGCGCGGCTGGAAAGCGGCGGCTATGCCTCGCCGAGGCGCGCGAGCAGCGCTTCGGCGGCGGCGGGAGCACGGACCTTGTGGCCGCCGATCATGAAGACGTAGGTTTCGCGACCGGCCGCCGTCCAGCCTTGGGCGAGCGCCGCCCAGCGGGCGAGCGCGGCGGGGGCGTATCCCGCGGCCTCGTCCTCGCTCGTCCGCTTCAGCCGGGCGTAAGCGAGGCCCGGCGCGGGTGCGTCGATCTGCGGTACGCCCTCGGCATCGATGAAGGCGACCGCCACGTCGGCGGCCCGCGCGATGTCGACGACGGCGGGATCGAGGAAGCTTTCGTGGCGCACCTCGACCGCGTGGCGGAGCGGCATTCCGTCCTGCGCGCGGGGAAGCAGCGCCAGGAAGGCGCGCATCTCGTCCGGATCGAAGCGCTTGGTATCGGCGAGCTGCCAGAGGATCGGCCCGAGCTTGTCGCCGAGCTCCGTCAGCCCCTGCCCGCAGAAGCGCCCCACCGCTTCGCCCGCCTCGCCCAGCGCCTTGCGGTTGGTGCAGAAGCGGGAGCCCTTGACCGCGAACCGGAAGCCGTCCGGCACGGCCGCCGCCCAGCGCGCGTAGAGCTCCGGCTTCTGGAGCTTGTAGAAGGTCGCGTTGATCTCGATCGCCGTCACCCGCCGCGAGGCATGTTCGAGCTGCTTCGCCCGCGCGAGCCCGCCCGGATAGAAGGTGCCCCGCCAGGGATCGTAGTCCCATCCGCCGATCCCGACGCGGATCTTGGGCGCTGCCTCGCTCATCGCGGTCGGGTCCTTGCTGGAAGTGGCTCGGGCGGCAGGATCGGCGCCGGATTCCCGGGCGCTAAGTCATTGATTTCAAGGACTTGGAAAGCAGGATTTACGCCGCAGACGTACAGCGGATCGGCACAATTTTTCAACCCGGAATCTGGGTACCTGACGAAGCGCCGATCCCACGTTGATCGCCGTGGACAAGGACATCGTCGGGAGCACGCGTCCCGAATGGCCGCTTGCATGGCAGCGCTACCGCCTCACGCGCTCTTCGAGCAGCTTCCTCACGCCCCCCCCCCGGCCGGCGCGTCGCGCAACCAGCTTGCCTTCAGCCAGCGCGCACCTGCGCCTGGTCGAGCTGTCCGCCGATCGCGCTGCGGCTCGGCAGGTTGAATTTCTCCAGGATGTTGTGGACGTGGTTCTTTACTGTCGCCGGACTGATGTGCAGTTCTTGCGCGATCTCCTTGTTGGACATGCCCCGTCCGACCATCGAGGCCACCTCGCGCTCACGATCGGTCCACCTGCCCCCCATGCCATGCGCCGCGTTGCGGGCAAGCGAGGCGATGTGCTCGATCAGCCGTGCGGTCGCGCGCGGTGAGCAGTAGCTTTCGCCCCGCAAGGCCATCTGGGCCGCCTCGTTGACGTCCGCGATTTCGCCGTCCTCGCCGACGAAGGCGCAAATGCCGAACTCCGCGCCGGTGAGCATGTCGCGGTAACTGCAGATCCCGAACGCGACGAGCTTGAGATGGGGCCAGGCGGTGCGCAGCGAGGCGGCGTGGGCGAGCGCGCTGTGCCGCGATGCGTCGAGGATCACGATGTCGATCGCATGGCTGCCGATGATCGTGTGAGCCTCGTCCGGAGCGGCGGTTGCCAGCACGTCGAATGAACCTATTCGAGCCAGTCCGGCCCGCAATCCTTCGCGAAACAGCATGACCTCGCTGACGATCAGGGCCTTTGGCAGCCCTCTGCTCGGAAGGGACGCCGGGACGTCAACCATTTGCCCCTCCTGATCAAACGCCCGCGCGATGCGAAAACGAGTTCCATCCACGACAGCGAGTAGTTCTCGTCGCCCGTTCGGAAGAATCTCTTCCCAGCACCAGGTGACATTATCATCGATCAATACAATTCGCTAGGAATAGCTTCGCTGATCCGCCCGATCGGATGAGTCCGCGCGTCCGGCGCGCATGGTCTACCCTGCGTGAACCGTTCGGTCCGGGTCACATGGACCGATCTGCCGAACATCCGCCGGTGTAACTCTCCCGGTCCGCGTAGCTCCGGCAATGAACGCACGGAGTGCGTCCCGGGTACGGGCCAGACGATGGCCCGGCCCGTATTTTCACCCGTCGGTCCATGGCCAGAAGCCCCGGTGTGGCGGAATGCTTTTCGTCGTCAGCAAGGGAGCGCCAATGGCCGCGATCAGTGTCACGATCGGCGAGATGCCCCCGCTGCTCCGTTCGCTCGTCGAGGGCATGCTGAATGAAGACCCGCGCTTTGAGATCAATTCGGAATTTCAGCCGGCGACGAGCTCGCCGAACGCCGTGCCGCACGGCAACGTGCTTGTCCTCTCCGAAGAAGCGCTGAAGCGGATCGTGCCGCTTTCTGCCGCGCAGGATGCGCCGGCCGCGCTGCGGGCGGTGGCGATCGGGCGCGACGGGCTCGACGCGGCGGTCGTCTATCTCAACACCCACCGCAGGAGGCTCGACCAAGAGCCGCGGCAAACACTGTCGCAAGCCATTCTCGCCGCTGCCGGCGCTTTGGCGGGGACGGACTGATGGCTCACGACCGCGGATACGCTCAGGCCGCGCCCGAGAAGCGATCCGGGGACGCCGATCCGCGCGACGAGGGCGGGTCTGTCGGCGCAACCTGCCTCCGCCGCGTCCGATCGGAGCGCCGGCGGCGACGGCATTCCGAACATCAGAGTCGCGGAGCAGACGTCCGCATTCGCGCGGGCTTCGCCCGTAGTCTTCAACAAAAGGGGTAACGGCTGCCATGGCACAGAAGTTGTTTTGGTCGTTCGGCGGCAATTCGTCCGGCGGCGCCGGCATCGATTCCGGCGGCGTCGTGGAAGTCGATGCCGTCACCATCGCCGAGGTGCAGCTCGTCAAGAACATGAACGCCGACCGTGAGCTCGCGCTTCAGATCGGCGATGTCGGCAAGCTCGCGATCCTCGTGCTGACCTCATCGGTCAACGACGGCTCGGTCGAGGTCCAGGCCGATACCGCGACGCGCACCAAACTCACCGGGCCGATCATACTGTTCGGCGCTGCGATCAAGCTCTTCGCCGGCAGCCTGGACAAGATCAGCCTCAAGAACCTGTCGACCACCAACGTCGCCGACATCCGCATTCTCATGGGGTCTAAATTGAGCTGACCCGCCACCGTCACCGCCTTGAAGAAGGAGCGCAGCCATGCCCGTGTCCGTGTCCTATCCCGGAGTTTATATTCAGGAAGTCGGATCGGGGGTGCGGACGGTCAGCGGCGTTGCGACGTCGATTGCCGCCTTTGTCGGCCGCACGGCCCGCGGAGCGGTCAATCAGCCGGTCTCGTGCTTCAGCTTCGGTGAGTTCAACCGCCGCTTCGGCGGCCTGTGGGCGAGCGCGCCGATGACCTACGCGGTCGACGACTTCTACGCCAACGGCGGCGGCCAGGCGGAAATCGTCCGCCTGTTCACGCCGCTCGCGGCCGATGACGACGGCATCGCGCTGCTCAACATCGGCGCACTGGGGTTGCGCGCGAGAAACCCCGGCGAATGGGGCAACGCGCTGCTGGGCAGCGTCACCCATCCCGGCCAGGCCGATCCCGACGGCGCCGCCGCGGCGGCGGCAAAGTTCGGGCTTGAGGCCGACGATCTGTTCGACCTGCGCGTCGAGGATGTCGCGACGGGCACCGTCGAGGTGCACCGCAATCTCACCGTCCTCAGCGGCGGCGGGGCGCGGCGCTTCGACCGCGTTCTTGCGGCGGAGTCGAACCTGGTCCAGTGCCAGCTCAACCTGGACGGGACGCCCAAGCTGGGCAACCGGCCGACGCACGGCGCGTCGGCAACCGCGGTCGACGGCAACGACGGCGCGGCGCTCACGGATCTCGACTACAAAGGCAATCCGGACCAGAAGACCGGCATCTACGCGCTGCTCAAGGCCGATCTCTTCAACCTGCTTTGCGTTCCCAACGACCAGCGCGACACGACGCTGCCCGACGGGGTCTACGAAGAAGCGGCGAAGCTCTGCAAGCAGGAGCGCGCCGTGCTGATCGTCGATCCGCCCGTCGAATGGGATGCCAATCCGGATGCCGCCGTCGCGACGGTCAAGTCCGCCCAGCTCGGCAACGGCCGGGTTCTTTCGCTCACTTACGCCGACCACGCCGCTTTGTTCTTCCCGCGCCTCTTGCGGCGCGATCCGCAGCGCGGCGGACAGATCGACCGGTTCGTTCCATGCGGCGCGGTCGCAGGGATCATCGCGCGCACAGACGTCAATCGCGGCGTGTGGAAATCGCCTGCGGGGATGGCCGCGACGATCTCGGGCGCCGAAGGCCTGACGGTTCCAATGACGGACCAGGAGAACGGGCTGCTCAATCCGATCGGCGTCAATTGCCTGCGCAGCTTTCCCGGAACCGGCCTCACCGTCTGGGGCGCGCGCACGCTGAAGGGCGCCGACCAGCTCTCCGACGACTACAAATACCTCGCGGTCCGGCGCCTCGCGCTGTTCATCGAGGAAAGCCTCTACCGCGGCACCCAGTGGGTCGTGTTCGAGCCCAACGACGAGCCATTGTGGGCGCAGGTCCGCCTGTCCGTCGGTACTTTCATGCAGCGGTTGTTCAAGCAGGGCGCCTTCCAGGGAGCGAGCCCGCGCGACGCCTATTTCGTCAAGTGCGACGGCAGCACGACGACGCAGGACGACCGCAACCAGGGCATCGTCAACATCGTCGTCGGCTTCGCTCCGCTGCTGCCGGCGGAGTTCGTCGTCATTTCCATCCAGCAGATAAGCAACGCGGCCTGAGCCCAGGGGAGAGCGATCATGGCACCACCTTTCAGCGTCAACCCCGACCGGCGCGACCCGTACAAGACCTACAAGTTCCGCCTCCGCCTGCCCGACGGCACCTATGTCGCGGGCCTCTCGAAGATGAGTGCGCTCAAGCGGAGCACCGAGGTCGTCAAGTTCCGCGAGGGGGGCGACCCTTCCACCTCGCGCAAATCGCCCGGCCAGACGGAATATGAGGCGGTCACTCTCGAGCGCGGCGTCACGCATGACACCACCTTCGAGCAATGGGCCAACAAGGTCTGGAACTTCGGATCGGGCCTCGGCGCCGAGGTCTCCCTCAGGGACTTTCGCAAGGACCTGGTCCTCGAAGTGTACAACGAGGCCGGACAGCTCGTGATCGCATACCGGCTGTTCCGCTGCTGGCCGTCGGAGTTCGTGGCGCTCCCCGATCTCGATGCCTCGGCGAGTGCAATCGCGATCCAGACGCTGAAGCTGGAGAATGAAGGCTGGGAACGCGACTATGACGTCGCCGAGCCGCAGGAGCCGAGCTTCACCGAGCCGACGCTCTAGGCCGATCCATGCGCCACTGGACAGCATTGGAGCTGATCGAGATCAGCGATAGAGGCGCGTCGCTCGGCTCCGCGGCGCGGGCGCTGCTGCTGCTCGAAGCCGCCGGCGTGCCGCGCGCCGAAGCCGAGGCGCTCGCGCTGGGCGCGCGCGATCGCGCCCTGTTCCAGCTCCGCGCGCGCCAGTTCGGCGAAGCGATGGACGTGGCGCTACGCTGCGCCGGCTGCGGGGAGAATTACGAGTTCGCCCTGACCGCCACCGAGCTGGGCCGCGGCTCCGCCGCCGTGCCGGCCGCCG
>DASWMS010000068.1:0-17093 GCA_036399655.1 Allosphingosinicella sp. | reverse complement strand
CTTCACGATCCGCTCGGAGATGAGGATGCTATCCTCGAAGTTATAGCCGTTCCAAGGCATGAACGCGACGAGCACGTTGCGGCCGAGCGCGAGCTCGCCGAGCTCCGTCGAGGGACCGTCGGCGATGACGTCGCCCTTGTTCACGAAGTCGCCAACCTTCACCAGCGGACGCTGGTTGATGCAGGTGTTCTGGTTCGAACGCTGGAACTTCATGAGCGTGTAGATGTCGACGCCCGAGCGGCCGGCTTCGACGTCCGACGTGGCGCGAACGACGATGCGCATCGCATCGACCTGGTCGACGATGCCCGAGCGGCGGGCGGCGATGGCGGCGCCGGAATCGCGGGCCACCGTCTCTTCCATGCCGGTGCCGACGAGCGGCGCTTCGGCGCGGACGAGCGGGACGGCCTGACGCTGCATGTTCGAGCCCATGAGGGCGCGGTTCGCGTCATCGTTCTCCAGGAACGGAATGAGCGAGGCCGCGACCGAGACGAGCTGCTTGGGCGAGACGTCCATCAGCGTGATCTGGTCGCGCGGCGCCATCAGGAAGTCGCCGGCACGGCGCGACGAGATCAGGTCTTCGGTGAAGCCCTTGTTCGCGTCGAGCTCGGCGTTCGCCTGGGCAATCGTGTGCTTGGCCTCTTCCATGGCCGAGAGATAGACGACCTCGTCGGTCACCTTGTGATCGATGACCTTGCGGTACGGCGTCTCGATGAAGCCGTACTTGTTGACGCGGCTGAAGCTGGCGAGCGAGTTGATGAGGCCGATGTTCGGGCCTTCCGGAGTCTCGATCGGGCAGATGCGGCCATAATGGGTCGGGTGAACGTCGCGGACTTCGAAGCCGGCGCGCTCACGCGTCAGACCGCCCGGCCCGAGCGCCGACACGCGGCGCTTGTGGGTCACTTCGGAGAGCGGGTTGGTCTGATCCATGAACTGCGAGAGCTGCGAGGAGCCGAAGAACTCGCGCACCGCGGCCACGGCGGGCTTGGCGTTGATGAGGTCGTTCGGCATCACCGTGGACACATCCACGGAGCTCATGCGCTCCTTCACGGCGCGCTCCATGCGGAGCAGGCCGACGCGGTACTGGTTCTCGAGCAATTCGCCCACCGAGCGCACGCGCCGGTTGCCGAGATTGTCGATGTCGTCGATCTCGCCCTTGCCGTCCTTCAAATCGACGAGGGTCTTCACGACCGCAATGATGTCTTCCTTGCGGAGCGTCGTCACCGTGTCCTCGACGTCGAGGTCGAGGCGCATGTTGAGCTTCACGCGGCCAACGGCCGAGAGGTCGTAGCGCTCCGGATCGAAGAACAGGCCGGCGAACAGGCTGTCCGCCGTCTCGCGCGTCGGCGGCTCGCCGGGACGCATGACGCGGTAGATGTCGCTGAGCGCGTGGTCGCGGTCCTCGGCCTTGTCGGCCTTCAAGGTGTTGCGGATCCACGGACCCGTCGAGACATGGTCGATGTCGAGCAGCTCGAGCCGGTCGATGCCGGCGCGGTCGAGCCGCTCCAGGTTTTCGACGGAAAGCTCGTCGCCCGCTTCGATGTAGATTTCGCCCGTCTTGTCGTTGACGAGGTCGTACGCCGAATAGCGGCCGAAGATCTCTTCGGTCGGGATGATCAGGTCTTTCAGACCGTCCTTGGCCGCCTTGTTCGCCGCGCGCGGCGTGATCTTGGTGCCGGCGGCGAAGGCGATCTCGCCCGTCTCGGCATTGACCACGTCGTACATCGGCTTCTGGCCGCGCCAGTTCTCGGAAACGTAGGGGATCTTCCACCCGCCCGAGCCGCGCACGAAGACGACGCGGTTGTAGAAGGTGTTGAGGATCTCCTCGCTCGACATGTCGAGCGCGTGGAGGAGCGCCGTCACCGGCAGCTTGCGCTTCCGGTCGATGCGGACGTTGACGATGTCCTTGGCGTCGAATTCGAAATCGAGCCAGGAGCCGCGGTACGGGATGACGCGGGCGGCGAAGAGATACTTGCCGGATGCGTGGGTCTTGCCACGGTCGTGATCGAACAGCACGCCGGGCGAGCGGTGCATCTGCGAGACGATGACGCGCTCGGTGCCGTTGATGATGAAGGTGCCGTTATGCGTCATGAGCGGCATGTCGCCCATGTAGACGTCCTGCTCCTTGATATCCAAAACGGAGCGCGTCTCGGTATCGGGATCGACTTCGAAGACGATGAGCCGGAGCGTGACGCGCATCGGCGCCGCATAGGTCATGCCGCGCTGGCGGCACTCGTCCGTATCGTACTTGGGATCCTCGAGCTCGTAATTGACGAAATCGAGCTCGGCCGTGCCGGCGAAATCGCGGATCGGGAAGACCGAGCGCAGCGTCTTCTCGAGGCCGGAGACGTAGCCGTCCTGGGGCCGCGAGCGCAGGAACTGCTCGTAGCTTTCGCGCTGAACCTCGATCAGGTTCGGCATTTCCGAGACTTCGTGGATGTTTCCGAAGATCTTGCGGATACGCTTGGAAGCGGTGGACGTCCGGGTCTCGGTCGCCGCGTTCGGGCCTGCGCCGTTAGCTACAGAGGTCGCCATGGGTCTGTGTATCGCCTTCTTGTCCGTGCTCCGCGGTGCGGAGCCCCTGGGCACCCCCGCCGTTCGAGCGAGGGCAAAGCCCGATGCGTGATGCGCTTCAAGACGCAAAAAGCCGCGAGTCTCCATATGTGAGACCGCAGCTTCAGCGTCAGATAAAACCCCATTCGATCAATGCTTTGAACGCGCTGCGCGACGGCACGTCCTGTTCCGATGCGGTGGGGTGTGGGTGCTATCTAGTGCGGGGGAGGGGGAGGGTCAAGGCGTATCGGGCCGTTTGCGGCGCCTGGCGGTCGCGCCTCTGACCGGATCAGCGCCTTGACGAGGCTCCACGCTCCGCCCGCGACGAGCAGGACGAGCGCCACGGCGACGAGGACGAGCAGCGAGAGCAGCAACGACCACAGGAACGGCCCGGCCCGGTCCCAGGCGCAGGAGATGCCCCAGACGAAGAGCGCCGCGACGACGACCAGCCCGGGCAGGCCGACGAGCGCACGCTGCCCGGCGAAGGCATTGCCCTGCGAGGGGAGCTTGGCGCGGCGGCTTACGAGATTCTCGGGACGGTAGGGCGGGTAGAGCAAGTCGGCGATCCGGCTCGCCGGGGGCGTCGGGCCGCCCGAAGCTGCGAAACGGGTCTCGACGGACGGGTGCAGGACCTCCTCGGGCGCGATCGGGCGCGGCTCGGCGCGCGGCAGGTAGAAGCCGAAGCGGCCGTGCCGCCACTCGCGGAACCGCGTGCTCTTCGGAAACCATTCGAAGGCCTTCCAGAGACCCTTGAGGGACACGTGCATCGGCCCGAGCGGGTCCGGCCCGACGTAGCGATGGGTCCAGCCCTTCCGCGGCTCGCCGAACGCGAGGTGCCTGAACATCTCGGGATTGATGCGCAGGCCGTGCTCGTCCCGGGTCGCTTCCTCGATCATCCAGATGAGCGGGAGCTTGGAAAGGCTGCTCTCCTCTTCCGGATAGCCGCCGCCGATGTCGGAATGGACGCCGGCGAACCAGCGCTGCTCGCAATCCTGCTTCTCGAGAGCGACACCCTTGGCGAAGCGGTTGGCCACAAACGGCTGGTCCTCCACCCAGCGGTTGAGCCGGAACATGCGGCGGCGCTCGTCGGCGGCCATGGCATGGCGAAAAGCGCGCACGCTCGGGTTCCGGCGGGTGAAGGGCAGGGTGCGGAGCTGAAAGCCGATGAAGAGGCGGTCGCGGCGCGGCACGATGACCGAGGCGACGGTGTCCCACACTCCCATGAAGTGGATCGTCGCGCGCCGCGCCGACAGGGTGCGGCTGAAATCCCGCGCCGACTCGAACGGGTCCTTCTCGTCCAGCTCCCCGGCATCCGCGGCGGCTTCGTGAAAGGACTCGGACCGGCCATCGGGCAGGGTGTGTGGAAGACCCGCCTCCCGCCAGTGCTCCACCGTGGCCACCTGCGCCTCTTCATGCGCGCGGCCGCACTTCTTGTACGCGGTCAGCGCATAATCGGCGATGTTGACCTGGTCGGGGCGCAGCAGGCCGATCATGTGAATGAAGCCGGCGAGCGCGCGCGCCGTATAGGCGCCGCGGCTGAAGCCGAACAGGAAGATGCGGTCGCCTTCTTCCCAGGTGCTGCAGATGAAGCGGTAGGCATCGAGGATGTTGTCGTCGAGCCCCCAGCCCGTGGCGAGGCCGAACACGGCCTTGGCGTCTTCTCGCGTTCGTGCCCAGGCGTCGCTTTCGCCGATCGTGCCGACGCCGGGATGATAATAGACGTGCTGACGATCGTCCTTGCGGACGATGCGGAAGAGCTTGAGGACGTTCGAAAGATCGCCCGAAACCTGGTTGCCCGTCCCGTCGCAGCAGACCACGATGTTCCTTGGCCTGCGTTCGGGCCGTTCTTCCCTGGGCCCGCGCCCGGACGGAGCCGCATTCGAATCCTGAACGTCGGCCGGCATCGATCTTCCCCCCAGGCGCAGTCGCGGCATCCTCCCACGCCCGAGGAGGGAAGTCACGCCGCCCGCCACTGTTACATTCGAAACAACAAACCCCGTCCCGCGACACAGGCGGGAATCACGACCAGCCTAATTCCTCCCTCATCGGAAAAAACACGGCGCTCTTGCCGGCCGAGGGAGACAGAAGATGAGGCGGAAGCTGAGTTCGGTTGTGGAGTTCGGGTTGGTGATCGTCTTCGGGGCGACGCTGACGGTCCACACGGTCGCGGCGCCCGGTGCGCCGGAGATGGAAGGGCCGATGCCGTCCGTCGAGCAGATCGAGGCCGCCGTCGCCGCCGCCGACGCCCAGGCCGTCGCGATCAACGGCCGCCGGCGCTGAGCAGGTCGCGCAGCGTCAGCGCGTCGGCGGTGGCGGCGGAGGAGGCGGTGTTGTCGAACATGCACCAGGTCTCCGCGCCGCGCGCCGCCGCCGCTGCGATCGCTTCGGCACAGATCTCCAGCCGCTCAGCGCCGTAGGCCGAGCGATACATGACGGGTGAACCATGAAGCCGCCAGTAAGCCAGACCGCGCCAGCCACCGGGCTGAGCCGCCGCCGGGACGACCGCCGGGTCTGCCGCAACGCGCGCGACCTCCAGGCGATCGAGGAGCGCGCCGGCATCAGGCTCGAACCAGCTCGGGTGCCGCGGCTCGCAGGCGATGCGGGCCGGGCTCAGCGTCTTGAGAGTCGCAAGGAATTCTTCCGCGATCGCGCTCTCGAAGCCGAGCTTCGGCGGGAGCTGCAGGAGCAGGACGGCGAGCTTGTCCCCGAGCGCGCACGCTTCCTCGACGAATGCCTCGGCGAGCGCCTCGCAATCCACGAGCTTGTTCCGATGGCTGATCGTCTTGGGCAGCTTGACCGCGAAGCGGAAGGTTTCAGGCACGCTCGCCGCCCAGCGCGCCCATGTCGAGGCGCGATGGGAGCGGTGGAAGGAGCTGTTGATCTCCACGCCGTGGAACACGGACGCATAGCGTTCGAGACCGGTCCCATCCTGCGGAAAAGCTTGCGCCGAGTCCGCCGCGATGCTCCATCCCGCGGTTCCGATCGTCGTCATTGTCATGCGCGCGCAACGCGCGGCGGCGAAAGCCGATGCGAGGCGTGACCGCGGATCGGGCCGACACAAGAGTCCTAAGCAAGCAGAAGGAGAAATGAACGTGCGCATCAAGAACATCCTGGCCGCCATGGGCAGCCTTTCGCTCTTCGCCGCTCCGGCCGCCGCGCAGGCGCGGGCCGCCGCGGCTCCGCCGGCCTCGCTCGAGCCGGCCGCGGAAGAGGCCGAGGGCAGCGAGATCAACGGCGGCTTCATCCTGCCGACGCTCGGCCTCATCGCCCTCATCGCGGCGATCATCCTGCTCACCAAGGGCGACGACGACCCCGTCAGCGCCTGACGCCAGCGGGCGCGCGCTGAGTTTTGCGGCCGGTGCGGGTGACCCGCGCCGGCCGCTTCTTTTTGCCGACAGTGTGCTGCAACCCGCCCTTCGACAGGCTCAGGGCTAGCGGTTTGGTCAAGATCGGCCTGTGTGTGCCGGGGCCAGTTTTGAGCGAGACCTTCCCACACCGCTAGGGCTGAGCTTGTCGAAGCCCGGTTTTGCGGCCGGGAGTCAGAACAAAGAAAAGGGGCGGCTCCCGCGTGGGAACCGCCCCTTTCTTTCTCGTCGATCCGGGCGCGTGGCCCGGGCCGCTTACTTGACCTCGACGGTCGCGCCGGCTTCCTCGAGACGCTTGCGGAGTTCTTCCGCTTCGGCCTTGGGGATGCCTTCCTTGATCGGCTTCGGAGCGCCTTCGACCAGCGCCTTGGCTTCGCCGAGGCCGAGAGCGGTGATCGCGCGGACTTCCTTGATCACGTTGATCTTCTTGCCGCCGTCGTTGACGAGAATGACGTCGAACTCGGTCTTCTCTTCTTCGGCCGGAGCCGCGGCCGCGCCGCCGCCGCCGGCAACCGCAACCGCGGCCGCCGCCGAAACGCCCCAACGCTCTTCGAGCGCCTTGGCGAGGTCCGCGGCTTCGAGAACGGTCAGCTCGGAAAGCTGATCGACGATGGAATTGATGTCTGCCATTTTAAGTCTCCATTCGGACGGGCGTTCGAGACGCCGCCTGGTTCAGTTCGTTTGAAACGAGGTGTTACGCGTCTTCTTTCGCCGCATAGGCGCCGATGACGCGCGCCAGCATCGCGCCCGGCTCGTTGATGGTCCGCGCAATCTTGGTCGCCGGCGCCTGAATGAGGCCGATGATGGTTGCACGAAGTTCATCGAGAGACGGAAGCTCGGCGAGCGCGCGCACGCCGTTCACGTCGAGGACAGTGTCGCCCATCGCGCCGCCGACGATCTCGAAACGATCGGTCGTCTTTGCGAAATCCACCGCGACCTTCGCGGCCGAAACCGGATCGGGCGAGGTGGCGAGCGCCGTCGGCCCGGTCAGCAGATCGCCGATCGGAGCGTAGGTCGTGCCCTCGAGCGCAATCAGGGTGAGCGTGTTCTTGGTAACCTTGTAGGTCGCGCCGGCTTCGCGCATCCGGTTCCTGAGCGCGGTGGATTGCTTCACCGTCAGGCCGAGATTGCGGGTGACGACCACCACGCTCGTCTCGGAGAATGTCTGCTTGAGCTTTGCGACCTGCTCGGCTTTTTGAGCTCGATCCATTTGCCTTGCACTCCAAAAACTCCGCGGACCATCCGCGGAGCCAACGAAGCCGCACGCGCGGGGACGAGCCCTGCATGAGCGGCTGTGTAGTCCGAAGGGGAGCGGTCGACGGCCTGAAGCTGGAGCTTCGGCAGACCCGATGCCGCTGCGCATGGCGGAGGCCCGGAAAAACTCTTCCCCGTCTCGGCCGGACATTAAGGGAGGAACTCCCACCGGCTGTCTCGGACGGACGCACACGGAGCATGGGCCCCGCGAGCGAAGCGGCGCCTATACGGGGAAGCGCGTCCGGAATCAACATGTTGTTGAGGGCGCACGGTCGTCCGCGCGCGGACGGCGGCGTTCAGGCCGGCAGGTGCCGCGTCGCTTTCGCCTTCAACAGGTGGACGAGAGGCTCTTCCATGAATTCGTAATCGTCGGGGATGTCGAGGCAGATGACGCGCACGTCCTTGAGGCTCGCCCTGAAACGCTTCTGCAGCTTGTTGCGATGCGCCTTCTCCATGACAAAGACGATGTCGGCCCACGCGACCAGCTCGGGCGTCAGAGGAGTCTCGGCATCGTTGTTCAAACCGGCGGATGCCACCTCGATCCCCGGATAGGATGCGAAGACCTGCTCCGCTGTGGGGCTGCGAAGCCGGTTCTGGCTGCAGACGAACAGGACGTTTTTCATCCCGCCACCTGGCATCTTCGGGCGCGCAGCCGCAATGCCGGAAAGGCGCCGAGGTCCGCTCACGAGAATTCCATGACGCCGTCCGGCCGGACGTCGCGGGGCACAGGGTGGAAAGCGGGCGCCACCGTGCTAGGTGGCTGCGATGGAAGAGGAAGCAAGATCGAAGCCGAGCGTCCGGCGGCGGGCCGACGCGATCAGACAGTTCCGCTGCAAGAATCTGATCGCGGTCATCGAGAATCCAACCGATATCAAGAACATCGGCACCGTCATACGCAACGTGAATGCGCTGGGCGTCGAGAAGGTCTACGTCGTCGATCCGCGCCGCACCTTGCCCGACGACTGGCAGGACCTGAGGGAGCGCCCGGGCGTCTCGAAGACGTCCGTATCGGCGGTGAAGTGGACGTTCGTCAGGCGGTTCGACAGCACCGACGCGTGCTTCGACTATCTCGAGACCAAGGGCTTCGCGTCGATCGTGACGTCGCCGCACGTCAAGGGAAAGAGGTCCATCTTCCTCCACGAAGGCGACTTCACCGCGCACACCAAGCTGGCCGTGTGGTTCGGCAGCGAGGCAGTGGGGATAAGCGACCGTGCCGTCGAACGGAGCAAGATGTGCGTCAGCATTCCGATGTTCGGAATGATCGAGAGCCTGAACCTCGGGACGAGCTCCGGCATCGTCCTCTACGAAGTGGCGCGGCAGCGTCGCGAATATCAAAGCCGGTTCAGGCTGCGGGGGCGGCGGGGCGAGCGCGAGACGCCTCTGCCGACGGTCATCCATCCGGAGGACCGGCCCTCCTGAGCGTCGCGCGCGGCGCGGTCCGCAAGGGCATTGCGACAGCTTCCGTTCACGTGGCCGCGCCAGAAGGGGAGTGCCGGCCGCCTCGTGCTGTGCCTGAGAGGAGTGGGTTTTTGCGAATACTGGGTCTGAGCGCGCTTGCAGTCGCGGCTCTCCTGCCGGCGTCGGCCGCCGGCGCCGCCGCCGGGCAGGATGAGCCGCCGCCGCAGCGCGAGGTGCGGGTGATCGTCTATGGCGACGATCCCTGTCCGGCGGCGGAGAATCCGGACGAGATCGTCGTGTGCGGGCGGCAGCCGGAAGACGAGCGCTACCGCATCCCGCGCGAGCTGCGCGAACGTCGGGACCGGCGCCGCTCGGGCGGCACGGCCTGGGGCGCGCGCGTCGAGGATCTTGAGGAGGCGCAGCGCTCCACGAGGCCAGACGGCTGCTCGGTCGTCGGCAGCAACGGCCAGACCGGCTGCGCCGCCGCGCTCGCCCGCGACTGGTATCGCCAGCGCCGGGAAGACCGGGCGAGCCGGAGGCGCTAAGCGCCCCCGCCGAGGCTCAGCCCTTCAGCTTCTCGGCCTCGCGATCGAGGGTCTCTCGATCGTTTCCGTGCTTTTCGATGAGCTGCCGTGCCTGCTCGGCAGTTATGCCGTGCTTGCCCGCGAAATAGCTTACCTCATAGCCCTCGCTGCCCGAGACGCGGCTGCGGTCCGGCTCGCCCCTGTTGGTCTTGTCGTCGGCCACTGATTCTCTCCTCCCTGGCACATGTGGCAGTCGAACGCCGATGCCGAGTCGGCGTTCCAGCCCTGCTCACCAGCCCGCAAAGGCGAGCTCGTACACCTGGCGGTTCCTCGGGTGCTCGAACGGGTCGCTGCCGGGATCGGTCTGAACGCCGGCGAACACGTCCTCTCCCGCGAGCCAGGCGGCTTCGGCGTCCTCCCTGCCAAGCGCTGCGCGCATCGCCGCCACGAATTCGTAGGATGCTGCCGCGAAGCCGGAGCGCTTCAGCGCGCCCGCGAGCGCGATCGCATAGCCGCGGCGCATCACGATGTGGAAGTCGGGCGTCGGTATGTCAACGGGCGCGGCGCCCGGCCGAAACGTCTGCGCGCAGAGGGCCGCGTCGAGCGACACCGCCGTCCGGCAGGTCGCGGGGCGGCCGGCATAGATGCGGCAGCGCCCGCCTTCGAGCATGGGGCAGGGGACCGCCATTGCGGCGCGCTCATCGGGCCCTGCGGCAGCGGTTCGCGCATAGGCCGCCGCGACGCTTGCCTTTACGGCCTCCAGCGCGCGCGGTGGGATCGCGCGCCTGGCGATCAGCACTTCGGGCGCCTTGGCCGACACCCAGGCGTTGCAGCAATGCGCGCAGCCCATCCGGCAGCCGAGCGCCATGCGCGGCTCGGCACGCCACGCCGCTTTGAGGTTCTCGCCGAGGAAAGCCGCGAGCGGCGCGATCGAGCGGGCGTCCCGCGCCTCCTCGATCCGGTCGTGGAGGAGGCGCATCAGGATGGCGATCTGCGGCCCGTCCGGGCGTTCGGCGTCGAGCCCGCGCGTCATCGCGCGCGCGTCCTCCTTCGCCTGCCGCCGCCGTTCGGATCGAATCATGAAGCGTCTATAGGGGGTTAAGCAAGAAGGCGCACCCGGCGAGGAACCAAGTGCCGCGAGCGCGGTTCACAAGGGGCTGCATCCGCTTGGCGTTGTGACCGGCTGCAGTTTCACCCACGGGCTGTTCGGCCCCGCGTGCGTCTCCGTCTCCCAGCGGCAGGAAAGCAGCCCGATGCCCTTCTATCATTTCCATATCCGCGGCGGCGGGATCGATTTCGTGGACGAAGCCGGCGCCGATTGCCGGGACGAGGTGCAGGCGCTTGCGCAGGCGCAGTGGATCGCGCGCGAAAGCCTGCTCGACTCGCTGGAGGACGGCGCCATGCCGCGCCGCGCCCGCATTGAAGTCGCGGACCGCAGCGGCCGCACGCTCTTCCTCGTGCCCGTTGCGCTCGCGCTTCCGGCGCCGACGATCGCCGATCTCAGCCGCTGCGCCGACGCCCTCCGCCGTAAGCTCTAAGCGTCCCTTCCGCGGCATAGAAAAAGGGCCGGAGCGTCGCCGCCCCGGCCCTCGTTCAAGAGATCCAACGCTTTCGCGGGGAAGTTACGCCGCAGCGACTTCCGCGACGTCGATCTTCAGCCCCGGCCCCATCGTCGAGGCCAGCGCCACCTTCTTCACATACTTGCCCTTGGCGCCCGTCGGCTTGGCGCGGACGATCGCATCGACGAACGCGTCGAAGTTGCGGCGCAGATCCTCGTTGGTGAAACTGGCCTTGCCGATGCCCGAGTGGATGATCCCGGCCTTTTCGACGCGGAACTCGACCTGGCCGCCCTTGGCCGCCTTGACGGCTTCGGTGACGTTCATGGTCACCGTGCCGAGCTTCGGGTTCGGCATCAGGCCCTTGGGGCCCAGCACCTTGCCGAGGCGCCCGACGATGCCCATCATGTCGGGCGTCGCGATGACGCGGTCGAAATCGATGGTGCCGCCCTGGATGGTCTCCATCAGGTCTTCGGCGCCAACCACGTCGGCGCCCGCGGCCGTCGCTTCGTCAGCCTTGGCGCCGCGCGCGAACACGGCGACGCGGACGTCTTTGCCGGTGCCGGCGGGCAGGGTGACGACGCCGCGGACCATCTGGTCGGCGTGGCGGGGATCGACGCCGAGGTTGAGGGCGACTTCGATCGTCTCGTCGAACTTCGCCTTGGCGTTGTCCTTCAAGGCCTGGATGGCTTCGTCGACGCCGTAGAGGCGGGTCGTGTCGACCGCGGAGGCGAGGGCCTTCTGCTTCTTCGTGAGCTTCGCCATGTCCTTAGCCCTCCACCACTTCGAGGCCCATTGCGCGGGCGGAGCCTTCGATGATCTTCGCGGCCTGATCGAGATCGTTGGCGTTCAGATCCTTCATCTTCGCTTCGGCGATGTCGCGCACCTGCGAGCGGGTGACGCGCCCGGCGACGGCCTTGCCCGGCTCCTTGGAGCCCGACGTGATCTTCGCCGCCTTCTTCAGGAAGTAGGTCGCCGGCGGAGTCTTCATCTCGAAGGAGAAGGAGCGGTCCGCATAGACGGTGATCACCGTCGGGATCGGCATGCCGGTTTCCATGTCGCCGGTCTGGGCGTTGAACGCCTTGCAGAATTCCATGATGTTGACGCCGCGCTGACCCAGCGCCGGACCGATGGGCGGCGAGGGATTCGCCTTGCCGGCCGGCACCTGGAGCTTGACGTAGCCCGTGATTTTCTTGGCCATGTTCTCTCACTCTATAAACATCGACCGAAAGTGGTACTTTCGGCCGGGTTGCAAGTTTAGCGGTCCAGACGGCGAGCCTTAGGGCGCGCCTCCCGCAATTCCAGGCTGATGCGTTGGAAGGCGCGGCCTTTAGCGCAAGCGGGCGCGCCGCACAAGATCGTCAGGCGTCAAGCCGTGCCCGGCGGCGGCCTCGCTCAGGAGAGGGGCCGAGTAGAACACGCATACCAGTACATCACCGCGCTGTTGTAGACGGCTCTTTGCAGAACGGCTTCGAACCGATCAACACCGTCCCTCACGCGGAAGATCGTAACAACGGCGTCGTTTCCCAGCAGGACACGGAAACCGGACGGATTTGCCGCCTCCTCAAAGCCGTTCAGCAACGTGATCCGGCCCGAGTCCGAAGCGGCGCTGTCTCCGTCCGCGAAACGCATCTCGCGGCGGTAACTGTTGTCCGCAAGTCCGATGGTCAAATGGAATGTCATCCCCGAAGCCGTACCGACGACAGGGTCGCAGCGCCCGGCGGAATTGCAGCTGTGACCGCCGGTCTGCTCGCATTGCAGCGATACAGGCGGAGCCGCGGCGGCGATGCCTGAAGTGGCGGATACCGACAGGATCGCCGCGAACAGGCCGGACGCGGTGAGGGGCGAGAGCATCCCTGATGATCGCACGACGGCCGGGAGCCCGCAACGCTGAATTCGGAGCGAATGGGCCAAGCGCCGAGCGGCGCCGAGGTGAAACGGGTTCGCGCCGAGACGCGGAGACGCGGAGGGACAGCGGCCGCCACTTGCAGTTTCCGAATATTCGACTATCGAATGTTGCGGAAAGCGATGGATGGGCGGCGGGACATCGGAGCGGCGCGGGGCTGTGAGGCGGAAGGCGCAGCGGGCGAGGGCGACGCGCCCGAGCTGCCCGACATTGCCCGCACGCTGGAGGAGGCGGCGCGGGTGCTCAGGCGGCATGCGCGGCGGGTGCGGGACTATTATCCGGCGGCCGGACCGGCCCACGCAGCGATCCTGCCCGCGGCGGAGCCGGGAGCGCCGCCACCCACGGCGCTTCAGGTGCGCGCGATCGTGGCGGTGCGGCGGCTGCGGGCGGCTTGGCTGCCGGACCTTTCCGGCGACCACGCTTTCTCGATGCTGCTCGAACTCTACGCCGCCCATCTCGAAGGCCGCCGCATCGCCCAGACCCGTCTCGGCGGCGTCGCCGGCGTCCCCACTCCTTCTGCCGACCGATCCTGAGCCTGTCGAAGGACCAGGCCCTGCAGGCGGAAGGCCTCGTCACCGCCGCCGCCGACCCCGCCGACAAGCGCCTCACCCTCCTTGGCCTCACCGACGAGGCGGTGCGGCGGATGGAGGCGTATCTGGGCGCCGCGCTGGCGGCGGGGGCGCCGCTGGTTTGAGAAAGGTTCGTAATTATCCGCGTTTTGGATATATCACAGAACCGAATAGCTGCTGCGCATGGCGGCAACGGGGGAAGAGCACGAAAGGCTGGCGCGGCGCCTCCGCGAGGTACTGATCGAGGCCCGCAAGGCCGCCGACATCAAGCAGGTGGATCTGGCGAAGGCGCTCGGGCGATCGCAGAGTTTCGTCTCGAACTATGAGCGGGGGGAGCGGCGGGTGGACGTGCCGGAGCTGATCCTTATTGCACGGGAACTAGGGGTCGATGCGTCTGGGCTGCTTGCGCGCTTGCTGTAACGGCCAAAGGGTATTCGGCGACGCCGCCGTCGCCAGCTTCGTAATGCGCTGATACGTGCGCCTGGGCGTGGATGCTCTCTCAAGTTTGTGCGAGACAGCCACCTGCCTAGAGGGATAATTTCAATGGCCTATTCCGATTTAGATCCACGGACGCAGCTGGAGCAGCGCGTTTCGCGGGACCTTCGAAGGGCGCTCAAAAAACGTGATGCAACGGTGATCCATCACGGCACCTCCAGCGGCTGCGCGCCGTCGTCTGCAATTGCTGACATCTCGATAGAATGGAACGAGGGCGGCGTTGCTCGGCGCCTGCTGGTGGAGGTGGCAAAGCGGAGTGACGAAAGCGAGTTCACGTCGATCGTTGAACATCTGAACCGGGCTGTAGCCGCTGAACCGACGATTGATACAAACGTGCTGTACTCAGGGCTCAGCACCTCAGTTCGAATGTCACGTTTCTTACGTAACGAAAACCAACGACGTCACAAAGAGGGTCAGCGTGGCCGATTGATATTTTTATCGTTGGATAGATTACAGGATTACCTGAAGCACTGGGCTAAATTCCCAGCGGTCATGTATCCAGTGAGCAGCTTTACCAAGGCTATCGCAAGGTGGAACGATTTCTCGACCGACATTGCTGCCGCTCAGGTTCTTCAAGAAGAATTGTTTTCGAACTGGACAGATAAGAAGAAGGAGCTTGATCTTGCTCAGCTCAAGGAACTGGCAATTCGCCAAGAGCGACTTCGGAAAGATATCGTTTCTCTTGAGAACAAGATCCGCGACCGGGGGGTCAATGGCCAGAGGGCGCATAAGCTTCTCATTTATCTTTTTTTCGTTGCCTTGTATGAAGATAAGCGCGGCTCGGAAAGCAGGGTCACTCTCGCAGGGTTTCTAGAGTATAAGTCGAAGATTAGTCCGAAAGACCTTGCCGACCCGGAGTTTAGAAACCGCACTATCCATCATATCGTCAGCAATCATATCCAGTTCGATCCGGCCTTAGTCGAGGCAAACATGCTCAGCCAGTATAACGGGATCGACCTCTCGGACGATTTTGTCGTTTCGGATGTGCTCCCAATATTTGAGCGTTATCCTTTGTCGGCGGGGGGTATCGACTTTATTGGTGCTGTGTTCGAGGCTCTCGCCCGCCGGGCGGAGAAAGACAATCGGATCGGGCAGTTCTTTACGCCTGAGACGGCCGTGATAGCGACGGTCCGGTTGGCAGCCCCCCGCCCTTCGGACACAGTGTTGGATCCTGCATGCGGAACCGGGAGGTTCCTTATTCATGCTATGGACGAGATGCTTAAGCAGGCTGCTGCGACCATCAGTGAGACAAAAGAACAGGTGGAAGAAGCAGTCCGGCGGGAGCGCCTACTAGGCACAGATATCGACCCGTGGATTGCAACGATAGCTAAGATGAACATGTACCTTCATGGCGACGGTAAGTCGAACATCCAGCCTGCAAACGGTCTCGCCCTCTCGTCGTACGATGTTTTTCATCCGCGTAACCCGGCCCGGGCGCATGAGGCCATTGACGTGGCTTTGACGAACCCGCCGTTGGGCGACGTCAATTTTATTGAGGTAGCTTCTGAGCTGGCGCGGTCGGGACTGCTCGGCGTGGTAGAAGCCGCACCGGGGACTGCAAGCTACCCGGCCGAGATACGCTCAAAAGCGAAAGCTTGGACGCGCGAGCGCCTGAGTGTGGTGCCTCACCGCTCAGTGACTGAGGCTGCGGCGAAGCGCCTTGAAGCATCGGTGGAGAAGTGGCGCAAAAAATTAGTCGCCGCTGGCTCCGCGGGCGATCCCGTGAAGGAGCGCCACGCGCGGCGCTACTTGAATGCGGCCGAGGCCAAGCTAGACTCCGTCCGAGCGCAGATAGCCGGAGGTCAGATCAAGTACGAACCAGCCGGGAGCAATGCCAAAGGCGGAGCTCTGTTTCTCAGCGTTATTTTGGATTACCTGAGGCCCATTCGTGACGCCGGCGCTCCTGAAGAATGGAAAGGCGGGGTAGTCGGCGTTGTCGTGGATGAGGCAGTTCTCAATACTGCGGCATACGCAACTGCAAGGAGCTTCATCCGCAGAAACTACTTCATAAAGGCCATAATCTCTCTGCCTCGGAATGCCTTTGAATTCCTCGCGAAAACGACTGCGAAGACCTCCATTCTCGTTCTCTATCGTAAGCCTGATGCCGACGTCGAGCAACGTGAGCCGGTGTTTTTTGCTAGGGCAAATACGATCGGTTACACATCAACTGGAGTTGATGAGATCAATGACCTGCCAGAGGTTTGCGATGCTTTCCAAGCTTGGGGCAGTAATGTGCGTCGTTGTTACGTGGGCGGTGCTCTCGAGAAATCTCGCCTTGATGACGCAGTAGCGCTGGTTCCGATGCTTCAGCGTCGTGTCTCCATATACCCGCTCACTGAGCACCCGGGCGAGCGTCTCGACTTCTCGTACTATCGAATGCGCCACCTTATTGCTGGGATGTCTGATTCGGTTCCTCTTTCCTCGTTTGTAGACGCTGTCGCTCGCACCCCCAACACTGCGCTGGTAGATGAAGAGGCGTTGATGCACACGTACGCGTGGGTTCGGAGCGGTGACGGGAGGGTCTCAATCAAGGGTCCACAAGACCTAAAGTACTCCCCAAACGACCTGCGAGTGATTAAGTCTGGTGACATCCTCGTTTCCGGTATTGACGCTGTAAGAGGAGCCATTGGGGTTGTCGGGGAGGACTGCGACGGGCTAGTGGTATCAAAAGAGTTCTTCACCCTCCGCATCAAGCCAGAGTTTGCAGACACAATCGATCCTCAGTACGTCGTTCGTGTGCTCCGCTCTCAAAAAATGCGTGAGATTATCGAAGGCGCCATCACAGGCGTATCGAATAGAACCCGAATCGAGAGTGCATCTGAACTGCTTCGGCTTCCCATTTCCCCGCTTCCCCCCTTTGAAGTGCAGCGTGCTGTAGCTGAACGGGTGCAGGCGGCTTTCAAAGCGCAGGACGAGGCGGCGAAACTCTTTCGAGACTTGGACCGAGACTTGTCCGCAGCTTAAATTAACCGCAACCGCAGAGAGCGTCTCTCCCTTGAGCGGCATGCGCGACACAAGGGACTCGGCTGCCTTCGCCAGCGGGTCGAGAGGTTTGGCCCACTCTGATGTGAGCAGCGCCCCTTGATCGACTCGGAACTCACTTCCCTCGACACCGTCACCCGAGCGCCGCCGTACCGGACGGCTCACTAGTTAGAAGCTTTGGCCTTGCAATGTAGGATTTGAGCTGAGAACATAACGCGAACTTGAGCGGGAGGCGAGTCGCGGTGGCTGGGGAGTTTACGCTGGCGCAGAGGATCGAGAATGCTCGGTTCGTCGAGATCCTTGGGCGGACCGGGAATGCGCGGCTGGCGGCGCGGGAGATCGGGCGCAAGCCTTCGACCATGCATCACCGGAGGGGGGTCTGCGCGGCCTTTGCACAGAATTGGGAAGCGGCGGTGGCGGCGGCGCATGCTCGGTTCCATCTCGCCGGGGGGCGGCGGGGGCCTGAGAGTGGGGACGGTGCGGGTGCGGAGGCT
>DASWMS010000067.1:0-8533 GCA_036399655.1 Allosphingosinicella sp. | reverse complement strand
CGAAGACGAAGGTCTCGTGCGCCTGGAGGCGGCTGGCGTTGACCGTGAAGGTCGCCCCCGCCGCGAGCAGCGAGTCCGCCCAGGTGATGGTGTAGTCGAAGTCGCCGTCGCCGCCGCCCGCAAACTCGTTGTTGGCGCTGGTCAGGATGGCGATGCTCTCGACATTGGTCAGCGCATTGCCGAAGCCGGCGGCGTTGAAGTCGATCGCGTAGTCGCCGCGGAGATAAACGACATCGTAGCCGCCGCCGCCATTGACGCTGTCGCCCGCACCGAAGCGCCCGTCATGGCCGAAGATGAAGGCGTCGCCCTGCTGCCCGCCGGTGAAGGTGTCGACCCCGAAGCCGGCATAGACCTGGAGCGGCGCATCACTCTCCGCCGAGGCGTCGAGGGTGAAATTCTCGCCCGCCTGCAGGTTGAAGCCGTTGATCTTCATCAACGCACCGGCCGCGACGTTCCCGTCCACCAGCGCCAGATCGTACGAATAGAGGCTGGTCCCCGCCTGACCGTATTGCGTGCTGTTCCCCGAGATGAGCGAGATGCTCTCGATATTGGCGATGCTGCTCTTGCCTGTCGGCGCATAGACCAGCGTCAAATTGTAGCTTCCCTGCAGGATCAGCGAGTCGCGATTGTCGCCGCCGTCGAGGAAGTCGTATTCGTCCATCGCGCCGCCCATGTAGAACGAATCCACGCCGTTCTTGCCGAAGGCGACGTCGCCGCCGCCGTCCTGCAGGCGGATGATGTCGTTGCCGTCGCCGCCGATGATGGCGTTGGGCGCGAGGTTGCCCCTGAAGTCGTGGCCGACGTCGCTGGTGGCGCGCAGATTCTCCAGCCCGACGCCCAGCACGAAGATCGCGCCCACCGTGCGAATCTCGTCCACGCCCTCGCCGTCGAGCTCGATGACCGTGTCGCCCGCGTCGATCGCATAGACGTCGTCGCCGGCGCCGCCGCGAAGCATGTCGAAGCCGCCGAAGCCGACGATGATGTCGTCTCCGCCCAGGCCGTAGATCGTGTCGTCGCCCATGCCGCCGACCATCAGGTTGCCGAGGTCGTTGCCGGTCAGCGCCTGGCCGGACGCCGAGGTCCCGGTCAGGTTCTCTACGTTCGCTTCGAGCGCGTAGCTCGCGAGGCCGGTGCGGACTTCGTCCGTCCCTTCGCCCAGAGCCTCGATCGTCCGGTCGGCAGCATCGTCGACGAGGAACAGGTCGTTGCCCGCCAGGCCGCCCATCACGTCCGCGCCGGTGCCGCCGTCGATCAGGTCGTCGCCCGCACCCGCGTTGAACGCGTCGTTGCCGGCGCCGCCGAAGAGCGCGTCGTCGCCGCCCTCGCCGTAGAGCGTGTCGGCGCCGTCGCCGCCGCGGATCGTGTTGCCGAGGCCATTTCCCGTCAGTACCTGGCCGCTGCCCGACGTGCCGGTCAGGCGCTCGATGTTGGCGCCGAGCCCGTATGAGCCGAGCGCGGTGCGGACCTCGTCCGTGCCCTCGCCCGCATTCTCGGCGACGGTGTCGCCCGCCTGATCGACCAGGAACACATCGTCGCCCGTGCCGCCGCGCATCGTGTCGGCGCCTTCGCCTCCGTCGACGAGGTCGTTCCCGGCGCCGCCGTCGAGCCTGTCGTTGCCGCCGCCGCCGCGGACCGCATCGCCGCCGGCGCCGCCGGTGACAACATTGTCGAGCCCGTTGCCGGTGAGCGCCTGGCCTGCCGCGGACGTGCCCGTCAGATTTTCGATCTCGCTCGCCAGCACGTGGGCGGCGAGCGCGGTCCGGACCTCGTCCGTTCCCATGCCGGCATATTCGCCGGTCACGTCGTCGGCGTGATCGACGAAATAAAGGTCGTCGCCCCAGCCGCCGTAGAGATTGTCGCCGCCGCCGCCGCCGTCGAGCCGGTCGTTGCCGTCGCCGCCGAAGAGCGCGTTGAAGCCGTCATGGCCGGTCAGCGCCTGGCCGGCGGCGCTCATGCCGATGATCATCTCCACGTTCGGCAAGCCGGCGAGGCTGTAGGCGGCGCGCGCCGTGTAGATGGTGTCGAACCCGCCGTCCGCCGCCTCGACGACGGCGTCGCCCTCCTCGTCCACCTGGTAGCGGTCATCGCCCGCGCCGCCGATCATCGTATCGGCGCCCTCGAGGCCGTTCAGCGAGTCGTTCCCGGTCGTGCCCTTGAGGATGTTCGCGCCGATGTTGCCGATCAGCGCCTGTTCCAGGCCGGTCGCGGTCAGGTTCTCGACGTGGGCGTAAAGCTGGATCGACGCGAATGAGGCGCTGCTCCTCACTTCGTCCGTGCCCTCGCCCGCGAGTTCCTCGACGCTGTCGAGGCTGGTCACGCCGAGATAGAGGTCGTCGCCCTTGCCGCCGCGCAGGAAATCGCCATCCTCGCCGCCGTCGATCACGTCGTTGCCCGCGCCGCCGGTGACGAAATTGACGCCGCCGCCGCCGGTCAGCGACTGGCCGGTGTCGAGCAGGCCGGTCAGGCTCTCGATCGGCGTGGACAGGAGGCTGTAGGCCGCGAGCGTGGTGCGCACTTCGTCATAGCCGGACGCATCGACGATCGTGTCGCCGGCATGGTCGACGAAATAGATGTCGTTGCGCGCGCCGCCGTTCATGAGATCCGCGCCGGCGCCGCCGTCGATCCGGTCGTCCAAGGCACCGCCGCGCAGCGTGTCCGCCCCCGCGCCGCCGGTGAGGGTGAAGCGCCCGTCGGTCTCCGCCGATCCGTCGAACGACAGCGTCTCCGACTCGCCGAGGCCGCTCGCGTCCACGATCAGGCCCGCCGGCCCCACCACCGCATCCGAGCTGAACAGGGTGTAGCGGGCGAGGGCGACGGCCGTGCCGAAGCGGGTCGCGTTCGCGGAGAGCAGCGTCAGCAGCTCGATGCCCGACGCGCCGCCGAGGCTCGTCGACGTTGCATAGTCGCCCTGGAGGACGAGCTCGTCCGTGCCCTCGCCGCCGTCCGCGCGGTCTGCGAGCGTGAATGCCTGTCCGAAATAGAAGGTGTCGTTGCCGCCGCGCGCGTCCACGCTGTCGTCGCCGCCGGCCTCGAGGCGGAAAATGTCGGCGCCGGCCGTGCCGGTCAGCCGGTCGTTGCCGGCGGTCGGCACCGATTGCGGAGGCGCGTAGCCCAAATTGGCGAAGCCTAGCGTCGCCGCATCAATGTTCCGGAAGGCGATCAGCGTCTGAAGCTGGTCTCCGCCGCCGTCGAAATCGATCTGCAGCAATGCGTCCGCGCCCGATTGCACGAGCACCAGATGCTTCGTGTCGAACGGATTGGTGGTCGGATCGCGCCCGGTCAGGCGGGCGGCCAGGAAGGTCGAGATGTCGATCCGGTCGCCGTCCACGCCGCCGGCGAAATCGTCCACCGCGACGGCGGCGAGCTGGTAGAGCGCCGTCGCATTGCCGAGCCGCAGGACATCGCGCCCGGCGCCGAGCTGGACGCTGACGGTCGAGGAGGCGGTCAGCGCCGACAGCTCCACGAGGTCGGCCCCGTCGCCGGCTGAGATGGTGAGCGTGGACTGGCGCTGCAGGTCCACCCGTATCTCGTCGTCGCCCGCGCCGCCGGAAAGGCTGTTCGTGTGGGAAAAGGGGCCGCTGCTTCCGGAAAGGTAGAGCCGGTCGTCGCCGCCCTGGCCGTCCATCGATCCGCTGCCGGCGGGATCCCGCAGGATATCGTTGCCTTCGCCGCCTTCGAGGTGGTTCTCGAAGATCGTGCCGGTGATCTCGTTGCCCAAGGCATTGCCGGTCAGGCGCTGCGAAGCGCCGTTCGTGCCCGTGCCGGTCAGCTTCTCCACGTCGGCGGCAAGCGTGTAGCTCGCCAGCGCCGTGCGCACTTCATCCAAGCCGGCGCCGGCATTCTCGACGACCTGGTCGCCGGCATCGTCGATGACATAAATGTCATCGCCCAAGCCGCCCGCCATCCGGTCCGCGCCGAAGCCGCCGTCTATCCGGTCGTTGCCGACGCCGCCCGAAACGTCGTTGGCGAGCGCGTTGCCGGTCAGAACCTGGCCCACGGCGGACGTGCCGGTCAGCCGCTCGACTTCGGCGCCCAGCGCATAAGTGGAAAGGCCGGTCAGCACGCGGTCGTCGCCGCCGCCGGCGAGCTCCACGACGGTGTCGCCGATGTTGTCGACGACAAATTCATCGTCGCCGCTTCCGCCCGCCATGCCGTCGCCGCCGATGCCGCCGTCGATCCGGTCGTTGCCGGCGCCGCCCTGTATCCCGTCATTGCCTCGGCTGCCGGTGAGCACGTCCGCGCCCGCGCCGCCGACGATCGTGAAGCTTCCGTCCACCTCGCGGGCGCCGTCGAAGGTCAGGCTTTCGCTCGCCCCGAGGCCGCCCGCCGCAATCGTGATCCTGACGCCGGCGGCAACGACCGAATCCGCAAGCACCAGATGGTAGCCGGCGAGCGGGACCGCGACGGCGAAGCGCTGGTCGCCCGCGCTCAGAAGGCTGATCGTCTCTACGCTTACGGTTGATGCGATCTCGAGGCGCGTGCGGTAATCGCCCTGGAGGACGAGCTCGTCCGTCCCGGCGCCGCCGTCCACGATGTCGGCGGGCGTCAGGGCCGCGCCGAAATAGAAGACGTCGTTGCCGCCGCGGCCTTCGACCGCGTCGTCGCCGCCCTGCTCCATCCGGAAGAGGTCGTCGCCGGGCGATCCGGCGAGGCGGTCGTTGCCCGGCGTCGGCCCGATCTTGCGGGGCGAGATGCTGAGATTGGACTCGCCGAGCGTCGCCGCGTCCAGCGCGCGGAAAGTGACGAGCGTCTGGAGGGCGTCCGCGCCGCCATCGTAGTCGATCAGCAGCTTCGTGTCCGCGCCGTCCTGCAGGAGCTTGAGGTGGCCGCTCTCGTAAAGGCTGCGCAAAGGATCGATGCCGGTGAAGCGGGCCGCCACGAAGTCGGAGAAATCGAGCAGGTCGCCCGCCTCGCCCGTCGCGAAATCGTGGATCGTGACCGCGGCGAGCTGGTAGAGCGAGGACGCGGTGCCGATCCGCAGGATGTCGCGGCCCGCGCCGAGCGTCACACTCGCGCCCGTCCCAGCCGTCAGGGCGGCGAGATCCACGAGGTCGTCGCCGTCACCTCCGGCGATCGTGAGCTGCGCGTCGATTGCGAAGGTCACCGAGATTTCGTCGTTCCCGGCACCGCCGGTGAGGCTATGGACCTGGAGTTCCCCGCCGGCCGCGCGGACGATGGTCAGGCGGTCGTCGCCCTCCTGCCCATCCATCGTTCCGCCGCCGCCGGCGTCGGTCAGCACGTCGTTGCCGTCGCCGCCCTCGATATGGTCGGCGACGACCGAGCCGGTGATCGTGTTGCCGAGCGCATTGCCGAAGAGGTGCTGGGCGATGCCGGGCGCCACGTTGGTGCCGATCAGCGTCTCGACATTGGCGGCGAGCCGGTAGAGGCCGAGCGCGGTGCGCACCTCGTCGGCGCCGCCGCCCGCCTGCTCGACGACCGTGTCGGCTTCATGATCGACGAGGTAGACGTCGTCGCCGCCCTTGCCGGTGAGCAGATCGGCGCCCGCGCGCCCGTCGAGGAGATTGGCGCCGTCGTTGCCGGTAATGCTGTTCGACCATTGGTTGCCGGTGCCGTCGATCGCGGCGGTGCCGGTCAGCTCGAGATGCTCGAAGGGCGTGAGCAGGGTCCAGGTGAGGCTCGCGCGGATCGTGTCGATTCCCGCCTCGTCGGTGATCGAATCGCCTGCCGTGTCGACGACATAGACATCGTCCCCGGCCCCGCCGATCATCGTGTCAGGCCCTGCGCCGCCGTCCAATATGTCGTTGCCGCTCGTGCCCCAGAGGAAATTGTGGAGCGAATTGCCGGTCAGCGTCCGCGCCGCCGCGGAGACGCCGGTGAGCTCCAACGTCTCGACTCCGGACCCCTCGCCGAGCGTCCAGCTGACCGAAGCGAAGACCTTGTCGAACGCGCCGTCGTTGAGCAGCTCGATGACCGTGTCGCCCGAATCATCGACGCGGTAGGTGTCGTTGCCGGAGCCTCCGATCAGCGTATCCGCGCCCGCTGCGCCGTCGAGCGTGTCGTCGCCGCTCCGCCCCTCGAGGCGGTTCGCCGCCTGGTTGCCGGTGATCGCGTCGTCGCCCCAGCCGCCGATCGCATTCTCGATCAACGAGGCGGTGTTGCCCTTGTGGAGATGGGCGTTGGCGACGTTGCCCGGCGCGTAATGGCCTTCGCCGAGATCGGCGGCCTGGGCCGATCTAAGCAGCGACCATGCACCCGGCGCGAGGCTCACCTGGAGCGCCAGATCGTAGTTCGAGAAATTGTAAGTGTCGGTGCCGCCGCCGTCCCAAATCGTCATGAAGACGCGGTTGCCGCGCGGGATGATCGAGACGGCGCCGTCCGTCGAGAAGACGCCGGTCTCCGGGTTCCAGCTGTAGACGTTGTCCCCCGAATTGGCGGAGTAATTGGCGCCGTAGAGGTGCTGGAGCGCGGCGATGTCCGACAGCATGTAGGTCTGCGGAAAATCGGCCTCGTCGTTGGTATAGCCTTCGTCCCCGCCCTGGTAGGAGCGGTAGCTCATCACCGTCCAGCTCATATGGTCGCGGTCGGCGGGCGTGCGGCCGAACGGTCCGCCCTCGTGCGGATGCTCCAGCCCGACGGCATGGCCAATCTCGTGGAGGAAGGTGAAATAGTCGTAATTGCCGGCGATCGGCGCGAGATAGTCGCCGTAGCGGGAGCTGAACCAGACGTCGCCGTCGACGGGGTGATCGCCCGGCAGATAGGCGGCGGCGGTGTCCATGGACGGATCGGCGGTCCGCCCGAAGCGGATTTCGCCTTCGGAAGGCGAGAAGCTCCAGTCCCTCAGGTCGAGGTTGGTGATCCTTTCCAGCTCGGTGAGGACGCGCAGCGCTGCCGCCTGCTGCTCGGCGGTGAGGGCCTTCGGGCTGTGGTCGACCTGGTCCGCGCCGGGGACGCCCGAATATCCGGTCCAGTCGCTGGCGCGCGTCGGGAAGCTGAAGCGAACGATACCGATCCAGTGATACTCGCTCACCAGGCCATCGATATAAGGGTCGCCGGATCGCAGCGTCTTCGAGACGAAACCCACGGCGTTACTCCCCACCCCAGCGCAATACCCGCGCCGCCACGGAGCCGCGCCGCGGACACGTCACCCGCAACCGTAGCCATACGCGACTATCGGCATGAAATCACGCCGTTTCCTCGCCGGCGGCGCACCCCCACCGAGATGGGGGCGCGGCCTGCCCGTCAGAGCAGGAAGTCTCCGATCGCAAGCGGCTGCCCCGCTTCGACATGCACTTCGATGACGAGGTCGGCGATGCCGTCGCCGTTGACGTCGCCTTCGACCTGCCAGAGGTCTCCGGAGACGTTGAAGGCGCGAAGCTCGCCCGGGCCGTTCGGGCCGGAAGCCGAGAAGGCCGCCGCGCCGATGAAGGCGAAGGACTCGTTGGCGTCCGGCGTGCCGGCGCGGGCGTCGACGCGGATGACGTCGATCTTGTCGGTGCCTGCAGTGAAGCCGTGGATGGTGTCCGTTGCCGCGCCGGTCGAGTCGCCGGTGGTGGAGTAGCGGAAGAGGTCGGCGCCGCCGCCGCCTCTCAGCACATCCGCGCCGCCGCCGCCGTGGAGCTGGTCCGCCCCGCCGCCGCCGGTCAGCGTGTCCGCCGAGGCGCCGCCGAAGACGCGCAGGACGCCGTTCGTTTCCTGGCTGCCGTCGAAGACGAACGTCTCGTGCGCCTGGAGGCGGCTGGCGTTGACCGTGAAGGTCGCGCCCGCGGCGAGCAGCGCGTCCGCCCAGGTGATGGTGTAGTCGAAGTCGCCGTCGCCGCCGCCGGCGAATTCGTTGTTGGCGCTGGTCAGGATGGCGATGCTCTCGACGTTGACGAGCGCGTTCTGGAAGCCCGCGGCGTTGAAGTCGATCGCGTAGTCGCCGCGGAGATAGACGACGTCGTAGCCGCCGCCGCCGTTCACGCTGTCGCCCGCACCGAAGCGCCCGTCATGGCCGAAGATGAAGGCGTCGCCCTGCTGCCCGCCGGTGAAGGTGTCGACGCCGAACCCGGCATAGACCTGCAGCGGCGCATCGCTCTCCGCCGAGGCGTCGAGGGTGAAATTCTCCCCCGCCTGCAGGCTGAAGCCGTTGATCTTCATCAAGGCGCCCGCCGCGACGTTCCCGTCCACCAAAGTCAGGTTGTAGGAGTAGAGGCTGGTCCCCGCCTGGCCATATTGCGTGCTGGTCCCTGAGATAAGCGAGATGCTCTCGATATTGACGATGCTGGAGCCGCCGGTGATGTTCCAGGTCAGCGTCAGGCCCGCCGCATAATCGCCCTGCAGGATCAGCGAGTCGCGATTGTCGCCGCCGTCGACCAGGTCGCCATTGCCGAACGCCCCTCCGAAATAGAAGCTGTCGACGCCGTCCTTGCCGAACAGAAGGTCGTCGCCGCCATCCTGGGCGCGGATGATGTCGTTGCCGTTGCCGCCGACGATCACGTTGTGGCCGCCATTGCCGCGGAAGTCGTGGCCGATGTCGCTCGCCGCGCGCAAATTCTCGAGCGTGTCGGTCAGAACGAAGATCGTCGCCTGCGTG
>DASWMS010000066.1:0-6149 GCA_036399655.1 Allosphingosinicella sp. | reverse complement strand
TGCGCATCGCTCAACTCGTAACGGCTGATCCCCATCGAAAAGCTCCATGCCGAAAAACATGAAACCCTCTGAATCAGACATCACACCGCTTGGGAATCCTGAATGTCGATCCGACCTAGCCCTGAGCCTGTCGAAGGGCGGCTTGCAGCGCGCGGACCCGGGCTTCGACAGGCTCAGCCCTAGCGGTTGTGGGTGGCGCCGAACTCTTGTCTCTCCAATATAATTCTATGCGTATCCTCGTCACCGGCGCCGCAGGCCTGATCGGAGGCGCGGTCGCCGCGCGGCTACGGGGCGAGCACGACGTGACCGGCCTCGACCTTTGCCCCGGGCCTGAGGTCGCCCTCCTGCACGACATCCGCACCCCGCTCCGCCTGGACGGATACAGCGCAGTCGTGCACGTCGCCGCCCTTCACGCCCCCCAAGTCGGCCGCGCCTCCGAGACCGAGTTCCGCGCCGTCAACGTCGATGCGACCGCCTGCCTCCTCGAGTCCTCCATCGCCGCCGGCGTCGCCCGCTTCGTCTACACCAGCTCGACCTCCGTCTACGGCCACGCCCTCGAGCCCGCGAGCGGCCGCGCCGCGTGGATCGACGAAGAGGTCGAGCCCGAGCCCGGCGACATCTACGACGAAACCAAATTGGAAGCAGAAGCCCTCGTCCGTGCCTCCGGCCTCACCTCCACGATCCTGCGCATGTCGCGCTGCTTTCCGGAGCCGCTCCGCGACATGGCGCTCCACCGACTCCACCGCGGCATCGACCGGCGCGACGTCGCCGAAGCACACGCGCTTGCCCTCGCCGGTGCCGCCGACGGCTGCGACACCTACGTCGTCGCGCGATCCCGCCGTTCACCCGAGACGAGCGCGAAGAGCTCTGCCGCGATGCACCGAGCGCGATACGCCGCCGGGCGCCCGCACTTGCCGCCGAGTTCGACCGCCGTGGCTGGCCGCTCCCGCCTTCGCTCGGCCGCGTCTACCTGCCGGGCAAGGCCGCCGCGCAGCTCGGCTTCACGGCGCGCTACGGCGCCGCCAGCGTCCTCGCCGGCGATTGCGACCCCGCGCCGCTCCTCTGACCTCCCGCGCAGCCACAAGCCTTGCCTCTCCGCATCGGCGGGAGCATAGGACGCCGCGTCAAGGGCGGCCTCCCCTGCCGTCCGAAACTCCGGGAGTTGTTCATGAATGCGGACAGCATGGTCGCGGCACGATCCGCCGACCAGCGCCTGATCGCCTCGCTCAGCCATGCTCTGTGCAACGGCGCCCTCCCCGGCGAGCTTGCCGGCTTCAGCGAGACCGAATGCAACGATGCGGCCGCGTTCATCGCCGCCTGCGCCAGCCGCCGCCCGCCGGGCATCGCGCTGGTCCGGCTCGAATCCGCGGGCGGGCAGGTCGGCCATCGCCGCATGCGCATCTGCATCGCGAACGACGACATGCCCTTCCTGGTGGATTCGATCGCCAATGCGATCGCCGCGCGCGGGCTGACCATTCACAGGCTGCTCCACCCGGTCGTCTGCGTCGAACGCGACGACAATGGCTGCCTCGAAGCCGTCGCGCCGCTCTGCGAGGACGAGCGCCGCCGCGAATCCCTCATGTATATCGAGGTCGACCGCGCCGACGCGCGCGAGCGGCGTGAGCTCGTCGCCGAGCTCCACCGCGTCCTGGCCGATGTCCGGGCCGCCGTCGCCGACTGGCGCGCGATGCAGGCGCGCATGCGCGAAGACGCCGCCGCGGTCGCCGATCCGGAGGCCGCCGAACTGCTCCGCTGGTTCGCCGGCGGATCGATGACCCTGCTGGGTTACCATGTGGAGCGGCCGGGCGAGCAGCCCTCCGAAGCGCTCGGCCTCTTCCGCCTGCCCGGGGACCCCACCGACGCCGGCGGCTGCGGCAATGCGATCCGCTATTTCGAGGAAGGCGGCGCCGAGCCCCTCCTCGCCAAGGCCGACCGCAAGTCGACCGTCCATCGCCGCGTGCCGTTCGATCTCGTCGTCCTGCCGATCCGCGAGGGCGGCAGGATCACCGGTATCGGCGTCTATGCCGGCCTCTGGACGAGCCACGCCATCAACACGCCCGCCGTCGACGTGCCGCTGCTGCGCGCGCGTCTCGCCGAGCTGGAGGCCGAATTCGCCTTCGATCCCGCCGGCCACAGCGGCAAGGCGCTCCGCCACGCGATGAGCGCGCTTCCGCCCGATCTCCTCGTCAGCCTAAAGCCCGAAGAAGTACGCGAGCTCGTCATGACGGCCATGTCGCTCGCCGACCGGCCGCGGCCGACGCTGGTTCTCGCCCGCTCGGTGCTGAAGGGGCATCTGTTCGCCTTCATCTGGCTCCCGCGCGACGAGCTCACGACCCGCCGCCGAACCGATATTGCGCGGATGATCGAGCAGGCGACCGGCGGCCACACGACCAACTGGGCGGTGGAGCTCGGCGACGGCGACCTCGCCCTGGTCCGCTACACGCTCGACATGGACTCGAGCCGGCCGCTCCCCGACATCGAGGCGCTCGACCGGCAGCTCGTCGAGATGGTCCGCGGCTGGGAGCCGAGCGTGGAAGAGGCGCTGGGCTCCGTCGTCGGAACGGCGCGGGCGACCCGCCTGGCGCTGAGCTACATGGACGATTTCCCCGAGGGCTACCGGATCCGGACCGGCGCTTCGGAAGCCGCGCAGGACATCCTGCGCATCTGCGACCTGGAAGGCGCCGCCGCCCGCGACGCGCGCCTGTTCCGCAAGGACGAGGACGGCGGCAGCCGCCTCCACCTCAAGACCTACCGCCTCGCCGCCATCATCCCGCTTTCCGAGGCGGTGCCGGTGTTCGAGAATTTCGGCTTCCGCGTGCTCGAGGAAGTGCCGACCGCGCTCGACGCCGGCGATCTCGGCTACATCCACGATTTCATCCTCGAAATGCCGCAGGGCGGCGATGCCGGCGAAGTGATGAAGCGCGCCCGCCTGGTCGAGCGCGCCATTTCCGCCGTGCTCGAAGGGCGGGCCGAGAACGACGTCTTCAACCAGCTCATCGTCTCGGCCGGGCTCCAGCCGCGCGAAGTGGTGCTGTTCCGCGCCTGGTTCCGCTACCTGCGGCAGATCGGCCTTGCCTATTCGATGGTGACGGTGGTGGAGGCGCTGCGCCGCGCCCCGGACGTGACCAAGAGCCTCATCGCCCTGTTCGATGCGATGCACGAACCGGCCTTCGAAGGCGACCGCAACGCGGCCATCGGCCAGGCGGAGGACAAGATCGGCCGCGGCCTCGGCAACGTCGCCGCAATCGACGAGGATCGCATCCTGCGCCTCTTCCGCGCGGTCATCGCCGCCACCTTGCGCACCAACGCCTTCGCGCCTGCCGGCGCCGAAGCGCTCGCCTTCAAGCTCGACAGCGCCCGCATTCCGGGCCTGCCCAATCCGGTGCCGTGGCGCGAAATCTGGGTCTATTCACCGCGCGTCGAAGGCATCCACCTTCGCGGCGGCCCCGTCGCCCGCGGCGGCCTCAGATGGTCCGACCGGCGCGACGATTTCCGCACGGAGATTCTCGGCCTCATGAAGGCGCAGCTCGTCAAGAACGCCGTCATCGTGCCGACCGGCGCCAAGGGCGGCTTCTATCCCAAGCAGCTCCCGCCCGTCTCCGAGCGCGACGCCTGGATCGCGGAAGGCACGGAAAGCTACAAGATCTTCATCCGCTCCCTCCTCTCGGTCACGGACAATATCGTCGAGAGCAAGGTCGTGCACCCGGCCCAGGTCACCGTTCACGACGGCGAGGACCCCTATTTCGTCGTCGCCGCCGACAAGGGCACGGCGACCTTCTCCGACGTCGCCAACAGCATCGCGGTGTCCGCGGGTTTCTGGCTCGGCGACGCATTCGCATCCGGCGGCAGCCAGGGCTACGACCACAAGGCGATGGGCATCACCGCCCGCGGCGCCTGGGTCTGCGTCCAGCGGCATTTCCGCGAGATCGGCGTCGACGTGCAGACCGACCCCGTGCGCGTCGCGGGCATCGGCGACATGTCCGGCGACGTGTTCGGCAACGGCATGCTTCTGTCCAAATCGATCAAGCTCGTCGCCGCCTTCGACCACCGCCACATCTTCCTCGATCCCGAACCCGATCCGGCGGCGAGCTGGGAAGAGCGCAACCGCCTCTTCAACCTGCCGCGCTCGTCATGGGCGGACTACAATGCCGAGCTCATCTCCCGGGGCGGCGGCATCTTTCCGCGCGCGCAGAAGTCGATCCCGCTTTCCGAAGAGATCCGGGCGATGCTGGAGCTCGAGGACGAGGCGGTGGACCCCGCCGCGCTCATCACCGCGATCCTGAAAGCGCCCGTCGATCTCCTCTGGTTCGGCGGCATCGGCACCTACATCCGCGCCCGCTCGGAGACCAATGCCGAAGTCGGCGATCCCGCCAACGATCCGATCCGGATCACCGGCTGCGATGTCCGCGCCAAGGCGATCGGCGAAGGCGCGAACCTCGCCATCACCCAGGCCGGCCGCATCGAATTCGCGGAAGCGGGCGGGCGGATCAACACCGACTTCATCGACAATTCGGCCGGCGTCGACTGCTCGGACAATGAGGTCAACATCAAGATCCCGCTCAACCGGGAGATGATCGAAGGACGCCTTACCTTCGAAGAGCGCAACGCCCTGCTCGTCGACATGACGGACGAGGTCGCCGAGATCGTGCTCGAGGACAACCGCCTCCAGGCGCTCGCCCTTTCGATCGCCGAGCGCGGCGGCGCCTCCGCTTTGCCGTCGCAGGTCCGCGTCCTCGAAGTGCTCGAGGAGAGCGGCCGCCTCAACCGATCGGTCGAAGGCTTCGATACGAACGAAGAGCTGCTCCGCCGCGAGCATGAGAGCCGCGGCCTCAGCCGGCCCGAGCTCGCCGTCCTGCTCTCGCATTCCAAGATGGCGCTGCAGGACGCGGTCGAGCGGAGCGGCATCGCGTCCGATCCGACGATGGAGGCCGAGCTCCTCGCCGCCTTCCCGCCGCAGATGCAGGAGCGTCACCGGGACGCCATCCTCAACCATCGCCTCCGCTGCGAGATCATCGCCACCAAGGTCGCGAACCGCTTCGTCAACCGGCTCGGCATCGTCGCACCATTTGCTCTGATCGAGCAGGAGGGCGCCGCCCTCGGCCACGCCGCCGCCTGCTTCATCGCGGCGGAGCGCCTGTTCGGCCTCGACACGCTGTGGGAGCGGCTCGACGGCGCCGGCGTGCCGGAGCAGGTCCGGCTCGAATTGTTCGACCAGGCGTCGACGGCGCTCCAGCTCCACATCGCCGATCTCCTGCGCTGCACGTCGCCGGACGAGCAGCCGGGCGCGATCGTCGCCCGCCTGCAGCCGGGCCTCGCCAAGCTGAGCGCCGCCCTCTCCGGGCTGCTCCGCCCCGAGCCGCAGGCGCAGGCCGCGGCGCAGCGCGCGGAGCTGGTCCGGCTCGGCGCGCCCGCGGACGTGGCGGACGACGTCGTGCAGCTCATCGAACTGGACGGAGCGGTCGCGCTCGCCGAGCTCGGCCAGCGCCTCGGCGAGGACGAGATCGCCCTCACCCACGCCTATACGAGGCTCGGCGAGGCGCTCGGGATCGACTGGGCCCTGGCCGCCGCGCACCGCTTCCAGGCGCGCGACCAGTGGGAGCGGCTGCTCACCGCCGGCCTCGCCCGCGATTTCGAGCAGCTCCGCCTCGATTTCCTGGAGCGGCGCCGCACCGCGGACCCTGTCGCCGAAGTCGAACGCTGGGTCGGCGCGCACGGCCCCCGCATCGACCAGTTCCGCCGCACTGTGGAGCGCGCCCGCACCGCGCCGGTCACCACCGCCCCGATGCTGGCCCAGCTCGCCACGCAGGCAAGAGTCCTGCTGGGGCGCTGAATGCCTCCCCATGCATGCATGGGGAGGGGAACCATGCGAAGCATGGTGGAGGGGTAGGAGGCGCCGGACTTGAAGGATCGCGCCCGAACCACCGCCGTCCGAGCCAGCTACCCCTCCACCACCCTTCGGGTGGTTCCCCTCCCCATCTCCGATGGGGAGGATGCCTATTTCGTCTTGAGCCCGATCCCCACGTCCTGCCGGCGCTTGCCCGCAGTTCCGCGCCACTTCCTCGTGCGCAGCCACATCAGGATGCCGGTGACCGCGAGCAAAGCCGGAAGGATGCCGCCGATGAAGATGATCGTCTGCCACAGCGGGCCCA
>DASWMS010000065.1:0-6029 GCA_036399655.1 Allosphingosinicella sp. | reverse complement strand
CCGCATCGAGCGATGCTTCAACAAACTCAAACACTTCCGCCGCTTCGCAACGCGCTACGACCGAAGGGCAATCCACTTCCTCAGCTTCATCCAACTCGCTGCAACAATGATCTGGATGCGCTGAATGTCGATTCAGCCTAGGGCTGAGCCTGTCGAAGCCCGGGTTCCCGCGCGCTGCAATCCGCCCTTCGACAGGCTCAGGGCTAGCGGTGCGTGGAACTTCGCCGCCCCCTCCCTGAGCGCGCGCCCTCAGCGCAGCCCGGCGGCCTTGTGGGCCTGGAGCGTGAGGCGCCAGCGCGGGTTCGCCATCACGTAGGCGATCGAGGCCTCGAGCGCGGCCTCGCGCGCGGCGCAGTCCATGGGCTGGATCAGGAAATGCTCGAAATCGAGCGCCGCCAGCACGTCGGGATCGATGCCGGCCTGGGGCCAGACGAGCTTGAGCTCGTTGCCTGAACGCTGGACGATCCGGGTTCCCGCCTTGGGGCTGACGCAGATCCAGTCGAGGCCGGGCGGCGCTATCTGCGTCCCATTGGTCTCCACCGCCACTTCGAAACCGGCGCCGTGCAGCGCCTCGATCAGCGCCGCATCGACCTGGAGCAATGGCTCGCCCCCGGTCAGCACGGCGAGCGGCCGTGCGCCCTCGGCGGCGCCCCACAGTGCGCGCGCCCTGCCCGACAGCGCCTCGGCCTCGTAGCGGCCGCCGTCCGTGCCGTCGGTGCCGACGAAATCCGTGTCGCAGAAGCGGCATTGCGCGCGCTCCCGATCCCGCTCGCGGCCGGTCCACAGGTTGCAGCCGGCAAAGCGGATGAAGACCGCGCGCCGGCCGGCCTGCATGCCCTCGCCCTGGAGGGTGAGGAACATCTCCTTGACGGCGTAGGTCATGCCGGCGGCGCAGCCGGGGGGCGCGCGGCGTAGAGCGTCGGATCGGGAAGCCCGGCTTCCTCGAAGCCGCGGGCACGCAGGCGGCAGCTATCGCACAGGCCGCAGTGGCGGGGGCCGGGCGCGGGATCGTAGCAGGACCAGCTCATGCCGGCATCGAGCCCGAGCCGCGCCGCCTCGCGTGCGATGTCAGCCTTCGTCATGTGCTGCAGCGGCGCGTGGACCCGGAAGCGGTCGCCCTCCGCGCCCGCCTTGGTGGCGAGCGCGGCGAGATCCTCGAATCCGGCGATGAATTCCGGACGGCAATCGGGGTAGCCCGAATAATCGAGCGCGTTCACCCCGATGAACATGTCGCGCCCGCCCGCGGCTTCCGCCCATCCGAGGGCGAGCGACAGGAAAATGGTGTTGCGCGCGGGCACATAGGTGACCGGGATGTCGCCGCCGACGCCCTCCTTGGGGACATCGATGTCGGCCGTGAGCGCCGAGCCCCCGAAGGCGCTGAGATCGAGCGGCAGGACGACATGGCGCACGGCCCCGAGCGCCGCCGCGATCCGCCCCGCCGCATCGAGCTCGATCCGGTGCCGCTGGTTGTAATCGACCGTCAGCGCATGGACGGCGAAGCCCTGCTCCCGCGCGATCGCAGCGGAGACCATGGAATCGAGCCCTCCCGAAAGGAGGACGATCGCGGCTTGTGTCGGGGAGGTCATTGCGGGCGCGGGCTAGGGCCTTGCGCCGCGGGAGGCAAGCGGGCGCGAGGCTGGGCGCTGCGACCCACCCTTCGACAAGCTCAGGGCTGGCGGTGGTGCGGTTGCGATGCAGTCAGTGCGGAGATCCTCTCCCGCTAGGGCTGAGCTTGTCGAAGCCCGGTTCGCCCGCGCGCCGCATCTGCGAAATAAGGCCGAGCCCAATCGCCCGCACCAAGGAAAGCGCGCGGCCGCTGCCGCAAAAAAAAATGGGCCGCCCCCGGGAGGGCGGCCCAGTTCAGGCCGTGAAGCCTGCTAGGGAGGAAAGCGTGCCAAACCTCGGCACAGGCTCTTTCTAGCAAACCTGTGTTAAACAGGCCGTTAACGATAATGTCGGGGCCCGTTCAGGCTCCTCAGCGCCGCCGCGCCGGGAGGCAGCGGCCGACGCGCCGGGCTTCGAGGCGGAAGCCGAAGGGGATTCCGTTGTCGACGCCTTCGCTCTCGATCCTGGCAAGGCGCGGGCCTTCGACCCGGATCGTCGTCTGGCCGAAGGCGGCGGGGCAGTTGTAGCGCACTTCCAGCGTGTCCCGCGCCCGCGCCACCACCGCACGGGTGCAGGCCGTGCGGCGATGCTGGAGCTGCACGAGCGCGGCCGGGTCGCCGAGGCAGACGGGCGCGAAGCGCTCCCGCCCGCCGAGGTTCCTCAGCTCCCAGAGTCCCGGCTCGAGGCGGCCGAGCACGGGCAGCCGGGCGCGGGAGGCCTGGCCCGCCGCAGTCGCCGCAGCCGCCGAGAGCACCAGCATGACAGCGCCCGCCGCGGCGACGCTTCGTTTCGCGAAGACCATAACCCCCAACCTTCAATCGCGCGCATCGCGCGCCGAGCGGCGCCGGCCCCATCCCCTGGCCCGGCCATGGTGTCTTAGCAGGGAAACACGCCTTCGAGAACCGCTGCAGTGCGGCGAGCGCCGTTCAGGCTTCGAAGGCGCTCGGCTTGATTGGGAAGATGCGCGAGCAGAATTCGCAATCCACGCTGATAAACCCGTCCTCGTCCACCATCTGCGCGCGCTCTTCCGCCGGGAAGCGGCCGAGCACGCTCACGATATGCTCGAAATTGCAGCGGCATCCCTTCGAAAGCGGAACGCCGGCGAGCACATGCACCTCCTCCTCGTGGAACAGGCGCCAGAGCAGGGTCTCGAGCGGCAGCGTGCTTCCCGAAAGCTCATGGGCGCGCGTCGTCTCGGCGAGGATGCGGACATGCTCCCATTCGGGATGATCGAGCCGCGTGTGGATGCGCTCGCGCCCTTCCTCGCCTTCGGGCAGGTGCTGGACGATGAGGCCGCCCGCGACATGGCCGGTATCGTCGACGGCGAGGCGCACCAGGCTCGGCACCTGCTCGGACTGCGTGAAATAATGCTCCGCCGCCTCGGCGAGCGAATCGCCCTCCAGCGGCACGATCCCCTGGTAGCGCTCGCCGGCGACCGGAAGATCGAAGGTGATCGCGAGATAGCCCTTGCCGAACAGGGCGCCGAGATCCCGGTGGGTGGGAAGCGCGGCGAGCCGCTCCCTGTCGAAGCGTATGTAGCCCCTGAGCTCGCCGCCGCGATAATCGCAGACGAGGAGATCGACGATGCCGCTCTCCGTCTGCGCCTGGACGGTGAGCTGCCCGCCCTGCTCCTTGAGGAGCGCGCCGAGAAGCGCGGTGAGGACGAGCGCTTCGGAGAGCGTGCGGGCGATGGGCGCCGGATAATCGTGCGCGGAGAGGATCTCGCGCATCAGCGGCCCGAGCCGCACCAGCCGGCCGCGCACGTGCCGCGCGGGAATCGTGAAGCTCAAGGCCTCGTCGAGATTTGGGGCGAGCGCCACGTCATTGTCGTCCTGAAAAGTCATGTGGGGCCATGTGGCGACGCGAGGCGCGGGTTCAAGCGCAGCGCATCCTCCCCATGCGCGAAGCGCATGGGGAGGGGGACCATCCGAAGGATGGTGGAGGGGTACGGGTCGAGGCCTCGCCATCTACCCCTCCACCGCACTTCGTGCGGTTCCCCTCCCCATCGCGCCGCGATGGGGAGGATGAGGTTACGCCTCCGCGCTATACCCCCGCGCCGCTTCGCTCAGGCGCTCGACGAACTCCGTCACATGCGCCTCCTCGATGACGAGGGGCGGCAGCACCCGCATCACGTTGTCGCCGGCGGCGACGGTGAGGATGCCGTGGTCGCGGAGGTAAGTGACGAAGGCGCGGCTGTCGGTCTTCATCTTGACGCCGAGCATCAGGCCCATGCCGCGCACGCCTTCGAAGAGATGGTCGTGATTGGGGATCATCTGCTCGAGCGCGCCGCGCAGGCGCTCGCCGATGCGCGCGACATGCTCCAGGAATTCATCGTTGGCGACGACGTCGAGCACGGCTTCGCCCGCGGCCATGGCAAGCGGGTTGCCGCCGTAGGTGGAGCCGTGCGTGCCCACGACCATGCCGGCCGCCGCCTTCTCGGTCGCGAGGCAGGCGCCCATCGGGAAGCCGCCGCCGATCCCCTTGGCGGTCGCCAGAATGTCGGGCTCGATCCCGTAATGCTCGTAGGCGTAGAGCTTGCCGGTCCGCGCGACGCCGCACTGCACCTCGTCGAGCACCAGCATCAGATCGTGCTCGTCGCAGAGCGCGCGCAGGCCGCGCATGAACTCCGGCGAGGCGGGGCGGACGCCGCCCTCCCCCTGCACCGGCTCGACGAGGAAGCCAGCGATGTTGTCACCCGTTGCCCCCGCCTTGGCCGCGTCGAGGTTGTCGAATTCGAGAACCTCGAAGCCGGGGAGCAGCGGCTCGAACCCCTCGCGCAGCTTGGCCTGGTCGGTGGCGCTGATCGTTCCGATCGTGCGGCCGTGAAAGGCGTTGCGGAAGGTCAGCAGCACGTTCTTGTGCGGATTGCCCTTGGCATAATGGTAGCGCCGCGCGGTCTTGATCGCGCATTCGACCGCCTCGGCGCCCGAATTGGTGAAGAAGACGGTGTCGGCGAAGGTGAGGTCGACCAGCCGCTGCGCCAGCCTTTCGCCTTGCGGCGACCCGTAGAGGTTCGACACATGGATGAGCGTCGCCGCCTGCTCCTGGATCGCCTTGGTCAGGTGCGGATGCCCGTGGCCGAGCAGGTTCACCGCAATCCCGCTCGCGAAATCGAGATACTGCCGCCCGTCCTCGCCGTAGAGATAGACCCCCTCCCCTCGAACCGGCCGCACCGGCGAGCGCGGATAGACGGGCATGAGCGGCGTGATGGCCATCGAAGAAGCTCCGGCAGAAAAGAGAAAGGCGGCCCCCCGCGAGGAGCCGCCTTCCCTTAGTCAGCGCCGGCTTGCGGCGTCAACGGATGCGAGCGCTTACCAGCGGCGGTTGTCGCCGTCGCGGCGCTCCTCGCGCACGTGATGCTGGAGCTGGTTCACGCGGCTCTGCAGGCTCAGATACTCGCGCTGCGAGAGGCCGTTGCGGCCGGCGCGAAGGATGCGCTGGCGGACGTCCGAAGCCTCGCGGCTGAGGCGCTGGGCCTCGCGCTGCGAGATGGCGCGGCGCTGGTAGGAGCGCTGGATGCGCTGCTCGATGCGCTCGACGTTGCGCAGCAGCTGCTGCACCGCCTGGTGGTCGGCACGGCCCTGGCCGTAGCCGTAGCCGCGGCCCTGCTGGTTGTAGCCGCCGCGCTGGTCGTAGCCGCCGCGCTGGCCGTACTGGGCGGCCGCGGGCGAGGCGATGCTGAGCGTCGCTGCGGCGGCGACGGCGGCGGAAATCAGGATCTTACGCATGGCACTTCTCCTCTTGAGATCGTGCATCCCATCTACGACTCGGCAAATGTTACGGCCCTGAACGGACCTGAAAGCGGGCGTTCAGCTTGAGCCCTGCGCTGCTGAACGGATCAGCGGCGGCCGCGGCGGGGCCGCTCCGGCCGTGCCTGCGCGGCGTAGACCTGGGAACGGAGGGCGAGGAGCTGCGCCGTCGCCGCACGTTCGGAACCGGTGGACAGGCTGGAGCCGCCCGCGCGGCCGATCGCACGCGCTTCGCGCGACATGCGCCGCGCCTCCTGGCGCGAGATGGCGCCGGACTCCCGGAGCGCGCGGATGTCGCCGCGCAGCGCCCGCGCCTCGCGCTGGGGGCCCGGACCCGGCATCCGCCCGTCATGTCCGAGCCGCTCCGGCGCCCGGACGTCGCCGTAATCGTGGCGCCCGGCGATCTGCGCGGACGCGGGTGCGGCGAGAGCAAGGCTCAGGAGAAGGCTGGAAACGGCAAAGGCACGGCTGTGCATCGGATCGGCTCCTGTTGGTGCTGCGGTCACCGCAGCATTCGTTACGCAAGCTGAACGTTTCCCGAACCGTTCCACACCGCTAGTCCTGAGCTTGTCGAAGGACGGATTGCAGCGCGCGGCGATCCGGGCTTCGACAGGCTCAGCCCTAGCGGCTTTTGGGTACGCCCAGGCTTCGGCAAGCTCGCCCTAGCGTCTTTTG
>DASWMS010000064.1:0-27587 GCA_036399655.1 Allosphingosinicella sp. | reverse complement strand
GGCTTGGTGAGCCGCGGAAGATCGGCTGAGATGCCGTCGAACTCGGCATAGCCCGAGACGATCAGCGTCGGCAGGCCGGGGTAGGACTGGGCGATCTCGCGCGCCATGTCGGTACCCGACATGCCCGGCATCAGGTGATCCGTGACGACATAGTCGGCGCGGTTCGCGGACAGCCAGGCGAGCGCTTCGCGGGCGCCGCTCATCTCGACCACTTCGTAGCCGAGCTCGACAAGCATCTCGGCCGTGCTCGTACGAACGGCAGGCTCGTCGTCAACGAGGAGGACGAGGCCCGCGCCGCGCGGCTCGGCGCCGTTGCGCTGGGTCTCGGCCGCTTCGGCTTCGTCCGCGGCGCGCGGGAGGAGGAGGTCGATCGTCGTGCCGAGGCCCGGACGGCTCGATATGCAGAGCGCGCCGCCGAGCTGCGAGGTCAGGCCGTGGACCATCGACAAGCCGAGCCCCGTCCCCTTGCCGATGCCCTTGGTCGAGAAGAAAGGCTCGATCGCCTTGGCCTGCGTTGCCTCGTCCATGCCGACGCCGGTGTCGGAGACGGAAAGGCGGAGATAATCGCCCGGCGCGAGCTGCGCCCGGTGGCCGTGCCCGACGCGTTCGAGGCTCGCCGAGATCGACAGGGTGCCGCCCTCCGGCATCGCGTCGCGCGCATTCACGCACAGGTTCAGGATTGCCATCTCGAGCTGGTTGCGGTCGGCGAGCGCCGGCGGAAGGTCGCCCGGCACGTCCGCGTGGAGCCGGACCTTGGGGCCGGACGTGCTGGCGACGAGATCGGCCATGTCGGCGACGACGCCGGCGAGTCGCACCGGCCCCGGCTGCAGCGGCTGGCGCCGCGCGAAGGCGAGGAGGCGCTGGACGAGCGTCTTGGCACGCTCCGCCGCTTCCAGCGCCGCGCCGACCAGCCGCCGCTCGCGCTCGCCGCCGACGCCGCGCCGCTCCAGCATGTCGAGGCTGCCGATGATCGGCGTCAGCAGGTTGTTGAAGTCGTGCGCCACGCCGCCGGTGAGCTGCCCCATGGCTTCCAGCTTCTGCGACTGGCGGAGCTGCTCGTGCACGCGCTCCAGCTCGGCGGTGCGTTCGCGCACCCGCTCCTCGAGCGTTTCGTTGAGGCGGAAGAGGGCGGTCTCGGCCTGCTTGCGCTCGGTGATGTCGATCTGGATTCCGTCCCACACGATCGAGCCGTCGGGCTGCGGACGCGGCGCGGAGATGAGGCGGCTCCAGCGCCACTCGCCGTCGGCGCGGCGGAAGCGCGCCTCCGCGTCGAACGGCCGCCTCTGCGCGATCGCCTCCTCCTCGGCCGCCGCGAGGGCGGGCATGTCGTCCTCGTGGATGAGCTTGTAGGGGAGGACCGGGTCCTCCCGCACCGCGTCCGCCGGGATTTCGTAGAGTTTCTCGAAGCTTTGCGAGACGAAGAGGAAGCGCCGCTCCTTCCCATCCGGGCTGGTGTAGACCTGGTAGACCATGCCGCCCGGCAGGTTGTCGGTGAGGGCCCTGAGGCGCGCCTCGTTCTCGCGGATCGCGGCTTCGGCGTTGCGCCGGTCGGTGACGTCGAGGCTGACGGCGAGCACGCCGTGCGGCGCCCCGTCCGCCCTGCGGGTCAGCGACACGGAGTTGCTGACCCAGACGATCGAGCCGTCCGGGCGCACATATCTCTTCTCGTGGGTGAAGGGCGTGCCGTCCCGCACCGCGCGCTCGAACTTGACCACGTTCGCCGGAAGATCGTCCGGGTGGGTGATTTCCTGCATCTTCATCGCCAGCAGCTCTTCGCGGCTGCGCCCGGCGATCTCGCAGAAGCGGTCGTTGACCAGCGTAAAGGTGCCGGAAAGGTCGACTTCAGCGAAGCCGGCGGTGGACTGGCTGATATAGGCCGAAAGCTGCGCCTCGCGCTCGCGCAGAGCGCCGAGCGAGCGGCGCTCCTCGGTCACGTCCTGACCCTGGACGAAGATGCCCGTCACCGCGCCCGCCCCATCGTGGATCGGCTGGTAGACGAAATCGAGGAAGCGCTCCTCCCGTTCGCCGGCCGCGCTCGCGAGAATGATCGGCGTGCTGCGGCCGACGAACGCCTCGCCGCCCGAATAGACGTGGTCGAGAAGCGCGACGAAGCCCTGCGCGGCCGCTTCGGGAAGAGCCTCGGCCGCCGGCCTGCCGATAAGGTCGCGCTCGCCGACGAGGCGCAGATAGGCGGCGTTCGCCATGGTGAAGACGTGCTCGGGCCCTTCGAGCATCGCCGTGAAGCCCGGCGCCTGTTCGAAGAGCTGGCGCAGGCGCTCGTGCTCGCCGGCCAGGCGGCGCTCGGCGCGGACCTTGTCGGTCGTCTCGACGACGACCGCCATGACGCCGCACGGGCGGCCGTCCTCGCCCGGGATCGGCGAATAATCCAGGTTCATCCAGACCTGCTCGGGCCGGCCGCTCCGGAGCAGGGTCAGCTCCTGGTCCCGGTAGGAGAGGGTGCCGCCGGCCAGCATGGTCTTCATCACATGGTCGTTGAAGTCGGCCACTTCCGGCCAGCCCTCGCGCACCTTGGAACCGAGCAGCGACGGGTGGCGGGAGGCGGCGAACACCGAATAGGCGTCGTTGTAGATCATCACGCCGTCCTCGCCCCACAAGGTGACGAGGGGGACGGGCGACCGCAGGATCAGGGCGACGGTGGTGCGGAGCGTCGGGTTCCAGCGTTCCAGCGGCCCGAGCGGAGTCGCCGCCCAGTCGAAGCCGGCGATGAGGTCCGCAAGCTCGCCGCCGCCGCTGAGGAAAGGCGGCCGCGTGCCTGCGGGTTCACGAGCAGTCGACATGAAAAGGCCTTCAAAGGTGCCGCCCCCGCGGGATCCGCTCCCGTCTATAGCGGCGCGGACGCGCGTCAACCGCGGCTAAGGCCCATGTCCGCTGCGCAGGTGTGGGGGCTTTCCCGCTTCAGCCGCCCCAGCTGCTCTTGCTGCGGCCGCCGAAGCCGCCGCGCGAGGCGCTCTGGCTGGACGAGGAGCGAACCGGCGGCGACGAGGTCGGCCGGTCGAAGGAGCTGTTCCCCGCCCGCCACGTGCTTCCCGAGCGCTGCAGCGGGCCGCCGGACGGTCCGCCCGAATACCAGCCGCCGCCGCTCCGGCGGCTGCGGTAGAGGCCGCCGTAGCGGTAGCGCCGCTTGCGGCCGTCGATATCGAGGTCCGCGTTGGCGAGCGCCTGGCCGACCATGAAGCCGCCCAGCATCGGCACCCAGTAATTGCTGTTGCCGGCGACGCGCGGTTGGCATTGGTTCTGGCCGAACTCGTCCTCGCAAAGCGGCTGGGTCGCGAAGCGCGGCGCCGCCTGCTCGTGATTGCCGAGCGCGTCGTTATACGCCTCCTGGCAGGCATCGTCGGGGACGTGGTTCGCCGCTCGGCACTCCGCCACCGTGGCGTAGGGAAAGGCGTCCACAGCGGGCTCGTCGTTCCAGTCCGAGCTGCCGTCGCAGGCGCCGACCGCAGCCGCGCCCGCCGCGGCGAGGGTGGTGAGGACGACGCGTTTCGAGCGCTTCATCGGCCGATTGCTGTCCATGTCGCCCCCCTCAGTCCGTCATGCTTGCGGCGTTGATCAGGCCGATCGCGATCGAGATGGCGCCCATCCACAAGGCGATCGGAAGCTCGCCGCGCTCGATCCGGTGCGAGACGTCGGAGACGACGATCCGCCGGACGATCCAGAAGGCGACGATCTGGATGATGCCGGCAAGCGCCGCCCAGGCCGCAAACTCGGCGAGGCTCTCCGCCTGGGTCATCGCCGATGCGACCGGGATCGCATAGCCGATGAGGGCGCCGCCGAACGCCACCGCGGCCGCGACATTGCCTTCGCGGATGAGCTTCCTCTCATCGTGCGGCGTGACGAGCTGGTAGATGAATTGGAAGGCGACGAGGAAGACCAGCGCCGTCCCGAATGCGAGCAGGAATGCGGTCGCTCCGTTCAGGAACGCGTCGAAATCGAACATGCGGCTCTCCCCCTTTTATGTCGAGCTTTGTTCTTGCGCGTGCATCTTGCTTTGCCGCACTCATCACCGCAAGCCCCAAAGGGCGAAGCAGGGGAGGCGGCGTGAGACGGATCGCGATTGCGGAAAGGCCCGGCTGGCGCGAGCAGGCCGAAGCCATGGGCTTCACCTGGCACCATGAAGGCGGCGAGCGCTATTGGGACGAGAGTGCCTATTACGCCTTCACGCTGGAGCAGATCGAGCGCGACATCGAGGCGCCGACCGCGGAGCTCCACGCCATGTGCCTCGAACTGGTCGAGGCGGCGCTGGACAGCGAGCGGATCATGGACCGGCTCGCCATCCCGCCGGCGCTTCGCGACTATGTCGCGGACAGTTGGGACGACCGGGCGCCCTCGCTCTACGGCCGCTTCGACTTCGCCTATGACGGGAGCGGCCCGGCCAAGCTCCTCGAATACAATGCCGACACGCCGACCAGCATCTACGAGACCGGCTACTTCCAATGGTCGTGGCTTGAAGCGCGGATCGCCGACGGGTCCCTCCCCCCGGAAGCGGATCAGTTCAACAGCCTGCATGAGAAGCTGATCGCCCGCTTCGGCGCGATCCTGACACCCGGAAGCCAGCTCCACTTCGCGAGCGTTCCCGATCATGTCGAGGACCGGCAGACCGTCCGCTATCTGGAGGACCTCGCCGGCCAGGCGGGGCTCGTGCCCAAATTCCTGAGCATCGAAGCGGTCGGGCTCGATGCCGAGGGCCGCTTCATCGACGAAGACGGCTTCGTCATCCGATCGATCTTCAAGCTCTACCCCTGGGAGGACATGTTCCGAGAGACGTTCGCCGCGAACCTCGCGAAGAGCGGCACGATGTTCATCGAGCCGGCCTGGAAGGCGATCCTTTCCAACAAGGCGATCCTTCCCTTGCTCTGGGAGCGCAACATCGGTCACCCGAACCTGCTCCCCGCGTTCTTCGCGGACGACGCGGCGGCGGCGGCGACGCTCGGCGACAGCTACGTCAAGAAGCCGCTCTTCTCCCGCGAAGGCTGGGACATCGAGTTGGTCGACGCCGGCAAGTCGACGCACGGCCCGTCCGGCGGCTACGGCGCGGAAGGCTACATCCTCCAGGGCCTGGCGCGGCTCCCCTGCTTCGACGGCAACTATCCCGTAGTCGGAAGCTGGGTCGTCGGCACCGAACCGGCCGGCGCCTCGATCCGCGAGGATACCACGCCGATCACGCGCAACCTCTCGCGCTACGTCCCGCACGCAATCCTGGGCTGAGCGGTTGCGGAAACACAAAACACCGCCAGCCCTGAGCCTGTCGAAGGGCGGCTTGCAGGGCTCGGTCGCGCGAACCGGGCTTCGACAGGCTCAGCCCTAGCGGGAGTGGTTGCCGCAGGCACCTGAAGCAACGAAGCCGCCAGCCCTGAGCCTGTCGAAAGGGCGGTTTACAGGGCTCAGTGTGCGCGAAGCGGCTTCGACAGGCTCAGCCCTAGCGGGAGTCGTTGCCGCGGGCCCCTGAAGCAACAAACCCGCCAGCCCTGAGCCTGTCGAAGGGCGGTTTGCAGGGCTCAGTGTGCGTGAACCGGGCTCCGACAGGCTCAGCCCTAGCGGGAGTGGCTGCCGCAGGCACCTGAAGCAACAAACCCGCTAGCCCTGAGCCCGTCGAAGGGCGGGTTTGCAGGGCTCGGTGCGCGTGAACCGGGCGTCGACAGGCTCAGCCCTAGCGGGAGTGGCTGCCGCGGGCACCTGAAGCAACAAACCCGCTAGCCCTGAGCCTGTCGAAGGGCGGTTTGCAGGGCTCGGTGTGCGCGAACCGGCTTGGACAGGCTCAGCCCTAGCGGGAGTGGTTGCGGCTGAGCTAGCAACGCCGCTTGCCATGGGACGCGCGGCCGTGGCAGCGTGGTAGCGATAACATGGCGGTCGGATCGAGGAGGCGAGGGTGCAGGTAGAAGCGGCGGAGCCGAAGCGGCAGAGCGAGCGGCTGGTGATCGTCGCCTCCTCGCTCGGGACCGTGTTCGAGTGGTACGATTTCTACCTCTACGGCCTCCTTGCCACGATCATCTCCGCGCAATTCTTCTCGGGCGTCAACGAGACGACCGGCTTCATCTTCGCGCTGGCCGCCTTCGCCGCCGGCTTCGCCGTCAGGCCCTTCGGCGCGATCCTGTTCGGGCGGATCGGCGATCTCGTCGGGCGCAAGAACACGTTCCTCGTCACCATGGGCCTGATGGGCGCTTCGACCTTCGCCGTCGGCCTGCTGCCCAGCTATGCCAGCGTCGGCGTTGCCGCGCCCGTCATCCTCGTCCTCCTCCGCCTCGTCCAGGGCCTCGCGCTCGGCGGCGAATATGGCGGGGCGGCGACCTACGTCGCCGAGCATGCGCCGGAAGGAAAGCGCGGCCTCTACACCAGCTTCATCCAGACGACGGCGACGCTCGGCCTGTTCGCGGCCCTGCTCGTCGTCATCGGCATCCGCTCGGCGCTCGGCGAGGAGGCGTTCGCCGACTGGGGCTGGCGCCTTCCGTTCCTGGTCTCGGTGGTGCTGCTCGGTGTCTCGCTCTGGATACGGATGAAGCTGGAGGAGAGCCCGCTCTTCAAGAAGATGAAGGCGGAAGGGAAGGGCTCCAAGGCGCCGCTCACCGAAAGCTTCGCGCGCTGGGGCAATCTCAAGATCGTCATCATCGCCTTGTTCGGCGCCGTCGCGGGGCAGGCGGTGGTCTGGTATACCGGGCAATTCTACGCCCTCTTCTTCCTGGAGCGGACGCTGCGCGTGGACGGCGCCACGGCGAACATCCTCATCGCGATCGCGCTCGCCATCGCCACTCCGGCCTTCGTCTTCTTCGGCTGGCTGTCGGACAAGATCGGGCGCAAGCCGATCATCCTCGCCGGCTGCGCACTTGCCGCGGCGACCTATTTCCCGCTGTTCGGCGCCCTCTCGCAGGCCGCCAACCCGGCCCTTTACGCCGCCCAGCAGAACGCGCCGGTGACGGTGATCGCCGATCCGCAGGATTGCTCGGTCCAGTTCGACCCCATCGGCCGCAACAAGTTCGACCAGCGCACCTGCGACATCGCCAAGTCCTTCCTCGCCCGCGCCGGCGTGTCCTACGCCAATGTCGAAGCGCCCGCCGGCACGGCGGCCCGGATCCTGATCGGCCCCGTATCGCTGGATGTTCCGGATCCGGCCGCGGTTCCGGCGCCCCAGCGTGCCGGCCTGATCAAGGGCTACCAGGACGCCGTCCGCGCGGCTCTCAGCGGCCTCGGCTACCCCGAGCGCGCGGATCCGAACCGCATCGACAAGCCGCTCGTCGTCCTCATCCTCACCATCCTGGTTCTCTACGTGACGATGGTCTACGGCCCGATCGCCGCGCTGCTGGTGGAGTTGTTCCCGACGCGCATCCGCTATACGTCCATGTCGCTCCCTTATCATATCGGGAACGGCTGGTTCGGCGGCTTCCTCCCCACCACCGCCTTCGCGATGGTGGCCGCCACGGGCGACATCTATTACGGACTCTGGTACCCGATCGTGGTCGCGGTCCTTACCGTGATCCTGGGCCTGTTCCTCCTCCCCGAGACCTACAAGCGCAGGCTCGAGGACTAGTCGCTGCCGCCGGGGCGCCGCCCGCGCGGCGTGCGGTCCTTCCAGACGACCTTTCGGCCCTTGGGCACGTGCCACTTGCCCGCGGCCGTGCGCACGAGATCGGCCTCGCAGCGGCGGCAGCGGCTGAACCAGAAGCCGCGGTTCCAGACCGGATCGGTCCCGGGGCTGTGCAGGCCGAGAGTGCAGAGCAGGCGCATCGGGACGATTGCTAAGGGAGAGGCGCGGACGGTTCAAGCAGGGTGCGCGCTGCAACCCGTCCTTCGACAAGCTCAGGACTAGCGGCCGTGGGAAGGCCGGACTTCGCAACACGAAACAACCGCTAGGGCTGAGCCTGTCGAAGCCCGGCTCACGCGCATCCGCTGGCTTCGTGCCTGGAACCGTCCTTCGACAGGCTCAGGACTGGCGGCTGTGGGAAGTTCCAAGCTTCTGTAGCCGCACACAGCCGCTAGGGCTGAGCTTGTCGAAGCCCGGTTCGCCCGCTCAGCCGCCCGTCACCAATCCTCGTTCTTCACCATCGCGAGCAACGCGCCGCCGGCATAAGGCTTGGTGAAGAACAAGGCGCGTTCCGGATAATCCTCGCGCGAAGGCCGCTCGGACCCGGACACGATGAGCAGGCGAACGTCCGGCCAACGCTCCGCCACGGTCCGCACCAGGTCGAGGCCGGAGGGACCGCCTTCGAGCGCAATGTCGGTCACGAGGACGGCGGGCGGCGGGCCTTCTTCGAGGCAGGCCATCGCCTCCTCGACGCTGCAGGCGCGGCGGACGTCGCAGCCGCCGTCGGCGAGAAGGCAGGCGGTGGAATCGAGAACGATCGGATCGTCCTCGACGAGCAGGATGGGGAGGCTTTCACGCATCATGACAGGACCCCTGTTCGGTCGTTTGAAAAGCGAGCGGACCGGGGCGCAGGTTCCGTTACGCCGCCGCAACTCGTCGCATTTTCGTTCGTTTCTACCCCGTCTCGACCGCTGGCGCAGCAACCGCTACGAGGGCGAGAGACCGAAGAGGACGAGGAGTGCCGATGAGTTCGACGGACGCCGCCTTTTCAGGCTCCATCCCGGCGCTTTACGACCGCTGTCTCGGCCCTTTTCTGTTCGAACCTTACGCCCGCGACCTTGCCGACCGGGTGGCGGCGATCGCGCCCCGGCGCATCCTGGAAACCGCGGCCGGAACCGGGATCGTCACGGCCGCGGTGCTTCGTGCGCTGCCGGAATGCGAGATCGTGGCGACCGACCTCAACCAGGCGATGCTCGACCTCGCCGCGCAGCGCGTCCGCTCGGCCGCCGTGAGCTTCCAGGCGGCGGACGCGCAGGCGCTGCCGTTCGGCGACGGGTCGTTCGACCTGGTCCTGTGCCAGTTCGGCGTCATGTTCTTCCCGGACCGGGTCGGCGCCTACCGGGAGGCGAAGCGCGTGTTGAAGCGCGGCGGGCTTCTGCTGTTCAACGTCTGGGACGATCTGGCGGCGAATCCCGCGCCGGACGCAGCGGCGCGTGCGGTGGCGGGTCTGTTCCCCGACGATCCGCCGACGTTCCTCGGGCGCGTGCCGTTCGGCTATTCGGACCTTGCGCGGATCGAGAAGGACCTGAAGGCGGCCGGCTTCGACGAGGTGTCGGTGGAGACGGTGGCGATGAGGAGCCGCGCGGCCGATGTGCGGGAGGCGGCTCTCGGGCTGTGCACGGGGACGCCGCTCCGCGCGGAGATCGAGGCGCGGGATGCCTCGCGGCTCGGCGAAGCGACCGACGCGGCCGCCGCTGCGCTCGCCTGCCTGGCCGGCGCCGACGGGCTCGACGCTCCGATGTCGGCGCTCGTGGTGACGGCCCGCACTGACTAACCTTGGTTAAGGCACGTTCCGCCGCGCGATCCTGAACCCCACCTAACAGGCCCGAAACGGCAGCGCGGTTCGCCCGTTGATACGGATTCGATGCTTCCCGTGTCAGGAGCCTGTAATGCTTACCCTTGCCGCGTACCTCGCCCTCTTCCTCTTGCTGAGCGCCGCACTCACCTGGTGGCGCGTGCAGAACTACCGCAGGCTTGGGAAGCGCCGACCCTGAGCGGCCGGACGTTGGACTGAAGCGGAGCGCCTTGCGCGGGCGCCGGTCCGGGCGGTAGAGCTGCGTCGTGAGAGGGGACGACGCCGCATGCCTGAGCTGAAGGCCTTCCTGGCAGGCGGCGGCGAGATGGGGGCGCTCATCCGTGAACAGGATTGGGCGGCGACCCCGATCGGTCCGATACACGGCTGGCCGCAGTCGCTCCGCTCTGCGCTGGGCATCTCCCTGCGCTCGCCGACTCCCTCGGCGGTGTTCTGGGGGCCGGACCACCTCTTCCTCTACAACGATCCCTGGGGGGCGCTTCTTCGCGACGGCCGGCATCCGGGCATGCTGGGGCGGCCCGCGCGCGAGGTCCTGGAGGACGTCTGGGGCGTGCTCGGGGAGCAGTTCCGCAAGGTCGTGGCCGAGGGGCAGGCCGTCAACATGGTCGATACCCTGCTGGTGCGGAATCTCGCCGGCCAGGTCTATGACAGCTATTGGTCCTACTCGCTGCTGCCGGTCGCCGGCGAAGACGGGCAAATCGCCGGCATCCTCGCCCAGGTCCGCGAAAGCACTCAGTTCGTCCAGCGGGCGCGGCGCGACGCACTGATGCTGCGCGTCGCCGAGCGGCTGAGGCGGCTGGACGATCCGGCGGCGATACTCGAAATCGCCTTCGCCCTCGTCGGGGAGGAGGTCCACGCCTCTCGCATCGGCTATGCCGAGATCGACGAGGAGACGGGCTCGGTCGCGATCCTCCGCTGCGCGGTCAGCGACGGCGCCGCCGACATCAGCGGCCTGTTCGCGATCCCCCGCTTCGGGGCCGGAATCGAGGACGATCTGCGCGCCGGCAGGACGATCCGCATCGACGATGCGACCGCCGATCCGCGCCTCGCCGATCCCGATGTCGCCGCCCGCTACGAAAAGCTCGGCGTCGCCTCCGCGCTGGTCGTGCCGATCGTCTGCGGCGACCGCTGCCTCGCCATGCTGTTCGCGCACCACCATGCGCCGCGCACCTGGACCGATCATGAGGAGATCCTCCTGCGCCAGGCCACCGAGCAGGTGTGGCGCGAGGTGAGCCGCGCCCGTGCCGAGCTGGCGCTGCGCCGGAGCGAGGAGCGCTACCGCCGCATCTTCGAGCAGGCGAACGACCTCATCGTGACTGCGACGCTCGAGCAGGTGATCACCGACTGCAACCCGGCCGCCGCCGCCGCGATCGAGCTGCCGCGCGAGGCGATCATCGGCCGCTCGATGGGCGATTTCCTGGCGCCCGGAATGATGGAGCAGGCGCGGGCGATGCTGGAGCAGAAGATCGGCCATGGCGGCACGACGCAGCATGAGCTTGTGGTGGTATCGCAGTCCGGCCGCCACCTTCACTGGGACGTGAATTCGACGCTGACGCTCGATCCCGCAGGCAATCCGGTCGGGCTCCATGCCATCGCGCGGGACGTGACCGAGCGGCGGCGGGCGGAGGAGCGGCAGCGCCTGCTCGTCAACGAGCTCAACCACCGGGTGAAGAACACGCTCGCCCTCGTCCAGGGCCTCGCGCTCCAGAGCTTCAAGAGCGGGCGCGACATGGTGGAAGCGCGCGAGGCCTTCCAGCAGCGCCTCGCCGCCCTTGCCGCCGCGCACGATCTCCTGACCCGCGAAAGCTGGGAAGGCGCCACATTGAGCGAGCTGATGCGGGATGCCCTCTGCCTCTACGACGGCGGCGAGGAGCGCATCTCCTGGTCCGGCCCGCCGGCGCGGCTCAACCCGAAGGCGGCCGTCTCGCTCGTCATGGCGCTGCACGAACTTTGCACGAACGCTGCGAAATACGGCGCCCTCTCCGTCCCCGAAGGACGCGTGAGCGTCGCCTGGAGCGTGGAGGGCGACCGGCTCCACCTTGAATGGCGGGAGCGCGGCGGGCCGCGCGTGCAGGTACCGGAGCGGCGCGGCTTCGGCTTCCGGATGATCGAGCGCGCGCTCGCAGCGGACGTGGCGGGCGGCGCGACGCTCGATTTCCAGCCGGAAGGCCTCGTCTGCCGGATCGACGCGACGCTGGACCAGGGGGTGCCGGCATGAGCGGCGCCGGCAGCGGGGTCCAGGGCCTGAATATCCTCCTCGTCGAGGACGAGCCGATCATCGCGATGACCGCCGAGGACATGCTCGACGCGCTCGGCTGCAGGGTGGTGGCGAGCGCCTCGACGCTCGCCGAAGCGCTCGCCGCGACCGCGAGGGGCGGCTTCGATCTGGCCATGCTCGACATCAACCTGAACGGCGTCGCTAGCCTCGACGTCGCCGACGCGCTCAAGGCGGCGGGGACGCCCTTCATCTTCACCACGGGCTACGGCGCCGAAGGCTCCGGCAACCACGGCGACGTACCGCTCGTCACCAAGCCCTACCGCCTCAACGACCTCGAAGAGGCGCTCACGGCCGCAGTGTCGCACCGCTGATGCCGACGGGCTATTCCGGCCGGCCGCTCGGCGCGAAGCTGGGACTGAAGGAGGGCCAGCGCGCATGGCGCAGCGGCATGCCGGCTTCCGTCGCCGCGGAGATCGAGGTGGAGGTGCCCGGCCTCGCCTTTCTCGCCGAACCGGCGCCGGGGCTGGATGTGGCGCACATCTTCACTACATCCAGGATCGCGCTCGAGGCCGAGTTGGCGCGCCTCCGGCCGCTTCTCGCACCCGCGGGCATGATCTGGGTCTCCTGGCCCAAGAAAGCGTCGAAGGTGCCGACCGACATCACCGAAGATATCGTGCGCGAGGTCGCATTTCCGCACGGCCTGGTCGATGTGAAGGTCTGCGCCGTCGACGCGACCTGGTCGGGCCTCAAGCTGGTCGTCCGCAAGGCGCTGCGAACGTGAGGGCGCTGGCCGCGATCCTCCTCGCGCTCCTGCTCGCTTCCTGCAGCGAGGCGCCGCCGCCGCGTCAGGCGCCGCCGCCCGGAGGCGGTGCCGTCGCGGTCTTCGCCGGCGGCTGCTTCTGGTGCACCGAGAGCGACTTCGAGCATCTGCCCGGCGTGATCGACGCCGTCTCGGGCTACATCGGAGGCCGCACCGCCGACCCGACCTACGAGCAGGTCTCCGCGGGCGGCACCGGCCACTACGAAGCCGTCCGCGTCCGCTACGATCCGGCGCGCGTCAGCTACGCCGCGCTCGTCCAGCACTTCTTCCGCACCGTCGATCCGACCGACGCGGAGGGCCAGTTCTGCGACCGCGGCGAGAGTTACCGCACCGCCGTCTTCGTCTCCAACCCGGGCGAGCGCCGCCTGGCCGAAGCCGCCAAGGCCGAAGCCGGCCGCACGCTGGGCGACCGCGTCGTCACCCCCATTCTCCCCGCCGCGCGCTTCTACGAAGCGGAGGACTACCACCAGGATTATTACCGCAAGAACCCGATCCGCTACGCCTATTACCGCGGCCGCTGCGGCCGCGATGCACGCCTCCGCGAAGTCTGGGGAACGCAAGCGCCGACGCACTGAGTGCCACACACGTCATCCCGGCGGAGGCCGGGATCTCAGGGGGTGAAGAGTGCCGCGCGTACTGCAGGGCGCCCTCCCTTGACGATAGCGACGACTGGTCCTGAGATCCCGGCCTTCGCCGGGATGACGGTCCTGGACTAGCGGCGCCTCATCAGGCCCAGCGCCGCGGCGGTCATCGCCTCCGTCGCGGTGGAGATCACGGCGTCGGCTTCGGGGGCCCAGAAGGGGCTGTGGAGCGAGGGAAGCGCGGCCGCGTTGCCCTGCGCCTGCTCGAAGCGGGCCTGCGGCACGCCGCCGACCCAGAAGAGGAGGCTCTGCACGCTCGTGTCTGCGAGGTGGTAGCGGCTGAAATCCTCGCCCGCCATGACCGGAGGGACCTGGCGCACCCGCGCTTCGCCGAAGCGCTGGCGGAAGAGGGCGGCGGTGGTCTGGGTCAGCGGATCGGTGTTCACCGTCGCAGGCGTATGCTCGTCGCGCACGGTGACGACCGGCATCTTGTCGTCGGGCATGCCGGCCGCGATCGCCTCGCCGCGCGCGATCCTCGCAATGCCTTCGAGAAGCTGGCGCCGGACCTCGGGCGTGTAGCTGCGCACGGTGAGCTGCAGCCGCGCCTCGTCGCTGATGATGTTGTGCTTGGTGCCGGCGTTGAAGCTGCCCACCGTCACAACGGCCGGGTCGAGCGGGTTCAATTCGCGGCTGACCAACGTCTGGAGCGCGGTCACGATGCGGCTGGCGAGCACGATCGGGTCGCGCGTGGTGTGCGGCGCCGCGCCGTGGCCGCCGACGCCCTTCACGGCGATATCGACGCTGTCGACATTGGCCATTGCGGGCCCCGGCGAGAAGCCGATCTGGCCCGCGGGGAGCGTCGCGCTATTGTGAAAGGCGACGGCATAAGCGGGCTTTGGAAAGCGGGTGTAGAGCCCGTCGTCGAGCATTGCGCGGGCGCCGACGCCGATCTCCTCGGCCGGCTGGGCGACCATGACGAGCGTGCCCGACCATTGCCCCTTCATCGCCGCCAGCCGGCGGGCGGTGCCGACCCACGCCGCCATGTGCGTGTCGTGGGCGCAGGCATGCATGACCCGCGTCTCGGCGCCCTCGCGGGTGGTCGCGCGCACCTGGCTGGCGAAGGGAAGGCCGGTCTGCTCGGCGACGGGGAGCGCGTCCATGTCCGCGCGCAGCAGCACCACCGGCCCGGGGCCGTTGCGCATCACCGCCACCACGCCGTGGCCGCCCACGCCCGTGGTGACGTCGAAGCCCAGCCGCTGCGCCTCGGCCGCCATCAGCCCGGCCGAGCGCTGCTCCTGGAGGCTGAGCTCGGGATGGGCGTGGAGGTCGCGGTAGAGTTCCATCAGCGACGGCATGTCGCGCCGGACGGCGTCCGTCAGCGGATCGGCGGCGGCGGGCGTCGGCATCATCGCGCAAGTCAATGCAAGCGCGGCGGCAAGGTTGCGTCCGGTCATCTCGGGTGGGTCCTTCTCAGGAGGCGGGAACGAGCTCGATCACGTCGATCGTCGACTCGAAATGGGGATAGGGAAAGAGGATGCGCCACTGCCGGGCGCCGACGCGCTCGACGATTCCGGCCATGTTGCGCTGCGTGTCGCGGGCGTAGGAGAGGACCTGCCGTTCGTCCGAAAGCTGCATCGTGCCGAGGAAGACCTGGCGATGCTCATGCTCGGGAAAGAGGCGCCCGACGGGCCGCTGCGACCCGGTGAGCTTGGCGAATTGCACGGCGCCGTCGCGCCCCGGCGAGACCCGGCAGCGGAACGCCGGATAGGCGATGAAATCCAGCGCGCCGCCCGACCGGCTGCCGAGCTTGAGGGTGCGGCACGTATAATCGCCCGCCGGCAGCGCCGCGCCGCGGATCGCCGCGTCGGGATCGAGCAGCGCGCCCTCGCGCGCCACCTCGTCGCCATGTCCGGACGACCGCGCCTCCCGAAGCCCCTCCACGAACGCCTCGCGCCATTCGCGCAGTCGCCGCCGGTCGTCCTCCGTCGCCGTCTGCCGCCACGTGCGGACGCGCCGCTCGCCGCGCGTGCGGGCGCAGGCCTCCCGGTCGGGCTCGACGCAGCTTTCCGGCCGCGTGCGCTCGTCCACGCCCTTGTCGGCCGCCTGGGTCGGCGACTGGCCGGAAGCGGAGGCTGCGGAGGCGAGGCAGGCGAGCAGGACGAGGGGCATGCGAAAGCTCATGTCGCCGACCCTAGCAGCCTCTTGCGCGGCGACGGAAGTGGGTTAAGCCGGTGGCACTTGGGTGAGGGGATCGACGATGCGCTGGCGTTTACCTGTGGCGGCGGCCACCTTGTTACTGGCCTCGCCGGCCGTGGCGCAGCAGCCTGCGCCTGCGCCTGCGCCGCCGGCCGCGGCCTCTGCCAGCGAGGAGAGCCTTCGCGCCGCCGGGCAGGCGATCGCCGAGATCGACCTGGACCGTCTCGGCAGCGACGAGGCGTATGCCGGCACGATCGCCGACCACATCCTCGTCCTGCGGGCGCAGCGCGGCATCCTGGGCGAGGCGCGGAACGGGCTCGAAATGCTGCTCGTCTACGCGCTCGCCAGCGCATCGCGGCACGACGCAGCGGAGGCCGCCGCCGACGCGCTGATCCGGACGCAGCCCCAGTGGATGGAGGCCTATGCCGCGGCGCTCATGGCGGCGGGCGCGGCTGGTCGTCACCAGCGCGTCGCCGCTCTGGTGGAGCGGGCGGCCTCGGCGTTCGCCGAGCCGGCGGAGCGAGCGACCTTCTACGATCTCGCGACGCCGGAAAGCGTCGGCTCGATGCTGCGGGACATGCGCGCGGCGGGCGACACCGCATCGCCGGCCCGCCTCGCCGAGACGCTGCTGCGCGCCGGCTATCCGGGACCGGACCGCAGTGCGCTGGAGGCGGACGGCTTGCGGATGATCCTCCTGCGCCGCGATGTCGAAGGCGGCGACGGCGTTGCCGCGCGGCGCCTCCTGCCCGAGGTGCGCAGCCTCTCGTCCAGCCTCTCGCTCGCGACCGATCGCCGGTTCGACGCGCTGCTGGCCGGCGACGACGACCGGATCGCCCGCGTCCGTGCGGGAATCGAGGCGGAGGATCGTGAAACCGCCTCGCGCCTCGCCGGCGCGCCTGAGGACACCGACCGCCTCGTCGAGCGGGCGGCCTTTCTTCGGTCCATCGGCCGGGATCGGGCGGTTCTTGACCTTCTGCTTCCGCTGATGGGGGATCCGGCGATCGTCGTGGCGCGCGGCGACAAGGGGCTGTGGCTGGTCAACGAGGCGGCCCACGCGCTCGTCTCCACCGATGCAGCCGGCGAGGGCATCGAGCTGATGCGGCCGCTCGCCACGATGGATCTGTCGCAAAGGCCCGACCTGATCAACACGAGCATCAACTTCGTTTCGCTCCTCTACCGCACGGGCCGGACCGAGGAGGCCCTCCGCGAGGCGGAGCGGCTCGCCGTGGCCGGGGCGGAGTTCGCAACCGATTACGGAGAGATGATCATCTGGAGCGTCGGCGCATGCGCGGCTGCGGACCTCGGGCGGCGCGGGGAGTCGGACGGCTGGCTCCGGCGGATGGAGCTGAAGATCGACGAAAACCCGCCGGCCATGATCATGGCCCTGCTGTGCCGCGGCGAAACGCAGCGCGCGGAGACTGTGCTCATCGCCGCGCTCGGGAACGAGAATTGGCGGGAGTCCGCGATCCTCTGGTTCCACGATTACGACCCGCGCCCGCGGCCGGCCGTGTCGCAGCGGCAGCATGAGCGCTTCCTGCAGCTGCGCGAGCGCCCCGCCGTACAGGCAGCCTTTCAACGCATCGGCCACCGGCTCCGCCTGCCGATGGCGGACACCGTCTACGGCTATTGAGCGTCGGTGAGCCGCAGGCTCAGGCGGCCGTCCAGCCGCCGTCCATCGAGAGGTTCGCGCCAGTGATGGCGGAGGCTTCGTCGCGGCAGAGGAAGAGGGCGAAGGCGGCGACCTGGTCGACGGTCACGAACTTCTTGGTCGGCTGGGCGGCGAGAAGAACGTCGTTCATCACCTGCTCGCGGGTGAGGTCCCGCGCCTTCATCGTGTCCGGGATCTGGTTTTCGACCAGCGGCGTCCAGACGTAGCCCGGGCTGATGCAGTTCACCGTGACGCCGCTCGTCGCCGTCTCCAGCGCCACCGCCTTGGTGAAGCCGGCGACGCCGTGCTTGGTCGCCACGTAAGGCGCCTTGTTCGGGCTGGCGACGAGGCTGTGCGCCGAAGCGGTGTTGATCACGCGGCCCCAGCCCTTCGCCTTCATCGCCGGAAGCGCGAGCCGCGTCGTGTGGAATACGGCCGAGAGATTGAGCGCGACGATCAGCTCCCACTTGTCGACCGGGAACTGGTCCACCGGCGCGACATGCTGCATGCCGGCATTGTTGACGAGGATGTCGATCTCGCCCGCCTCGGCCATCATGGCTTCGATGGCCTCCGCCTTGGTCAGATCCGCATCGCTGTACGAAGCGCCGAGCTCTTCCTCGATCTTCGCGATCTCGGCGCGGTCGCCGAAGCCGTTCAGCGTCACCTTCGCCCCTTCGGCCGCGAACGCCCGCGCGATGGCGAGGCCGATGCCGGAGGTGGAGCCGGTGACGAGTGCGGTCTTTCCCGAGAGGAACATCGTAACTCCTGCGCAAAGGGTCCGCTCATCCTGAGGAGCCGCTGAGCGAAGTCGAAGCGGCGTCTCGAAGGACTGCGCCGAGGGTCCTTCGAGACGGGCCTTCGACAGGCTCAGTCCCTCCTCAGGATGAGCGAGGAAGGCGGTGCCGCTCTTTCGCCTCCTCAGCGATCCTTTGCAACCTCCGGCTCCTCCCGAACATTGTCGCGGCGCCGTCACGAAAGGGTCTGTCATGCGTCTCGATGATTACCGGTTCAGCGACAATGTCTCCGACCAGCGCGGGCAGAGTTTCGGCGGCGGCCGCGGCAGCGGAATGGGCGGCGGCATGTTCGGCATGCTGTTCGGACTGGTTCTGAGCCGGTTCGGTATCGGCGGAGTCCTGATTCTGCTGCTCGGCTATTGTGCCCTTTCGACCTTCGGCGGCGGCAGCCTGACAGGCGGCGGCAGCGGCGCCGTCTCGCCTCAGCAGCAGGCGGCGGCCCAGGGAGCCGACAGCCCCGCCGCTGGCGGCAGCGAAGCGCTCCGGGCGTGCCAGAAGGATCGGGTCAGCGCCTTTTCCTGCCGCGTCCTCGCCTCGACGGAGGATACGTGGACGGCCGTCTTCCAGGCCCGCGGCCAGCGCTATCAGCCCGCCGGCTTCACCTTCTACGGCGGCACCGGCCAGTCCGGCTGCGGCGCCGCGCAGTCCGCGATGGGTCCTTTCTACTGCCCGACCGACAACAACATCTATCTCGACACCAGCTTCTTCGAAGAGCTGCAGACCCGCTTCCGTGCGGCCGGGGACTTCGCCCAAGCCTATGTGATCGCCCACGAAGTCGGCCACCACATCCAGCACCTCACCGGCGTTCTCGATGATTCTCGCCGCCAGCAGGCGCGGCTGCCGGCGGCCCAAGGCAATCAGGTGCAGGTCCGTGTCGAGCTCCAGGCCGACTGCTATGCCGGCGTCTGGGCAGGCCGCAACCGCGAGCGGATGGAGCCGGGCGATCTCGAAGAGGGCCTGCGCGCCGCCGAAGCGATCGGCGACGACACGCTGCAGCGTCAGGCGCAGGGCCGCGTCTCGCCGGAAAGCTTCACCCACGGCTCGGCCGCTCAGCGCATGGCTTGGCTCCGCCGCGGCATCGAGAGCGGCGACCCGGCAAGCTGCGACACGTTCAGCGGACGCGTCTGAGCCACGCACGTCGACCCGGCGAAGGCCGGGATCTCAGGGGGTGAAGAGCGCTGCCGGTTCTGCAGGGCGGGCGCCGAGCCACACACGTCATCCCGGCGGAGGCCGGGATCTCAGGGGGTGAAGCGCGCTGCGGTTTCTGCAGGGCACCCTCCAATAGCGCCTGCGTCTTTCACCCGCTGAGATCCAGGCCTTCGCGGGGATGACGGAATTGGATTGACTCGCCCGCGCCAACGCATGTAAAGACGGCCTTACATTCTGTAGGGAGTTCCTGACATGGAGTCGGCTTGGCCGTTCTCGGCGCGATATGTGATCTTGAGCTCGGCCAACTGGCTGATGTTCCTGGCCGCGGTCGCGTTCCTCACCTGGGGCACCCAAAGCGATAAGCTTCCGGCGGCGGCGGTCGTCGCCGTGCTCGCCGTCGTCGGCCTCAGCGTCGTCGGACAGTTCGCCGCCGCCTACCGGCTGGTCGCCGGCCAGGACGAATTCGTGCGCGGCCTCACCGCGAAGCGGATTATCGCTGCCGCCGGCCTCACGATCACCGCCGCGGTCCTCTGCGGCCTCGCGCAGCAATTCCTCGGCACGCCCGAGGTGCCGATGTGGGTGGTCTACCCCTTCTTCTGGGGCGCCTTCGGCATGGTCACGCCCTTCATCAGCAGCAGCCACGCATGAGGAGCCGCCTGCGCGTCCTGCGGGCCGAGCGCGGCTGGACCCAGGAGCAGCTCTCGGCCGCGATCGGCGTCTCGCGCCAGGCGATCAACGCGCTCGAGACGGAGCGCCACGATCCCTCCCTCGATCTCGCCTACCGAATTTCCGCCGCCTTCGACGTGGCGGTGGAACAGGTTTTCCCCAATCCCCACGAAAGGACCGACGCATGATCCGCAACCTTCTCATCTCCGCCGCAATGCTCCCGCTCGCCGCCTGCGCGACGGCGGCTCCCTCCGGCAATGCCGCCGCCGCCGTCCATGCACCGCGCGCGCCCTTCACCAGCGAGCGGATCGGAGTCACCGTGCGCGGCTCCGGGCCGGACGTGGTGCTGATCCCCGGCCTGACCTCGTCGCCGCAGGTCTGGGAAAGCACGATCGCGGCCGTTCCCGGCTATCGCTACCACCTCGTCCACGTCTCGGGCTTCGCCGGGCGTCCGGCGGGCGCGAACGCGTCGGGCCCGGTCCTCGAGCCGGTCGCGGAGGAGATTGCGCGCTATGTCCGTGAGGCCGGCCTCCAGCGGCCTGCGATCGTCGGCCATTCGCTCGGCGGAAGCTGGGCGATGCTGGTCGCCGGGCGCCATCCGGAGCTCGTCTCGCGCGCCATGGTGGTCGACATGATGCCGGCGATGGGCGCGATGTTCGGCGGTCCCAATGCGACGGCCGAGACCTTGCGGCCGGCCGCCGAACAGATGCGCGCAGGCATCGCGGCGGGAAGAGGCCCAGAACGCCGCCCGATGGCCGAGCGGACCATCGCCTCGATGGTGCGCACCGAGGCGATGCGGGCCGCCGCCGTCGAGCATTCGATGACGAGCGAACCCACCGTCGTCGCCCAGGCGATGTACGACTTGATCCTCGCCGATCTGCGGCCGGAGGTCGCCAGGATCCGCGTGCCGCTCACCGTTCTGTATGTGCGTCCGCCGAACGCGCCGGTCACCGACGAGCAGATGACGGGCTACTACACCGCCTCCTACGCCGGCGCCCCGCACGCGCGGGTCGTGCGCATCCCCGACTCCTATCACTTCATCATGTGGGATGCGCCCGAAGCCTTTCAGCGCGAGCTCAGGACGCTCCTCGCCGCGCGCTGATCGCTTCGGCATAGATGCGGGTCGCCGGGGCGCCGAAGCCGATGAACAGGATCTCGTCGAAGGCTTCGGGGTGCGCTTCGATCTCTCCGGCGACCGCTTCTGCCGCCACTTCGGCGGCAAGCGGCGCCGGGTAGCCGTAAACGCCGGTGGAGATCGCCGGGAATGCGATGCTGCGCAGGCCATGCTCCCGGGCAAGGGCGAGGCTGCTGCGGTAGCAGCCGGCGAGCAGTACCGCCTCGCCTTGGCCGCCGCCTCGCCAGACCGGCCCGACGGTGTGGATGACGCGGCGCGCCGGGAGCCGGTAGCCGTCGGTGATCCGCGCCTCGCCGGTCGGGCAGCCGCCGATCGTCCGGCATTCGGCGACCAGCTCCGGACCGGCCGCGCGGTGGATCGCGCCGTCCACGCCGCCGCCGCCGAGCAGGCTCTCGTTCGCGGCATTGACGATGGCATCGACCGCCAGCGTCGTGATGTCCGCTTCCACGGCGCGCCAGATCGTCATGCGTCCTCCTCGAGGAAGCGCCGGATCCAGCCGCCGACGCGGGCGCGGTCGTCAGGCGCGTCCAGCGAGGCGAGCGCCGCGTCCGGATCGGGAAGATGCTCGCGCCGCCCCTCGATCAGCGCCTTGGTGAAGGCCGGCTCGAACTCGGGATGGAACTGCATCGAAAGCGCCGGCTGGTTCTCGTAGGCGAGGACTCCGTACGGGCTGAAGGCGCTCGCCGCCACGACGCGGGTCGCGGGCGGCTGGACGACGATCTGGTCCTGGTGGGAGACCGGAATGGAGATCGCCTTTGCTTCGTCCATGTAGGGCGCGCGCTCGCGAACCTCGTAGCTTTGAAGGCCGATCCCCCAGCCGCGTTCCGATTTCTCGACCCGGCCGCCGAAGGCTTCCGCCATGATCTGGTGCCCGAAGCAGATGCCGACCAGCTTCGCCTTGCCCCTGGCGGCGCGCAGGAACGCCTTGAGCGGTTCGATCCAGTGATGGTCTTCGTAGACGCCCGCGGGCGAGCCGGTGACGATGTACGCCGGGTGCGCGTCGGGGGATGCCGGCCACTCGCCGCGGGTGACGTCGTACGGTGTCACAGAAAAGCCCGGCCCGAGCAGGTCCGCGAACATGGCGGGATAATCGCCGAAGCGCTGGGCAAGGTCGCCCGGCGGATGCCCGGTCTCGAGAATGCCGACGTTCATGGGGGCTAGGTAGGAGCGGCGCGCTCGCTTTGCATCCTCCCGAGCGCTGCAATCCGCCCTTCGACAGGCTCAGGGCTGGCGGTTGAGAAACTCGGAAGCCTCCTGTGCCGCCAGGGCTGAGCTTGTCGAAGCCCGGTTCACCCGCTCGGCCTCAGAAGGTGAACCGCACCGTCGCCCGCGCGGTGCGCGGCGCGCCGGGGGCGATGTTGTTGTCGCTGTGGGCCGTCGGAAAATAGTCGCGGCCGAACAGGTTCTCGACATTGACCTGCGCCTCGATGCCGTCGGCAAGCTCGTAGAACAGCGCAGCGTCGGCGCGCACATAGCCGGGGAGCCGCACGGCATTCGAGATCGACGCGAACATGCCGGAGCGCGCGACGACGCCGAGGCCGAGACCGAACCGCTCCGACACGTCGTAGCGGTTCCAAAGCGAAAATTGGTGGCGGGGCACGAACGGCACCTTGCGCCCGGCCGGCGCGGCCGCCGTCGTGTCCGTGATCTCGGCATCCTGCAGCGCATAGCCTGCCGATATCTGCCACCGGTTCGAAACCTGCCGCTCCAGCCCGATTTCCACGCCGCGGCTGCGCTGCGCACCGGTCTGGACGATCGTCACGCCGTCCGGCGCGACGGCGCGGGTGTTGGTCCGGTCGAGCCGATAGATCGCGGCGGTCGCGAGCAGGCCAGGGAGCGGCTCCCACTTCGCGCCGATCTCGTAATTGTCGAACCGCTCGGGCCGCAGCGCTTCGCCGGTGAGATCGAGCGAGGTGAACTGGTCGCCCGAACTCGGGAGGTAGGAGCGGCTGTAGCTCGCATAGAGGCTGAGGGCTTCGACCGGGCGGACGATGACGCCGAGCCGCGGCGAGAGCAGCTCGTCGGTCCGCGAGAATTCGGCGTTGTTGTTGAGGTTCACCGCGTCGAGCTCGAAGCGGTCGAAGCGCAGCCCGGCGACGATCTCGAACGCGTCCGAGATGCGGATCTGGTCCTGGACGTAGACCGCCGCGACCGTCGCCTCGCTGTCCGCCCAATTGGCCGGCGTCGTCATGTTGGCCGCGAAGGGCCGGAAGACGATGGTCGCGTCGATGGTCGGCGCGGCGATCGGGACGCTGAAGCTCGTGCTGTTGCTCGGCTGGAAGAAGCCGTTGAAGCGGCGGCTCACCGTCTCCTGCCGCCCGAGCTCGAAGCCGAGCAGGAGGGTATGGCCGACCCCGCCCGTGTCGGTGCGCCAGATGAGGTCGGTCTGGCTGATGAGGTTCCGCCGGTGCGACGTGTCCCGATAGGCCGACAGGGCGACGTTCAGCCCGTTCGCGCTGACGGCGCCCGGGAAGATGTTCTGATAGGCCTTGTCGTAATCCGCATATTGCGTGCGGTTGCGCAGCGTCAGCGCCTCGGAGAAGCGGTGCTCGATCGCCAGCGAACCGATATTGACGTCGGCTTGCGCGAAGCTGTCCTCCGGATCGCCGAAGAAGACGCTGTCGAAGCCTTCGAGCGGACGGCCGCCGAAGGACGGCACGCCGCGGTCGGTCGTCCGCCGGTCGTGGAAGTGCTCGTATGAAACGTCGATTCTGGTGTCGCCGAAGGTGGCGCCGAGAGTCGGATTGATGCCGTAGCGTTCGAGCTCGACGCCGCGGCGGAAGCTTTCGCCATTTTCGTAGACGCCGTTGACGCGCACTCCCACCCCGTCGGCAAGTGCCGAGTCGACGTCGCCGGTCAGGCGGAAGCCGCCCTCGCTGTCGATGCCGGCCGAGAATTCGCGATAGTCGCGGCCGCTCGCCCGCTTCGTGACGCGGTTGACGACGCCGCCGCCGCCGCCGCGGCCGAAGATCATCGCGTTCGGCCCGCGCAGCACTTCGACCCGGTCGAGATTATAGAGGTCGCGGAAATATTGTGCGTCGTCGCGCAGGCCGTCGAGGAAGAAGTCGGCGGTGGTGTTGTTGCCGCGCAGCGAGATCTGGTCGCGATTGGCCTCGCCGGTGCCGGCGATCGCGCCCGGAACGTAGGTCAGCACGTCGGCGATCGAGCGCAGCCCCTGATCCTCGATCTGGCTTTCGGAGATGACGGTGATCGCCTGCGGGACGCTGCGGATGTCGGTGTCGGTGCGGGTGCCGGCGCGGGTGGAACGGGCGCCATATTCGGTGCGCTGGCCGGTGACGACGATGGCCTGCTCGTCATCCGAAGCAACAGCGGTGTCGGCGGTGGCGGCCTCGGCCGAGGCGGCAAAAGCAGGAGCCGGGGCATCGGCATCGGCAAAGGCGGCCGGCGCCGCAAGCGCGGCGGTGAAGGCAATCAACGAGACGGACAAGGTACACTCCCATTCGCGCAGTTTCTGCGTCGGGGAGGAGGACTAAGGTTGTTGCGACTTATTCGCAATAGCAAATTAGTGCGATCGGCGCTCCAACACGAGCGGGAGGCCGCCGCGCGGGCGGAGCGTCACCATGCCGTGGACGTGGACCTGCGCTCCCGGCAGCGGCGAGAACCGCCAGGCGCCGAGCCAGTGGGCGAGGATGGTGAGCGCTTCCGCCGTGGCGAAGCGGGCGCCGACGCAGAGGCGCGGCCCTGCGCCGAACGGGAGATACTGGAAGCGGTGCCGCTCGCCGCGCCGTTCGGGAAGGAAGCGGCCGGGATCGAAGGCGTCGGGATCGTCCCAGAGCGCCTGGTGGCGGTGGAGGATCCAGGGCCAGATCGAAACGATGTCGCCCGGCGCGACCGCGTGCGGGCCGAGCCGGTCGGCGGCGACCGCCTGCCGGTCGAAGCGCGGCGCGGGCGGGTAGAGGCGAAGCGTCTCGTCGAGCACGCGGCGGAGCAACGGGAGCCGGTCGGGAAGTGCCGCATCCTCGCCGCCGGCGAGCGCCGTGCGCGCTTCGGCCGCGACCTCCTCCTGGAGCGCCGGCTGCTCGGACAGGAGGTAGAGCGCCCAGGCGACGGCGTTGGCCGTGGTCTCGTGCCCGGCGAGGTAGAAGGTCATCGCATTGTCGGCCGCGAGCGTCGCCGCCTCGCCCGGCTCGAAGCGCTCGCCGAGGCCTCGGATCAGCCGCCCGAGGAAGTCGTCCGCACCGCCGTCCGGAAGCCGCTCCCGTACCACGGCTTCCAGCGTCCGGCGGAGGTAACGCTGCCCGCGCTCCGCCTTCCACCCGCTCGGCGAGAGCGGAATTCGCGGCATGCCGAGCATCACCTGCAGCCGCGCCTCGCTCACCCCCTCGAGCGCCGCGGCGATATGCACCATCGCCGCCTCGCTGGTCAGGCGCGGGTCGCCGCTGAACAGGGTGTTCGAAATGACCCGCATCGTCGCCTGCGTCGCTTCGAAGTGCATGTCGCGCACCCCCGGCGACCAGCGCACCGCCGCCTCGCGCCCGACCGCGCCGAATTCCGGCATCAGCGCATCGACCGCATGCGGCGAGAAGTTGGCGGCGACGATCTTCCTCTGCTCGCGCCACAAAGCCCCGTCCGACGTCAGCAGCCCCCGCCCGATGGCCGGCGCGAGGAGGCGCTTCACGAGGTCGGGCTTCACATAGTTCGCCGCATTGTCGAGCAGCACATGCTGGACCATGTCGGGCGCGAGCGGCACGTGGACGTTGAAGCCCAGGATGGTGCGCTTGAAATAGTCCTGCCGGAAGGCGAGCTCCGACCAGCCGTAGACGGCGGTCCGCGCCCGCTCCCCGACGAAGCCCCGCCACGTCGAAACCGGCGCCGCCCCGCGCGGCGGGTGAGTCGGGACGAAGCGGGCGGTCATTGCATGGTCAAACGCGCGGCAGCCGCTTCGATCCGGGCGGCGCGGTCCGGTGCAAGCTGGCGGGTGCGCTCGCGGATGGCGGCCGTGAGGCGCTCGCCCGCCGCTTCCGGGCTGCCGGAATCGAACGGCGGGCGGGGGTCGTATTCCAGGCTGAGCTGGACGGCGCGGGCATGCGCCTCGCCGCGTATCGCAGCAGTCAGGGCAAGCGCGAAATCGATTCCCGCCGTGACGCCGCCGCCCGTTACTCGATCGCGGTCGAACACGACGCGCTCCGCGACCGGTTCCGCGCCGAACAGCGGCAGAGAATCGCGCCAGTCCCAGTGGCACGCCGCACGGTAGCCGCGGAGCAGGCCCGCCGCGCCGAGGATGAGGGAGCCGGTGCAGACGCTCGTCACCCACTGCGCCTCCGCCGCCACCTCCCGCACCCAGCCGAGCGCCTCTTCATCCTCCATCACGTCGATGCAGCCGAAGCCGCCGGGAATGCAGAGGATGTCCGCGCCGCGCACCTCTTCGAAAGTGGCCGTCGGCAGGATCGAGAAGCCGGCGTCCGTCGGCACCGGCGCCTTGTCCTTCCAGACGAGGTCGAGCTTCTGGTTCCCCAGCCGCGACATGACTTGTGCCGGGCCTGTCAAATCGAGCTGCGTCACCTGCGGGAAGAGCAGGAACGCAATCGAGACCGGGCTGAGTTCTGGCATGCTACTCCGCCGCCAGCAGCCGCTCGGCGCCGCCGAGATCGACGCTGACGAGGCGGCTGATGCCTTTTTCGACCATGGTGACGCCGAACAGGCGATGCATGCGGCTCATCGTCACGGCATTGTGGGTGACGATCAGGTAGCGCGTGTCGGTCTCGCCGCTCATCCGGTCGAGAAGGTCGCAGAAGCGCTCGATGTTGGCGTCGTCCAGCGGCGCGTCGACTTCGTCCAGCACGCAGATCGGGGCGGGCTTGGTGAGAAAGAGGGCGAAGATCAGGGCGACGGCGGTCAGCGCCTGCTCGCCGCCCGAAAGAAGGGTGAGGGCGGAGAGGCGCTTGCCGGGAGGCTGGGCCAGGATCTCCAGGCCGGCGTCCAGCGGGTCGTCGGACGCGATCAGCTCGAGATGGGCCTGGCCGCCTTCGAACAGGGTGGTGAAGAGGCTCCGGAAATGGCGGTCGACCTGCTCGAAGGCGGCGAGGAGGCGCACCCGGCCTTCGCGGTTCAGGCTGCCGATCGAGCCGCGCAGGCGATGGATGGCCTGGCCGAGCTCCTCGCGCTCGGCGGCGGAGCTTTCGCGGCCTTCCTCCAGTTCGGCCAGTTCGCGCTCGGCGACGAGGTTCACCGGCCCGATCCGCTCGCGGTCGGCGGTGAGGCGGTCCATCCGCGCAGACTCCTGGGCCGCAGGCTCGATCGAGCTTTCCTCGAAGCCGAGCCGCTCGGGGAGGAGCGGCGGCGGGCATTCGAAGCGCTCGCCCGAAATGCGGCCCATCTCGATGCGGCGCATTTCCTGGTTCTCGTGCCGGGCGACGGCGCCCGCGCGGGCCTCGCGGGCGACGCTCAGCGCTTCGCCGACGTCGGCGAGCCTTTTCTCCGTCTCCCGCAGCGCGTCCTCAGCCCCGCGCTCCCCGGCGGCGGCGGCCTCGGCGGCTTCGAAGGCTTCAAGGCTCTTCGTCTCCATGTCGGCGACCTGCGCCCCGATCCGCTCCGGCGCGCCTTCCAGCCGCTGCGCTTCTTCCTCGGCCTCCTCGATGCGGCGGCCCATGTCCGCATGGCGCTTCTCGGCTTCGGCGGCGCGGACGCGCCAGTCGGCGCTTTCCTTCTTCGCGGCCTCGGCGCGCTGCCGGTCGGCCGAGACGGCGCGGGCGTGGGTCGCGGCTTCGGCGCGGACTTCGGCGAGCGCCTGCTGCGCGACTTCCGCTTTGGCGCGCAGATCGGCGACTCGTGCCTCGGTGGCGCGGCTGTCGGGGAGGGCGGCCACTGTCGCGGCGGCTTCTTCGGCGGCGCGGGCGGCGTCGGCGCGGTCGGCTTCGGCGAGTTCGGCGCGTTCAACCAGGCCGGTGCGGCGGAGCTCCAGCCGCTCGATGGCGACATTGGCCTGGTCCTCGGCGCGGCCGGCGTCGCGGAT
>DASWMS010000063.1:0-27432 GCA_036399655.1 Allosphingosinicella sp. | reverse complement strand
CCGAAGGCCTGGCCTTCTCTTCCGGCGCCCACGAGAAAGAAGGACGGGCTTCGACAGGCACAGCCCGAACGGGCGGGTGGTCGCTCCGCGGCTTGATGACCCGCTCCGTTCGGCCTGAGCTTGTCGAAGGCCTGCCCTTCTCTTCCGGCGCCCACGAGAAAGAAGGACGGGCTTCGACAGGCTCAGCGCGAACGGTGGGTGGTCGCTCCGCGGCTTGATGACCCGCTCCGTTCGGCCTGAGCTTGTCGAAGGCCTGCCCTTCTGTTCCGGCACCCGCGATAAAGAAGAACAGGGCTTCGACAAGCTCAGCCCAAACGGTGTGGGGGGTGTCTCCCCCCTCGACAGTCAGGCGGAGACCGTCTCCAGCGCGTCCCGCACGGCCTGAACGGCTTCCGCCGCCTTCGTGCCGTCTGGGCCGCCGCCCTGGGCCATGTCGGGGCGGCCGCCGCCGCCCTGGCCGCCGAGCGCCGCCACCGCGCGCTTCACGAGGTCGACGGCGCTGAGCTGCGAGGTCAGATCGTCGGTGACGCCAACGGCGACGCTGGCGCGGCCGTCATTGACAGCGACCGCGGCGGCGACTCCGGAGCCGACGCGCTTCTTGGCGTCGTCAACGAGGCCGCGCAGCGCCTTCGGGTCCATGCCCTCGAACACCTGGCCGATGAAGTTCCGGCCGCCGATCTGCTCGGGGCCGGCCGCTTCGGCCTTGGAGCCGCCGCCCATCGCCAACGCCTTTTTCGCCTCGGCAAGCTCGCGCTCGAGCCGGCGGCGCTCTTCCACCAGGGCGGCGACGCGGGCGGGGACGTCCTCCGGCGCCGCCTTCAGTGCGGCGGCGGCTTCCTTCAGGCGGTCCTCGCGGCTGGTCAGCCAGCGCCGCGCCGCTTCGCCGGTCAGCGCCTCGATGCGGCGCACGCCCGCGGCGACGGCGCTTTCGCCGACGATCTTGAAGAGCTGGATGTCGCCCAATGCATCGACATGCGTGCCGCCGCACAGCTCGACCGAATAAGGCGCATCCGGGCCGGTGCCCATCGACAGGACGCGGACCTCGTCGCCGTATTTCTCGCCGAACAGGGCCATGGCGCCCGCCTCGATCGCCTCGTCGGGGCGCATGAGCTTGGTCGTCACCGCCTGGTTGTGGCGGATATGTTCGTTCACCTCGGCTTCGACCGCGTCGATGTCCTCCGCGGTCAGCGGCTTGGGATGCGAATAATCGAAGCGCAGGCGATCGGGCGCGACGAGGCTGCCCTTCTGGGTGACGTGGCCGCCGAGCCGGTGGCGCAAAGCCGCGTGGAGGAGGTGGGTCGCCGAGTGGTTGGCGCGGGTGCGGCGGCGGCGCTCCTCGTCCACCGCAAGGTGAACGGCGTCGCCGACCACGACCTCGCCGGCCTCAACGACGGCATGGTGTGCGTTCAGGCGGCCGAGAGGCTTCGACGTGTCCTGAACTATTGCCGACAAGCCCTTGTCTGAACTCATCTTTCCGGCATCGCCAACCTGGCCGCCGCTTTCGCCGTAGAAGGGCGTCTGGTTGGTGAGGATGACGACCGTGTCGCCGGGGCCGGCGCGCTCGACGCGGGCGCCGTCCTTGACGATGGCGACGACCTGGCCTTCGCCTTCGTGCCCGGCATAGCCGATGAACTCGGTCGAACCATGTTCCTCGGCGATGTCGAACCAGACGTCTTCGGAAGCCTTGGCGCCGGAGCCCTTCCAGGCGGCGCGCGCGGCCGCCTTCTGCTCGGCCATGGCTGCGTCGAAGCCGGCGCGGTCGACACCGCGGCCCTGGGCGCGCAGCGCGTCCTCGGTGAGATCGTAGGGGAAGCCGTACGTGTCGTAGAGCTTGAAGGCGACGTCGCCGGGGAGGATACCGCCCTCGCCCATCGAGACGGTGGCTTCGTCGAGCAGGCGAAGGCCGTTGACGAGGGTCTGGCGGAAGCGGGTCTCCTCCAGCTTCAGCGTTTCCTCGAGCAGAGGCTGGGCACGGACGAGCTCCGGATAAGCCGCGCCCATCTCGGCCACGAGCGACGGCACCAGCCGGTGCATGAGCGGCTCGGCGGCGCCGAGCAGGTGGGCGTGGCGCATGGCGCGGCGCATGATGCGGCGAAGGACGTAGCCCCTGCCCTCGTTGGCCGGCAGCACGCCGTCGGCGACGAGGAAGCCCGACGCGCGGAGGTGATCGGCGATGACCCGGTGGCTCGCCTTGGAGCCGCCTTCCGCGCGCGTCTTCGTCAGCTCTTCCGAAGCGGAGATGAGGGCGCGGAACGTGTCCGTATCGTAATTGTCGTGGACGCCCTGCATCACCGCGGCGATGCGCTCCAGGCCCATGCCGGTGTCGATCGACGGCCGCGGCAGGTCGCGGACGATCTCATTGTCCTCCTGCTCATATTGCATGAAGACGAGGTTCCAGACCTCGACGAACCGGTCGCCGTCCTCGTCCGGCGATCCGGGCGGGCCGCCGGCGATGTGGTCGCCGTGATCGAAGAATATTTCCGAGCAGGGACCGCAGGGGCCGCTGTCGCCCATCGCCCAGAAATTGTCCTTGGTCGCGATCCGGATGATGCGGCTTTCGGGGAGGCCCGCGATCCTGCGCCAGAGATCGAAGGCTTCGTCGTCCGTATGGTAGACGGTCGCGGTCAGCCGGTCGGGCGACAGGCCCCATTCCTTCGTGAGCAGGGTCCAGGCGTTGGTGATCGCCTGCTCCTTGAAATAGTCGCCGAACGAGAAGTTGCCGAGCATCTCGAAGAAGGTGTGGTGCCGCGCGGTGTAGCCGACATTGTCGAGATCGTTGTGCTTGCCCCCCGCGCGGACGCACTTCTGGGACGAGGCGGCGCGCAGGTAGCTTCGCGTCTCCAGGCCGGTGAAGACGTTCTTGAACGGCACCATGCCCGCATTGACGAACATCAAGGTCGGATCGTTGTGCGGGATGAGCGGCGCCGACGGCACGACCTCATGGCCTTGCGAGCCGAAAAATTCGAGGAATGAGCGGCGGATGTCGTTCGTGGAGGTCATGGCCGGGACTTAAGCCACATGCTGCGATGCGGCAAGCAGCGGCCGGCAGCGCTGCCGCACCATGCGACCGGGCGGCAGACACCGAAAACGCGCAACGATCGCAGCTGAACCTCGGTGCTTTTCGCAGGTGAAGTTCACAAAGTTCGCGGTCTCGCGCAAATATGCTCGCTCCTCCCGAAGCGGCGCTGCGTCTGCGGCCGCCGACACGTCAAGCAACGGCAGCGCCAGGCGAGGAGAGCGTGGATCGGAAAGGCGAATCGGGCTCATGGATCGAGCCAAGCAGATGATTCCCTACATTGAAAGAGGCGCGATGCTGCCCGGGCCGATCCGCCCCTTGCCTTCGCGCCCCAAGAGGTGAATCGTGTCTCCCTCATCGGCGCGGAACCGCGTCTTCTTCGCGGGCCGCGAGCAGGCGGACGAAGGAGACGCTCATGCCCGTGACAACCCAAGGCACCCGCACCATCGCGCTCGTCGGACCCGGCGGGACCGGCAAGACCAGCCTCGCCGAGGCGCTGCTCTTCGCAGCCGGCGCGATCGATCGGCAGGGCCAGGTCGCGAGCGGATCGAGCGTCGGCGACTCGAGCCCGGAAGCCCGGGCCCGCGGCGGCTCGACCGAACTCAACCTGATGCGCTTCGAGTTTCTGGGCGACCGCTACGCGCTGATCGATTGCCCCGGCTCCGTCGGCTTCGCGGCGGACGGCGCACTCGGGATCGCCGCCGCCGACCTCGCCCTCGTCGTCGTCGATCCGGACGCGGAGCGCGCCGTCCTCGCCGAACCGATGCTCCGCATGCTGGAGCAGCTCGGCGTCCCGCACATGATCTTCGTCAACAAGATCGACGGGGCGCGCGGCAGCATCCAGAGCGTCCTCGAAGCGCTGCAGCCGATGAGCGGCGAGCCCCTCCTCGCCCGGCAGATACCGATCCGGGAAGGCGAGAAGATCAGCGGCTTCGTCGACGTCGCCCTCGAGCGCGCCTTTCACTACCGCCCCGGCAAGCCGTCCGAGCCGGCCGCCATCCCGCCGGACCTCGCCGAGCGCGAAAAGGCGGCGCGCTTCCACCTGATGGAGCAGCTCGCGGACCATGACGATGCCCTGCTCGAGCAGCTCCTGATGGACGAAACACCCGATCCGAGGATCGTCTACGAAGACCTTTCGCGCGAGACTCGGGAGAATCTCATCGTGCCGGTGCTGTTCGGCTCGGCGCTGAACGGCTTCGGGGTGCGCCGGCTCCTGAAGGCGCTTCGCCACGACGCACCCGGCCCCGATGTCGCCGCAAGGCGCCTCGGCGCGGAGGAGGGCTGCGCCTTCGTGTTCAAAATTTCGAACGCGGGATCGATGGGCCGCCTCGCTTATGCCCGTGTCTTCGGCGGCGGGCTCAAGGAAGGCACCGAGCTTCGCACCGCCGGCGGCGACGCGGTGCGCATCGGCACGCTCTTCACCGTCCAGGGCGACAGGACGGCCAAGGCGCAGCAGGCCGAACGCGGCGACGTCGTCGCGATCGCCAAGGCGGAAGGTGTCGGCCCCGGCGACTGGCTGAGCGCAGGCAAGGCCGCCCCGCCCCGGCCCGACGTGCCACTTCCCGCCGCCAATTACGCGCTCGCCATCGCCACGAAGGACAGGAAGGACGACGTCCGCCTTTCGACGGCGCTGCACAGGCTCGTCGAGGAGGATCCGATGCTCAGCTGGGAGCAGGACGAGGCGCTGCACGAGACGCGGCTGCGCGGCGTCAACGACGAGCATCTGAAGGTCACGCTCGACCGGCTGAAGCGGCGCTACGGCGTGGCGGTCGAACCGAGGCAGCCGGCGATCGGATATAAGGAGTCGATCCGCCGCACCGTCATCCAGCGCGGGCGCCACAAGAAGCAATCGGGCGGGCACGGCCAGTTCGGCGACGTGGTGCTCGAAGTGCGGGCGCTGCCCCGCGGCGAAGGCTTCCGGTTCGAGGAGCGGATTTCAGGCGGCGTCGTGCCGCGCCAGTGGTTCCCGGCGGTGGAAGCGGGCGCCCGGGACGCGACGCTGAAGGGGCCGCTCGGCTTCCCGGTGGTGGACGTGGCGGTGGCCCTGGTCGACGGCAGCTATCACAGCGTCGACAGCTCGGAGATCGCCTTCCGCACCGCGGGTCGGATCGCCATGGCCGAAGCGCTCGCCGCCGCCCAGCCGCACCTGCTCGAGCCGGTGATGAAGGTCAGCGTCGTCGCGCCGACGGGGGCGACCTCGCGAGTCACCTCGGCGATCGCCAGCCGGCGCGGCCAGATGCTCGGCATGGGCCCGCGCGAAGGCTGGTCGCGCTGGGAGATGATCGAGGCGCTGATCCCCGAAGCCGAGATGCAGGGCTTCGATGCCGAGCTGAGATCGCTCAGCCAGGGCCTCGCCGCCTACACCGCCGAGTTCGACCACCTGGCCGAGCTCAACGGCACGCTGGCGGAGAAGGTGGTGCGAAGGGAGCTGGAGCCGGCTTAGGGGGTGCCGGAAGGCTGCGGTCCAAGGCGTCATCCCGGCGGAGGCCGGGATCTCGGCGGGTGAAAGGCGAGAGCATGGTTGGAGGGCGCGCTGCACGTCCCGCGTCGCCCTTCACCCCCCGAGGTCCCGGCCTTCGCCGGGACGACGTGTTTGGCACTACGGCGTCGGCACCGGCTGGTCGGCGGGGAGCGCGGCGGGGTCGGGCTGCTGCTGCGCCGCGGGAGGCGGGAGCTCGCCGGCGGCGCGGGCCTGGCCGATCATGCGGAGGCGCTCTTCGATCATCGGGCGCCACGACGCGTCGGGCGCGGCGGTCGCGAGGACCTGGCGCCAGAGCTGCTCGGCCTCGTCGAAACGGCCGCTCTGCGCCAGGCCGAGGCCGTAGAAGAAGCGGGGCCCGGGATGGTTCGGCGCGATCTCCTGCGCGCGGCGGAAGGCGAGTTCGGCGGCGGGCGTCATCATCCCGTCGGAATGGAGGACGAGGGCGTTGCCGAGCCCGACCCAGAGGTCCGGATCGCGCGGCGCGTTGCGGAGCGCCGACTGGAGGATGTCCGCGCCGCTCTTCGTGTCGCCGGCGCGCTGGTAGCTTTCCGCGATGGTCAGCCACTGGTTGGCGCGGTCGAAGGTGCCGAGCATGTCGCGCCGCGTTTCGGCGAAGTCGCTGTCGGGGAGGCGCTGCTTCTCGGGCGGCGGCTTGGGCCTGCCCGGAAGCTCGGGCCGCCCCTGCCAGGCATAGCCGGCGAGCGCGAGCAGGAGCGCCGCGCCGACGAACTGGAGGCTTGCCGCGTCGAACTTGCCGAGCTTCCAGAGCGCGGCGAAGACCAGCAGCGCGACGAAGAGGAAGAGGACCCAGCCCATCATCGCCTCCGCTTTCGAAACCGCCCGCGGGCGAGAAAGAGGCCGGCGAGGATGAGGACGAAGGGCGCCGCCCAGAGCGGCCAGGTCACCGGCTCGACGGGCGGGGCGTAGCTCACCCAGGCGCCGTAGCGCTCGATCAGCCAGCGGCGTATGTCCTCCGGACGCTCGCCTGCCTCGATCCGGCGGCGGACGAGCGCGCGCATGTCGCCCGCCATGTCGGCGTTCGAATCGCCGATCGCCTGCCCCTGGCAGACGATGCAGCGCAGGGTGTCCATCAGCGCTTTCGCTTCGGCTTCCTTGCGCGGGTCCGCGAGGGGGGTGTTCGCATAGGCGGCGGGCGGCATGGTGGATTGGGCAGAGGCGGGGGTTGGCGTTGCGGCGAGAGCTGCAATGAGCACGAAGAGAAAGCTCAGTCCTCTCCACCCGTTCGGTTCGAGCGAAGTCGAGAACCGCTGCCGAGCGGAGCCGAGGCCCTGCTTCCTGGTCTCGACGGCCGTGTTCTCGCTGCGCTCGAAGGCGGTACTCGACTTCGCTCGGACCGAACGGGGGAGAGACGCAGGTGCCACCGGATCGAACGCCCTCCTGCTCACCGCGCTCTCTCCCAGGCGGCGAGGATATCGGGGAGGTTGGTCTCGTCGATGGGGCCGATATGCTGGTGGCGGATGATTCCGCGGCCGTCGATGACAAAGGTCTCCGGCACCCCCGACGAGCCGAGGGAAAGCTGCACGCGGCTGTCGGCGTCGAGGCCGATGCCCTGGTACGGGTCGCCGTAGCGGGAGAGGAACAGGGCGATGTCGGCCGGACGGTCGCGGATTGCGACGGCGTCGATGGGAATTCCGCGGCGGGCGATCGTCTCGAGGTGAGGCGCTTCGGCGATGCAGGGGACGCACCAGCTCGCGAAGACGTTGAGGATGCGCGGGCGGCCGGCCGTGAAGCCCCTTTGCTCGACGCTCGCGCGGCCGGGCAGTGCCGCCGGCAGCGTAAATTGCGGAAGAGCTTGCCCGACGAGCTGCGATCGGATCTGACGGTCCGAGGGCGCGCGCAGATACACCGCCGCGAGGCCGATGAAGAGCACGAACACGCCGAGCGGCACCCAGAGGACGAGGCGCTTCATGCGTACGCCTCCTCGTCCACGCCGAGCCTGGAGCGACGCTCCCGCCAGACGCGCCCGGCGAGCGACAGCAGGCCGCCCAGCGCCACCAGCGCCCCGCCGAGCCAGATGAGCGTCACGAACGGCTTCCACCAGAGGCGCAGCTGCCAGCGGCCTTGCGGGTCGTCTTCGCCGAGCACGGTGTAGAGCTGTCCGTTCCACATCGTGGCGATGTCGGCTTCGCTCGTCGGATTGGGCGGCGTCGAGAACATGCGCGCCTGGGGGTGGAGGATGAAGGGCGTGCCGTCCGCCCCGCGGCGGACCGTTAGCTGCGCTTCGATCGCCGTCCAGTTCGGCCCGGCGATCGGGTGCACCCGATCGAAGCGGATATTGTAGGGGCCGACGCTGGTCGACTGGCCCGGCCGAAGCGCGATCAGGCGCTCCTGGCTGAAGGCGCTTTCCGAGGCCATGCCGGCGAGGCTGACCGCGATGCCGAGATGCGAGATCACCATCCCCCAGACGAAGAGCGGCGTGCGCCTCAGATTGCGCTTCCACAGCGGCGCGAGGCTCGCCGCGCCGACCCCGACCGCGAGCACGAGCCCGAGGAGCGGCAGGATGCGCATGCCCGGCGCGAACAGGATGGCGAGAAGCAGAACGGCGGCGCTGAGCAGCACCGGCAGCGCCATGCGCTTCAGGAGGTCGAGCGCCTTGTCGCGCCGCCAGCGCAGCAGCGGCCCAGCCGCCATGACGATGACGAGGAGCAAGGCGATGGGCCCTGTGACGAGGTTGAAATAAGGCGGGCCGACCGAGATCTTCTGGCCCGCCGCTTCGGTGACGAGCGGGTAGAGCGTGCCGATCAGGACGAGGCCGAGGATCACCGACAGGAACAGATTGTTCGCCACCAGCGCGCCTTCGCGGCTCACCAGCTCGAAGGTCGAGCCTTCGCGGACGGTGTGGACGCGCAGGCCGAAGAGGAGGAGCGCGCCGCCGATGTAGAAAGCGAGCAGGATGAGGATGAAGGCGCCGCGCTGAGGATCGACCGCGAAGGCGTGGACGCTGGTGAGGATGCCCGAGCGGACGAGAAAGGTCCCGACCATCGACATCGAAAAGGCGACCACGGCGAGCATGATCGTCCATGCCCGAAGCGCGCCCCGCGTCGCGAGGACCGTCACCGAATGGAGCAGGGCCGTCGCGGCGAGCCAGGGCATGAGCGAGGCATTCTCGACCGGGTCCCAGAACCACCAGCCCCCCCAGCCGAGCTCGTAATAGGCCCAGTAGGAGCCCGCGGTGATGCCGATGGTGAGGAAGATCCAGGCGGCGAGGATCCACGGCCGCATCGCGCGGGCGAAAACCGGCCCGACGTCGCGGGTGACGAGCGCGCCGACGGCGAAGGAGAAGGCGACCGAGATGCCGACATAGCCGAAGTAGAGCGTCGGCGGATGGAAGGCGAGGCCGGGGTCCTGGAGCAAAGGGTTGAGGCCGTTGCCTTCCGGCGGCGAAGGCGAAAGCCGCTCGAACGGGTTCGAAGCGAAGAGGAGGAAGGCGTAGAAGCCGATGCCGATCGCCGCCTGCGCCGCCAGCGTCGCGATGAGCGTTCGCGCCTGCAGCCGCCGCTCGAACAAAGCGACCAGCGCGCCGGCAAAGGCGAGCACCGTCACCCAGAGCAGCATCGAGCCTTCGTGGTTTCCCCAGGCGCCGGCGAATTTGTAGATCCACGGCTTCATCGAATGGCTGTTCGCCGCGACGAGCTTCACCGACAGATCGGTGCGCAGGAAAAGCTGGATCAAGGCGAGGAAGGAGAAGACCGCCAGCGCCGCCTGCGCAATTGCGACCGGCCGCACCGCTGCGGCGATCGGGTTCCTCCCCATGCCCGCATGGGGAGGGGAACCATGCGAAGCATGGTGGAGGGGTACCGGCACCGCCTCGTCATCTACCCCTCCACCACCCTGCGGGTGGTTCCCCTCCCCCCCGCCTCCGGCGGCGGGGAGGAGCTTGAGCGCCATAATGCCCATGGCGAGCTGGAGCAGCGACAAGGCCGCCGCGAGCCAGAGCGCCGCAAGCCCCGCCTCGGCGATCATTTTAGCGTGTCCGTCTTGTGGAGCTCCGGCCCGTTCTGGGCGCGAAGCTCGGCCGGCATGTAATTCTCGTCATGCTTGGCGAGGATTTCGGTCGCCGCGAACAGCCGGTCGGGCTGGAAGCGCCCTTCGGCGATGGCGCCGCTCCCCTCGCGGAACAGCTCGGGCGCGATGCCGCGGTAGCGCACCCGGATCGGCTCGGCGCCGCTCCCGTCGTCGAGCCGGAATTCGATGGTGAGGCCGTCGGGAAGCCGCTGGAGCGCGCGCACCATGCCGCCGACGCGTACGGCGCGGTCGAGCGGCAGCCCCTTTTCGCGTACGTCGGCGGCCGAGTAGAAATAGGAGACCTGGTCCTTCAGCGCCGACATGGCGAGCAAAACCGCGACGAGCACGGCGCCGCCGGCAAGGAGCAGCAAGGTGAGGCGCTGGTTCTTGGCCTTCACCGGTCGCGCCCGATCTGCCCGACCTGGCGTTCGGCGCGGCGCATCGCCGCCCAACTCCAGCCCACGAGGGCGAGCGTGCCGAGGATGGTGATCGCATAGGACGCGAGGATGAAGGGCCAGTGGTTCATTCGCGCGCCATCCGCTTCAGCCGCGCCTCGACCTTGTTCCGTGCAAGCTCAGCCCGCATCCGCATCAGCACGACCGCGCCGAACAGCAGCGAGAAGCCGAGCGCCGAAGCGAGCAATGGCCACAGCATCGACGCGTCGATCGAGGAGCTCGCGCGAACGAAGCTGATGCTCTGCCCCTGGTGAAGCGTGTTCCACCAGACGACGCTGTAATGGATGACCGGCAGGTTCACCGCGCCGACGAGGCCGAAGATCGCGGTCACCCGCCCCTCCCCGCCCCGCTCCCGGTCGGCATTGGCAAGCGCGATATAGCCCAGATAGAGAAAGAGGAGGACGAGCATCGACGTCATCCGCCCGTCCCACTCCCAATAGGTCCCCCAGGTCGGCCGGCCCCACAGCGACCCGGTCGCGAGGCAAAGCGCCGCGAACACCGCGCCGGGCACCGCCAGCGCCCGGGCCGCGACGGCGGCGAGCGGATGCCGCCAGACGAGCTGCATGGCGCTCGCGACCGCGATCCCGGTCCACCCCGCCATGCCGAGCCAGGCGGCGGGCACGTGGACGTACATGATGCGCACGCTCTCGCCCTGGAGATAGTCGCGCGGTGAGGCGAACAGCCCGACCGCGAGCGCACCCACGACGAGCAGCGCCCCCGCCCAGCCGAGCCAGCCGGTCATTGGGCGCGCAATCTTGAGGAAGCGTGCTGGATTCGCGAAAATGTGCATGGAAGTGAGCGCTTCTTAGCCGAGGCCCGCGCCCGGCGGAAGAGACGCTTGCCTGGCGCGCCAACCACGTCATTCCCGCGAAAGCGGGAATCCAGCGGGCGGTCGTGACCAGCGGTGCGGCCGGCGGCTTCGTCTGGATTCCCGCTTTCGTGGGAATGACGGAGCTTGGGGCGGACCAGGTGCTTCCCCACCTACTGCCGGCCGTCCCTCGCCCCTACCCCTTGCCTTTTCACCCATCCGCGCGTTGGGGCGGGTCATGGCGTCCGCCCGTCCCGACCAGAGCCGCGCGCTCGGCATCCTGCTCCGCATCGCGGCGACGACGGCGTTCGCCTTCATGGCGGCGATGATCAAGCTCGGCTACGAAGCGGGCGTTTCGACGCCGGAGCTCGCTTTTTACCGCTTCGCCTTCGGCCTGCCGCCGCTCATCGGCTGGATCTGGTGGACCGGCAATGCGAACGCCTGGCGGACGCAGCGGCCGATGGCGCATGTCTGGAGGGCGATCGTCGGCCTTTCGACCATGGTGCTGGCGTTCAGCTCATTGGCCTATCTGCCGCTCGCCGAGTCGACGACGATCGGCTTCGCAGCGCCATTGTTCGCGGTGATGCTCTCGGCGCTGGTGCTGAAGGAAAAGGTCGGCCGGCACCGGTGGAGCGCGGTCATCGTCGGCTTCGTCGGGGTGCTGCTGGTCATGCGCCCGGAAGGCACCGACCTCCCGGCGCTTGGCCTCGGCCTCGCCGTCGCCGCGGCGTTCGGCGTCGGCGTGGTCACCATCACCATCCGCCAGATCGGCCGCACCGAGCATCCGCAGACGACCGTCCTCTGGTTCAGCCTGCTGTCGATGCTGGCGCTCGGCGCCTTGATGCCGTTCTACGCCGCCTTCCACGAGGCGGGAACCTGGGCGATCCTCCTCGCGCTCGGCACGTTCGGCGGCTTCGGCCAGCTCTTCCTGACGGCGTCGCTGCGCTACGCGCCGGTCTCGGTGGTCGTGCCCTTCGATTACACGCAGCTCCTCTGGGCGGTGCTGCTGGGGTGGCTGATCTTCGGCAACCAGCCGCCGGCGACGACATGGCTCGGCGCCGCGGTGATCATCGCGAGCGGGCTCTACACGCTCTACCGGGAGCACAAGCTCGGGCGGGAGAAACAGGCGGCGGTGCCGCTCAGCCCCTCCGCGTGAAGCCCACCCGCGATTTCAGGGCTCCAAAGATGCAGAATCGAAGATTCGTTCGTCCCGAGCGTAGTCGAGGGGCGCGGGCCCTGAGTCCGTGCAGTCGCCCCTCGACTTCGCTCGGGACGAACGAAGGCCTGCGCGTTCGCTTCTCCGAGTTCGCTCCGGACGAACGGAGACCCCGGGCCGCCGCGGTCAGGCCCGCCCGATCAGCCGCCGGGCGATGTCGTCGGCGACCGCCGCGGGGTTGCGCCCGGTCGACGCGCTCTCGTCCCAGATCTGGTCGAGGCGGCCGGGTATGGCTTCGATGCGGCGGCGGACGGTGTCCTCGTCGCCGTCCTTCAGATATTCGGTCGCGACGTTGATGATGCCGCCGGCGTTGATCACGTAGTCCGGCGCGTAGAGGATGCCGCGCTGGTGGACGCGGTCGCCGTCCGCGGGCGTCGCGAGCTGGTTGTTCGCGCCGCCCGCGACCACCGGCACGCGCAGTGCCGCGATCGACTGCTCGGTCAGGATCGCGCCGAGCGCGTTGGGGCTGAGTACGTCGGCTTCGAGCGTCATGATCTCGGTCGGGTCGACCACCGTGCCGCCGACTTCTTCAGCCAGGCGACTGGCGCGGGCGCGGTCGATGTCGGCGACGCTGATGCGGGCGCCTTCGGCGGCGGCGCGGCGGGCGAGGCCGCCGGCGACGCTGCCCGCGCCCTGGATGGCGATGTGGAGGCCGGCGAGGCTGTCCTTGCCGAGCTTGCGGCGGACGGCGGCGCGGACGCCGAGATAGACGCCGTAGCTGGTGTGCGGCCCGGGATCCCCGCCCACCGAGCCGTCCGCCACCGGAAGACCTGCGACGTAGGAGGTGTGCTCCGAAATCGAGACCATGTTGTCGACGCTCATGCCGACATCCTCGGCCGTGACGTAGCGCCCGGCGAGGCCCTGGACGGCGCGGCCGAAGGCGGCGAGCATTTCGGGCGTCTTGGTGCGTCCCTCGTCGGCGACGATCACCGCCTTGCCGCCGCCGAGCGCCAGGCCCGCCATCGCATTCTTGAAGCTCATCCCGCGCGACAGGCGCAGGGCGTCCGCCACCGCGTCGCCGCTCGACGCATAATGCCAGAAGCGGACGCCGCCGGCCCCCGGCCCGAGATGCGTCGAATGGACCGCGAGGATCGCCTTCAGGCCGCTCTGCCGGTCGTTGATGAAATGGACGATCTCATGGTCGTCGTAATCGGCAAAGTCCCAGGGCGCGTGCATAGGTGGTCAATCCCCGAATGAAGGCGTTGGTTGCGCGGGCCTTGCGCTTAAAAATGGGGCGATCGACGGGGCTTGAACCCGCGACCCCCGGTACCACAAACCGGTGCTCTAACCAACTGAGCTACGATCGCCACGGCGCACGAGAGGCGCGGCGCGGCACATAAGCGGCGCCCCGCCCCCGGTCAAGCGAAGGCACCTTGCGGGGCGCGGACGGCGCGGGGCTGCGCCGTCAGCGCATGGTGACCCGGACGACGTTGCCGCGGTCGCTGGTGATCGAGACGGGCCGTCCTTCGCGGAAACGCTGGGTGTAGGGCCAGCATTCGCGGAAGGTCTGCCGCCAGGTGAAGCAGAGCTCGCCCGGACGAAGGCTCCACTGGCCCTGCGTCTCGCTCTCGTTGAAGCGGGCGGTGACGCCGCCGTCGCGGCGGAAGCGGAGCACCGTCGTCTGGCCGTTCGCCGCCACCACGTCGAGCGAGCGGCCGACGAATTCCGGCTGCTCCGAACCGCGCTCCGGGCGTCCGCCGCCGCCCATGGCGCAGCCGGCGAGAGCGGCAGAAAGGCAGAGGGTGGCGGCGAGATGTCTGGACATGCGATAGGCTCCCTGAAGCTCCTGCACCGTAACGAACGCCCGGCGCCTTCGGTTCAATCGCGCGTCGGCTGCCGCGGCGGCGTCAGGCGGTGAGGCCGAGCCGGTCGCGGCGCATCCAGCGGCCGATCATCAGCATCGAGACGCAGGCGAGGCCGATGGCAAGACCCGTCCAGATGCCGACGCCTTGCCATCCGAGCCCGAAGGCGAGCCCGACTCCGCTGCCGAGGCCGACGCCCCAATAGCCGACCAGGGCATAGAGCATCGGCACGCGCGTGTCGGACAGGCCGCGCAGCATGCCCGCGCCGACCACCTGCGCCCCGTCGAAGATCTGGAAGAGCGCGGCGACGAACAGGAAGGAGATTGCAAGGCGGGTGACGGCGGCGCCGGCCGGGTCGGCGGGATCGAGGAAGAAGCCGACCAGGCCGGCGGGCGCGGAGAGGATGACCAGCGCGGTGAGGCTCATGAAACCGACCGAGAGGAGGAGCGCGGTCCAGCCGGCGCGGGTGATGCCGCCGCGGTCGCCGCGCCCCTTGGCGAGGCCGACGCGAACCGTCACCGCCTGGGCGAGGCCGAGCGGCACCATGAAGGTGAGCGAGGCGATCTGGATGGCGACGGCGTGGGCGGCGAGCGACTCCGCGCCGATGATGCCCATCAGGAAGACGGCGGCGTTGAATACGGTGACTTCGAGGCCGAGCGTGATCGCGATGGGGAAGCCGATGCGCCAAATCTCGCGGAACCGCTCCCAGTCGGCACGCCAGAAGCGGCCGAACAGGCGGTAGCGGCGGAACTTCCTGTCGAGGAGCACCACGGCGGCGAGGCCCATGAACATGAAGAAACTGGCGCTCGCGCTGCCGATGCCCGCCCCCTGTAGGCCGAGCGCGGGAAGTCCGAACTTGCCGAAGATCAGGGCGTAGTTGATCAGCGCATTGTAGGCGACGGCGACGAGGCCGACGACCAGCGACCAGACCGGCCGCTCCAGCGCCGAGATGAAGGCGCGCAGCACCAGGTAGAAGAAATAGGGGAGCATGCCCCACATGAGCGCACGGACGAAGGTCTGCGCGCCCTGGGCGAGCTCTGCATCCTGGCCGATGGCGACGAGCAGCACCTTCGTGTTCCACATGATCGCCCAGACCGGAACCACGAGGGCGACGGCGGCCCACATCGCCTGGCGCACGGTGCGGCGGACGTCGCGGACGCTGTGGCGGCGGGCGCCCAATTCCTGCGCCAGCATCGGCGCGGCGGCGGTCATCAGGCCCATGCCGAAGATGAGGAATGCGAAATAGACGTTGATCCCGAGCGTGGCGGCGGCGAGCGTTCGGGCGCCGGCCCAGCCGAGGAGGACGACGTCGGTCGCATGGATCAGCGCCTGGGCGACGTTGGTGAGGACGAGCGGCCAGGCGAGCGCGAGCGTCGCACGCGCTTCGCCGCGCCAAAGGCGGCGGCTCCCGGTCTTGCTTTCCTCCTGCACGGGCGCGCCACTAGCAAGTGCCGGGCGCGGGCACCATGTGCCGCGTCATGATACCGCTTTCCGTACTCGATCTCGCTCCCATCGCCGAAGGCTCGGACGCCGGCCGGGCGCTGCGCAACGCCCTCGCCCTCGCCCGCCATGCCGAGACGCTGGGCTACCGCCGCTTCTGGATGGCCGAGCACCATTCGATGCCGGGCATCGCCAGCGCCGCGACCGCGACGGCGCTCGCCTTCGTCGGCGCCGGGACGGAGACGATCCGGATCGGCGCGGGCGGGATCATGCTCCCCAACCACGCGCCGCTGGTCATCGCCGAGCAGTTCGGGACGCTCGACGCGCTCTTCCCCGGACGCATCGACCTCGGGCTCGGCCGGGCGCCGGGCACCGACCGGGCCGCGGCCTATGCGCTGCGCCGCAACCTCGCTTCGGACGAGAACCAGTTCCCGCGCGATGTCGTCGAGCTGATGGATTATTTCCGCCACGATCCGGAGCGCAAGGTCCGCGCCATTCCGGGCGAGGGCCAGGAGGTGGATTTCTGGATCCTGGGATCGAGCCTGTTCGGGGCGCAGCTCGCCGCGATGCTCGGGCTTCCCTACGCCTTCGCCTCGCACTTCGCGCCGGCGGCGATGATGGATGCGGTGCACGTCTACCGGTCGAGCTTCCGCCCGTCCGTTCAGCTTGCCGAGCCTTATGTGATGCTCGGCTTCAACGTGTTCGCGGCGGACACGGACGAGGAGGCCCAGCTTCTCGCCACGTCCGTGCAGCAGGCCTTCGTGGCGCTTCGCACCGGGCGGGCGGGCAGGCTTCAGCCGCCCGTCGCCGGCTATGCGGCGACGCTGCCGCCACAGGCGAAGGCGATGCTGGACGACGCTCTGTCATGTTCGGCGATCGGGTCGCCCGAGACGGTGGAGCGGCAGATGCGGGCGTTCGTCGAGCGAACGGGCGCGGACGAGTTGATGATCGTGTCGCAGATCTTCGATCACGAGGCCCGGCTCAAATCGTACGAAATCGCGGCGCGGGCCGCGGCGGCTTAGGCGGCGACGGGTTCGTCCTCGGCCGAGTAGCGCGCGGTGGTGACGGTGGTGGAGCCCGCTGCGCGCGGGAGCGGGAGCGGCTCGCCGGCGAGCACGTAGCCTTCCAGCGCCGCTTCGAGCGCCTTCAGCCCTTCCTCGCATGCTTCCTCGTCGTCGCGGCCGCAGCCGACCGCTTCGGGAACGTCCGGGAAGGTGGCGATCACCATGCCGTCGTAGCGCGTCGCAAGCCGAATGGCGTAGGTCAGCATGATCGTCTCCATGGTACGAGAGTCTGCGGGCTACGCGACAGGCAGGCCGAGGAATGTGCCCGAACCGGGTCGCCTCCGTCAAGCGAGCGACCGCACCGTTTCGGTGCGAATTGGGGGCGAGCCACACACGTCATCCCGGCGAAGGCCGGGATCTCAGGGAGTGAAAGGGCGAAGCGGTCGTGCAGGGCAACAGCGGGCGCGGCCATAGGCGCCTCGCTTTTCACCCGCTGAGATCCCTGCCTTCGCCGGGATGACGCTCTCGGGCTACGAAGCGCGCCGCGGCAGGGTGAAGGTGAACCTGGCGCCTTGGCCGGGGGCGCTTTCGACTGTGATGTCGCCGCCCATGGCGCGGGCGAGGCGGCGGGCGATATAGAGGCCGAGGCCGGTGCCGCCCGGCTCGGTCGGATCGACCCGCTCGAACTTGTCGAAGATCCGCGCCTGGTCGCCCGCCGCGATGCCTTTTCCCTGGTCGGCGACGACGATCGAGGCGAAATCCCCTTCCTCTTCTGCACGTATCCAGACGGCCCCGCCTTCCGGCGTGTAGCGGACGGCATTGGCGATGAGGTTCATCATCACCTGCAACGCCCGCCTGAACTCGCCGGTGACGGGGAGGCGCTCGTCCTCGCCGGGCCGGTCGATGCGCACCTTGCGGTCGGCGGCGCGGACGGCGAGCAGGCCGGCGGCGCGGCGGGCGACGTCGGCGAGGTCCATCGGCTCCAGGTCGGGCGCATAATCGGGCCGTTCGATCGCCTGGAGGTCGACGAGGTCGTCGACGAGGGCGAGGAGGTGCCGCGCCGCGGATGCGATGTCGCAGGCGTAGGAGGCGTAGTCGGTCTGCAGCGGCCCGTCGGGCTGGGCGCTGATCGTCTCGGCGTTGAAAATGATCTGGTCGAGCGGCAGGCGGAGCGCCTTGTCGAGACGCTCGCCGAAGGCGGGAGCCCCGGCGGGCGCGTCCGGCCAGCCGGAATCGTCGTTTGCGGGAAGGCCGCCGGGCTGGGGACGGATCGTCGACGCCGAACCGCGGAAGCCGGCGAAACGGCCCATGCCGTCGATCAGCGGCACGCCCGACAGCAGGTAGCGGGCGTGGGACCCTGCCCTGAGCTCCGCCGCCTGTCCGTCGAAGCGCGACTGCTCGGCGAGAGCGGAGAGGATGGGGAGAGAGCCGTCGGCGCTTTCGCGGAAGCGGAAGAGGCGGGTCAATTGCTTGCCGATCATCTCTCCGGGCGCATGGCCGATGGCCGCGGCCGCGCCTGCCGAGAGGCTGGTGAGGCGCAGGCTTTCGTCGGTCTCCCACATCCAGTCGGCAGCGGCGCGGAGGAAATCGGCTTCGCGCTCGGCGCCGCGTGCGTCGGCGCAAGAGGAGGACGTGGCCGCGCGCTCGGTCCAGCCGGTGATGGCGAGGGCGACGTCGCGCCCCTGCGGCTCGGCGCGGACCCAGAGATCGAGATCGCGCTCGCCGTCGGCGGCAATGGCGGCGCGGGAGATGGCGATGCCGAGCCGGCGGGCGAGCCGGGCGAGCGCGGCGATCTGCGGAACGGCGAGAACGCCCCCTTCCCTCCCGCCCGCACGCCGGTGGAGGGCGAGGAGCGCTGGATCGGCGGCGACGAGGCGCCCGTCGCCGTCGAGGCGGCCGAGGACGGGCCTCGGCTCAGCCATGGCCGCCCCGCCGCTCATGCCGCCTCGGCGGGCGAACGGGTGCGCGTCGACAGCCGCGCCACCGAAGCGCGATAGCCGGGATCGGCCTGCCAAAGCCTGAGGACGTCACGGGCGTCATCTTCGTCCAGCCCGTCGAACAGCTCAAGCTGCTCTTCGGTCGCGTCCGCCTCGGCGCCGGAGAAGAGGCGCCCGTGCGCGTTGAGGAGCAGGAGGATGGCGGCGGCGTCGGCGCGGGCGGTGCCGGCGGCGCGCAGGAGCAGGGCCGGGCCCCGGCCACGCGGATCGGAGAGGACTTCCCAGGCGGCGGCATAATCGAGGGCGACGAGTGCGGCGGCGCCCGCCACGAACAAGGGCAACGCGCCTTCGCCCAGCAGGCGGGCGAGGAGCGCGCCGTCGAGCCGCCCGGCGCGCTGCAGGCGGCGGGCGAGACGCATGGCGCGTGTTTCGAAGGCGTTGCCTTCGTCGAACCCGGCGAGGAGGGCCGAGGCTGCCTGTTCGATCGCGGCGTCCACTGCGGCGATGCGATGGTGCCGGACGATGTAATGGCGCAGCGCCGCCGCGACCAGCCAGACGAGCCGGTGGTGCAGGTCGGCGGGAAGCTCGACCTGGCCCATGACCGGCTCCTGGAAGCGGTCGAAGCGGCGGCTGCGTGCGGTGACGAGGTCCATCGCCTCGGCGGCGATGTCCGGATCGGGATCGCGGATGAGCGCGAGGAGATATTCGTCGCCGCCGCTCGCCGCATAGGCCTTCCAGAAGCGATGCTCCTCGACGCGGCGGACGAGGATGGTGCCGAGCTCCGCGTCGCGAAGCACCGAAGCGCGCTCCAGGATCGGAAGCGCGATCGGCACATGCGCTGAGGAGAGAGCGGCATGGAGCGCCTCCTCCCCGCGGAAATGCTCGGCGAGCGCGGCACGAAGACTGTCCTCGATGCCGCCGACGAGGCGGGTGAGCAGCGACGCGGCGGTGACGCGCTGCCATTCGGTGAGGCGGGTCTGCTCGGGAAGGAGGAGATCCGCCGACGCCACGGCGAAACGGTCGCGCGCGGCCGCCAACAGCAGCCGTGCGGCGTCGCTTTTGCTCTCGCGCCTCTCTCGCCCCAGTTCGGACATCCTTCGCTTCCTAGGCGGGCAAGGTTAAATCGCCGCTAATCCTCATCGGTTGCGCGATCTGGCGGCGGCGGCGGTGCGGCATGGACTGCGCGTTGCGCCCAGAAGAAGGAGCCGACCGCATAAGCGAAGAGGGCGAACAGGCCGGCAAGCCACGTGCCGGTGAGCGCAAAGGGAAGGATGAGCCAGGTCATTCCCTTGCGCTCGGCGAGGAAGCGGATGCCGCGCGGGCTCTTGTCTTCGACCTCGAAGCGTTGGGCGAGGAGGAAGAGGATGATGGCGACGGCGAGCAGGATCGCCCCCCAGCCGTGGGCGCGGGCGAGCGACAGGCCGAGCGCGAGCAGGGCCGCGCCGGCGAGGGCGGGGAGGAGATGCAGCCACCAGCTCTGGTCGACGCCGTGCTCCAGGCGGAGGCGCGCGAGGCGGTCGGCGACCCCGTCGAGCGGCGTCGCGAGCAGGAGGAGGAGAAGGCCGAGCCAAAGGACATGGTAGACGATCGCCGCCGCGCCGAGCCCGGTCAGCGCCACCGCGGCGATGCCGATGACCTGCGGCGAGACGCTGCCGCCCATCAGCGCGTGGGTCGCGGCGCGCTCGGCGGGGCCGAGCAGGAAGTGCGAGATCCAGTCGCCGCGGCCGCCTGATGCGCCGGCGACGATCCGGCGGTGGACGGGCGAGAGATCCGCGATGCGCTCGGCGATGGTGAGCTCGGCCGGCGGCCCGGCGCCTTCGCTGCGCACCGAGAGCATGCGCGCGCCCGACTGGACTGCGCGGCGCAGCAGGGTCGATTGCGGGTCCCAGTCGCGAAGCATCGAAGCGGTCTCCGCGAGGAGCGCGCCGTCGATCAGCGCAAGGCCCGCCCAGCGGCAGTCGGCGTCGATCCGCTCGAAGCGGTCGTCCACCGCTGTGTCGGGGACGGTGAGCAAGGTCGGCGGCGTGGCGGCGACGACGCGCCGGATCTGCGCCTCGTCGCCGATGAAGCCGTCGGCGATGAGGAGCAGGGGATCGGACGGGTCGACCTGCCCGGCCGCTTCCTCGGCGCTGCGCGAGAGCATGACCGTCAGCCCCTCGCGCCGCAGCCGGTCGATGGCGGCGAGGAGATCCGGGGCCACCCGCTCGACGAGGACGACGATCTTGCGCGCGCCGGCCAGCGCGGCGAGCTTCGCCTGGCGCTCGACGAGCGTGCGCCCGGCGAGCGGCAGCACGGCGCGCAGGGGCCCGCCCGGCTCGTCCGATTCCTGATAGGCCGATATCAACGCCGTCAGCGCCACCGCGCTTCTACCCCTCCGCCAGATACCCTCTGGCTAGAGCATAGGCGCCGCCAATGCGAGCGCTCAGGCCTCGGCGAAATCGTGGATGGCGGCGGAAAGCTTCCTGAGGACGACCGGGTCGCCCGGCGCTCCGTCCAGCGCTTCGTCGGCGAGGGCGAGGAGGCCGATGGCGCCGAAGCTCGCCGCGACGCTCTTCATGCGCGCGGCGGCGAACTGCCAGTTCGCATCGCAGCGCGAGCGGCCCATGAGATCGAGCTGGCGCGCTGCGCTTTCGACGAAGGCGCTCCGAAGCTCCGCCATCAAGGCTGGGTCCGCGCCGACGGCGGCGGCGAGCGAGGCGTTCAAAGCTCCGGGGTCGTAGGCCATGCACGTGTGGATAACCGCAGGGCGTTAACGCGGCGTTTCCGCAGGTGCGGCCTTCGTCGCTTTCATGGCGGCTCCTTTATGGTAAACACGGGCCATGAACATGGGGGCGGAGCGCGCCGAAGCGCAGGCGGGGAACGGCATCGGTCTTGCTGTCGGGCAGGACGGATCCTTTCGTTACGACGACCTTCTCGGGCCCGCGCCCGAGGCTGAGGAGGCGCCCGTTGCCGAACCGCCCGCACGCAAGCCGCGATCCGCGGCGAAGACGGCGCTCGCCGCTCTCCTCATCCTCCTCGCGCTCGCCTGGACGGGCGCGGCGGGCTACGCCTTCGCCCGCTCCGGGGTCGCGCCCACCCTCCCTGCTCTGATCAGCTGGACGGCGACGGCGAGCGTGCCGCTCGTTCTGCTCGGCATCGTCTGGATGATCTTCGGCCGCACCCAGCGCCGCGAGACCGAGCGCTTCACCCGCGCGGTTTCCGACATGCGCCGGGAGTCGACCGCGCTCGAAAGCGTGCTCGGCATCGTCGCGACCCGGCTCGAGGAGAATCAGGCGCGGCTCTCCGACGAAGCGGCGAAGCTGATGTCGCTCGGCGACGAAGCCTCCGACCGGCTCGGCCGGGTCACGCATTATCTTTCGAAGCAGAGCGCCGAGCTGGATCGCCGCTCGCAGGCGCTCGAAAGCGCCGCCGACCATGCCCGCGTCGACATCGGAGTCCTCCTCCACGACCTGCCCCGGGCCGAGGAGCAGGCCCGCGCCGTCGCCGCCGCGATGCGCGAGGCCGGGCTCGGCGCCCACGAGCAGGCGGGCGCCCTCGAAGGCCAGCTCGGCGCGCTCCTTGCCCGCGGCCGCGAAGCCGACGAAGCGCTGGGCGGCGCCGCACAGCGCCTCGGCGCCCATGTCGCACGGATCGAAAGCAGCGCCGGCTCCGCGAGCGAGCGGATCAACGAGGCCGCGGGCGCGCTGACCGCGACGGTGGACGGCGCCCTCGCCCGCGCGTCGGACGCGGTGGAGGCGACCCGCTCGGCGCTGGAGACGCAGGGGACGGCGCTTCTCGCCGGCATCGAGCAGAGCCGCGCCGCCTTCGAGGAGACGGGCGCCGCCGCCAGCCGCAGCCTTTCCGAACGGCTGGAACATGCCGGCGCGCAGCTCACCGTGCTCGGCGCCTCGCTCGCCTCGCAGGACGCGGCGAGCCATGCGTTGGTTACCGGCCTGTCGCGCGAGCTGGCCGAACTCGAGACGCGCTTCGCTGCGCTCGACCGGAGCGGCGGCGAGAGCCACGAGCGGCTCGCCGCCTCGCTCGCCGAGGTGCGCGGCAGCGTCCAGGCGCTGCACGAGGAGATCGGGGCCGGCGACGTGCAGGCCGGCGCCCTCACCGCGCGCAGCCGCGACATCACCGAAGCACTGAACGGCCTTTCCGCGCAGCTCCAGATCGAGATCCCCGACGCCCTTACCGCGATCGAAGCGCAGGCCGCCCGTACGCGCGAAGCCGCCGACTCGATTGCGCCGTCGGTCGAAGCGTCGCGTGCCCTGGCCGACAACGTCTTCGCGGCCGGCACGCGGCTCGAAGCGCTGTCCGGCGCGCTCGTCCAGCAGGAGCAGGCGAGCCGCAGCCTGCTGCAGGGCATCGAGGCGGAGATCGCGAACATCGACCGCCGCTTTTCCGAGCTGCGCGAGGAGGGCGAGGCCAATGCCGGACGCCTTACCGGCGCACTCGGCGAAGCGCGCGAGACGCTGCGCCGGCTTCACGAGGACGTGCGCAGCAGCGACGAGACGACCGGCCTCACCGCCGCTCGCACCGCCGAGCTTGCGCAGACCCTCGCCGGCATCTCCGCCCAGCTCACGCGGGATGTGCCCGCGGCCCTGACGTCGGTGGAGGAGCACAGCGCCCGCGCCGGCGCCGCAGCCCGCGCGATCCTGCCGGACGTCGAGACCGTGCAGGCGGCCGCCGGCGCCGCGGCTTCGAGCCTGACGCAAGGCGAGGAATCGATCCGGCGTCAGCAGGAGGAGCTCGGCCGCCTCCTCGCCACCATCGCCGACTCGGTCGGCCAGGCGGAGTCGAAGGTGCGCGCACTTGCCGGCGCGGCGAGCGAGGCGGACAGCGAGGCGCAGCGCCTCGTCGGCACGACCGCACCGGAGCTGATCGATGCGCTCGTCCGGGTCCGCGAAGCCGCGCAGCAGGCGGCGGGCCACGCCCGCGAGGCGATCGCCGCCGTCATCCCCGACAGCGTCGCCGCCCTCGCCGAGGCGAGCCGCGACGCGGTCAGCGAAGCGGTGACCGAGCCGGTGCAGGAGAAGCTGCAGCAGCTCGGCGTGATGTCGGAAGCCGCCGTCGCCTCGGCCCGCCGCGCCTCGGAACGCCTCACCCGCCAGCTCGTCACCATCGGCGAGACCGCCGCCGCGATCGAAGACCGTATCGACGCCGAGCGCCGGGTGCGTGAGGAGAAGGACGCCGAAAGCCTGTCGCGCCGCGTCGCGCTCCTCATCGAATCGCTCAATTCGACGGCGATCGACGTCACCAAGATCCTGTCCAACGAAGTGACCGACACCGCCTGGGCGTCGTACCTGAAGGGCGACCGCGGCGTGTTCACCCGCCGCGCGGTACGCCTCCTCGACAGCGGCGAAGCGCGCGAGATCATGCGCCATTACGAGAACGAGACGGAGTTCCGGGAGCAGGTCAACCGCTATATCCACGATTTCGAATCGATGCTCCGCCGCGTGCTCGCCGACAAGGACGGATCGCCGCTGTCGATCACCCTGCTCTCCTCCGACATGGGCAAGCTCTACGTCGCGCTCGCCCAGGCCATCGAGCGGCTCAGGAATTAGAGCTCGTTCGCCGTCGGCGGGGCGGCCCAGTCGAACATCTCGACGTTGAGCCAGCCGTAGACGTAATTGGCGTAGAACAGGCCGAACAGGATCGCCGCCAGCAGGCTCGCCCTCAGCATGACGCGGCCGAAGCGGAAACCGTGCGGGCTGCTTTCGGCGTGGCCCGCCGCCCGCGCCGCGCCCGCTTCCTCGTCGGTGCGCATCCCGAAGGGCAACACGAGGAACAGGCTCAGCGTCAGGAAGAGCAGGTAGACGGCGACGATCGAGACCGGCTTCAACGCGTCACACCCGGACGATCAGCACGTCGACCACCGGCTTCTTTCCGGTCCAGTCGGTGGCGCAGCGGCGAACCGCCAGGCGAACCGCTTCCTTCAATTTGTCCTCCTTGCCGGCATTCTTCTTCGCCGCCTGGGCGACGGACGCGCAGGCTTCCTCGAGAAAGGCCTCGCGGTCTTCCTCGACCGGCACGCCTTCGATCGCGAGCTCTACGCCCCCGCGCAGGCGGTCGTTGGCGTCGAGCGCGATGGCGACGGAGATCAGGCCGTTCTGGGCGAGCTTGCGGCGCTCGTTCATCGTCGTGCCGTCGGCATTCAGGATGACGTCGCCGTCGAGGATGAGGCGCCCCACCCTTTCCTCGCCGATCTTGGCAGGGCCGTCGGGCGCGAGGCGGACGAGCTGGCCGTTGATCTGGACGATGCCGCGCGGCACGCCCTGGCTGCGGGCGAAGCGGTCATGCTCCATCAGGTGGCGCGTTTCGCCGTGGACGGGCACGATGATCTCGGGCCGGATCCATTCGTACATGGAGGCGAGCTCGGGCCGCCCCGGGTGGCCGGAGACGTGGACCGGCGCCTGGCGGTCGGTGATCATCGACACGCCCTTTTCGGCGAGCATGTTCTGGATGCGGCCGATGGCGATCTCGTTGCCCGGGATCTGCTTCGACGAGAAGACGACCAGATCGCCCTTGTCGACGCTGATCTTGTGCTGGTCGAAGGCGATGCGGGAGAGCGCCGCGCGGTTCTCGCCCTGTCCGCCCGTCGCGATGATCATGACGTCGCGGCGCGGGAGCTTCATCGCCGTGTCGAAATCGACGGTGTCCGGAAAGTCGGTCAGATAGCCGACGCTCTTCGCCACCTTGAGGATGCGGTCGAGCGAGCGGCCGGCGACGCAGACCTGACGGCCGGTGTCGCGCGCGACCTGGCCGAGCGTGCGCAGGCGCGCGGCGTTGGAGGCGAAGGTGGTGACGAGCACGCGGCCTTCCGCTTCGGCGACGACCCGGTCGAGCCCTTCGCGCACTGTGGCTTCCGAGCCCGAGGCATGTTCCTGGAAGACGTTGGTCGAATCGCAGACGAGGGCGAGGACCCCCTTGTCGCCGATCGCGCGCAGCTCTTCCTCGGTGACCGGGTCGCCGAGCTGCGGCGCATCGTCGAGCTTCCAGTCGCCGGTGTGGAAGACGTTGCCGTGAGGCGTCTCGATGAGGAGGGCGTTGCCTTCCGGGATCGAGTGGGCGAGCGGCACGAAGGTGAGGCCGAACGGTCCCATGCGGAAGGTGCCGCCGAGATCGATCACCTTGACCTCGACTTCGCCCGCGAGCCCCTCTTCCTCCAGCTTCCCGGCGATGAGGCCGGCGGTGAAGGGCGTGGCGTAGAGCGGCACGCCGAGATCGGCGGCAAGGTAGGGGATGGCGCCGATATGGTCCTCGTGGCCGTGGGTGAGGACGATGCCGAGCAGGTCCTTGCGGCGCTCCTCGATGAAGGTCAGGTCCGGAAGGATCAGCTCGATCCCCGGATAGAAGGGATCGGCGAAGGTCATGCCGAGATCGACCATGATCCACTTGCCGTCGCAGCCGTAGAGATTGACGTTCATGCCGATCTCGCCCGAGCCGCCGAGCGCGAGGAAGAGGAGTTCTTTACCGGGTTTCATCTGTGGATCCTGATCAGGCCGTCATTCCCGCGAAAGCGGGAATCCAGCGGAAGTTCGTGTGGGGCTCGGACGCCGCCTGGATTCCCGCTTTCGCGGGAATGACGGCAGGGTTCAAGCGGTGCTCGCCGAGCGCTTGTGGAGCATGGCGAGACCCTGGATGGTGAGGTCCGGCTCGATCGCATCGAAGACGGCGCTGTGCTCGTCGAACAATATGGCGAGCCCGCCCGTCGAGACAATGGTGACGGGGCGGCCGATCTCCGCCTTCATCCGCGCGATCAGCCCTTCGATCATCGCCACATAGCCCCAGTAGATGCCGATGTGCATCTGGTCCTCGGTGGTGCGGCCGATGACGCTGGTGCCGGCCGGCGCTTCGATGGCGATCCGGGGCAGCTTGGCCGCCGCCGCGACGAGCGCGTCGAGCGAGAGGTTGATGCCCGGCGCGATGATCCCGCCTTTATAGGCGCCGGAGAAGTCCACCACATCGAACGTCGTCGCCGTGCCGAAATCGATGACGATCAAGTCGCCTTCGTGGATGGCGTGGGCGGCGATGGCGTTCAGCACCCGGTCCGCGCCGACGGTGCGCGGCTCGGCGACGTCGAGCTCGATCCCCCATTCGGCCGCGCCCTGCCCGGCGATGAGCGGCTCCACGCCGAAATATTTGGTGGCGAGCACCTCGAGATTGTGGGTCGCGCGGGGCACCACCGTGCCGAGGATCACCGCATCGACGTCGGCGCGGGTGAAGCCCTCGAGCTCGAGCAGCTGGTGCAGCCACACGGCATATTGGTCGGCCGTGCGCCTCGGATCGGTCGCGATCCGCCAGCGCGCGCGGATCACGCCGTCCTCGAGCAAGGCGAAGACGATGTTGGTGTTCCCGGCATCGATGGCGAGCAGCATGGGCGTGCTTTAGCGGGCGGCGGAACGAATGGCGAGAGGCCGAGCCGGCCCTGCTAGGACGGCGCGGCGGCCAATGCGGAGGGGAGCGAAGCGAGCGGGCAGCGGAGCGCGTCCGCGTCGCCGCTGAAAAGGCCGTGCGCCCACGGCCTCACCTTCGCTCCGTCGATCTCGAGCGTCCCGTCCGGCCGGAGACTTCCGACGGTGTTGCGCGGGTCCTCCAACGCCACCGTGCATTTGCCGAGGCGCCCATCGGCCCTGACCACCAGGGCGTTGAGCTTGGATGCGTAGCAGATCGGCACTTGCACCTCCCCGTCGCCGCCGCCGTCGATCCGCGGAAACAGTCGCGCCGCCGCCTGGTGGATGCTCTCCTGGTTCTGCAGCGGCACCAGGTCCCGCGCGCCGTCCCCGCCGAGATCCTCAATGCCTTTGACGAAAAGGCTGAACCGGTCGTCGCCGCCGAAATCGTCGGCGAGCCGCCCGAAGAAGCGAACGATCGTCGCCTCGGATTTCCGGCTGATGTGCACACGAAGCAGGATCTCGAACGGTTCCGACGAAGCACGGAGCGCCAGGAGGTTCCCGTAGATGCGGTCGAACGTGCCGCCGCCGCCGCCGCGCACGCGCGTCTGGTCGTGCACCTCCTTTTCACCGTCGAGAGTTACTTGGAAGGCGGTGACGCCCGCGGCGACGAGCGCGCGCATGTTGGCGGGCGTCAGGATCCACCCGTTCGTCGTGGCGGATGAGGCGAAGCGGAAGCCGCGCGCGGCTGCGAGCCGCCGCGCATGGTCGCTGACGTCGAGCACGATGTCGAGCGCGGCAAGAGGCTCTCCGCCGAACCAGGCGAGACTCAGCTCGGCGAGGTCGCGCGACCTGCGATCGAGTCGCGACT
>DASWMS010000062.1:0-5103 GCA_036399655.1 Allosphingosinicella sp. | reverse complement strand
AGGCGGTCGGCGACCGGCCAGACCTTTTCGCCGTTCTTCAATTGCACGTCGATGATCGCGACGTCGAAATCGCCGCGCTCGACGACCGCCAAGGCGTCTTCGACGCTCTCGCAGCTCCCCGCGATGCGGTGACCCAACGAGTCGAGGAAATCCTCGAGCATCATCGCGATCAGCGGCTCATCTTCGACGATGAGTATGGAACGCCCCTCAGCCATCGCCGCCCGATTAGGCGGTTGTTCCGCAAAGGAAAAGATTTATTTCGCGGTAAGCTTTGCACGGTGGGGCGCGTGGGCGGGCTTTCGTGTTGATCCAGTTGAGGAAAGGGCGTTCGACCGATCCTCGTCATTCCCGCGAAAGCGGGAATCCAGTGGGCTTGGATCGGAGGACGCAGCGGGTGGAGGCTCCCGCTGGATCCCCGCTTTCGCGGGGATGACGGGGGAGCGAGAAACTGCAGCCTATCCCTTCGCAATCGTGTCCCTGGCCGCCTCCGCGAGCTTCTGGACCGAGAAGGGCTTGGCGAGGAAGCTGACGCGGTCGAGGTCGATCGATTTCCTCAATTGCTCCTCCGCATAGCCGGAGATGAAGAGGATCGGGAGGTCCGGGTGTGTCTTCCTCGCCTCGCGGACCGTCGTCGGGCCGTCCATCGTGGGCATGACGACGTCCGAGATCAACAGGTCGAAATGGCCTTCGCGCGCCAGGATTTCGAGCGCGGCTTCACCGTTCTCGGCGGTGAAGACGGTGTAGCCGTGGCGGGTCAGCGCCCGCTCGGCGACGGCGCGGACGGTGCTCTCGTCCTCGACGAGGAGGATCGTGCCGGTGCCCCACAGCTCGCCGGCTTCCTTCTCCTTCTTCGGCTTGGGCGCGGGCTTGCCGGCGTCCGCGCGGTGGACGGGGAGGTAGAAGGTGAAGCTCGCCCCCTTCCCTTCCGCGGAGTCGGCGAAGATGAAGCCGCCCGACTGCTTGACGATGCCGTAGACGGTCGAGAGGCCGAGGCCCGTGCCCTTCCCCACTTCCTTGGTGGTGAAGAACGGCTCGAAGATCTTGGCAAGGAGGTGGGGCGGGATGCCCGTGCCGGTGTCGGAGACCTTGAGCGCGGTATAGTCGCCGATCGGGAGGATGTCGGAGCCCATCCGGCGCACGTCCTCGGACGAGACCGAATGGGTGTGGATGGTGAGCGTGCCGCCGCCCTTCGCCAGCATCGCGTCTCGGGCGTTCACCGCGAGGTTGACGATCACCTGCTCGAGCTGGCCGGGATCGGCGCGGACCGGGCCGAGGCCGCGGCCGTGCTTCACTTCGAGCTTCACCGTCTCGCCGAGGAGGCGCTTCAGCAGGTTCGACACTTCCGAGACCACGTCCGGGAGCTGGAGCACCTGCGGGCGCAGGGTCTGCTGGCGGGAAAAGGCGAGGAGTTGGCGCGTGAGGTTGGCGGCGCGGTTCGAGTTGGAGCGGATCTGCTGGATGTCGTCATAGTCGCTGTCGCCCGGCGTGTGGCGCATCAGCATGAGGTCGCAGTAACCCAGGATCGCGGTCAGGATGTTGTTGAAATCGTGGGCGACGCCGCCGGCGAGCTGGCCGATCGCCTGCATCTTGGTCGCCTGGGCGACTTCGCGCTTGAGGCGGGCTTCCTCGCTATTGTCCTTGAGGCTGAGGAGCACGGCCGCTTCGCCGAGGCCGCGGGCGCCGGCGATGGTCAGCGAGACGGGATCGTCGGGGCTCGCCTTGAGGCGAACGGCGATGTCGCCGGACAAGGTACGGCCGCGGGCGAAGCGGCGGACGGCGTCCGAGACGGCGGCCTTGTCCTCGTCGACGAGGAGGTCGCCGGGCCAGGCGGGCTGGGCGTCCGCCGCAAGGCCTGCGGCGCGGCGGAAGGCGCGGTTCAGATAGGTGAAGCGGCCGTCGCGGTCAGCGAGCGCGAGGCCGAGCGGCAGGCTGTCGAGCAAGGCGTGGATGTTCGCCGCTTCGTCCTCGCCGAGGCGCGGCGCGCCGGCATCGTCGAAGAGCAGGAAGAGCGAGAGCGGCTGCGGGTTCTCGGCGGCAGCGACCTGGACGATGCGCAGCGGCGAAGCGTCCTTGCCCTCGGCGGCGAACTGGAACTGCCCGGCGTCGCTCGCCGACAGGTAGGAGACGAGCGAGGAGCCGTCGACGCCGCCGCCCGCTTCGCCGAGCGCGCGGGCGGCGAAGGCGGGGTTCGCCGCGAGGATGGTGCCGGCATCGTCCGAGAGCACGGCCATGACGCCGGCCTGGCCGAGGCGGCGGCCGGCGTCGCCCGCGAGCAGCCGGGCGGCGTCGCGCGGGAGGTCGGCCTCGGCGGGGCGCTGGAAGCTCCAGACGATGCGGCCGGAAGCGGCGCGCAGCTCGGCCCGGTAGAGCTCGCCCTGAAGCGGGAATTCGTCGACCAGTGCAGCGCCGTCGCGGCCGGCGGCGCGCATCTCTTCGGAAAAGTCGCGAAGGTGGCCCGGCCGCGCGGCGCCGCCGAACCAGGCGCAATAGGTGCGGCTGGCGCAGACGAGGGCGCCGTCGGTGTCGGTGACCGCCACCGCCGCGCCGGAGGCGTCGAGCGAGGCGCGCAGGAGCGCGATGTCGGCGGCGGGCGCTTCGCCCTCGGCGTCTGCGGCGGGGCGGCTGCGCGGGAGGGCGAGGAGCAGGGCCGCGGCGCCGCCGACGCCGGCAAGGAAGGCGGCGGCGAAGACCGGGTCGCGGACGGCCCAGAAGAGGAGCCCTGCCGAGCCGGCGGCGCCAAGGAGCGCGAGCAGGGCGGCGAGGCCGCGGCCGGAGCCGCCGCCTCGCTCCGTGCCCTGCTCAGCGCGCGTCGCCATTTACCAGATCCGGATGCGGCGCTCGGGCGCGAGGAAGAGCGTGTCGTCCGGCTGGACGTTATAGGCCGCATACCAGGGATCGAGATTGCGCACGACCGCGACGCGCTGCTCGGACGGCGAGTGAGGATCGGTCAGCAACCTGTTGAGAAGGTTGGCTTCGCGGTACTCGCGCCGCCACACCTGCGCCCATCCGAGATAGAAACGCTGGTCGCCCGTAAAGCCGTCGATTTCGGGCGCCGCCCGGCCGCCGAGCGACATGCGATAGGCGTCGTAGGCGACGGTCAAGCCGGCGAGATCGGCGATATTCTCGCCGAGCGTGAGCTGGCCCTGGACCTTGTGGCCGGGGAGCGGCTCGTAGAGGTCGTACTGCGCGACGAGCTGCGCGGTCAGCGCATTGAAGCGCTCGCGGTCCTGCGGCGTCCACCATTCGCGAAGCGCGCCGCTGACGTCGTAGCGGCTGCCCTGGTCGTCGAAATGGTGGCTGATCTCGTGGCCGATGACGGCGCCGATGCCGCCGTAATTGACCGCGGGATCGGCATTGGCGTCGAAGAAGGGCGCCTGCAGGATCGCGGCCGGGAACACGATCTCGTTCCAGGTCGGGTTGGCGTAGGCGTTCACTTCCATCGGAGTCATGAACCACTCGCTGCGATCGACCGGACGGCCGAGCTTGGCGAGGTTGCGCTCATATTCGAAGCGCGTCGCGTTCATGATGTTCTGGACCAGATTGTCGCGGCTGACCTGGACCGCCGAATAGTCCCGCCAGCGATCGGGGTAGCCGATCTTGGGCGTGAAGGCGGCAAGCTTGGCGCGCGCCTGCTGGCGCGTCTCGGGCGCCATCCAGGTCAGGCCGGCGAGGCGGCGGTCCATCGCCTGGATGACGTTGCGCACGAGAGCGTCGGCCTCCGCCTTCGCTTCGGGCGGAAAGTGGCGCTCGACATAGATGCGGCTGACTTCGTCGCCGAGCGCGCCGGTGACGAGGGTCACGCCCCGCTTCCAGCGCGGCTCGTTCTGCGGCGTGCCGCCCAGCGCGGTGCCGTGATAGGCGAAGTGCGCGTTGACGAAATTGGACGAGAGATACGGCGCCGCATCGTCGATCAGGCGAACCATCGTATAGTCGCGCAGCACGTTCACCGGCGTCGCGGCAACGGCGCGGGCCGAGGCGGTGAAGGCGGTCGGCTGCGAGACGAGGAGGTTCGCCTGGTTCGCGAAGCCCGCTTCGGAGAGGAAGCGCGAGAAATCGAAGCCGGGCGCGAGGCGCGCAAGCTCAGCCGGCGTCATCTTGTTGTAGGTCTTCTCGTCGTCGCGATTCTCGACCCGGGTCCAGTGCGCCTGGGCGAGGCGCGTCTCGAAGGCGAGGATGGCGGCCGCGCGCGCCGCGGCGTTCTGCTCGCCGGCCATCGTCAGGAGCTGCGTCAGATAGCCGCGATAGGCGTCGCGCTTGGAAGTGAGCGCAGCTTCGTCGCGCAGGTAATAGTCGCGGTCGGGAAGGCCGAGGCCGGACTGGCCGAGGCGGACGATCATCTCGGTCGGGATACGGTCGTCGGTCGCGACATAGCCCGCGAACGGCCCGGTCGTGCCCTGCCGCATGAGACGGCCGAGCTCGGAAGCCCAGTCGGCGCGGGTGCGGATCGCCTGGACCCGCTGCAGGAGCGGCTGGATCGGCGCGATGCCGGCCTGCTCGATCCGCGCCTCGTCCATGAAGCTCGAATAGAAGTCGCCGATGCGGCTGCCCGGCTGCTGCGCCGCTTCCTCGACGATCGCGCGGGTGCGCGACTTGGAAAGGTCGTCGAGCAGGGTGAACATGCCGTAGTTCGAGCGGTCGGCCGGAATCTCGGTCGCGCGCTCCCAGGCGCCGTTGGCGAAATTGTAGAAATTGTCGCCTGGATCGACGCTCCGGTCCATGCCGGCGAGATCGAAGCCGAAGCTGCCGAGCTGTGGGCGCGGCCGCTCGGGAAGCGGCGCGGGATCGGACATGACGGTCGTGTCGGCCGCGGCGGCGGCGGCCGGTGCGGCATTGTCGCCGGAGGTCGTGCAGGCGGCAAGAGCCGTGGTGGAAAGGCTGAGAATAATCAGGAGCTTACGCATCGGGGGTTCCACTGCTGGAGAAGATGGGGCTGCTTAGCAGGTTGCTTTGGATTATCATATGTCGGCTTTTGCGCGAACGGCGCGGCGGCGCCACTTGCGCGCCGTCCACCAGCGCCAGAACAGGATCGTCGCGACGTAGCTGACCAGCGCGCTGACCGTCGCGACGACGAACAGGCCGCTGACCGTGGCGAGCGCGGCGTCG
>DASWMS010000061.1:0-2671 GCA_036399655.1 Allosphingosinicella sp. | reverse complement strand
ATGGCTGCAATCGGTGCATGTCGAAACCCAGGCCGCAATCGGAGACGTGATAGACGTGGACATCATTTCCGCAGGACCCAACAGCGTCGGCGGTGCCGAGCGCCTGCGGGCCGCCGCCTGATGGCGCGCAAGCCCACCACGCCCGAGGCCGCAGGCCCCCGCGCCCGCCTGGAGATCGAGTTCCAGCAGCCTCATCTGCTCGGCCCCTTGTTCGGCGAGTTCGACCGGAACCTCGTCGCCATCGAGGACCGACTTGGCGTCTACATCGCCGCGCGCGGCTCCAAGGTGCAGATCGAGGGCGAGGCGGACTCCGCCGCCCGCGCCCGCGACGTTCTGGTCGGCCTCTACAACCATCTCGATGAAGGGCACGACATCGACGCCGAGACGGTGAACGCGATCATCGGCATGACCGGGCAACCGGTGCTCGACGGCATCATCGCGCCGGACGTCGGCGAACCGCCCAAGGTGATGATCCGCACCCGCAAGAAGACCATCGTCCCGCGCACGCGGATGCAGGCGACCTATATGGAGGCCCTGGCGCGCGACGACATGATCTTCGCCCTCGGCCCCGCGGGTACCGGCAAGACCTACCTCGCGGTCGCGCAGGCGGTGCAGCAGCTCATTGGCGGTTCGGTCGACCGGCTGATCCTGTCGCGTCCGGCGGTGGAAGCGGGCGAGCGCCTGGGCTTCCTGCCTGGCGACATGAAGGACAAGGTCGATCCGTATCTGCGCCCGCTCTACGACGCATTGTACGACATGCTCCCGGCCGAGCAGGTCGAGCGGCGGATCGCGTCCGGCGAAATCGAGATCGCGCCGATCGCCTTCATGCGCGGCCGCACGCTCGCCGACGCGGTGATCATCCTCGACGAGGCGCAGAACACCACCCCGGCCCAGATGAAGATGTTCCTGACTCGCTTCGGTATGCGCAGCCGGATGGTAATCTGCGGCGATCCACTGCAGGTGGATCTTCCCGATCCGACCAAGTCCGGCCTGGCCGACGCGGTTGGGCGGCTCGAGGGCGTGCAGGGCATCGCCACCATTCGCTTCAACACCAGCGACGTGGTCCGCCACCCGCTCGTCGGGCGGATCGTGGATGCCTATGAGGGCAAGCAGGGGTGATTGATCTTGCTGGCCACCAACTCCGTTCGTCCCGAGCGAAGTCGAGGGGCGCCGGCACTGAGTCCTCGTGTGCGCCCCTCGACTTCGCTCGGGACGAACGAGGTGGGTGTTCGGCATGATAATCGTGGAGTCAGACTCCTCCCCGGAGTGGGACAGTAGCACCTCCTGGCACGCCCTTGCCGAACGCGCAGTCAAGGCTGCCGTGGCGGAAAGCGACTGGACAGACCTGATCGGCGCCCGCCTGGCCGCCGAGGTGTCCGTGAAGTTCACCACGGACGCCGAAGTCCACGCGCTCAACGCCGAATATCGCGACAAGGATAAGCCCACCAACGTCCTCTCCTTTCCGATGGTGGAAGCGGAGATGCTGGAAGTGCTGGTCGGCGCCGGGTCGGGTGAGGCTCTACTCGGCGACATTGTTCTCGCCCAGGGCGTCTGCGCCCGCGAGGCGGCGGAAAAGGGCGTTTCCGTGACCGATCATGCGTCGCATCTCGTCGTCCACGGCACGCTTCACCTGCTCGGCTACGACCATGAGGACGGCGAGGCGGAAGCCGAGGCGATGGAACAAACCGAGCGCCGGGCGCTTGCCGCGCTGGGCATATCCGACCCATATCTGACGGAGGTCATACACTAAGTGCCGGACGACGAGGACAGTAGCACTCCCGAAGGGGGGCACAGCTTCTGGCGCGGCCTTCGCACCTTCCTCTTCGGGGAGGAAAGCGAAGCGACGCTGCGCGAGGAGATTGAGGAAGCGATCGAAAGCCACGAGGGCGAAGCGCCGGCGGTCGGCGACCTTTCGCCGATCGAGCGGCAGATGCTGCGCAACCTCCTCCACTTCGGCGAAAGCACGGTGGCCGATATCTCGGTGACCCGAGGCGACATCATCGCCGTGTCATCGGACATCAGCTTCGAGGATCTCGCCGCCGCGTTCGTGGACGCGCAGCACAGCCGGCTGCCGGTTTATCAGGACAGCCTGGATCATGTGATCGGCATGGTCCACGTCAAGGACGTCTTCACCGTGCAGATGAGCGGCGCGGTGCCGCCGGCCGACATATCCGAGCTGTTCCGCAAGCCGCTTTACGTGCCGGAATCGATGGGCGTGCTCGACCTCCTCGCTCGGATGCGTGCTGACCGGGTCCACCTTGCCATCGTGGTCGATGAATTCGGCGGTACCGAGGGGCTGGTGACCATCGAAGACGTGGTCGAGGAGATCGTCGGCGAGATCGAGGACGAGCATGACGATGAGCCCGAGGCGCCTCTGGTCGATCTCGGCGGCGGCATGTGGGATGCGGACGCCCGTGCCGAGCTTGAGGACGTCGCGGCGGAGCTCGATCCGCGGCTGGCCGAGGTCGAGGAGGATGTCGACACGCTCGGCGGCCTCGCCACCGTGCTTGCCGGCCATGTGCCGCAGCAAGGCGAGATCCTGGAGCACCCGTCCGGGTGGCGGCTGGAAATTACCGAAAGCGATTCGCGGCGCGTCACCCGCCTGCGGCTGCACGCGCCGGAGGAAAAGGCTCTCGACGACTGAGGTGCGAGACGCGGCGCAGGTGAAGGC